>NZ_JAKJSS010000001.1:0-5208 GCF_050337205.1 Vibrio nomapromontoriensis
ACGCCAATGAAGAGACCTTCATTGCAGGCGCAGGGACACCTGTGGGCACGACTTACGGTGCCCTCACCATCGGCACGGACGGTCAATGGACCTACAAAGTCGACAACAGCTCAGCGCCAATCCAATCATTGGATGTGGGCGATACCCTGACCGAATCCTTTATTGTAAAAAGTGCCGACGGCACAGAGCACACCATTACGGTGACCGTTCATGGCACGGAAGATCCAAGCATCATCAGCAGTTACGAGCCGGGCTCAGTGACGGAAGACACCGCCGGTATTTTGACCGACAGTGGTGATTTGGACATTGCCGATGCCGACAGTGGTGAAGCACAATTTGATATTACTCGTGTCGAAGGCCAGCAAAATGGTAATGGTGACGCACCACTCGGCAGCTTAACCATTACCGCTGATGGGCAGTGGCATTACCAAGTCGATAATTCGTTGACGGGCGTGCAAGAGTTGGGTGACGGCGATAGCCGTGACGAAGTGTTCCGCGTGTACTCCATTGATGGCAGCAGCTATCAAGATATTGTTGTGACCATTCAAGGGGTGGACGGTGCGCCGACCATCGTCAGTGGTGAATCCGCTGAACTCACCGAAGATGTGGGTGTGGTGGGCAATAACCTTGTCGCCTCTGAGCAGCTGGTCATTAGCGATGAAGACGCCGGTGAAAATGTCTTTAATGCAGGCGCGGGCACCTCAGTTGGTACCACGTTAGGCAGCCTGTCTATTTTGGCTGACGGCACCTGGACCTACACCATCGATAACACCTTATCCGAGGTGCAAGCCCTCGATGTGGGTGACACCTTGGTCGAATCCTTTATTGTCACCTCCGCCGATGGCACCGAGCACACCATTAGCGTGACGGTGAATGGCGCGGAAGATGAAACGTTCATCACCAACTACGCCCCAGACAGTGTCAAAGAAGACACCGGCGAAGTGGCGGGTGAGTTACTCGGTGGCGGTAAGCTCGATATTGCCGATTTGGACGCGGGAGAAGCGGCGCTCAACACCACAGTGACTAGTCTAAACAATGATCAAGGTCAGTCGCCACTAGGCACACTGACCATCTTAGCGGACGGCACGTGGACCTACAAAGTCGATAATAGCCTCACTGGCGTGCAAGAGTTGGGCGCGGGTGATACACGAATTGAGCGCTTTGAAGTGGCGTCCATTGACGGCAGCAAAACACAAATCATCGAAGTGACCATTGAAGGTACTGACGACGCGCCAGTGATAGCGGGTACTGACATTGGTGGTGTCACCGAAGACTTTGAAGTCCAAAGTGGTGACTTACTTAAAGAAAGCGGCCAGCTGACGATTACCGATACCGATCAAGGCGAAAGCCAGTTCCAAACCAGCGTCACTAAAGTCGATGATGGCAACGGCCTCACACCAGTGGGCACCTTGACCATTGATGCCACTGGCGCGTGGAATTACGAGATAGACAACACCGACAGCTCAGTGCAGTCACTTGCTGAAGGCGAAACCCGTACCGAGACTTTCCAAGTACTCAGTGAAGACGGCACAACGCACAACATCGTCATCACCATTACCGGCGTTAACGATTTACCAAGCATTGTCAGTGGCGCCAGTGATGACGCCACCGAAGACGCCGCGGTCGACCTAGATACGGACGGCAACTTAGTCGCCAGCAATACTTTAGTGATCAGTGATACCGACGCCAATGAAGAGACCTTCATCGCAGGCGCAGGGACACCAGTAGGCACGACTTACGGTGCCCTCACCATCGGCACGGACGGTCAATGGACCTACAAAGTTGATAACAGCTCAGCGCCAATCCAATCATTGGATGTGGGCGATACCCTGACCGAGTCCTTTATCGTAAAAAGTGCCGATGGTACGGAGCACACCATTACGGTGACCGTTCATGGCGCAGAAGATCCAAGCATTATCAGCAGTTACGAGCCGGGCTCAGTGACGGAAGACACCGCCGGTATTTTGACCGACAGTGGTGATTTGGACATTGCCGATGCCGACAGTGGTGAAGCACAATTTGATATTACCCGTGTTGAAGGTCAGCAAAATGGCAATGGTGACTCACCACTTGGCAGTTTAACCATTACCGCTGATGGGCAATGGAGTTATCAAGTCGATAACTCGTTGACGGGCGTGCAAGAGTTGGGTGACGGCGACAGCCGTGACGAAGTGTTCCGAGTGTACTCTATTGATGGCAGCAGCTATCAAGATATTGTTGTGACCATTCAAGGGGTGGACGGTGCGCCGACCATCGTCAGTGGTGATAGCGATGAACTTACCGAAGACGTCGCGGTTGTGGGCAATAATCTCATTGCGACCGAGCAGCTGGTGATTAGCGATGAAGATGCGGGTGAAAATGTCTTTAATGCAGGCGTGGGCACCTCAGTTGGCACCACGTTAGGTAGCCTGTCTATTTTGGCTGATGGCACCTGGACGTACACCATTGATAACACCTTAACGCAGGTGCAAGCCCTCGATGTCGGTGACACCTTAGTCGAATCCTTTATCGTCACCTCCGCCGATGGCACCGAGCACACCATTAGTGTGACCGTGAACGGCGCAGAAGATGAAACTTTCATCACCAACTACGTGCCAGACAGCGTCAAAGAAGACACAGGCGAAGTGGCGGGTGAGCTATTAGGTGGCGGCAAACTCGATATTGCCGATTTGGATGCCGGAGAAGCGGCGTTTAACACCTCCGTCACCAATTTAACGAACAACCAAGGTCAATCGCCTCTCGGCACACTGACCATCTTGGCGGACGGCACGTGGACCTACAAAGTCGATAATAGCCTAGAAGGCGTGCAAGAGCTTGGTGCGGGTGATACGCGCGTCGAGCGCTTTGAAGTGGCGTCCATTGATGGCAGCAAAACACAAATCATCGAAGTGACCATTGAAGGCACCGACGACGCGCCAGTGATCGCGGGTACTGACATTGGTGGTGTGATTGAAGATACCAATATTCAAGCGGGCGATCTCCTTAAAGAGAGCGGCCAGCTGACCATCAGCGATACCGACCAAGGCGAAAGCCAGTTCCAAACCAGCGTTACTAAAGTCGATGATGGCAATGGCCTCACGCCAGTGGGTACCTTGAGCATTGATGCTACTGGCGCGTGGAATTACGAAATCGACAACACCGATAGCTCAGTGCAGTCGCTTTCTGAAGGCGAAACCCGTACCGAGACTTTCCAAGTACTCAGTGAAGACGGCACGACACACAACATCGTCATCACCATTACCGGCGTTAACGATTTACCAAGCATTGTTAGTGGTGCCAGTGATGATGCCACCGAAGACGCGGTGGTCGACTTAGATACTGACGGCAACTTAGTCGCCAGCAATACTTTAGTGATCAGTGATACCGACGCCAATGAAGAGACCTTCATTGCAGGCGCAGGGACACCTGTGGGCACGACTTACGGTGCCCTCACCATCGGCACGGACGGTCAATGGACCTACAAAGTCGACAACAGCTCAGCGCCAATCCAATCATTGGATGTGGGCGATACCCTGACCGAATCCTTTATTGTAAAAAGTGCCGACGGCACGGAGCACACTATTACTGTGACCGTGCATGGCACAGAAGATCCAAGCATTATTAGCAGTTACGAGCCGGGCTCAGTGACGGAAGATACCGCCGGTATTTTGACCGACAGTGGTGATTTGGACATTGCCGATGCCGACAGTGGTGAAGCGCAGTTCGATATTACTCGTGTTGAAGGCCAGCAAAATGGCAATGGCGACTCGCCACTTGGCAGCTTAACCATTACCGCCGATGGCCAGTGGCATTACCAAGTCGATAACTCGTTGACGGGCGTGCAAGAGCTGGGTGACGGCGACAGCCGTGACGAAGTGTTCCGCGTGTACTCCATTGATGGCAGCAGCTATCAAGATATTGTTGTGACCATTCAAGGGGTGGACGGCGCGCCGACCATCGTCAGTGGCGAATCAGCAGAGCTCACCGAAGACGTGGGTGTGGTGGGCAATAACCTCATCGCCTCTGAGCAACTGGTGATCAGCGATGAGGACGCCGGTGAAAATGTCTTTAACGCAGGCGCTGGCACCTCAGTTGGCACCACGTTAGGCAGCCTGTCTATTTTGGCTGATGGTACGTGGACGTACACCATTGATAACACCTTAACGCAGGTGCAAGCTCTTGATGTCGGTGACACCTTAGTCGAGTCTTTTATTGTCACCTCCGCCGATGGCACCGAGCACACCATTAGCGTGACGGTGAATGGCGCGGAAGATGAAACCTTCATCACCAACTACGTGCCAGACAGTGTCAAAGAAGACACAGGCGAAGTCGCGGGTGAGCTTATCGGTGGTGGCAAACTCGACATCGCTGACTTAGATGCCGACGAAGCAGCGTTCAACACCACGGTGACAAGCTTAACGAACGACCAAGGTCAGTCGCCTCTCGGCACGCTGACCATCTTGGCCGACGGCACGTGGACCTATAAAGTCGATAATAGCCTAGAAGGCGTGCAAGAGCTCGGCGATGGCGATACTCGTATTGAGCGCTTTGAAGTGGCGTCGATTGATGGCAGCAAAACGCAAATCATCGAAGTGACCATTGAAGGCACTGACGACGCACCCGTGATAGCGGGTACTGACATCGGTGGTGTGATTGAAGATACCGATATTCAAGCGGGCGATCTTCTTAAAGAAAGCGGCCAGCTGACGATTACCGATACCGATCAAGGCGAAAGCCAGTTCCAAACCAGCGTTACTAAAGTCGATGATGGCAACGGCCTCACACCAGTGGGCACCTTGATTATTGATGCCACTGGCGCGTGGAATTACGAAATCGACAACACCGACAGCTCAGTGCAGTCGCTTTCTGAAGGGGAAACTCGTACCGAGACTTTCCAAGTACTCAGTGAAGACGGCACTACGCATAACATCGTCATCACCATTACCGGCGTTAACGATTTACCAAGCATTGTTAGTGGCGCCAGTGATGATGCCACCGAAGACGCGGTGGTCGACTTAGATACTGACGGCAACTTAGTCGCCAGCAATACTTTAGTGATCAGTGATACCGACGCCAATGAAGAGACCTTCATTGCAGGCGCAGGGACACCTGTGGGCACGACTTACGGTGCCCTCACCATCGGCACGGACGGTCAATGGACCTACAAAGTCGACAACAGCTCAGCGCCAATCCAATCATTGGATGTGGGCGATACCCTGACCGAATCCT
>NZ_JAKJSS010000002.1:0-1784 GCF_050337205.1 Vibrio nomapromontoriensis
GTTTCAGTTCCCCCGGTTTGCTTCATTAACCTATGTATTGAGTTAATGATACGTGCTTATGCACGTGGGTTTCCCCATTCGGAAATCCCAGACTCACAGGTTATTACTACCTAATCTGGGCTTATCGCAAGTTATTACGTCCTTCATCGCCTCTGACTGCCAAGGCATCCACCGTGTACGCTTAGTCACTTAACCATACAACCCCAAAAGGTTTCGATTTGATTTCACTTTAAAAAGTGAAGACAAAAAGGTGTATGGCAAACAACCAAAGTCGCTATCTCATTATTTGAATGAGCGAGATAGCATTCGATTTTGCCGGACTCAAATATAAACAAACACAACCTAAGTTGTGCTGTTTCCAAGAACACTTGAATGTGTGTTGGTACCTATATCCCTTCTCTATAAAAGAGTAAGACATAGGATTTGAGAACTTTTATTTGAACAACATTAAATCAAATGTTGTTCGTCAGCTTTCCAAATTGTTAAAGAGCTAGTTTCTTTCGAAACGCGTGCTAAAAAGCACTTTCTAACGACTTTYAGAGTCAAAAATGCAAACCAACAACATGAGTAGTGGTTTGGATTGATACTTCCAAAAATATTTAGAGAGTGGTGGGCGATACCGGGCTCGAACCAGTGACCCCCTCCTTGTAAGGGAGGTGCTCTCCCAACTGAGCTAATCGCCCACATTTAGTTTGCTTTTCGTTTCCGCTTTAAAAGCAGAAGCAAATTGCTTCCCTCGTGGAGAGAGAATGGTGGGTCGTGCAGGATTCGAACCTGCGACCAATTGATTAAAAGTCAACTGCTCTACCAACTGAGCTAACGACCCAATGGTATCCCGTAGGGGAGTCGAACCCCTGTTACCGCCGTGAAAGGGCGGTGTCCTAGGCCTCTAGACGAACGGGACACTAAGTAGTAAGTGTTGGGCACTTACTGTTTGTTGTTTTCACTTAACAAGTAAAAACAACCACTCTTTTACATCATAAACCTAATCAATCTGTGTGAACACTCATCAAGACAATCTTTCGTATAAGGAGGTGATCCAGCCCCAGGTTCCCCTAGGGCTACCTTGTTACGACTTCACCCCAGTCATGAACCACAAAGTGGTGAGCGTCCTCCCGAAGGTTAAACTACCCACTTCTTTTGCAGCCCACTCCCATGGTGTGACGGGCGGTGTGTACAAGGCCCGGGAACGTATTCACCGTGGCATTCTGATCCACGATTACTAGCGATTCCGACTTCATGGAGTCGAGTTGCAGACTCCAATCCGGACTACGACGCAATTGTTGGGATTCGCTCACTATCGCTAGCTTGCTGCCCTCTGTATGCGCCATTGTAGCACGTGTGTAGCCCTACTCGTAAGGGCCATGATGACTTGACGTCGTCCCCACCTTCCTCCGGTTTATCACCGGCAGTCTCCCTGGAGTTCCCACCATTAYGTGCTGGCAAACAAGGATAAGGGTTGCGCTCGTTGCGGGACTTAACCCAACATTTCACAACACGAGCTGACGACAGCCATGCAGCACCTGTCTTAGAGTTCCCGAAGGCACNCCTGCGTCTCCGCTGGNTTCTCTAGATGTCAAGAGTAGGTAAGGTTCTTCGCGTTGCATCGAATTAAACCACATGCTCCACCGCTTGTGCGGGCCCCCGTCAATTCATTTGAGTTTTAATCTTGCGACCGTACTCCCCAGGCGGTCTACTTAACGCGTTAGCTCCGAAAGCCACGGCTCAAGGCCACAACCTCCAAGTAGACATCGTTTACGGCGTGGACTACCAGGGTATCTAAT
>NZ_JAKJSS010000003.1:0-4470 GCF_050337205.1 Vibrio nomapromontoriensis
TTGCATGTGTTAGGCCTGCCGCCAGCGTTCAATCTGAGCCATGATCAAACTCTTCAATTTAAGATTTTGTCGGCTCAATGAATACTGACTTCAAAACTGTCCCTTACTTAAAAAGTAAGAAGTAATTTTAAAGCTATTATCGTTCCAACAGAACGATAATGAATTTTGACTGTGTGACAGTAAGCGARCTTACTACCCTTAGGTCACGTGTTCATTGAAAACCATTGTTGATACRCTCTCTATAAAAAGAGRATATCTAGTGATTATCATCAACAAGTGTCCACACAGATTGATATAGGTCTATATTGTTAAAGAGCTTTGCTTTCAATGCCTTAGCACTTAAGCAGGACGCGTATAATACGCTATCTACTTTGAAAGTCAACATAATATTCTAAGTATTTACTTAAAAAACTATGYTGACTCGTCTCAATCGAGACAAGTCGAACTTTTTGTCTTCACTTTTTAAAAAGTGAAAATAAATAGGAGCCTGGCGATGTCCTACTCTCACATGGGGAAACCCCACACTACCATCGGCGCTACTGCGTTTCACTTCTGAGTTCGGCATGGGATCAGGTGGGTCCGCAACGCTATGGTCGCCAAGCAAATTCTTCTTTTACTTTCAGCTTTTATTAAAAGCTAAAGGCAAAATTAATTCGGAAAGCTTAATAAAAGTCTTTAATACACATTCAATTATGTTCTTGCTTTGAGTCCAATCAAAACCCTTTGGGTGTTGTATGGTTAAGCCTCACGGGCAATTAGTACAGGTTAGCTCAATGCCTCGCAGCACTTACACACCCTGCCTATCAACGTTCTAGTCTTGAACAACCCTTTAGGACACTTAAAGTGCCAGGGAAGACTCATCTCAGGGCTCGCTTCCCGCTTAGATGCTTTCAGCGGTTATCGATTCCGAACTTAGCTACCGGGCAATGCCATTGGCATGACAACCCGAACACCAGAGGTTCGTCCACTCCGGTCCTCTCGTACTAGGAGCAGCCCCCTTCAATCTTCCAACGCCCACGGCAGATAGGGACCGAACTGTCTCACGACGTTCTAAACCCAGCTCGCGTACCACTTTAAATGGCGAACAGCCATACCCTTGGGACCGACTTCAGCCCCAGGATGTGATGAGCCGACATCGAGGTGCCAAACACCGCCGTCGATATGAACTCTTGGGCGGTATCAGCCTGTTATCCCCGGAGTACCTTTTATCCGTTGAGCGATGGCCCTTCCATTCAGAACCACCGGATCACTATGACCTACTTTCGTACCTGCTCGAATTGTCATTCTCGCAGTCAAGCGGGCTTATGCCATTGCACTAACCACACGATGTCCAACCGTGTTTAGCCCACCTTCGTGCTCCTCCGTTACTCTTTGGGAGGAGACCGCCCCAGTCAAACTACCCACCAGGCACTGTCCGCAAYCCCGATTAGGGRCCAACGTTAGAACATCAAGCATACAAGGGTGGTATTTCAAGATTGCCTCCACACACACTAGCGTGCATGCTTCAAAGGCTCCCACCTATCCTACACATGTAGGGTCAATGTTCAGTGCCAAGCTGTAGTAAAGGTTCACGGGGTCTTTCCGTCTAGCCGCGGGTACACTGCATCTTCACAGCGATTTCAATTTCACTGAGTCTCGGGTGGAGACAGCGTGGCCATCATTACGCCATTCGTGCAGGTCGGAACTTACCCGACAAGGAATTTCGCTACCTTAGGACCGTTATAGTTACGGCCGCCGTTTACCGGGGCTTCGATCAAGAGCTTCGACCNAAGTCTAACCCCATCAATTAACCTTCCGGCACCGGGCAGGCGTCACACCGTATACGTCATCTTACGATTTTGCACAGTGCTGTGTTTTTAATAAACAGTTGCAGCCACCTGGTATCTGCGACTCCTAGTAGCTCCATCCGCAAGGGACTTCACCGCCAAGAGCGTACCTTCTCCCGAAGTTACGGTACCATTTTGCCTAGTTCCTTCACCCGAGTTCTCTCAAGCGCCTTGGTATTCTCTACCCGACCACCTGTGTCGGTTTGGGGTACGATTTCTTATAATCTGAAGCTTAGAGGCTTTTCCTGGAAGCATGGCATCAATGACTTCACTACCGTAGTAGCTCGACATCGTATCTCAGCGTTARTAGYGGTCCGGATTTACCTAAACCACCCGCCTACGTACTTGAACCTGGACAACCATCGCCAGGCCCACCTAGCCTTCTCCGTCCCCCCATCGCAATTATAAGAAGTACGGGAATATTAACCCGTTTCCCATCGACTACGCCTTTCGGCCTCGCCTTAGGGGTCGACTTACCCTGCCCCGATTAACGTTGGACAGGAACCCTTGGTCTTCCGGCGAGGAGGTTTTTCACCCCCTTTATCGTTACTCATGTCAGCATTCGCACTTCTGATACCTCCAGCARACCTTACAGTYCACCTTCAACGGCTTACAGAACGCTCCCCTACCCAATATGATAAATCATATTGCCGCAGCTTCGGTGTATAGCTTAGCCCCGTTACATCTTCCGCGCAGGCCGACTCGACTAGTGAGCTATTACGCTTTCTTTAAATGATGGCTGCTTCTAAGCCAACATCCTAGCTGTCTAAGCCTTCCCACATCGTTTCCCACTTAGCTATACTTTGGGACCTTAGCTGGCGGTCTGGGTTGTTTCCCTCTCCACGACGGACGTTAGCACCCGCCGTGTGTCTCCCGGATATTACTTACTGGTATTCGGAGTTTGCAAAGGGTTGGTAAGTCGGGATGACCCCCTAGCCTTAACAGTGCTCTACCCCCAGTAGTATTCGTCCGAGGCGCTACCTAAATAGCTTTCGGGGAGAACCAGCTATCTCCAGGTTTGATTGGCCTTTCACCCCTAGCCACAAGTCATCCGCTAATTTTTCAACATTAGTCGGTTCGGTCCTCCAGTTGATGTTACTCAACCTTCAACCTGCCCATGGCTAGATCACCTGGTTTCGGGTCTATATCCAGAGACTGAACGCCCAGTTAAGACTCGGTTTCCCTACGGCTCCCCTAAACGGTTAACCTTGCCACTGAATATAAGTCGCTGACCCATTATACAAAAGGTACGCAGTCACCCAACAAGTGGGCTCCTACTGCTTGTACGTACACGGTTTCAGGTTCTATTTCACTCCCCTCACAGGGGTTCTTTTCGCCTTTCCCTCACGGTACTGGTTCACTATCGGTCAGTCAGTAGTATTTAGCCTTGGAGGATGGTCCCCCCATATTCAAACAGGATATCACGTGTCCCGCCTTACTCGTTTTCACTGATTATGATGTGTCGGTTACGGGGCTATCACCCTTTACTGCGAGACTTTCCAGACTCTTCACCTGCATCATTAAAAGCTTAAGGGCTARTCCAATTTCGCTCGCCGCTACTTTCGGAATCTCGGTTGATTTCTCTTCCTCGGGGTACTTAGATGTTTCAGTTCCCCCGGTTTGCTTCATTAACCTATGTATTGAGTTAATGATACGTGCTTATGCACGTGGGTTTCCCCATTCGGAAATCCCAGACTCACAGGTTATTACTACCTAATCTGGGCTTATCGCAAGTTATTACGTCCTTCATCGCCTCTGACTGCCAAGGCATCCACCGTGTACGCTTAGTCACTTAACCATACAACCCCAAAAGGTCTTATGTATGGCAAACAACCAAAGTCGCTATCTCATTATTTGAATGAGCGAGATAGCATTCGATTTTGCCGGACTCAAATATAAACATCACAACCGAAGTTGTGCTGTTTCCAAGAACACTTGAATGTGTGTTGGTACCTACATCCCTTCTCTATAAARGAGTAAGACATAGGATTTGAGAACTTTTATTTGAACAATAATGAAATCACATTATTGTTCGTCAGCTTTCCAAATTGTTAAAGAGCATGTGTTACTTAAACAGTAACCATTTTTAAATACTTTCAAGAGACTTTCTATTTAAAGAAAATACTTAAAGATGGTGGAGCTATGCGGGATCGAACCGCAGACCTCCTGCGTGCAAGGCAGGCGCTCTCCCAGCTGAGCTATAGCCCCATCTGTGTCGATATCGTACCGTATCTCCAAAGGAGATAGTGGTGGGTCTGAGTGGACTTGAACCACCGACCTCCCGCTTATCAGGCGAGCGCTCTAACCAGCTGAGCTACAGACCCACAGTCTGTTTCCACTTTAAAAAGTGAAATCAAATATCGTCTCTTTTACTTTATAAACCTAATCAATCTGTGTGAACACTCATCAAGACAATCTTCGTATAAGGAGGTGATCCAGCCCCAGGTTCCCCTAGGGCTACCTTGTTACGACTTCACCCCAGTCATGAACCACAAAGTGGTGAGCGTCCTCCCGAAGGTTAAACTACCCACTTCTTTTGCAGCCCACTCCCATGGTGTGACGGGCGGTGTGTACAAGGCCCGGGAACGTATTCACCGTGGCATTCTGATCCACGATTACTAGCGATTCCGACTTCATGGAGTCG
>NZ_JAKJSS010000004.1:0-4151 GCF_050337205.1 Vibrio nomapromontoriensis
CAGGCACGAGGAAGCTATTCGAGGAAGCTATTAGTAATAGCGCCTTCTTGCTCAATGGTAATGGTCCCTTGTTCAAAGACAGAACCGTTAACCGTATACTGACCTTGTGCGTCGGTTTGTACGGTATGGGAGTTACCCACCGCATCGCTTAAGGTCACATCGGCGCCAATAACAGGCTGGCCATTTTCTGCGTTAAGTACCGTCCCTGTGACCGTGGTCGCCTCACCTTGCTCTCCGATGATGGCAGTCATATCGTCATCTTCAATATCGCTAGCAAATTGCAAGAGCTCAGCTTGCGTCACGGTATAGGAGCCATCTTCTTCTATCGTAATTGGAACATCGGCAGAAATAATCGGGGCGTCATTCACCGGATCGACGGTGAGCGCTAAATTTCCAGCAATAGGCGTACTGCCATCACTGATATCATATAAGACATCAATGAGGCCGTTAAAGTTGGCGTCCGGTGTGATGGTAAAGGTGCCATCGCCATTATCTGCGATGGTGGCATTGGTCGCGGATAAGTTGTCCGCAGTCAGTGCATCCCCATCAATATCGGCAGCATTAGCAAGTAGTTGTGCTTGGTTGACGATGATGCTGTTGTCTTCGTCGACACTCTCCGTGACGGTGTCTGTAGTCGGTAAGTCATTGACAGGATTAACCGTCAACCCACCCGCTCCTTGAACGGTGGCGTCGCCATCAGAGATATCAAACGAGACATCAATATTGCCGTTAAAGTTTGCATCTGGTGTGATGGTAAAGGTGCCATCTTGGTTATCCAGCACCGTTGCATTACCCGAAACCGACACATTACTGGCGGTTAAATCATCGCCGTCTACATCACTGGCTTGAGATAGCAGCTGATTTTGTGACAGGGTAATGTTGCCATCTTCATCCAAGGTGTAGGCGATGTCACCGCTAACGGGCGCATCATTGACGGCCAACACATTAACATCAAAAGTAGACGCGACTTGAGCGCCATCTTCATCCTCAATAACAATATCCAGCGTCACGGTGCCATTGAAATTTTCATTCGGTGCAAAGCTGCATGTTCCATCGTTATTAATGGTGAAGATCCCGTCAGTCCCCTCGTAACTAACACCCACTAATGACACGTCCCCTTCGATATCAGAGGCATTCGACATTAGTTGGTCTTCATTAAATATCAGTGTGTTATCTTCTTCAACGGTATAAGATACTGAGCCAAATACAGGCAGATCGTTGACGGACTCTACGGTTACACCAATATTCGCTTGGCTTGATTCTGCGCCATCCGTGACAGAATAGCTAAGAGTTAACTCGCCATGGAAATTTTCATTGGGAACGAACGTATAGCTTCCTTCGCCATTGTGAGTAAATACACCTTCGGTGCCTTCATAACTTACGCTCTCGACAGTCAGTTCATCACCATCAATATCAGATGTCGCTAACAGGATATCCTCATCACTGAACAACAAAGAGCCATCTTCCTGAATGATAAACGGTAGATCACTGGCGACTGGCGCATCATTGACAGGTGTGACGTTAACAAAAACAGTAGCGGTATCGAATGACCCGTTTCCATCAGTCACTGTATAGTCAAAAGACGTTTGCCCATTAAAATCAGCCTCTGGTGTGAATTGAATCTGGCCAGTTGCATCCAGTGATACACTACCATGGGTATTATCAGTGGCTTCTACACTGACTAACGTTAGCTCGTCGCCATCAATGTCAGAATCATTGACCAAAAGATCACTGGCTTGAAGTGTCAGAACCCCATCTTCTTCGACATCTATGGCTTGTGAAGTAATTGAACCATCAATTTCTACCAGCTGCTCAGTGACGTTTAAAGTATCGTTTGCTGTACTGTGGTTAAGGTTAAGTAGCAACGAATTCGTTACCTCACTGCCATCACCTTGAATTGTTGTGAGTTGAATCTCCTCTGACATAGTTCTGGACACGGTCATATTTTGTACGACATAGGTACCGCTACCACCAGTGGTCCCTAATTCAAATTGGTGAACAGGCACATCCGTGGTGAAGGAATAGGTATCCTCATATTCGCCTGAATCTCTGTACCCACCTTGTGTGCTAATTAAGTTGCCGTCTATGTCAAACGCACGGATATTAACTTGCGTTGCTTGAGAGCTGCTTTCATCGAAATAGCCACCTAATCCGTCGAGCTGAAAAGTAATTTGGTTAACATCTTCACCTTCAACGGTTACCGCTAAGGTCTCATCTTCACTCAAGCCATTATTGGATTGGTTGCCGATGCCAGCGCCAATATGACTATTCGGGCCATTCCAAGCCGCTAAAGCACCTTCACTGACAACAGTGGTAATCACCACTCCATCTTCTGTATAGATGGCAGTATCACCTTGAATGTCACCCCAATCACTCGTTGCTGCGTTGCCGTCAAAGCCTGGGCTATTTTCATCATTATCAAAACTACCAACACGGATATCCCTTGTGTCAGCTTGAATTTCTACTGTATTTGGTACAAATTGTACTTCTGTGTCGGCTGGATACTCTAAGCCAATCACCATATCAGCCCACTCTCCATTCTCATCGAGATATTGGACGGCGCCGTGCTCTGGCGCGACATCGAGACGTATCATCGGGTCAGCACTAGATAGCATTATGTCGTCTCGTGCTATGACGGGATCATTAACCGGATCAACCGTTAAGTTAAGCGATGTTGCTATGGTCTCTTCTCCATCGCTCACATCAAAGGTCAGTGATAGCGGGCCACTAAAGTTTTCGGCTGGGGTAATGGTAAACGTACCATCCCCATTATCAGTCACATCGCCAAACGCTTCGAGATATAGGTTGCTAGCTACTAATTGGTCGCCATCAATATCTGATGCATGAATCAAAAGTTGTTGTTGTGATAGGGTAATAGAGTGATCTTCGTTGACCTGATAAGCTATCGGTCCAGATACAACGGGAACATCGTTTACCGAAATAACATCAATGTTAGCGGTTGTCGCTGAAGTAAGCCCAGACTCGTCAGCCACAATGACTTGTAGCTCAATGTCACCATCAAAGTTTTCGTTTGGTGCGAAATAGTAAGTACCATTTTCATGTACTGAAAAAATACCGTCGCTGCCAGAATAAGTTACCGATTCTAGCGATACTTGTTCGCCATCGGCATCACTGGAATTCGCTAGGAGTTGCTCTGCAGTAATATCAATGATGCCTTCTTCGTTAACTGAGTACGATGTTGAGCCCGCAATCGGCGCATCATTCACGGCTGCAACCGCAATATCAATGATTGCACTTGATATATCAGTTCCATCAGTCACATCAAAACTAAGGTTGATCGCGCCATTGAAGTTTTCATTTGGCGTGAATGTATGTGTTCCATTGCCATTTGAGACAAGTACCCCATCCGTACCTTCGTAGTGAACACCTGTCACCATTAGCGTATCGTCTTCTACGTCAGTCGCTCCGATCAGAAGCTCCGCATCAGTGAAGGTTAATGTGCCGTCTTCATCCATACTGAACGTTTGGTCATAAATAACCGCCGCATCATTTACCGCGGTAACGGTAACATCGAGTTGAGCTGGTGAAATACCACCATTACCATCATCAACGGTGTAGTTAATTTCAAACTCACCATTAAAGTTCTCATCCGGTGTGATGGTATAAGTCCCATCACCATTATCGGTAATGACGCCGTTTGGCATGCTAATATCACCAACGGTGACGTTGTCACTGCCATCGGTGCCTTCATCGACGTTAAACAGCGCAGCAATATCAACACCATTTTCGGCGTTGGCCGCTTCTTCACTGGTCGGTAAGGTAAACGCGGTTTGTCCTCCAACCTCTTGGCTTGGTACCACAATGCCATCTACGACATCAAACACATGCCAGTGGTCACCACTGATGTTTTCTGGAAGCTCCGGAGTAAAGGTTTGTACTAAAGTATCGCCAACGAAGACCTGAACTTGTACTTCATCCACACCATCCACATCCCAACTGCGATTGGTATAGTTGTGGACCGAGTAATGCATATTGGCATCTTGATAGTTCGGCACGGTGATGGTTTCAGGGCCATGACCATTGGTATCATCAACGTCTTGTTGAACGGTACCCCCGCTCAAGTTATGGCTCATATCTTGATAAAATATATGGTCAAGCTCGGCGCCTGTATCCGTATCATAAAGCCACAA
>NZ_JAKJSS010000005.1:0-824 GCF_050337205.1 Vibrio nomapromontoriensis
CGGAATCGCTAGTAATCGTGGATCAGAATGCCACGGTGAATACGTTCCCGGGCCTTGTACACACCGCCCGTCACACCATGGGAGTGGGCTGCAAAAGAAGTGGGTAGTTTAACCTTCGGGAGGACGCTCACCACTTTGTGGTTCATGACTGGGGTGAAGTCGTAACAAGGTAGCCCTAGGGGAACCTGGGGCTGGATCACCTCCTTATACGAAAGATTGTCTTGATGAGTGTTCACACAGATTGATTAGGTTTAAAAGTTAAGAGTAAAGAAACACCTACCACACGGGCCTATAGAGCACCAGGAAAACCCCCTCGCACGCAGCGAACAGGTCTGCGGTTCGACCCCCCAAAGCGACACCATCTATAAGTGTTCTCACTTCGTTTACTAGAAACGAAAGTATTTAAAAATGGTTACTGTTTAAGTAACACATGCTCTTTAACAATTTGGAAAGCTGACGAACAACAATGTCTTGATTGAATAAAGAACAAAGAAAAGTTATCAAAACAAAAGTCCTAAAACCCTATAGAGAAAAGATGTAGGTACCAACACACATTCAAGTGTTCTTGGAAACAGCACAACTTCGGTTGTGATGTTTATATTTGAGTCCGGCAAAATCGAATGCTATCTCGCTCATTCAAATAATGAGATAGCGACTTTGGTTGTTTGCCATACATAAGACCTTTTGGGGTTGTATGGTTAAGTGACTAAGCGTACACGGTGGATGCCTTGGCAGTCAGAGGCGATGAAGGACGTAATAACTTGCGATAAGCCCAGATTAGGTAGTAATAACCTGTGAGTCTGGGATTTCCGAATGGGGAAACC
>NZ_JAKJSS010000006.1:0-899418 GCF_050337205.1 Vibrio nomapromontoriensis
GCGCTTGGCGACCATAGCGTTGCGGACCCACCTGATCCCATGCCGAACTCAGAAGTGAAACGCAGTAGCGCCGATGGTAGTGTGGGGTTTCCCCATGTGAGAGTAGGACATCGCCAGGCTTTAATTTATGGACACTTGCAATAGCGAGTAAGCCACTGCGGAGTGGTAGTTCAGTTGGTTAGAATACCGGCCTGTCACGCCGGGGGTCGCGGGTTCGAGTCCCGTCCACTCCGCCATTTATACTAAGCCTCAGTCGAAAGACTGAGGCTTTTTTACGTTTGAAGAAAATTGTCAGTGACGGGGCAGTTACTTTCCCTTTTAGCCAGGTAGGTGGTTGGTTAGGCCACTTATTACTAAGTCCTAAATTCGACCTTCTCATCGAAGAGTACGCATTTATCAAAATTTATTCCACACATACTAGTCATGTGTGGAGTAATAAGGATTAGTGCCCGTAAGGGGCTTAAATAGCTTATTACCCTACGACTATACCCTCCTTGGTAGAGATCCCCTCAAATAGGGGAACTGTTGATTTGAGAACGCTCGTAGCTATATGCAGAACCAGATGACGTTTAATTTGAATGGGGTTCTCATGCCACTCGACCAAACCAGCGAAAAGTTTAATTGAAAACATATTTTTCTTCGTGAATTTAATCGCAGTCATAGTTTCGCAATAAACTGCTTTCTATTTGAAAAGGGCTGACTAATATGTCGAATTACTTATGAAATCCTATGCGATATAACTTAGAGCTGTTTATGAAGCTAAAAACACAAACTTATTTTTTATCATTAATAATCCTGTTTGCCATGGTGGCAGTGACCATTACGGGTCTTTGGGCTTTACGTCTAGCGAGTAGTAATGATAACAAGATGCGAGTGACGGAAATATTCACCAGTACATATTCAACGATTGTTCAGCTAGAAAAACTCGCTGAAGAAGGGGTACTGAGTACTAATGACGCTAAAATGATTGCGACCAGGGTGCTTCGTAACAACATCTATAAAGATAATGAGTATGTTTATGTCGCCGATGAAAATATGACTTTCATAGCTGCGCCTTTAGACCCTCAGTTACACGGGACTAGCTTTCACGATTTTAAAGATAGCTCCGGTAGAAGTGTCGGTGAGATTATTGTTAAAGAACTAGGTAATCGAAAGGATCATCTAATTGAATATGAGTGGTCTCAGAGACTCCCTAATGGCGAAATTGAAAATAAGCTATCTATCGCAGAGAGAACGCCGAAGTGGCAGTGGGTTGTTGGTACTGGCATAGGCTTCAATGAAGTTAATCAACGCTTCTGGTCGACAGCGCAGTGGCAACTAGGGCTATGCGTACTGATCATGGCGATTATATTGTCAATTTTACTTATTTCACTTCGGAAGATATTGGCGATATTAGGAGGAGAACCTGCGGATGTGCTGCACGCTGTTCAAAGTGTCGCGTCGGGAAAAATTGAAACTAAATTTGATAATAAAGCGCAAATCGGCAGTATTTACCACTCTGTTCAGCAGATGAATTATTCTCTAGCAGCGCTTCTTTCTAGTATTGAAAAGGTTACCGGCTCCATTGGCTCTCAGCTTTCTGAAACAGACAAGAGAGCACTATCTATTGCGACCCTCACGCAAACCCAGCAACAGAGCACTGAGATGATTGCCACCGCCATGACGGAAATGGCTTCATCGGCAAGTCATGTGGCAAAGTCTGCTACGGATACCGCGTTGAGCACGGATGAAGCTGATAAGCAGAGCCAGCATGTTAGTTCGCTTATTTCTTCAGCCCTTTCAAATATCGAAGGTCTAGCTCATCAATTAGATGGGGCGAATACTGCGGTCTCAGAGCTTGATAGTGATGTAAATAATATTGCACGTGTTTTGGAGGTTATTGGTGATATTGCTGAGCAAACGAATCTACTGGCTTTGAATGCTGCGATTGAGGCCGCTCGTGCTGGTGAGCAAGGTCGAGGTTTTGCGGTTGTTGCCGATGAAGTAAGAAGCTTGGCAGGAAGAACACAGAGCAGCACGAAAGAGATTCAAGATATGATCTCGAACCTTCAATCGGGCTCAAAAAAAGCGATTCAAAGTATTCAAAGTTGTACGGAAACCAGTCAAGCAACGGTAGAAGAGTCTCAAACTGCCTCTCGAGCCCTACATGACGTAGTGGTAAGCTTAGAAAAAATCTCTGAAATGAGTCATCAGATTGCAACGGCGGCAGCAGAGCAGACTGAAGTGAGCGATGACATATCGGTAAGAATTAATTTAATAGAGCAAAGTGGCGGTGAATTGAGGGGGGTAGTTGAACAAACAAGAGCTGCGACTCGTTCTCTTGGTCTACTGTCTGGAGAGTTAACTGAAAAAATGAATCAGTTTGAAGTCAAAAACGGTTAAGTTATCGAGTTAAAAACAGCTATTTTCTTCAGTTAATGCCGGAATTAAGTAAAGGGTTTGCGGAAGGAATTATGGTTTAACTTAAGCCCTGTATGCCCACAGGGCTTAATTGTGGGCGCAAAATGCATAAAAATAGAACGCTAAGTATAGAAAATCGACAAACGATATTTTTTTTGCAATTTAGTGTTGACGTTAAGGCCGAAAAGCCGTTTAATACACCTCGTTGCCCGGATAGCTCAGTCGGTAGAGCAGAGGATTGAAAATCCTCGTGTCGGTGGTTCGATTCCGCCTCCGGGCACCACGATTTAAAATTGTTGGTGCTTAGTAAAACAAGCGTCAATAAGTAAAGATAAGTGAGCCGACTTAGCTCAGTAGGTAGAGCAACTGACTTGTAATCAGTAGGTCACCAGTTCGACTCCGGTAGTCGGCACCATTCTTTACAACATATAGTAATTCCCCCTTAGTTCAGTTGGTAGAACGGCGGACTGTTAATCCGTATGTCGCAAGTTCAAGTCTTGCAGGGGGAGCCACTTTTAAAAAATAAGCTTAGCTTGTTTTTATGTGCCGACTTAGCTCAGTAGGTAGAGCAACTGACTTGTAATCAGTAGGTCACCAGTTCGACTCCGGTAGTCGGCACCACTCTTTACTCGAGTATAACTAGTAATTCCCCTTTAGTTCAGTTGGTAGAACGGCGGACTGTTAATCCGTATGTCGCAAGTTCAAGTCTTGCAAGGGGAGCCACCTTAAGAAAAGGCCTCATCGAAAGATGAGGCCTTTTTGCTTTTTTTAAAGAGTAAGTTATCTTCCAGTTAAACGCCTCTATTCACGAGTTCAGAAGGCAGTAAAATGGGCACTTTTTTCTAGCTCATGTCTATTTTTATTTTCGATAGTTCCGACTTAGAAGATGTTTCTGAGTTTGCTAGCTTTAGCATTAAACGGAGGTTATTGGATGAGTCGGCACTGTGTAGCGCGTCCTCTTCGTTGATACTACCTGCGTTGACTAAGTCGAAGAGTGCTTGGTCAAAAGTTTGCATTCCAACCTCTCGAGATTTACTCATAGCTACTTTAATTTCGCCAAGCTCTCCTTTACGGAGCAGTTCAGAAACTCTTGGGCTATTTAGTAGTATCTCGAATACACCATGACGACCTCTGCCTTGTTTATCTCTAATGAGTTGCTGTCCAATAATACCTTTGAGATTTGAACTTAAGTCGAAAAGAAACTGCTCTTTTTGTTCTTTTGGTACAAGGTGAAGAATACGTTCGATCGCTTGACTGGCGTTGTTAGCATGCAGTGTTGCCATACAAAGGTGTCCGGTTTCTGCAAAGGACATCGCATACTTCATTGTTTCTCTTGTTCTGATTTCGCCGATTAAAACCATATCAGGTGCTTGCCGAAGTGAATTTTTCAGTGCCACAGCATAGCTCTCAGTATCGAGGCCCACTTCTCGCTGAGTCACAATACACTTTTGATGTTCATGAACAAACTCTATCGGGTCTTCTACCGTGAGGATATGCCCTGTTCGGTGTTGGTTTCGATATCCTGTCATTGCCGCCATTGTTGTGGATTTACCTGAACCGGTTGCACCAACAATTAGGACAAGGCCTCTTTTTGCTATTGAGAGGGTTTGTAGTACGTCTGGAAGAGAAAGTTCCTTAAAGGTGGGAATACGGGTTTCTATTCTTCTTATCACAGCACCTTGTAGTTCTCTTTGAAAAAAGGCACTGACTCGAAATCGACCGGTAGTTCGAACAATGGCGAAGTTAGATTCTTTGCTTGCGAGGTAGGCGCTATATTTTGCGTCATCCATCATCAATTTTAGAAGTGTAGCAACCTCGGCATTCGATAAGTTATCACCTTTTGCCTTTAAATCCCCGTCAACTCGATAGAGTATAGGGGCACCAGTAGTGAGGTAGAGATCCGATGCATTGAGTGTCAACATTTGATCGAGGATGGCATCAATATTGTTCATTACTGGTCCTAATGAAACATCGAGTTATGTTGGGTGACCTGTTTATTCACTTCTTCGAGTTCAACAATACCTTGAGAAAGTAATTGTCTACTATGTTGTTCTAGCGTTTGCATTCCATGAGCGGCGCCTGTTTGTATCATTGAGTACATCTGTGCCACTTTATCTTCCCTAATTAAATTTCGAATTGCAGGAGTTGCAGTCATGATTTCGTGGCATGCGACGCGGCCGCCATTTGTGCGCTTTAGAAGTTGCTGTGAGATAACCGCTCGTAGTGATTCTGATAACATCGAGCGAGCCATATTTTTGTCGTTACCAGGAAATACATCAATGATACGGTCGATGGTTTTAGCCGCAGAAACGGTGTGTAACGTTCCAAAGACTAAGTGTCCAGTTTCTGCAGCGGTCAGAGCAAGGCTGATCGTTTCTTGATCGCGAAGTTCTCCGACAACAATAACATCAGGATCTTCACGCAAAGCAGATCGTAGTGCGTTTTGGAAACTGTGCGTGTCGCGATGAACTTCTCTTTGGTTTATTAAGCATTTCTTATTTTGGTGAACAAACTCAATAGGATCTTCGATAGTCAGAATATGCTTATTTTTGCTTTGGTTGATGTGATCAACCATAGCTGCCAGTGTTGTTGATTTTCCTGAGCCTGTCGGGCCAGTCACCAGAATGAGGCCTCGTTCAATGTTTGCGATATCGGTTAAAATATCCGGGGCGCCAAGTTGTACTAGAGTTGGTGTTGTTGGGATGGTTCTAAATACAGCAGAGCATCCTCGGGATTGATTAAATGCATTGATCCTGAATCGGCCGACATTGGGGATATCAAAAGAAAAATCGGTTTCAAGTCGGGACTCGTAATCATTTCTTTGCTTGTCATTCATGATATCAAAGATTAACTTGTGTACAGCAGAGTGATCGAGAGCCGGGATACCAAGTTTTCTTACTTCTCCGTCAATTCGTACCATTGGTGGTACGCCTGCGGAAAGGTGTAGATCTGAAGCATTATGCTTTACACTAAAGTCTAGCAACTCGGTGATATCCATTTAATTTCCTTATGATTTGTAACCTATGACCAGTATTCAACAAAATATAGAACTAATCACCACCCAGATAGCTCGTGCAGAACAAAATTGCGGGAGAGTGCAAGGTGGGGTGCAATTGCTTGCTGTTAGTAAGACGAAACCTAACGAAGCGATCATTCAGGCCGCCTTGGCAGGACAGCGACAATTTGGTGAGAATTACGTTCAAGAAGGCGTATCTAAGGTAGCGTTCTTTAACGATAACCACCCTGAATTTGATCTTGAATGGCACTTTATAGGGCCTATTCAATCGAATAAAACTCGTGTAGTCGCGGAGCACTTTGATTGGGTCCACACTATTGATCGTGCTAAAACGGCTCAGCGTCTAAATGATCAAAGACCATCGAGTATGGGGCCATTACAAGTGCTCATACAGGTGAATACGAGCGAGGAAGCGACAAAGTCAGGAGTTCAAATTGGTCAGGTATTTGAACTGGCAGAAGTAATTGACGCTTTGCCAAATTTGGTGCTTAGAGGGGTGATGTCTATTCCCGCTAATGTCTCGGGATATGAAGAGCAGCTTCAAGCTTTTACGGTATTGCGAGAAGTGAATAATAAACTGGCGGCGCAGTATGCCAATATCGACACGCTTTCTATGGGAATGAGTGGCGACATGGACGCTGCTATTGCAGCTGGAAGCACAATGGTTCGTATCGGAACAGCGATCTTTGGTGTTCGAGATTACGGACAGCAATAATTATTGTTTAGAGGCGCTTATGTTGCCTCTTTGTTTAGGAATATCTTTAATGGAACAAAGAAAGATTGCTTTTATTGGCGCAGGAAATATGACGCGCTCAATTATTGCGGGGCTGGTTGCCAGTGGTTATGAACCTACGAAAATCACCGCGACGAATCCAAGTAAAGAGAAGTTAATTGCTCTAGCTAATGAATACGGTGTTATGACAACTCATGATAACCTTCAAGCGGCAGAGCAAGCTGATGTGATTGTTTTAGCAGTAAAACCACAATTGATGGCAACGGTAGCTTGTGGCCTCGCTGGAATAGATTTTAATCGTAAGCTAGTGGTTTCTATTGCTGCGGGGATTTCGATTCAACGACTTAAGGAGATGTTTGCTGCAGAGCTCAATTTAGTACGTGTTATGCCTAACACGCCTTCTCTTTTAGGGGAGGGAATGAGTGGCTTGTATGCGAATGAGGAAATACTCTCTCAAGATAAGCAATTTGCTACTGACTTAATGGAAGCGGTAGGTAAGGTATGCTGGGTAGAGAAAGAATCGGCTATTAACGACGTGATTGCAGCTGCGGGTAGTGCACCAGCGTACTTCTTTCTCTTTATGGAGGCGATTCAGCAAGAGGCCATGCGAAGTGGTATGGATGAAGCAACAGCCCGTTTGCTGGTACAGCAAACCGCGTATGGTGCCGCTAAGATGGTATGCTGTAACCCCGATACAGATCTTGCAACATTAAGGCAGCAGGTCACATCAAAAGGTGGAACAACAGCAGAGGCGGTAAGAACCTTCGAAGATAGCGGTCTTCGAGATATTGTCTCTCAAGCGATGCAAGCAGCTATTTCTCGCGCGGAAGAAATGGAAAAACAATTTTAACGTATCTACAAAATCGTAAAGGTTACTTATGAATGCAATGAGTTTTTTGGTGTCGACACTGTTCGATTTGTACATCATGGTTGTGCTTCTGCGCATTTGGCTACAAGCCTCTCGCGCCGATTTTTATAATCCATTTTCACAGTTTATTGTTAAAGCGACGCAGCCTGTTGTTGCCCCGCTTCGCCGAGTTATTCCATCGATAGGTGGGCTTGATTTAGCGACTGTGGTATTTGCTTATGTACTGTGTGTTGGTAAGTATGTTGCCTTGGTATTAATCGCGGCTGGCGCAAACTTTAGCTTTAGCCCAGATTTCTTGTTTTTAGGTTTACTGTCCTTGCTAAAAGCGGCAGGTGGTTTACTTTTTTGGGTGCTATTGATTCGTGCTATTTTGAGTTGGGTGAGCCAAGGTCGAAGCCCTATCGAGTTTGTTTTTCATCAACTAACAGAACCAATGTTGGCGCCAATTCGCCGGATTTTACCAGCAATGGGCGGCTTTGATTTGAGCGTGCTGGTTTTATTTATCGTCTTACAATTTGCCAACTTTCTGATGGGCGATTTCGTTGGTCCACTTTGGTATAAATTATAGTGTCAGCGGTTGCTTGGGATGGGTGTGATCTAGTGCTGCATGTTTACATTCAGCCCAAGGCTAGCCGTGATAAACTGGTTGGCCTGCATGGCAATGAGTTTAAAATCGCGATTACAGCGCCCCCAGTAGATGGCAAAGCGAATGCTCACTTAATTAAGTACTTAGCGAAGCAGTGTAAAGTGGCCAAAAGTCAGGTTTGTATCGAAAAGGGCGAACTGGGTCGACATAAACAGATAAGGGTGGTCGCTCCCATGTTGACGCCAAATGAATTTCAGGCCCTCTTGTGAGGGTCTTTTTTTACAAGGAGATAGTGATGAGAAAGTACGTATGGTTATTGGTCTTACTGGTGTTTTCAACTGCGGGGTATGCAGGGCAGTACAAAACAATCAAAGATGCGGAAGTACACTACGTGGTATTTAACTCAACTTTTTTGACGCCAGAGGTTGCGCGAAGCTATGGCCTGAAGAGAAATGATACAATTGCGATTGTTAATATCAGCGTATTAGATCGCGCAAGCCTTGGAAAACCAGCAATGTCGGCAGAGATTACAGGTGAGGCCAAAAATCTAATAGGGCAAACGAAAACATTGGATTTTAAAGAAATCAAAGAAGGCGATGCGATATACTATCTTGCTCAGTTTAGTATCACAAATGAAGAGCGCTATCAGTTCACGATTGATGTCGACGCAGGAATGAAAGGGCGTGGGCCGATTTCATTTTCACAGCAGCTTTATACAGAAAAATAGTTTCTCACCGACGGGTCGGTAGGAGCGTAAATAGAGACGAACAATATGAGTACAAAAATAGTATTGGCGACGGGTAACCAAGGCAAAGTTCGAGAGATGGCCGATTTACTGGCAGACTTTGGTTTTGAAGTGCACGCGCAAAGTGAGTTTCATGTCTCTGATGTTGCAGAAACAGGCACAACGTTTATAGAAAACGCCATTATCAAAGCTAGACACGCCGCAAAAGAGACTGGCTTAGCTGCGATAGCGGACGATTCCGGCCTTGAAGTTGACTACCTCAACGGCGCTCCGGGTATTTACTCTGCTCGTTATTCGGGTGAGGGTGCGACAGATGCGACGAATATAGACAAGCTTTTATCCGAACTTGCCGAGGTGCCAGAATCTAAGCGTACCGCTCGATTTCATTGTGTTCTAGTACTAATGCGTCATGCTAATGACCCTACACCGATCGTTTGCCACGGGAAATGGGAGGGGCGAATTTTATTTGAGAGAGCGGGAGAGCAGGGCTTTGGTTATGATCCTATCTTTTTTGTACCTGAAGATAACTGTGCCTCAGCGGAGCTTGAGCCTGTAAGGAAGAAGCAGTTGTCTCATCGTGGAAAAGCGCTAAGTGAGCTGTTTTCACTGATTCAGTCACAGGGACTTTAGCTATGCTAGTGCCACCCCCACTTAGTCTATACATACATATACCTTGGTGTGTGCAAAAGTGCCCTTATTGTGATTTCAACTCGCATGCTCTTAAGGGAGGGATTCCTCAGCAGGAGTACATGACAGCACTCATCGAGGACTTGGATGCAGATATCATGCGCTATCAGCTGCAAGATGATGTCCGTCCATTGCATTCCATATTTATTGGTGGCGGTACACCAAGCTTGATCGAGCCTCAATATATTGCGGAGCTATTACAGCAGGTACAGCGCCGTTTACCATTTCGTGACGATATAGAAATCACGATGGAGGCAAACCCTGGGACGATCGAAGTTGAGCGCTTTGCTGAATATCAGCACGCTGGGGTGACTCGTATTTCTGTTGGTGTGCAGAGTTTTCAGCAAGAAAAGCTGACACGGCTAGGTCGTATTCATGGTGAGAAAGAGGCGGTAACCGCCGCCAAGTTGGCGCATGAAATAGGACTAAACAGTTTTAATCTTGATTTAATGCATGGCTTGCCAGAGCAAACCATCGACGATGCGCTTGAGGATCTGCAACAGGCTATTGATTTAGCGCCGCCACATTTATCTTGGTATCAGCTAACCATTGAGCCGAATACGTTATTTTATTCTAAGCCACCAACGCTACCTGATGAAGATGACTTATGGGATATTTTTGAAAAAGGTCATCAGATGCTCGCGAATGCAGGCTATGAGCAGTATGAAATATCAGGGTACAGTCAGCGTGGTTACCAGTGTCAGCATAACCTAAATTATTGGCGCTTCGGTGACTACCTTGGTATTGGTTGTGGTGCTCATGGCAAGCTAAGTTTTACTGATGGGAGAATCCTTCGTACGAGTAAAGTTAAGCATCCAAGAGGGTATCTGAATTTGGTTAAGCCATACCTAGATAGCGAAGTTCATGTTTCTCTACAAGATCGCCCTTTTGAGTTTTTTATGAATCGCTTTAGGTTACTTGAACCGTGCCCTAAGCAAGATTTCGTGACACGGACTGGACTGAGCTTAGATGTGATTCAAAAACCAATTGCTGAAGCGCTAGAGCGTCAATTTATTACCGATACTGGTGAAGCTTGGCAGTTAACAGAGAAAGGGAAGCTATTCCTCAATGATCTGCTAGAGATCTTCGAAATCTAGTAACTTACTTCACAACTGTGTAAAAGCTTATTAATATACGCGCCTTGGATAATTTAACAGTATGGATGCTGTAATCAATTGTTTTTAGGTGCGTTATGTTTCTTTCTCTTGCTAGAGTGCTACTGTCATTTCTATTATTGGCGGTTATTTCCAAAGTTACCTTTCTTGGCTGGTACGAATTTTCGTATACCAATACCTCATTACTAGAGTTCTTTAAGGCAACAGCTTGGGGAGTTAGATTTGATCTAACGGTTGCCTTTTTGCTGTCCTGTTTAGGCTTTCTGTTGTTATTGCCTATCGCACCGTTTTCTAAGGCTCATCAGCTCTGCCATAAAGTATGGTTAGTGCTATGCGGAGCGTGGATTATCTTCACGACCGTGGGGGATACGATTTATTTGAGTCAGGCCAGTCGCCATGTAACGGTTGACTTGCATCTTGGCAAAGGAATGGAGCTAGAGCTGGCAACTACCGCCTTAACACAGTTTGGTCATTTGATACTTGTTGCCGTGGTATTGCTGGCGATTTATAGCTATGTGGCTATCCGTTGTGTTCCTGCTATTCGCTTTGCCAACAAATGGTATAGCAGTATTGCAATAGCCTTAGTTTGGGTTTTATTGACGGTTACGGCGGTTCGTGGTGGATTTAGTGATAAACCACAAAGCCCCATGTATGCCTACAAAATAGGCGATGTGAATCAGGCGCGTATAGCTTGGAGTGCTCCGTATGGCATTACCTATTATTCTCTTATTGGTGAAGATAAATCTGGTCATCGTTGGACGCCAGAGCAGTCACTTGAAGCGATGGAAGACCTGCGCCAGCAACTTAACCGAACCACATCGACCCAGCTAGAAACGCTTTCTGATCATGACGTGATAGTTGTCTTGTTGGAGAGCTGGACCGCCGTTGACATGAAAAGTTACGGCTCGGAATTTGATTCCACACCTTTTTTCGATTCTCTTCGAGAAGAGTCATTGACCACCACTAGTTTCTATTCGAATGGTTTTCGAACGGTGGAAGGTGTCTTTACCACAATGTGCTCTCAACCTAATCCTGTCGGAGGCAGCGTTGCTGGTAGCCGCTTGGAAAGTATGCCTTACCAATGCTTGCCTCAAGTATTAAAAGAGCAAGGCTGGCACACCACGTTTGTTCAAGGTAGTGGTAAAGGAATGGTTGGTGCTTTTGCTCAAGCTTTGGGGTTCACGGATTCATTTGGTAAGTTTGATTATGAAGACGTGGGACAAGAGCAGAATTATTGGGGTTACATGGATGATGGTATCTATGATTTTGCTTTGGAAAAGTTGGCTTCCCACTCACAGCCTCAATTTATGGTCATTAATACCGGCACGACTCACGATAGCTATTTACCGAATGAATCGGATTATGCTTTCGGTAAGTCAACCCCCGATGAGACTCGCCGCAGTGTCGTGAATTACTCTGATCAATCTTTGGAGCGATTTGTCTCGAAACTGAAAGCACAAACAGAAAAACCGACATTGCTAGTGCTGGTTGCTGATCATACGATGGTGGGTTCTCGCAGCGACTTACGTCATGTATCAATCCCGTTTCTCATGGTTGGCATCAATACAGATCTTGCTCCTCAGGAGTTAGATGTTGCTGGCTCTCACAAAGATATCGCGCCAACGATCATGGATTGGTTAGGTGGTGAAGTAAGTTGGTTCTCTGGCCGAAGTTTATTGTCTTCGAATTACCAGCAAGGTGCTGATTTTACGGTTAATAATCAATTCTATTGGGCCGCGCAACAAAAGTTGGTGAGAATCAACGCAACGTCTGGGGAGAAAGAAGCGTGTTACCAAATCGGTGATAACACGACCACCCTTACTGAGCAAACATGTGATTCACCAGAGTTTCAGAGTATGTATCAGCAAGGCAAACGCTACATGTTATACAGTCAACAGCACCTATTTGATGGCACTACCCAGCAATATTAAGCTGCCAATAAATTGAACGGATAACAATAAAGCCAGCAATATTTGCTGGCTTTATTGTTATTGAAGACATGTTATGCTGGTGGCTGTCACTAAAAGATCGAACGACCTATCCGCGTAGAAAGCATCTCTAAGACGCGAGTGCCGATTAACGAGTTCCCCGATGAATCTAGTTCTGGAGACCATACTGCTATGGTCATCTCGCCTGGGACAATAGCGACAATACCGCCACCTACACCAGACTTCCCAGGCATACCTACTCGGTAAGCAAACTCTCCCGCACCATCATATAGTCCACAGGTCGCGAGCATAGCGTTCAGCTGCTTAGTTTGTGTTGGAGTAATTATGTGCTTTTTAGTGTGCACCGATTGGCCTTTATTAGCCAGGTAGCTGAACGTTTTTGCTAAGTCAACACAGCTCATTTTCAGTGCACAAGCATGAAAATAATTGTTAAGAACCGGGATCACTTCATTGTCAAAATTCCCAAAGGAACGCATTAAATAGGCAATAGCCGCATTGCGGTCGCTATGCATCATTTCAGAGGCCGCGACAACCTTGTCGTAGACAATATGATTATCGCCCGAGAGTAGCCTTACAAATTCGAGCATGCGTTGCTTAGGCGCAGACAAGCGGCTTTGCAATAGGTCGGCAACGACAATGGCACCGGCATTAATAAAGGGATTACGTGGAATACCGTGTTCCATCTCGAGCTGAATTAGAGAATTAAAAGCTTGTCCAGACGGCTCTTTGCCAACCCGTCGCCAAATTTCTTCTGGTTTGTATAGCATCATCGCCAAGGTAAGACTTAACGCTTTGGAAATGGATTGTATGGAAAAAGCCTCTTCCGCGTCCCCAGAGCAAATAATCTCGCCATCATTGGTGCATACAGCGATGCCAATCTTATCATTCGCGACGCGAGCAAGTGCTGGGATGTAATCGGCGACCTTACCCTGACCGATAAGAGGGCGAACTTCGCTGACGATTTGCGATAATATTTGCTGAGTTGGTTTCATATACACCTGAGAGGTAAAGGGCTAGGAACAAAAAAGCCAACATAATGTTGGCTTTCGAATGGGGCGTAGTGTTACTTCGTACGGCGGAACTTAATGTCCCAAACACCGTGACCGAGTCGATGGCCGCGAGCCTCAAATTTCGTCAGAGGTCGATCTTCAGGTCTTGGGATGAAGTCTCCGTCCGTCGCCGTATTGGCGTAGCCTGGTGCTTGATTCATGATTTCAATCATATGTTCACCGTAGTTTTCCCAATCGGTGGCCATATGGAAAATGCCCTCTTCAAGCTTAAGCTTTTGGCGCACCATTTCCGCAAAGTCTAATTGTACGATGCGACGTTTGTGATGACGTTTTTTGTGCCAAGGATCTGGAAAAAACAGCTGTAGCGTCGTTAGGCTGCTGTCTGGAATCATATTTTCGAAAACTTCAACGGCGTCATGACACATAACACGTAAGTTCGTTACACCGGCTTCTCTCGCTGAAGACAGACAAGCGCCAACACCTGGGCTGTGCACTTCAATACCAAAGAAGTTTTTCTCAGGTGCATTTTTTGCCATCTCAACGAGTGAGGCACCCATGCCAAATCCAATCTCTAGAATAACGGGGTTATCGTTGCCAAATACTTGATTCCAATCGAGTAAAGTGTCTTGGTAATCAATACCCATTGTTGGCCAGCATGCTTCCATCGCGGCTTCTTGCCCTTTTGTTAGGCGTCCTTCGCGACGGACAAAACTGCGTATTTTACGTACTAGCTTGCCATCTTCTGTGTATTCATTTGTTGTCACTTCACTCATTGGTCTGCCTGTTCAATCAATAATCAGAGCGGGAATTATCCAAAGAATTTGCCAAGGTGCAAGTGTTATTACTCAGGAAATTCCCAGTGTTTTACTTCTTTCAATAAGTGTGGTGCAATTTCGCGCAAATTATAAGTAAAAAGAGAAGAAATGTGACGCCTTATGCAAGCTCAATTTTAGATTGGTATGAAAAATACGGACGAAAGTCTCTCCCGTGGCAACAAGACAAAACTGCGTATAAAGTTTGGTTATCTGAGATTATGTTGCAACAGACACAAGTCACCACTGTTATTCCATACTTTGAACGTTTTTTACAACATTTTCCCACAGTGGAAGACCTAGCTTGTGCCCCACAAGATGAAGTACTTCATTTATGGACTGGGCTTGGGTATTACGCAAGGGCTCGCAATTTACACAAAGCCGCACAAATCGTGATGAGTGAACATGGGGGCGAATTTCCTAAATCGCTTGAGGACATGAATGCGTTGCCTGGTGTTGGGCGTTCAACCGCTGCGGCTGTTTTGTCGTCGGTGTATAAATTGCCCCATGCTATTTTGGACGGCAATGTAAAACGCACCCTAGCGAGAAGCTTTGCAGTAGAAGGTTGGCCTGGGCAGAAGAAAGTCGAGAACGTGTTGTGGGAAATAGCAGAGAGTCATACACCGTCAACACAGACCGATAAGTATAATCAGGCCATGATGGATATGGGGGCGCTGGTATGCACGCGCAGTCGCCCAAAATGTACGTTGTGTCCAATATCAACGCTTTGTGTTGCGAACAAGCAGGGCAGGCAATTAGAATTTCCTGGCAAAAAACCGAAGAAGATCAAGCCAGAAAAAGAAACATGGTTTGTTATTTTGAAGCACAAAGAGGACGTGTGGTTAGCGCAACGACCTCAGTCTGGGATTTGGGGGGGACTTTTTTGTTTCCCTGAAAGCCAAGTTGCTGATATCACGGAGACCTTGGATAAACTGAACATTGAAGAAGGTATGATTCAGTCGACGGAAACTGATATCGCTTTTCGCCATACCTTTAGTCATTACCATCTCGATATTACGCCAATCATCGTGACCTTGAATCAGCTTCCTACAATGATCATGGAACCGTCGCAAGGTCTTTGGTATAACATGTCTAAACCAGATAAGGTTGGCTTAGCTGCACCAGTCAAGCAGCTCATCCACGCCTTACAACGAATGTAATTAAGGATAACATTATGAGCCGTATGGTCTTTTGTGCTCGACTACAAAAAGATGCCGAAGGGTTAGACTTTCAACTTTACCCAGGTGATTTAGGCAAACGTATTTTTGACAATGTGTCAAAAGAAGCGTGGGCGCAGTGGCAATCCAAACAAACGATGTTGATCAACGAAAAGAAGCTTAACATGATGGATCCTGAGCATCGAAAGCTGCTTGAAACAGAAATGGTTAACTTTTTGTTTGAAGGGAAAGACGTTGTCATTGATGGTTACACGCCGCCGTCAGAATAAGAAATAAGGATATTAGAAAACACCACCTAGCGTGGTGTTTTTATTAGCGACTATGAAAAAACTGATTTACTTCTTGGTACCGATACTGCTGGTGGGTTGCAGCCGTGAATTTATTGAAAAAATTTACGATGTTAATTATGAGCCGACCAATCGCTTTGCCAAAAATCTTGCTGAACTTCCAGGGCAGTATCTTAAAGATACCAAGGCGATGGATGCTTTAATTGGTAGCTTCAATGGCAATATCGAAAAGCGCTGGGGCAGCAGTGAGATTAAAGTGGCAGGGAAAAGCAACTACGTTAAGTACATTGATAATTACCTGAGTCGCGCAGAGGTGGATTTTAGTAAGGGGGTAATAACCATTGAAACCGTTTCCCCGACCGAACCAGAAAAGCATCTTAAAAACGCGATCGTGACGACTTTGCTTACCCCAGATGATCCCGCGAGTGTCGATTTATTCTCGTCTCGCAGTATTAAGCTTGAGGGGCAGCCTTTTCTCTATAATCAAGTTGTCGATCAAGAACAAAAGCCGATGCAATGGTCATGGCGCGCGAGTCGCTTTGCGGACTACCTTATCGCCAATAAAGTCAAAACAAAAAATGTCGATTATAAAAAAGCGTACTACGTAGAAATCCCCATGGTAAAAGACCATGCGAGCAAGCGAAGTTATCAATATGCCGATATCGTTAGGCGCGCATCGCTCAAATATGACATTCCAGAAGACCTCATATACGCCATCATTAAAACAGAAAGTAGCTTTAATCCCTATGCGGTAAGTTGGGCCAATGCGTATGGCTTGATGCAAGTGGTGCCTAAAACAGCCGGGCGAGACGTATTTAAACTGGTTAAGAATAAGCCTGGTGAGCCATCACCGGAGTACCTTTTTAATCCTGAGCAGAATATAGATACGGGTACGGCTTACTTTTATATCCTTAAAAATCGCTACCTAAAGGCGGTTCGTCATCCTACATCGCTAGAGTACAGCATGATCTCAGCTTACAACGGAGGAACCGGTGGAGTACTGAATACGTTCAGTAAAGATAGAAAGCGGGCAATGAATGATTTGAACTCTCTGCAACCTAACCAAGTTTATTGGGCATTAACAAAAAAACATCCAAATTCCGAATCACGCAGATACTTAGAAAAAGTAACAAAATTCAAAAAGGATTTTAACGCAGGAAAGGGTTAATAGTTACTTTTGCTGAAAAATGCAGCGCTTAAACGGTTTTTTGAAGTTTTTTTAAAAAACCTGTTGACGGGAGAGCGGAAAATCCGTTTAATAGCGCCCCGTTGCCCGGATAGCTCAGTCGGTAGAGCAGAGGATTGAAAATCCTCGTGTCGGTGGTTCGATTCCGCCTCCGGGCACCACAATTTGATTTGTTGGTGCCAACGATTTTTAGTAAAGATTTGCAGCACGAACAGAAGCATAAAGAATTTAGTGTGCCGACTTAGCTCAGTAGGTAGAGCAACTGACTTGTAATCAGTAGGTCACCAGTTCGACTCCGGTAGTCGGCACCATTCTTTTGCCTCGATAGCTCAGTCGGTAGAGCAGAGGATTGAAAATCCTCGTGTCGGTGGTTCGATTCCGCCTCGAGGCACCATTATTTGGTGCTTAACAAATAATGGTCTTAGGACCTGATGTTGACACAGATAATTCCCCTTTAGTTCAGTTGGTAGAACGGCGGACTGTTAATCCGTATGTCGCAAGTTCAAGTCTTGCAAGGGGAGCCACTTTAGAAAAAGGCCTCATCGAAAGATGAGGCCTTTTTTGCATTTTATGGTTTTACACCTGATAGTTTTGCATCGTGCTGCTCTAAGGGGGCTTGGTGCGCTTTCGTTATCCCCGTCGTATTTCTTCTTTATTCAGTACCTTATCGCTTTGCCACTTTCTAGCTTCACCATTGGGTTCTGGTTAATGGGGTATAGGGTGGTTAGGGTTGGTGCTGGTATCGGCCTCTACAGCTCTCTCGGTTGTATTTATCGCTTGTTACAGAGGGAGCAGAGAGAGCAGAACGGAGTTAACAAAGATTATCCGTCATTTCTGCTCCCTGAATTCATTGAAATAGAATGTACTACTCAGTCTTATCTGATGAAATATCAGTTGGAGTCGAATCTTTATTCGCCATGGCTTTTTCTGCTAACTTGGCTTTTTCAATCATAGGGGTAATAGTTGAGCCTTGGATTAAAATCGAGAACACAACCACAGAGTACGTCATGACGAGGATAATCTCTTTCACGTCGATGAGTTTATCTTCAATTACCCACACCCCTGCTGGTATTGATAATGCCATAGCAAGCGCTAGTCCTCCCCTTAAACCGCCCCAAGTGAGTATTCTTATCGACCATGGGTTGTAGCGCCTAAAGCGCTTAAAACCGACGTAAGAAAGTGCCACACTCAAATACCGGGCTCCTAATACCAGTGGAATGGAGAAAGCCATCAGAATCCAATCTTCTTCATGGAATTGAAATAGGAGCATCGACATACCAATCAATAGGAACAGCACGCCATTTAAAAATTCATCGACCAATTCCCAGAAATGGTCAAGGTGCTCTTCTGATTCTTTTGAAAAACCAATATAGCGAGTCCAGTTGCCAATCATGATACCTGATACCACCATGGATAGTGGGCCAGAGACGTGTAGGACATCAGCGAAGGCATAACCTGCAGTCGGAATGCCAATGGTAAGCAATAATTCCATTGAGTGGTCATCTGTTGCACTTATTAGATAATGAAACAGTAGACCAAGTAAGAAGCCATAAACAATGCCGCCGACGGCCTCTTGCAAGAAGAGTAAGGACACGCCAGTCAAACTAGGAGCTTCGTTGCCAAAGGCAATGGTGTATAACGTAACGAAAATCACTAAGCCAAAGCCATCGTTGAATAGAGATTCGCCCTCTACTTGTGTTGAAATTCGCTCAGGCGCATCCAGTTTTTTTACAATGGCTAACACGGCGATAGGATCGGTCGGGGAGATAAGCGCGCCAAAGAGTAAGCAGTAAATTAGGTCAAATGGCACGCCAATAAACTGACAGAAGCCATAAAGAACAGTGCCAATAAAAAAGGTTGAAAATAATGTCGCGCCTAATGCCAATACGGTGATCTCCCACCGTTGATCTTTCAGGTGGGGCAATTTGATGCCTAGGCCACCGGCGAACAGAAGAAAGCCTAAAATACCTTTGAGAAGAAAGTCTTCAAAATTAATATTGGCGACCATTTTAGAGGCGACACCCGTTAGATCGAACCAACCGTTTTGTCCTCCAATGAGAATCATCAAAGAAAGTATCATGGCTCCCGCAGTAATTGCGATGGTGGTTTGCATTTTACCGATCTTACTATTGATGAATGCAATCAGCATGGCTGCCGCAGACAAAAAACAGAGTGTCTGATAAACGGACATTAAATCACCTTAATTGTAATAAATTGTGAATGGGATTTTGTTCCTGTCGTGAGTGAAGATCAATCACTAATTGAAAATTCATACCTTTTAGGTATAGAACGTTTGGTCATTGAATGACTTTCTTTGCCTGAATTTTATTTTTATTCTTGTTATGACATGGGAAGTAACGAAAAGGTTGCGAGAGAGATTGGACTTGGTTAGTTTGGTTGGAAATAAAGCACTCAAAAGTTATTTTAGACGTCTAGATTTCTAAAGTTACTATGATAGGATGGCTACAACAGCAAGGAACGAGGCAGTATTGTGGTAAGCAGCATTAGACAAGTGATTGAGACTCAATTGAAAAAACGCATCCTACTGATTGATGGTGGGATGGGGACGATGATTCAAGGCTATAAGTTGGAAGAAGCCGATTATCGAGGAGAACGTTTTGCTGATTGGCCATCCGATCTTAAAGGTAATAATGATCTTCTGGTTTTATCTCAACCTGATCTTATCAAAGAAATCCACGGTGCTTATTTAGAGGCTGGTGCCGATATCCTTGAAACCAATACATTTAACGCCACCACGATAGCGATGGCCGATTATGACATGGAATCTCTAAGTGATGAGATTAACTTTGAAGCGGCACGCCTTGCTCGTGAGGTTGCCGATGAGTGGACGGCAAAAAATCCAGACAAACCAAGGTTTGTCGCTGGGGTTTTAGGTCCAACAAACCGAACATGTTCAATTTCTCCTGACGTGAATGACCCTGGTTATCGTAATGTCTCATTTGATGAGCTCGTTGTGGCGTACTCTGAATCAACACGAGCACTGATTAAAGGTGGTTCGGATCTTATTCTTATCGAAACTGTATTTGATACGCTGAATGCTAAGGCTTGTGCATTTGCGGTTGAAACGGTACTTGAAGAGCTCGATATCGATTTGCCTATTATGATTTCGGGCACCATCACCGATGCGTCTGGACGTACGTTATCCGGACAAACCACCGAAGCTTTTTATAACGCATTGCGTCATGTCAATCCTATCTCGTTTGGCCTTAACTGCGCGCTAGGCCCTGATGAACTACGTCAATACGTACAAGAAATTTCCCGTATTGGTGAAGGCTATATTTCTGCTCACCCTAACGCTGGTCTTCCTAACGCATTTGGCGAGTATGATTTATCGCCTGAAGACATGGCTGAGCACATTGGTGAATGGGCACAAAGTGGCTTTCTAAACCTAGTCGGGGGATGTTGTGGAACCACCCCTGAACATATTCGTCAGATGGCGCTAGCCGTGGAAGGTGTAACGCCTCGCCCATTACCTGATATTCCTGTTGCATGTAGACTGTCAGGTCTTGAGCCACTGACCATAGAAAAAGACAGCTTGTTTATTAACGTTGGTGAGCGAACCAATGTGACAGGCTCTGCTCGTTTTAAGCGTCTTATCAAAGAAGAGCTCTATGATGAAGCACTTGAAGTCGCTAGGCAGCAAGTTGAAAACGGTGCACAGATCATCGATATCAATATGGATGAAGGTATGTTGGATGCCGAAGCCTGTATGGTGCGATTTTTAAATCTTTGTGCGTCAGAGCCTGAAATCTCTAAAGTGCCGATTATGGTCGACTCCTCTAAGTGGGAAGTAATTGAGGCGGGATTGAAATGCATCCAAGGTAAAGGGATCGTTAACTCGATTTCGTTAAAAGAAGGCAAGGAAAAATTTGTCGCGCAAGCTAAGCTGATTCGTCGTTATGGCGCAGCTGTCATTGTGATGGCATTTGATGAAGTGGGCCAAGCGGATACACGCGAAAGAAAAATTGAAATTTGTACTGAAGCTTATCGTGTGCTGGTGGATGAAGTCGGCTTCCCGCCGGAAGATATTATTTTTGACCCCAATATATTCGCTGTTGCGACGGGTATTGATGAGCATAACAATTATGCCGTCGATTTTATTGAAGCCGTCGCAGATATCAAACGAGATCTGCCTCACGCCATGATTTCAGGCGGTGTTTCGAACGTTTCGTTCTCGTTCCGTGGCAACAATTATGTTCGTGAAGCGATTCATGCTGTGTTCCTTTACCACTGTTTTAAAAATGGTATGGATATGGGCATTGTGAACGCAGGTCAATTAGAAATTTACGACAATGTTCCGGATAAGCTCCGTGAAGCGGTTGAAGATGTGGTATTGAACCGTCGTGATGATGGTACCGAAAGGCTACTTGATATTGCGGCAGAGTATGCAGGGAAAGGCGTTGGTAAGGAAGAAGATGCCAGCGCACTTGAATGGCGTACTTGGTCGGTCGAAAAACGTTTAGAGCATGCCCTGGTTAAAGGCATTACCGAGTATATTGTTGAGGATACCGAAGAAGCGCGCATTAATGCCGAAAAACCACTACATGTCATTGAAGGTCCGTTAATGGATGGCATGAATGTTGTGGGAGACCTGTTTGGTGAAGGAAAAATGTTCCTACCTCAAGTCGTGAAGTCTGCTCGAGTAATGAAACAAGCTGTAGCGCATTTAGAACCTTTCATTAATGCCATGAAAGAAGCAGGCTCTACTAACGGTAAAATATTGCTTGCTACTGTAAAAGGCGATGTTCACGACATCGGTAAGAACATTGTCGGTGTGGTACTGCAATGTAATAACTATGAGATTATTGATCTAGGCGTCATGGTGCCGTGTGAAAAAATCCTGAAGGTAGCGAAGGAAGAGAACGTCGATATTATTGGTCTATCAGGATTGATTACCCCATCGCTAGATGAAATGGTGCATGTCGCCAAAGAAATGGAGCGGCAGGGTTTTGACTTACCATTGCTCATCGGTGGCGCTACCACCTCTAAAGCCCATACCGCCGTCAAAATTGAACAAAACTACAGTCAACCTGTCGTCTATGTTAACAATGCATCACGAGCTGTGGGCGTGTGTACTTCATTATTGTCAAACGAGCTGAAGCCTGATTTTGTTAGCAAGCTTGATGTCGATTATGAACGTGTTCGTGATCAGCATAACCGTAAGAAGCCTAGAACAGCGCCCGTTACGCTTGAGCAAGCAAGAGATAATAAAGTCGCGATTGATTGGGATAACTATACACCTCCCGCGCCATTAAAGCCTGGCATCCATATTTTTGATGACTTTGATGTTGCGACGTTGCGCGAATATATCGATTGGACGCCATTTTTCATGACGTGGACGCTAATGGGTAAATACCCGAAAATCTTTGAACATGAAGAAGTGGGAGAAGAGGCGAAGCGATTATTTAAAGATGCGAATGACATGCTTGATCGCGTCGAAAAAGAAGGGCTACTTAAAGCGCGAGGCATCTGCGGTTTATTCCCTGCAGCAAGTGTCGATGATGATATTGAAGTGTATACCGATGAATCTCGAACCGAAGTTAAACAGTTACTGTGCAATCTAAGGCAACAGACTAAGAAGCCGAAAGGTTATAACTACTGTCTTTCTGATTACATTGCGCCGAAAAATAGTGGCAAGCAAGACTGGATTGGTGCTTTTGCGGTAACTGGTGGGATTGGAGAGCGAGAGTTAGCCGATGAATATAAAGCCAATGGTGATGATTATAACGCGATTATGATTCAGGCCGTTGCTGACAGGCTGGCAGAAGCGTTTGCGGAATACTTGCATGTTCGTGTTCGTAAAGACATTTGGGGCTATGCTCCCGATGAGTCATTAGATAATGAAGATCTTATTCGTGAAAAATACCAAGGTATTCGACCTGCACCAGGTTATCCTGCGTGTCCAGAGCATACTGAGAAAGGACCGCTTTGGGATTTACTTCAAGTGGAAGAATCGATCAATATGTCGTTAACGACAAGCTATGCGATGTGGCCTGGAGCATCGGTGTCTGGTTGGTATTTCTCGCATCCAGATTCACGTTATTTTGCGATAGCTCAAATTCAAGAAGATCAATTGTTGAGTTATGCCGATCGCAAAGGTTGGGATAGAGTTGAAGCTGAAAAATGGCTTGGACCAAACATCAACTGATTCCCTTCTCTGGTAACTGGTAACGAAAAAACGGCTCTTTGATGAGCCGTTTTTTCGTTAGGTAGAAGCTATGTCTATTAAGCTTGATGATTTTTCGGAAATACCTTAACCATCTTGATTCGGTTTTCTTCTAGTTCGACAATTTCCATCAAGTGGTCAGCTACTTCTACGCTAAGGTGACTTTCGGGAATGTCCTCTAAGTACTCGAGCATCAAGCCATTAAGCGTTCTTGGACCATCTGTGGGAAGTGACCACTTTAGCCCCTTGTTGATATCTCTTATATTGGCGCTGCCTTCGATTAAGAAACTGCCGTCACCTTGTGGAGAAATCTCTTCAGCTAAGGTTGGGGCGATTGAAGTGGTAAACTCACCAACAATCTCTTCTAAAATATCTTCTAACGTTACAAGGCCGTTGATGTCGCCATATTCGTCGACGATAAGGCCAATTCGCTGTTTATTGCGCTGAAACTTTAGCATCTGTACGTTGAGGGGAGTACCTTCTGGAATAAAGTAGACCTCATCAGCGCTGCGTAGCAGGGTTTCTTTAGTGAATTCATTTTTTTCCAGCATAAGGCGATAAGACTCACGGAGTCTTAGCATGCCGACAACTTCATCGATTTGATCGCGATAAAGTACCACTCGGCCATGAGGCGAGTGTGTTAGCTGACGCACAATAGACTTCCAGTCATCATTGATGTTGATGCCGGTGATTTCATTACGCGGAATCATAATGTCGTTCACGGTGACATGCTCAAGATCCAAAATAGAAATCAGCATGTCTTGGTGACGTCTGGGAATTAACGAGCCAGCTTCATTGACCACGGTACGTAATTCTTCAGAGCTTAGGTGGTCTTCATCATTGTGGTTAGCTTTAATTCCAAGTAGTCGAATAAATCCGTTAGTAATGAAGTTAACTAGAATGACGAGAGGCGAGAGTACTTTCATTAAAATGGTAAGTAAGATGCTGCTCATGAAGGACACTCGCTCGGGATAGAGAGAGGCCAGTGTTTTTGGCGTGACTTCCGCAAAAACCAAAATAACAAGGGTCAAGGCCCCTGTAGCTATAGCGACACCAACATCACCGTAGAGGCGTAAGCCAATAACGGTTGCAATCGCGGATGCGAGAATATTGACGAGGTTATTGCCGATAAGGATCAATCCAATAAGGCGGTCTGGACGATTTAATAATCGTTCCACGCGCTTCGCACCTTTGTGACCTGTTTTTGAGAGATGTTTGAGTCGATAGCGATTCAAAGACATCATCCCTGTCTCTGAACCAGAAAAATAGCCGGAAATTACAATCAGACCTGCGAGAACTGCAAATAAAATACCGGTCGAAATGTCGTCCAAAACGTATCCGTTCCTTTAATAATAGTATTGGTCAATTAATGAGCGAGTTGACGCTTGATGTCAATGCTACTTTTGAATAACAGTGAGCGAAGCGTCATTCTGAATTAGTTGAGTATGATTTCTTGAACAAAGCGACTACCAAAGTACGCCAAGGTGAGCAGTGTTGCGCCTGCAATCGCAAACCAAGTCACTTTTTTACCACGCCATCCCTTATGGTAGTGACCCCAAAGTAGCACCGAGTAAATCACCCATGCCATGAATGATAGAATACCCTTATGTGCCTTGCCTTGAGCAAACATATCTTGGACAAAGATGAAACCTGTGATCAGTGTGGCACTGAGTAGAGCGGTTCCAATTAAAATGATCTTGAAAAGTTGCCTTTCCACCATCATTAATGGGGGTAAGTTTGGGTTGATGCCCAACGCTTTCTTATTTTTTAGTTTGTGATCGAGCCAAGCAAGTTGAATGGCGTACAGCGCCCCAATTGATAGCGTGGAATACGAAAACAGTGCTAAAGCAATATGAAGTAATAGCTTTGGGTTATGCTCTAAGTGCGTAATGAAGGCGGTCGGTACAAACGCAGCGACGGATAAATTAATCGCAGCAAAGCTATAGACGACAGGCAGTAAAAACCAAATACGTGTTTTCATCATCGCAGCACTCATAAACAGTGAAATGATAAAGCCGATGAGCGAAGCGACATTTAGGATGCTAAGGTTTTGTCCTGAGCCACTTAGGATAAGATCACTTAGCAACCAGGCATGACACAGCAGTGCTAGCGAAGCACTGGTGAGAACAGTTTTCGTGCGGATCCCGACTTGTTGAACCAAGCCTGGGATAATAGTAGCGATAGCAAGCGCATAAAAAATGGCTGCAGAAGTTGCGATTAAACTGTCCATTTTGCCTAAAAATCTATGGTTTAGAGCTTGAATTATACCCTGCATCGACCCAATGAGCTACGCCATATGTAAAAAGTATTGATTAGTATTTGATCTTGTTAAGTATGACTCTGATCGCTGGCTAAGGTATACTGACCATAATTGATCGCAATTTTTAAGCGAAGAGAAAAAAATGTTTGAGAATTTAACGGATCGTCTATCCAAAACGCTGAAGAACATCAGCGGTAAAGGTCGCTTGACCGAAGATAATATTAAAGACACGTTGCGCGAAGTTCGCATGGCGCTTCTAGAAGCGGACGTGGCACTGCCTGTTATTCGTGAGTTTATCAAAGGCGTTAAAGAGCGCGCTGTTGGTGTTGAAGTATCGAAGTCACTGACACCTGGCCAAGAGTTCATTAAGATTGTTCAAGCTGAGCTTGAGTCCGTGATGGGCGAATCAAATGAAGCTTTGGATCTTGCCGCGCAGCCACCTGCCGTTATTTTGATGGCTGGTCTGCAAGGTGCCGGTAAAACGACCAGTGTTGGTAAACTTTCTAAAATGCTCCATGAGCGTGAGAAGAAGAAAGTTCTCGTGGTATCTGCGGATGTTTATCGCCCTGCTGCGATCAAACAACTCGAGACACTGGCTGGCGATGTGGGTGTTGATTTCTTTCCTTCATCGGCTGATCAAAAACCTATTGATATTGCCAATAATGCTATCGAACATGCCAAGAAGAAATTCTACGATGTTCTGATTGTCGATACGGCGGGTCGCCTAGCGGTTGACCATGAAATGATGGAAGAGATCCGCGATCTTCATGCGGCTATCGATCCAATTGAAACGCTGTTCGTTGTTGATGCGATGACAGGCCAAGATGCTGCGAATACCGCAAAGGCGTTTGGCGATATGCTGCCATTAACTGGTGTCGTACTGACTAAAGTCGATGGTGATGCGCGTGGTGGTGCAGCCTTATCGGTTCGTCATATTACGGGTAAGCCAATTAAATTCTTGGGTGTGGGTGAAAAAACTGACGCACTTGAACCATTCCATCCTGATCGTGTAGCCTCGCGTATTTTAGGTATGGGCGATGTGCTGTCGCTGATTGAAGATCTACAGCGTAATGTCGATACTGAAAAAGCCGAAAAAATGGCTAAAAAGTTCAAGGAAAAGAAAGGTTTTGACCTTGAAGACTTCCGTGAACAACTGGGCCAGATGCAAAATATGGGTGGCATGATGGGAATGATGGACAAGCTGCCTGGCATGTCCAATGTTCCGGATAATGTGAAAGATAAAGTTGATGACAAAATGTTTAAGCAGATGGAAGCTATCATCAACTCTATGACCATGAAAGAGCGTCAGCGCCCCGAGCTTATTAAAGGCTCGCGTAAAAAGCGTATTGCTGCGGGTTCTGGTACTCAAGTTCAAGATGTTAATCGTCTACTTAAGCAGTTTACACAGATGCAGAAGATGATGAAGAAAATGCAAAAAGGCGGCATGCGCGGCATGATGCGTAATATGCAAGGCATGATGGGCGGCATGGGTGGTGGCGGTGGTGGTTTTAATCCATTTGGTCGCTAATACTCTCGCTTTACGATGGGATGAACTAGCAAATACGACCTATTAATAGCGCCATCGTTTTGACTGATAAAAAGGGTTACGTGCATAGGCCGTAACCCTTTTTATCATCCCCTCGATAGTGAAGTAGTCCTCGTTTAACCATAACGACGTATCAATCGGTCTGGATGTACATGTGAGGTTGAAATTTAACCAATGAAGAGTTGTGATTTTAGTTATCAGCGAGCTTATTTTTCAAACTGTTAACTCAGTCACGTTGCTAAGCTCACGATTGTGCTGGTGAAAAAATAGCTAAATACCTTGCATTGAAACGGAATAAGAGTAAAATTCCGGGGCTTTATTTTGGCACGAGACCTCAGGTTTTTCATAAGAGAAACACTTCTGAGGTCATTTTTATTATTGAGAAAGCAAAGAGGACGATATGGTAACCATTCGTTTGGCACGTCACGGCGCGAAGAAGCGTCCATTCTATCAAATCGTAGTAGCGGATAGCCGCAATGCTGCAACTGGTCGTTTCATTGAGAAAGTAGGTTTCTTTAACCCAACTGCTCAAGGTCAAGAAGAAGGCCTACGTCTAGATCTAGAGCGCGTTAACCACTGGGTTAGCCAAGGCGCTACAGTTTCTGACCGCGTAGCTAAGCTAGTTAAAGACGCTCAAAAAGCGGCTTAATTATTAGCTCAGTAAGCAGTATGTCGATGAAAGGTAAAGACACGATGAGTAACCAAAGCGAAAGAATTGTTGTAGGTAAATTAGGTTCTACTTATGGCATTCGTGGATGGCTGAAAGTTTTTTCCTATACAGACGATCCTGAAAACCTTTTTGATTACAGCCCTTGGTATATTAACCAGAAGGGCAAATGGGTTGAGGTTAAGGTTGAAAGTTGGAAGCGCCATAACAAAGGTATGGTGTGTAAACTAGAAGGTTTAGAGGTTCGAGAAGAAGCTCACCTACTGACTAACTTTGAAATCGCAATCGACCCAGCGGTGCTGCCTGAACTGTCAGAAGATGAATTCTACTGGCGTGAATTGTTTGGAATGAAAGTGTTTACGACAAAAGGTTACGACTTAGGTGAAGTAACTGACATGTTGGAAACCGGTTCAAATGATGTTTTGGTAGTGAAAGCAAATCTTAAAGATGCTTTCGGGCAAAAGGAACGGTTGGTACCGTACCTTGAAGAGCAAGTGATCAAAAATGTTGATCGCGAAGCTCGACGGATCGAAGTTGACTGGGATCCTGGATTCTAATCCAGTAGCTGGTAACCAATAGAGCGAGAGAACAGATGTGGGTTGGCATAATTAGCCTGTTTCCAGACATGTTCCGCAGCGTTACTGACTACGGAGTAACAGGTCAAGCGGTTAAAAAAGGTTTATTGTCTATTGAGACTTGGAATCCTCGAGATTTCACTCATGACAAGCATCGCACTGTCGATGATAGACCTTACGGTGGTGGTCCAGGTATGTTGATGATGGTTCAGCCTTTGCGCGATGCCATTACAGCTGCCAAAGCTGCATCACCGGGTAAGACGAAAGTGATTTACCTGTCTCCCCAAGGTCGTAAACTCGACCAACAAGGGGTAGAGGAATTAGCGAAGAACGACAACCTAGTGTTGATATGTGGTCGCTATGAAGGGGTAGATGAGCGCATCATCCAAACTGAAGTTGACGAAGAATGGTCAATCGGAGATTTTGTGATGACGGGTGGGGAAATCCCAGCCATGACGTTGATTGATTCAGTGTCTCGGTTTGTTCCGGGAGTATTGGGTGACTTTGCGTCAGCAGAAGAAGATTCTTTTGCAAATGGTTTGTTGGATTGTCCGCATTACACGCGCCCTGACGTGCTGGATGGACTGGAAATACCGAGTGTATTAAAGTCTGGAAATCACAAAGACATTCGTCGCTGGCGACTACAACAGTCGTTGGGCCGTACTTGGCTAAGAAGACCGGAACTCCTGGAAAACCTAGCTCTGACTGACGAACAGGAACAATTACTGGCTGAATTTATCAAAGCATATCGTTTAGATGAAAAGTAAGCAGTAACCTATTTATTTTAGTATCAGTTTATTCTAGGAATTTAAGAACATGAGTAACATCATCAAGGCTCTTGAAGAAGAGCAAATGAAATCAGGCCTACCTAAATTTGCACCAGGTGACACTGTTGTAGTTCAGGTTAAAGTAAAAGAAGGTGACCGTGAGCGTCTACAGGCATACGAAGGCGTTGTAATCGCTATTCGTAACCGTGGTCTTCACTCTGCATTCACAGTTCGTAAGATCTCGAACGGTGAAGGTGTTGAGCGTACGTTCCAAACTCACTCTCCAATGGTTGATAGCATCGAAGTTAAACGCCGTGGTGCAGTACGTCGTGCCAAGTTGTACTACCTACGTGAGCGTTCTGGTAAGTCAGCTCGTATCAAAGAGAAACTTGCTAAGAAGTAATGCTATTAAACTAGCGTTCTCAAATAAAAACGGAGCCCATAGGGCTCCGTTTTTTTATGGTGTTATCTTTATTTTTGGGCTCTATGTCGAGAGATAAGGCCCTAATATGACGATAATACTAGGGGCTTACCATTGGATAGAGCGGCGAATCGATTACGTGAGGAGTACAGTCGCTAAGCCAAGGAAGACAGATAAACCGATTACATCGGTAATCGTCGTCAATGCCATGCCCCCCGCAAGCGCCGGGTCAATGTTCAGTTTCTTCAGGAAAATAGGGATGGTTACCCCAGCAATACCTGCCACGAGTAAGTTGGTAAGCATCGCGGCTGAAATAATGCCTCCTAGCATCCAGTTTCCTTTCCACGCCACGACAATGCCACCAATAATTAATGCCCAGAGTATGCCGTTTAGAAAGCCTATTGCCGCTTCTTTAAGTAATAGCTCGCGCTTGTTACTGTCACCAATGTGACCTAATGCCAGACCTCTAATGACCAAGGCGACGGTTTGGTTCCCTGCAACCCCTCCCATTGAAGGTACAATAGTCATCAGCACGGCGATAGCGGCCATTTGCTCTAAGGTGGCTTCAAACATATTAGAAACAGAAGCAGCAGCAAGTGCTGCTAGAACGTTAGCACCAAGCCACACACTTCGACGCCTTGCGGATTTAACGACAGGTGCAAACGTATCTTCATCATCGTCCATACCAGCCATACTCATCATGGAGTGCTCGGCGTCTTCTCGAATAATATCGACCACATCATCGATCGTAATACGACCAACAAGGTGATGATCACTATCCACAACCGGTGCCGATACCCAGTCTCTACGTTCAAATAAAGATGCGACATCAGAATCGCTGGTTTCCACATGGATAGCCTCGTCGGCATCATCCATAACATCAATAACTTTTACATCAGGCTGCGTTGTTAAAATAGTACTAAGGGACAAATGTCCGATAAGCATGCTCTCTTCGTCGATGACATAGAGAGCGTCAGTTGCCTCTGGTAGTTCGCCTCGCATGCGAAGGTAGCGAAGTACTACATCGACATCCACATCACCACGAATAGTAATTACGTCGGTATTCATGATACCGCCGGCGCTGTCTTCTGGATAAGAGAGGGCAGTCTCTACACGTTGCCTATCAGCCGTGTCCATTTGAGACAATACTTCGCGTGATACGTCATCGGGTAAGCTTCGTAAGACATAGGCGACATCATCGGTGTCCATGCCTTCAGTTGCTTCCGCCAGTTTTTCTGGTGCCATTTTTGACACGAGATTGTCTTTGACGTCTTCATTTAATTCATCAAGAATTTCGCCATAGTCTTCAGGGTCGGTGAGTTGCCAAAGGACGTCGCGACTTTTACGAGGGGAGGCCTCGAGAAGGTGAGCAATGTCTTCAGGTTCCATATCCTGAAGCTGTCTGCGTACGTAAACAAAGCGACCATTTTCTAGTGCTTCACTTACTTCTTGGAGCGTTTGGTGAGCTTGGTCGAATTCTATTTGCTCTGCCATGGCTACCCCTTGAACTTAACTGCTTTAATGTACTGAATATTAGCCTAATTCTACACGTTAATTAATAACAACGTATGAATGGCGATGCGAAATTTTTACTCGCTAAGAATTGGCTTACTCATCTTCATCAAAACGATGCTCAACCAGTTCACAAACCGCTTGTAGGGCTTGCTCTGCTTGTTCTCCATCAGCCTTGATAGTGATGAACTCACCTTGAGCTGACTCTAGCATCAGTAACCCCATGACACTGTCCGCCGTCGCTTCTTTTTGTTCGTGATTACAGATAGTAACGGTTGCATGAAAGCTTTGTGCAAGTTCGACGAGTTTGACGGCTGCACGAGCGTGCAACCCTAAACGATTCTGAATCAAAACGGTTCGGGATGTCGACATGAAGGGTTCCTATTGATGATATTCTAGCGAAGCATGCCGTATTTGGACCTGATGCCCGCTTTGAGCGAAGTATTCACCGATTTGTTGTGTGATATAAACTGAGCGGTGTTTTCCCCCTGTACAGCCGATAGCAACGGTTAGGTAGCTGCGGTTGTTTTTCTCTAGCATCGGCAACCATCGCTCAATGAAGTTTTGGATTTGCAACTTCAATTCAATGACTTCTGGATGTGATTCAAGAAATGACTTGATAGGCGCGTCAAGGCCAGTCAGTGGTCTTAATTCGGGTTGCCAGTGAGGGTTAGGGAGAAAGCGCACGTCAAAAACGTAGTCGGCATCGTTAGGCATTCCATATTTGAATCCGAATGATTGGAACACCATCACCAGTTCTTTCTTTTCTTTGCCTTCTAGTTCAATGCGAATAGTTTCACTAAGATCGTGAATGGAACGCTTGCTGGAATCGATTAAGTAGTCAGCTTGTTCTTTGATTGGCTTTAATAGTTTGTGCTCAAGATCGATCGCTTGCTCGAGTGAGAGCTTTTCTTTTTGCTGTGAAAGTGGGTGAATTCGTCTTGTCTCGCTGTAGCGAGTAAGAAGAACCGATTTCGTCGCATCGAGAAACAACACTTTTACGTCATGCTGCTTAGCTAACTCATCAAGCTTGATACTGAGCTGGTTGAGATTCTCTGGTAGGTTTCTGATATCGATGCTAACAGCAACATTTTGTTGAGAGTCTTGAGTACTCTCAACAAAATGGTCAAGTAAATCGACGGGTAGGTTATCCACGCAGTAATAACCAGAGTCTTCTAGTACTCTTAGAGCAACACTTTTTCCTGCTCCAGAATGCCCACTTACAACAACCAATCGCATAATTCTGACTCTGTATAATTAGTGGCTAACGATAATGTCGTAAAGCTCTTGATCACTTTGGGCTTTACGTAGTTGCTTAAGTACAACTTTATCGTTCAAGCGCTCAGCCATGCACGATAGTGTCTTAAGGTGCTCTTTACATTGAGCGTCAGGAACTAGTAATGCAAACATCAAATCAACAGGTCGATTATCTATCGAATCAAACTCAACAGGCTCTTGGCACTGCAATAAGATAGCGACAGCTTTATCGCTATCTTGCATTCGTGCGTGAGGAATCGCAATACCATTCCCAATACCAGTACTGCCGACTTTTTCGCGGTTTAGCATGCACTCAAACAATTCTGTTGAGCTTTGACCCGTTTGTTCAGCGGCAATTTCACTGATGATTTCGAGGGCGCGTTTTTTACTCGTACAAGGAACTGCACTTTTTGTGCAGTCCAGAGTCAATACTTCACTTATTTGCATGTTAGTGATTACTTATTTTTTCTTTGTGCTTATTCAATTGTCGGACAAGCTTATCAACGAGTGAGTCTATAGCGGCGTACATACTCTCGTCTTCTGCTGTCGCATGAATTTCAGCTTGATTTATGTGGAGCGTAGCTTCAGCGATCTGATTTAATTTTTCAACACGTAATATCACTTGAATGGTATTTATATGATCAAAAAAGCGTTCTAGTTTCTGAAATTTACTATTAACGTAGTCTTGCATTGACTCAGTAAGATCAACATGGTGGCCTTGGATTTGAATTTGCATAGACTTTCCTTTTTGGTTATGGGCCTTAAAGTAGGCGTTTGCGCTGACTTGAAGGGGCGATGCCTAAGGACTCTCGATATTTTGCTATGGTCCGTCTAGCAACTTGGATGCCTTGGTCAGCTAACTGAGCTGCGATTTTACTATCGCTCAATGGCTTGGCTGAATTTTCTCCAGCAACAAGCTTCTTGATAAGGGCTCGAATAGCGGTAGAGGAGCACTCACCACCATTGTCTGTCGATACGTGACTTGAAAAGAAATATTTCAGTTCAAAAATACCACGTGGTGTATGCATATACTTTTGTGTTGTAACCCTAGATATTGTTGACTCGTGCATATCAACCGCTAACGCAACGTCATTCAATACCATCGGTTTCATCGCTTCTTCACCATACTCAAAGAAGTCATGCTGATGCTCAACAATGCACTTTGCGACTTTGAGCAGAGTCTCGTTTCGACTCTCTAGGCTTTTGATTAACCATTTCGCCTCTTGAAGGTTTGAGCGAATGTATTGGCTATCCGCGCTATTCCCCATGCCTAGCTGCGCGTATTGTTGGTTGACCTTTAATCGTGGCACACTGTCTGGGTTAATTTGTACCACCCACTTACCACGGTCTTTAAAGACAGAGACATCAGGAACCACATACTCGGTTTCATCTGGTGTGATCTTACTGCCCGGGCGAGGGTCGAGTTGCTGAATAAGCTGTAGGACTTCTCGAAGCTCTGTCTCTTTTAGCTTAGTCTCTTTAATCACGAGTTTGTAATCACGATTGCCTAATTGGTCAATATGATGCGCTAAAATGAGTCTGGCTTCATGTAGCCATGGGGTGTCTTCAGGGAATGTGGCCAGTTGCAGTAAAAGGCAATCTTGTAAATTAACGGATGCAACACCTAATGGATCAAATTGCTGAATACGTTTACGGACCGCTTCTACTTCATCAAGTTCAAGATCGTTGATATCGACACTTTCGAGTAACTCTTCACACGATTGAGTGAGATAGCCTTGGCTGTCAATGGCGTCTATAACGGCTAGCGCAATTGCTCGGTCGGTGTCAGAAAATGGCGTAAGATCGAGCTGCCAAATAAGGTAGTCTTGCAGTGATTGCGTCGTTTCGCCTTGGTAGATCGGTAGGTCGTCATCTAAGCTAATACCCGTGTTGCCTGTATTGGCGCTGTAGACATCATCCCAAGTGGTATCTATTTCTAGATCATTGGTTATCTCAGAAGACTCGATGAGCTCCGAGCTATCTTTAGGCTCTGGCTCGCTTGTCGCCTCAAGACTGGAGTCCTCTTTTTTTTCTAGGCTGTTCTTTTCTTCATTAGCGCTTGTCTCTTCTACTGACTCTTCAACATCAAGTAGCGGGTTCGAGTCCAAAGCTTCTTGAATTTCTTGTTGAAGGTCGAGTGTAGACAGTTGCAATAAGCGAATGGCTTGCTGCAACTGTGGTGTCATTGCTAACTGTTGACCTAGCTTGAGTTGTAATGAGGGTTTCATGCAGTCTTGTTGGCCTATTAATAAATGTTCTACCTGACTATTAAATCATAGTCGGAATTGTTCTCCGAGATAAACCTGTTTTACATGTTCATTATTGAGAACATCTTCCGGTGTTCCTTCGGCGATCAAGTGTCCTTGGCTGACGATGTAGGCTTTTTCACAGACATCCAGTGTTTCACGAACGTTATGGTCTGTGATTAATACACCTAGACCTCGGTCTCTTAAATGCTCGATGATTTTTTTAATATCAATAACCGAGATTGGATCAACCCCAGCAAAAGGTTCATCGAGTAAGATAAACTGTGGGTTCGCGGCCAATGCTCGGGCTATTTCTACTCGGCGACGCTCGCCACCAGACAATGCCATACCGGCACTTTTGCGAATATGCTGAATACTAAACTCTTCAAGTAGGTCTTCTAAGCGATCTTGACGCTCTTCTTGCGTTAACTCATTTCGAGTTTCCAGTACTGCCAATATGTTGTGTTCAACACTGAGTTTTCTGAAAATAGACGCTTCTTGCGGCAGATAGCCTATACCCATTTTTGCGCGGCTGTGCATCGGCAAAATGCTGATGTCTTCGTCATCAATGGTGATAGAACCTTCATCGCGCGCAACAAGTCCGACAATCATATAGAAAGACGTCGTCTTACCTGCACCGTTAGGGCCGAGTAAGCCGACAATCTGGCCCGATTCTACGGAGAGACTCACGTCAGAAACGACCTTTCGATTTTTATAGCTTTTTGCTAAGTGAGTTGCTTTAAGTAGCGCCATAATCGAAATATTTACTCTTGAGCTTGTTGAGGTTGAAGAACGGTCGATACCCGTTCATTTGAGTTACCGTCGGCAATCAGTTTTTGCGACGAAATTCTATAACGAATCTTGGTGCCGCGAATGATGCTGCCATCTTGAGATAACATGGCTTGGTTCGTCATCGTCAATTGATCATTTTGTAGGGAGTAATGTAACGTCTTTGCTTCGCCATATAAGGTTTTACCGTCGTCAGTCAATTGTGAGAACGTCGCTAAGTTACCAAATCCTTCAATGACTTGAAGGGCTCCAGTTTTTGCTTCTCTGGTGACGATGATTTTGTCAGCGTTAATATTAATGCTGCCTTGCTTTAGTTTTACATCGCCGACGAACGTAACTTGATTGCTTTTCATATCAAGTTGCTGACTGTCAGAGTCGATATACACGGGTTGCTCCGTATCCGTAGAGAGTGCGTATGCCGCTACTGGTAATATCAGGCAAAGCCCAAGGCTAAGGTGTGAGAGTTTCATATTTACTATTCACTTTTTTATAAAGCTCTGCGAGGTTGTCTGCGAAGTTTCCTTTCATCGCATCCCCACGCGTTTCAAACTGTGGGCCTAACATAAGAACGTTAGTATCTGCCCAAAAATCACGATTGTCTAACTGAATGCTCATCTGGTCTGTCGATAAAGTATCGAAACCGGAGTCATCAAGCAAATTTCTAGCAATGACGTCGTCATAGAGCGTTAAGACATCTTGTTTATCTAGAATGGCTGTTGCTGCCGATATTTCCCACTCTTGAGTGGTGCCTTGTGCATAGATCTTGAGTACTGGGCGGTCAAATACCGTGTCGCCTTTTTTCGAAAAATGTTCAAGATAGACGGAGCTAATGCTGTAGCTGCGCACACCATTATCAGAGTAAGAGGTGTTAAGCAGATCTTTACCACTGAAGGCTGGAAGTTCAATATTCGGTGCAACTTGAATAACGCCAGTATCCTCTTTGGTATAGAGGTAATACGCGCAACCAAGCGATATGATGAATAAAAGGGTATAAAGAGTACGAGATAGACTCATATACTCAAACCTTTATGAAGTTCTAGCTGTCCTTTGGATTCTAAAATAATATCGCAAACCTCTCGAACTGCGCCGCGTCCCCCTGGTATTGAAGTGACGTAGTCTGCTTTTCTTGCCAATAATGGGTGCCCATCAGCCACGCAAACACTAAAGCCAATTTGTTCCATAACCGGCCAATCAATGAGGTCGTCACCGATATAGGCGGTTTGGTTGGCGGCTATATTGAGTTTATTACAGATATCTTGGTACGCAATAACCTTGTCATCTTGGCCCTGATAAATCAAAGAAATACCTAAAGCTTTCATTCGGTTCTCAACAATTTGTGACGTTCGGCCAGTAATGATCGCCACTTCAATGCCCGCATTCATTAGCGCTTTGACGCCATATCCATCGCGAGTATGGAAGGTTTTTAGTTCTTCGCCATCATTACCCATATAGACAAGGCCATCAGAAAAGACCCCATCTACGTCACAAATAAGCAGTTGGATTTGTGCTGCTTGCTCAACAACCGTGGTTTTTATCGGCCCATAAAGTGTTTCTGTCATTTGAGTCATTACATCACACCTGCTTTGAGTAAGTCGTGCATGTTGAGCGCCCCAACAACCTGGTTGTCTTCTAGTAAAATTAGGCCATTGATATTTTTAGATTGCATTAGATTCAGCCCTTCTGCCGCAAGCATGTTTGGCGTTGCTGTGGTTGGGTTGAGTGTCATAACCTCACCAATACTCGTGGTATGAATATCAATGCGTTTATCTAAAATACGGCGCAAATCGCCATCGGTGAAAATACCCAGTAGCTCGCGAGACTTATTGACCACGGCGGTCATACCTAGCCCTTTTTCGGTAATTCTTAGCAGGGCATCGCGGATGAGTGTTTCTGGGGTAACAAAGGGCAATGCCTCTCCAGAGTGCATGATGTCACTTAGTTTTAGCAATAGCTTACGACCAAGCGCACCACCAGGGTGAGAGAGTGCGAAATCTTCTTCACTAAACCCTCTCGCTTCAAGCAGGGCGATAGCTAAGGCGTCTCCCATGACAAGAGTGGCGGTAGAGCTTGATGTAGGTGCTAGACCTAGTGGGCATGCTTCTTTTGGTACTGTGATTTGTAAGTGATGATCGGAGAGCTTAGCCATTGTCGAGGTTGGCTTGCCTGTCATGCTTACCGTCGTGATCCCTAGGCGTTTGAAGACAGGGAAAAGACTGATGATTTCATGGGACTCACCTGAATTAGAAATCGCGATAACGAGGTCTTGAGCTTCAATCATACCTAAGTCACCATGCGCAGCTTCGCCTGGGTGTACGAAAAAGGCGGATGTCCCAGTACTAGCAAAGGTCGCAGCCATCTTTTTTCCAATATGGCCAGACTTACCCATCCCCATGACAATCACTTTGCCTTGATGGTTCAAAATGCTATGACAAACCGCTGCAAAATTAGCATCGATATAATGCTCAAGGTTCTGTAGTGCCAAGATTTCAGTATCCAATACGCGCTTTGCTGAACCGATATAATCAAATGAAGACATAATGTGACTCCTAAGCAGCCATATTGGCGATGAGATAGATTTGATAAGCTAGGAAGCAAGCAAATAATATGAAACCTTCTAGACGGTTGATGCTTCTAGATTTTCCGAGTGCCATGATCACAAGTAACAGTGACACACCTAGCATGACCCAAAAGTCACGACCCATGGCGTATTCGCTCAATACTGACGGATTTAATACGCCAGGTATGCCCATGACTGCAAGAATATTAAAGACATTAGAGCCAATAATATTACCGACGGCCATGTCATCTTCGCCTTTTAACACACCAGCCAAAGAAGCCGCGAGTTCAGGTAAGCTGGTGCCAATCGCAATGATGGTTAAACCAATAACCAGGTCGCTCATACCAAAGAATTGTGCAATGGTCACGGCACTATCAACGAGGCGGTCAGCAGCGATAGGGAGAATAATTAGACCGATAATCACCCACATAGCCGCTTTGCCGTTGCTCACCCCTTCTGGAATCTCAGATTCCTGATCGTCAAGCATGACGTCTCCGCCACTGGCTTTTTCCGCTTTGCTGATATGAAGCATGGCGATAATAAAAGCGCCAAATAACGCAAATAAAATGATGCCTTCATAAAAACCTAGGTGACTGTCCCAAAGTAAAATGCCGGCAATTAGTGTGACCGCAATCATGAGCGGGAGTTCACGTCTTAAAATGCCAGATGAGATTGAAAGCGGCTTGATCATAGCGGTGATACCAAGGATCAGTGCTATGTTGGCGATGTTTGAGCCAAGAACGTTACCAACGGCGGTATCTGTTTTTCCTTCCAGAGCCGCCGTTGCAGAAACCATCATTTCTGGTGCAGAAGAGCCCATAGCAAGGATTGTCATACCGATAACAAGCGGTGATATACCAAAGTTACGAGCTAATGCTGCGGAACCATAAACGAGTTTGTCTGCACTCCATACCAGGAATACCAGACCAATTATAAGAAACACCACTGCTTCAAGCATGCTTTAGATCCATTCACTTTTACTAAGATATTTGGCGGGTAATTTTGACGGTTTAGCATCCAAAATGGAAGCTAATCAACAAATAAAATGACAATATGTTTCAGAACCATATACGCTAATAATAGAGGCGAATCAAAGTGCCGTATGAATGTACATACTATTATTGGCTGGAAATGTGATGAATACTCACATGTGTTTGCTACTCTATCTCCAACCGTCGTCATTTTAGGGTTTTCATTGGGCGTTACGATCATTATGATGAAAGCCTCTAAGGATTAGGCTTTATTGATAAGGAACACTATGTCAAACAATGACTTGGTTTCCGTGAAAGGACTGTCATTCTCTCGAGGTGAACGTGTTATCTTCGATGATATTGAATTGCATGTGCCTAAAGGGAAGATCACGGCAATCATGGGGCCATCTGGAATAGGTAAAACAACATTGCTTCGCCTAATTGGTGGGCAATTGTATCCAGATCGTGGCGAAATATGGTTTGAAGGCGATAATATTCCCTCATTATCTCGTAAGCGTTTATATGACGTAAGAAAAAAAATGAGTATGCTGTTCCAATCTGGAGCACTGTTCACCGATCTTACGGTCTTTGACAATGTCGCCTTCCCCCTTCGAGAACATACCCAACTTTCCGAACCCTTGATACGAACCTTAGTGTTGCTAAAGCTTGAGGCCGTTGGCCTAAGAGGGGCCGCTCAGTTAATGCCGAGTGAGTTGTCTGGTGGTATGGCGCGGCGAGCCGCATTGGCCAGAGCGATCGCACTTGATCCTGATCTTATTATGTATGATGAACCTTTTGTTGGGCAGGATCCTATCACCATGGGGATTTTAGTTGAGCTCATTCGCTCTCTAAATATGGCGCTCAACCTTACCTCTATCGTCGTTTCACATGACGTCCCTGAAGTGATGTCCATTGCGGACTGGGTATATTTGTTGGCCGACGGTAAAGTGGTTGCCAAAGGCTCACCTGAAGAGCTTAGGAATGACCCAGATCCGAGAGTTCAGCAGTTTTTAGTTGGTGATGCCGATGGCCCTGTGCCTTTTCGCTATCCTGCCAAGTCACTAGAACAGGATCTTTTTTAATATGTTGCAACTGGTACAAAAGCTCGGTCATCGCACTTTGATGTTTTGTCAGTCATGGGGGCGTGCAACCTTTGTTTTATTGGGAGTCCTACTATCCAAACCTCAACCGGTGAAACACTTCCCCTTGTTAATGAAGCAATTGCACAATGTCGGTGTACAGTCTCTTGCCATTATTAGCGTCTCAGGCTTGTTTATTGGCATGGTGTTAAGCTTACAAGGTTATGTTGTGCTGGTGGATTATGGTGCAGAGGGTAGCCTTGGACAAATGGTCTCTTTGTCATTGCTAAGGGAGCTCGGGCCGGTTGTGACGGCATTGCTATTCGCTGGTCGAGCTGGTTCAGCGTTAACCGCAGAAATTGGCTTGATGAAAGCGACAGAGCAACTATCGAGTATGGAAATGATGGCCGTGGATCCGCTAAAACGCGTTATTGCCCCTCGTTTCTGGGCTGGTGTTATTTCGATGCCATTACTGGCGATGATTTTTATGTCCATTGGTATTTGGGGTGGACAGTTAGTTGGTGTGGACTGGAAAGGCATCGACCATGGGAGCTTTTGGTCGGCGATGCAGTCTTCGGTAGAACTGGGAAGAGACATTGGTAACAGTGCTTTAAAATGTATTGTATTTGCGATAACGGTGACTTGGATAGCCCTATTTAATGGTTACGATGCCGTACCTACATCCGAAGGCATCAGTCAGGCGACAACAAGAACGGTTGTTCATTCGTCGCTGGCGGTATTAGGTTTGGATTTTGTACTAACCGCATTGATGTTTGGCAATTGAGAATAAAGGAATTATGAATGCAACAAACTAGAAAGCTAGAATTGTGGGTGGGTGGCTTTGTTCTCACGGGACTTTGCGCAATTTTGTTTATCATTTTTCAGGTTGCTGACGTTAAAGGGCTTGGTTCAACGGATACTTATACGTTAGAGGCTCGATTTGACAACATTGGTAGCTTAAAAGCACGCTCTCCAGTCAAGGTTGGTGGGGTAGTTGTAGGGCGAGTTAGTAAAATACACCTAGATAAGGAAAGCTATTTACCGGTTGTTGAGTTATCGATTAATGCTGATTATCAGTTTCCAGACACTTCCAGTGCGCAAATACTCACGTCTGGGTTAATTGGTGAGCAATATATTGGTCTCGTTCCAGGCTTTATATTTGATGATGAAGAGTACTTGGTGGATGGAGACAGAATAGAAGACACCAAGTCAGCCTTAGTACTGGAAGATATGATAGGTCAAGTACTATACAGCATTGGAGGTAATTCAGATGATACTAACAAAGAGTAATACGATGATCAGAATTTGGGTGATGCTGATGGTTGTTTTGGGCACGTTTAGTGTGTCGGCTCAGGACATTGATAAAAGTCAGCCTTACGAGATGATGCAAAAGGTGGCGGATCGCACTTTTACGCGATTAGCAAAAGAGCAGTCGTTAGTTCAACGTGACCCTAATTACCTAAAAGTGGTGGTTGAGGAAGAGCTGATGCCCTACGTTAACGATCGCTATGCGGCATTGAAATTGCTGGGTCCGAATTTAAAAGGGGCGAAGCGCGAGGACGTATTAGAGTTTGCAAAAGCTTTTCGCGAATATCTCGTCACCTCTTATGCGCAAGTGTTAACTCAATATACTGGACAAGAGATTCAATTTGGACCTAGGCCTATTATTGACGATAAAACCACGATAACGGGCGTTCGAGTCACGATATTGGATTCGCCAAGACCTAACATTAATCTTGAGTTTAAACTAAGAAAAGATAAGAAAACAGGCGATTGGAAAGCGTTTGATATGATCGCCGAAGGTATAAGCCTATTGTCGAGTAAGCAATCAGAGTGGAACAGCAAAATTCGTCAAGAAGGCATCCTCTCCGTTGCTAAAGAATTGGAAACCTTATCTCAGGCATCGATTCGATTTGAAGGGAAATCAGGACAGTGAGTGCTAAATTCGACTTTAGTGATGGCAGCAATTTATGTCTCAGCGGTATCTTGACTCGCGATAGCGTTCCTTCACTTTGGAAGCAAATTGAGGCGCTTGACTACCCTGAATCTAGTATTAATGTGTCTCTAAAAGAGGTAGCACGTATAGATTCTGCTGGTATGGTGATGCTAATTCACTTAATAGAGCATGCAAAAAATCGAAAGTGTCATATAATGCTCAGCTTCGTGCCCGACGAGCTGAAAATGTTGTTTCAGCTAAGTAATGTTGAATCGGTAATTGAGAAACACATTTAGGAGTATCTTGTGGATAGCACAAAAGTACAGGAACTATTGCAAAGCGAACTAAACCTAGAAGAAGTACATGTTAAAGGTGAAGGTAGCCACTACGAAGTGATCGCAGTAGATGCTCAATTCGCAGGCATGAGCCGAGTTAAAAAACAGCAGATGATTTATAAGCCTCTGATGGAATACATTCAGCGTAATGACATCCACGCCGTCTCGATAAAAGCCTTCACTCCAGAAGAGTGGGCTCGAGATAAAAAGTTGATGTCACTGTAAGGTTAAGTAATGGATAAGTTTAAAGTTATTGGATCGGACGCGCCGCTACAAGGTGAAGTGTTGATCTCAGGTGCTAAAAATGCAGCACTACCAATTTTGTTTGCTTCGATTCTTGCAGAAGAGCCAGTAGAAGTAGCGAATGTTCCTCGTTTACGTGATATCGATACCACGATGAAGCTGCTAGGCCGTCTAGGCGCTAAAGTTCACCGTAATGGTTCAGTTCATGTCGATGGTAGCCAAATTAATGAATTTTGCGCACCTTATGATTTAGTGAAAACCATGCGTGCCTCGATTTGGGCTTTAGGTCCACTGGTGGCTCGATTTGGTAAAGGCCAAGTGTCTCTTCCAGGTGGCTGCGCAATTGGTGCTAGACCCGTTGATCTGCATATTCATGGCCTTGAACAGCTTGGTGCGACCATTACATTAGAAGATGGTTACGTGAAAGCCGAAGTCGATGGTCGCTTAAAGGGCGCTCATATTGTCATGGACAAGGTGAGTGTTGGTGCGACGATTACCGTTATGTGTGCTGCGACCTTAGCAGAAGGTAAGACCGTTTTAGATAATGCGGCGCGCGAGCCTGAAATTGTTGACACGGCGAACTTCCTGAATGCGCTCGGAGCAAAAGTGTCTGGCGCAGGTACGGATACGATTACCATTGAAGGTGTTGAGCGCCTTTCTGGTGGCAAACACAGTGTGGTTGCGGATCGCATTGAAACCGGAACATTTTTGGTTGCCGCTGCAGTTTCTGGCGGTAAAGTAACATGTCGTAACACCAGTGCGCATTTGTTAGAAGCTGTTATCGCTAAGCTTGAAGAAGCGGGTGCAAAGGTTGAAAGTGGTGAAGACTGGATTTCGCTTGATATGACCGGACGTGATCTAAAAGCTGTCTCTATTCGTACCGCTCCCCATCCAGGGTTTCCAACGGATATGCAAGCGCAGTTTACGCTATTAAATATTATGGCAAAAGGTGGTGGCGTTATCACCGAAACCATCTTCGAAAATCGCTTCATGCATGTACCTGAACTTATGAGAATGGGTGCAAAAGCTGACATTGAAGGCAATACCGTGATTTGTGGCGATGTTGACTCGTTAAGTGGTGCTCAAGTGATGGCAACGGATCTTCGAGCATCAGCAAGCTTGGTTATTGCAGGCTGTATTGCGAAAGGCGAAACGATTGTTGATCGTATTTACCACATTGATCGTGGTTATGACCGCATTGAAGATAAGCTAACGTTGCTCGGTGCGAATATTACTCGCATTCAGGGCTCAGAATAGTATTTAAGTAATAGCAATTAGCCGGAATCGAGAGGTTTCGGCTTTTTTTTGATATTTGTCGGAGCACAAAATGATCGCTTTTTTCCGCTGCATCGCAGTGGCTATTTTCGCTATCGTCATGTTTGTTTTTGGGTGTGGCTACTGTTTGTTGAGCCCAAGAAATCCAAAACACGTATTTAGATTTGGCCGCTATTTTGGCGCTATGTCTAAAGTCTTTGGCGTTAAGCTCGAACTTAGATTGCCAGAAGATGCCTATCAGCGTGGTCAGCATGTCTACATTGCTAACCACCAGAACAATTGGGATTTATTTACCGTCTCTGCTGCTGTGACACCTAATGTTGTAACAGTTGGGAAAAAGAGCTTAGCGTGGATGCCCTTTTTTGGGCAGTTGTATTATCTCACGGGGAATATTTTGATTGACCGTGCGAACCGCAGCAAGGCGAAGGGAACGATTGACCAAGTTGTCGATAGCATGAAGAAAAGCAACCTATCGGTTTGGATGTTTCCGGAAGGAACACGTTCACGTGGACGCGGGATGTTACCCTTTAAAACCGGTGCATTTCATGCTGCAATAGGTGCGAAAGTGCCAATTATCCCTATCGTGTGTAGCAGTACTTCTCACTTAAAGCTGAATAAGTGGGATAATGGTCATATCATAGTTGAGATGCTGCCACCTGTTTCTACCGAAGGGTGCAGTAAGGAGAATATTCGAGAACTTGCTAACCTGTGTCGAGAGCAGATGAAGCATAAGCTAGAGCAGCTTGATGCGGAAGTTATCGAACTCAATAAAAAGAAATGATAAAAAAGGGTTGTGTGAACAACCCTTTTTAGCGTCTGGCGTTTCAATATCTTAATTAATCGATAGTGAAATAAGACAGTGGCGTGTTATTTACGAACTGCAATGGCTTCGATTTCAATCTTCACATCTTTTGGTAAGCGTGCGACTTCAACACATGAACGAGCTGGGTAGTTAGCAACTTCATGCTCATCAAAAAACTTGCCATAGACTTCATTGACCGTACCAAAGTCATTCAAATCTTTAACAAAAACCGTCATCTTTACAATATCTCCAACAGTGAGACCTGATGATTCGACGACTGCTTTTACATTATCAAGAGATTGACGAGCTTGTTCAGAGATATCATCAGAGACGTCGCCAGTAATAGGGTTGACTGGAATTTGACCTGAAGTCAGAACCATATTGCCGAGATCGACGCCTTGAACATAAGGGCCAATTGCAGCTGGAGCCGATTCAGTATGAAGTACTTTAGTCATTGTTCATCTTCCATTGTTTTAGGGGAAATAATATAAGACTAGACTGCCAACTGGCTCCATAAAAATCAAGCCTACATTTAGTAGGCTTGATTAATAACACTATCGTGATTAGCGCTCAGTTAGGATCTCTCTGGCAAACACTTTCTCGCAGTACTTACATTTGAGGCGAATGTCATCATGCTTTTCGAAGACTTGGAAGCTACTGTCTACCGGCTCATTATGAGTAATACAGTTAGTATTTGGGCACTCAAAGATACCATTGATATGTTCAGGCAATTCCAGCGCTAACTTCTTACTGACTTCATAATTTTCGATTTGGTTAACCGTGGCATGAGGTGCATAAAGAGCCAATTTGTTGGCTTGCTCTTCACTCACAAAGACATTCTCAATTTTGAGTAGATCTTTAGTGCCCAACGCTGAAGAAGGAAGGTTTAAACCAATCGTCACACGTTGTTGGGACTGATCCATGGCAAACAGCTTTAATACCTTGATGCCAATATTGGCCGGAATATGATCAATGACCGTGCCGTTTTTAATTGCTTCGACTTGTAGTTGAGTTTCTTTAGTCATGTTATGCCTACCTTACAACGTTTCATTTAACACAAGAGCTAAGAGTGCTTCACGCGCATATACGCCGTTTTCTGCTTGCTGGAAATAGTAAGCGTAAGGCGTTTTATCAACGTCCACGGTGATTTCATCAACACGAGGAAGAGGGTGAAGTACCTTTAAGTTGTCGCGTGCTTGTTTCAATGTCTCGGCTGATAGGATGTAGGCTGATTTGATGTGTGCATATTCGGATTCATCAAATCGCTCCTTCTGCACTCGGGTCATGTAGAGTACGTCCAATTCAGGTACAACTTCTTCAATATCTTGGTGAATACTAAACTTGATGCCTGATTCTTCTAGTTCTTCACAGATATAATCAGGCATGGCAAGTGCCTCTGGCGCGATGAAATAAAAACGCACATTATTAAACTTTGCTAGCGCTTGAGTTAACGAGTGAACCGTTCGACCATATTTTAGATCACCGACGAATGCGACATTGATGTCATCGAGTCGCCCTTGTGTTTCATAAATGCTATAGAGATCCAGAAGAGTCTGTGTCGGGTGTTGATTCGCACCATCACCGGCATTGATAACTGGCGTGCCATTTGAAAACTCAGACGCAAGGCGAGCCGCCCCCTCTTGTGGGTGGCGCATAACAAAAGCATCAACGTATGAGGAGATAACTTGAACGGAATCAGCAAGCGTTTCGCCTTTTTTAGCCAGCGATGTATTGCCGCCACTATCAAAACCAATGACATCGCCACCAATGCGTTGGATAGCTGTTTCAAATGATAGGCGAGTACGAGTTGAGGGTTCAAAGAAACAGCTCGCGATCACCTTATTTTTGATCAGCTCAGGTTGTGGGTTTGACTTAAGTTGTCCAGCCGTTTCCACGATGAGTTCTAGCTCTTCACGAGACAGCTCAGGAATTGAGATAATGTGCTTTTGGTACAGCGTATTCGCCATGTTTATCTTCCCTATAGTTAAAACTAAACCAGAGTTAGCAGCCATAAAAAAGCCCCCCATAGCGGGAGGCTTAGTATTCAATAGGAAATAATAACGGTGCGTGATAAGTAAAGAACCTATCGTGAGTTGCCACTGCATTAACGCTTAAACATGTAGTAAAGCTCAGCAATGTAATGAAACTCGGTTGCGCCATGTACTATCCCCCTGACAAATTGCCGAGGATTATACTCTTAACAACTGTGAGCGCAAGCGATTACATCAAAGGTTTAACCGTTATATTGTGACTTTTTATCCATTGCCAAGTGTCGCAACCATCACCGCTTTTATGGTGTGCATTCTATTCTCTGCTTCATCAAAGACGATAGAATGTTCGGATTCAAACACTTCATCAGTGACCTCTAAACCATTAAGACCATATTTTTCCGCAATCTCTTTGCCTATAGTCGTTTGGTCATCATGGAATGCTGGTAGGCAGTGCATAAATTTCACATCACGATTACCAGTGGATTCAAGCATGGCCATATTGACTTGGTAAGGCTTCATTTGTGCAATACGTTCCTCCCAAGCCGAAGCAGGTTCGCCCATCGATACCCACACGTCGGTATAGAGAAAATCACAGCCTTTAACACCTTGCGCTACATTCTCCGTTAAGGTGATCGTCGCGCCTGTTTTTTCTGCGATAGCCTGGCACTCTTCGACTAACTTCTGTTCTGGCCAAAAGGCTTTTGGAGCCACTAAGCGAATATCCATACCCATTTTTGCCGCGCCCACCATAAGAGAGTTACCCATGTTATTACGGGCATCACCAAGGTAGGCGAAGGTCATTTGATGCAGTTGTTTTCCTTTGCCATGCTCAAGCATAGTGAGAAAATCCGCTAAGATTTGTGTTGGATGGAATTCATCGGTTAAGCCATTCCAGACTGGGACACCTGCGTGTGCGCCAAGCTCTTCAACAATCTCTTGTCCAAAGCCTCGATATTCGATGCCGTCATACATTCGACCTAGTACTCGTGCCGTATCTTTCATTGACTCTTTATGGCCGATTTGAGACCCAGAAGGCCCTAGGTAAGAGACTTGTGCACCTTGGTCAAACGCCGCTACTTCAAAAGCACATCGGGTACGGGTAGAGGCTTTTTCAAAGATCAAAGCAATATTTTTTCCGACCAATTTTTTTTGTTCTATGCCTGCGTATTTTGCCGATTTTAAAGACAGAGAAAGGTCGAGAAGGAATTGGATTTCTTTGGGCGTAAAATCTAGAAGCTTTAAAAAGTTTCTATTACGTAAGTTATAAGCCATGTGCCGTACCTAGTGAGTGAGGGTTAGCTTATTTATACATATAAATGCTTTTAAAGTGAATATTTATTTTTATTTTAAGTTAAATAAAGCGCCAGTATGGCGCTTTATTCTAGCGATGATTAGATGCCATCACGTTCTATTGGACAGCTCATACAGCGTGCGCCACCACGCCCTCGGCCTAGTTCGTTACCAGGGATAGTGAGAACCTCTATTCCTGCTTTATCATATTTTTCATTGGTATAGACGTTTCTCTCGTAACCGATGACAACACCAGGCTTCACGGTAAGCACATTGTTTGCGTCGTTCCATTGTTCACGCTCGGCCTCATAGTTATCACCACCAGTCGTAATGATATTCAATTTATCGACATCTAAAGCACTTTCCAATGCAGTTAAATAGTTAGGCAGTTTTTCAACTTGCATATTTCCTTCAGGAGCGGCAGTGAGTCGCCATGTATCAAGCTTGTCACTGATAATTTCTGGGTAGACAGAGAAAGTATCGACGTCCATATGTGTCATGACTGTATCAAGATGCATGCAAGAGCGATGTTTAGGAAGATCCAGTGCAATCACTTGGCTTGCTTGACCAGTTTTAAAAAGATTAGCCGCTAAGTTTTCGACACCTTGTGGAGTTGTGCGCTCAGAAATTCCGACAAGTACGGCGCCGTTGCCAATGACAAGAACATCACCACCTTCAATGTTGGCATTGTCGTAGTGTAAGTCTTCATCGCCAAAGTACTTGATGAAATCTTGGCCGGCAAAAGTAGGATGCCAGCGGTAGATAGCACGCAAATGATTAGTCTCGCGTTGACGAGCTGGCTTCATCATTGGATTTAATGAGACGCCACCATAAACCCAGCATGAAGTATCACGAGTAAATAGGTGATTAGGTAGAGGCTCGATAACGAAATCGAGTGGGCGGCTCATTTTTTGTAAAATTGACGTGGTTTTAATGGGGAGCTCTGAGTAAGCAAGGCCGCCAAGTAAAATCGAGGCAAGGTGCTCGTTGTCCATCTCCGCCAGGTAAATTTTCAGCTCACTAGCAAAGATAGGGCCATAACGATAATCTGAGATTTGAGTTTCAAGCAGCCAAGATTTAGCTTCTGGCACTGCGAGTGTCTCTACGAGAAGGTCGTGAAGTAGTAGTACTTCGACTTCTTGGCTACGCAGTGTGTCAGCAAACGCGTCGTGTTCAACCCCAGCGGCTTCTACTGCCAGCACATCATCAAACAACAGTTCATGACAATTGGATGGTGTGAGGTGGGTAAGCGCTCTTTCCGGGCGATTTAGTAATACTCGGCGCAACTGGCCAACTTCGGACCCTACGTACAACGTGCTCATTGTGATTCCTTTCCATTTTGAATGCGCTATTTATGACAAGCTTGTTATCAAGATGCAAGTGTGGAAACTGGCGTTAGTTGCTGCAAATAGGCCAATATGCAGCAACTAATGGCTATATTTCGAATACAAAGCAGACAAATTTTCTGCTTTAGTCAACGGCGTAAGCGTTGCATTATTGCTTGAATATTCAGCAAGACCAATGAGCAAGGCATTACTATCCATCGATTATCTGTGCATAAATACACAAAATGCTATGGTTTTTCCCTTCGCTCAGTGATTAAAACCCACATGAGCGCTCTGAGGTGCGGCGAGATGATATGCAAAATGAAGTCATAATTTTTCTTTGGTGATTATGATGCTAAAACGGCGCATCACGACATGAATTGGCATGACAGGTAATGTAACAGTGAAATGTTAAATTTATGTATCTGTGATCTAGATCGATCTGCAAAAATCAACAACAGCGAAAATTTGTTGCGAAAGATCTCGCTTCGATCTTTCGATTTATAGCGACATACCGTATTATTCGTCCGATAACCTAATTTAGCTGGAGCACTTTTATGTCTCAACAAGATGAGTATCTAACCGTTGAAGAATTGATCGAAATTCAAAAGGAAGAAACTCGCGATATCATTCAAGCATTAATTGAAGATGGTAGTGATCCAGACTCTCTTTATGAGATCGAGCATCATTTTTTCGCTGAAGATTTTGAGCGTCTAGAAAAAGCGGTGGTCGAGGCGTTCAAACTGGGCTTTGAAGTACTTGAAGCTGAAGAAACAGAAGACGAAGATGGCAATAAGCTGCTTTGTTGTGATGCGACGATGGAATCAGCGTTAAACGCTGAGCAAATAGATGCTCAGGTTGAAAAGCTTGTGAACCTCGCTGAAAAGTACGACATCATCTACGATGGTTGGGGTACGTACTACGAAGGCGAAGACGCTTTATATACCGAAGAAGATGACGCTGACGAAGAGTAAGCGTCATTGATTGAAAGGCCAGCATTGCTGGCCTTTTTTGTCTCTTGTTCATGTTTTTAACAACGGTATCTTTCTAGCAACAATTTGACTATACTGCGCAAAATACGGCGTAGGTCTCATTATTACAATGAAAGTAAACATTTCAGGTTATTGGCAGCTTTCCCCGCTGACCGATCTTTCTATTCCTCAAGGGGATCTGCAATTTCCCGGTGCCCTTAGTCAAATCCTCCCAGAAACCTTGTCTGAAGCAACGATTGCTGAGCAAGAATGGCATCTGATGCATGATTTTGAGCTGACTGAGCACGACTTGTCTCATCCAGCTGTCGATCTCGTTTTTTCCGGTATTGATTACTTTGCGGAAGTAAGAGTTAACGGTGTTGCTGTTATGGATTGCGACGGCAGTGAAGTGACATACCGTAAAGAAGTGCGACCACATCTACAGCTTGGACGTAATCGCATTGAAGTGCTGTTCCTTGAGTATGATGAAGAGGATTTACTCGTCGATGAAGAGGCTGCAACGCCTCAATGTTCGTTAGGAGTGACGTCGCCTGAAAATGACCCAAGAATGGGCATTTGGCATTTGCCTTACTTGCAATTTATTCCTCATGTTCGCTTAGAATACGTGGCCATGGAGCAAATTTGGCACCATGGTGGTGGTTGTGAGTTTAAGGTGGATCTTTACTACAAAACGTATCGATCAGGTTTATTGTCGGCGTCAGTAAAATTTAACGGCATGACTTACTCATTGCCCATTGACGTAAGAAAGCAGCAAGTATCTGCGTTGTTTCAAGTGGAAGCGCCTCGGTATACGGATCCTAAGCAGCCTAATAGAGATGATGTGTATCCTTTACATGTTGAGCTCGATGGGCAAGAGCAGACGTTGGATGTAGTGTTAAATCGCTCCCTTTGTGCGACGCATTGCCCACTTTGATCTTGTTTATAAGCACGTACAACTTAATGTTAAAAAAGCGACCTTATGGTCGCTTTTTCGCATGTGTAACTAGCGGTTATGGCGAGATCTACAACATATGCTTAAGGCGATAAAGGGCTTCAAGTGCTTGACGCGGAGTGAGGTCATCGGGATCAATCCCCGCTAATGCCTCTTCGACTTCACTTGGCTCAGGGATCAGGCTAAGTTGGTTCGCTACATCTACTTGAGAAGAGGAAGGCACGGGTTTTTGTGCTAGTTGTTCTAGCTGGCTAAGTTTTTGACGCGCATTTTTGATGACCGCTTTTGGCACCCCAGCAAGCCCAGCAACAGCCAACCCATAAGATTTGCTTGCCGCACCTTCTTGAACGGCATGCATGAAGGCAATGGAATCGCCATGTTCAACCGCATCTAAATGCACGTTAGCAAGGTGTGGTAATTGGTTGGGCAACTCAGTGAGTTCAAAATAATGAGTGGCGAATAAGGTCATCGCGCCAATTTTTGAAGCCAACCACTCGGCGCTTGCCCAGGCAAGGGACAGACCGTCATAGGTGCTAGTACCGCGTCCTATCTCGTCCATTAATACCAAGCTATTTGGGGTAGCGTTGTGTAAAATGTTTGCGGTTTCTGTCATCTCTACCATAAAGGTTGAGCGACCTGATGCTAAGTCATCAGAAGCGCCTATGCGAGTGAAGATACGATCAATCGATCCAATTTCAGCGCTCTCTGCTGGGACATAAGATCCAATGTGAGCCAGTAGGGCGATCAGTGCCGTTTGACGCATATAGGTGGATTTACCCCCCATATTAGGTCCGGTAATGATCAACATTTGTCGTTGTGCACTCAGTGAAATTGGGTTGGCAATAAACGGGTCGTTCATCACTTGCTCGACCACAGGGTGGCGACCAGCTTGTATACTTAATCCTACTTTTTCGCTGATGGTCGGACGGCAATAGTCTAGGCTTTCAGCGCGTTCTGCTAAATTTTGCAGTACATCGAGTTGAGACAGTGCTGATGCCAAGTTTTGAAATTGCTCAAGCTGCGGGAGCAGGAGATCAAACAGCGACTCCCAGAGCTGCTTTTCAATCGCAAGTGCTTTAGATTTCGAGCTTAAAACCTTGTCTTCGTGTTCTTTAAGCTCCGGAATAATGTAGCGCTCGGCATTTTTTAGCGTTTGGCGGCGTACGTAATGTGCTGGGACAAGGTGGCTCTGACCACGACTCACCTGAATAAAAAAACCATGGACGTTGTTATAGCCCACTTTTAAGGTGTCGATACCGTGACGTTCACGCTCATCGAGTTCCAGTTTATCTAAGTAAGCCGTTGCGCCATTGGCAAGCTCACGCCATTCATCAAGCTCAGCATGATAGCCATCAGCAATAACCCCCCCGTCGCGAATCACAACTGGTGGGTTTTCTTTAATGGCTCGCTCTAACAATTCACAGGCGTCGTTCATGGGTGCTGCAAACTGAGCGAGCTGTTGTAAATATGGGTGTGACACCGACTCTAAACTGAGGGCAAGATCAGGCAGTTGTTGCATGGCACTACGTAGGCGAGCCATGTCTCTAGGTCGAGCAGAACGCAATGCAAGGCGCGCCAATATACGTTCGATATCGCCAATCTGTTTAAGGACTGGAGCAAGTTCAGAAAATAGCGTGTCTTCTTTTAGCTCTGAGATAGCATCGAGACGATAGTTGAGTGTTTTTTGACAACGCATTGGCTGATGGATCCAACGCTTAAGCATACGACTACCCATGGCTGTTGCTGTATGATCAAGCACTTCAGCAAGAGTATTGTCGTAACCGCCAGATAGATTCTGTGTGAGCTCAAGGTTGCGTCGCGTCGCCGCATCCAAGATCACGGATTGATCTTGGCTGACAAGTGTCAATGCGCGGATATGAGGCAGTGCGGTTCGCTGAGTATCTTTGACGTATTGAATCAAACACCCTGCTGCAGATAGTCCAAGCAGACATTGTTCAACACCAAAACCGACCAGATCTTTGGTGCCGAACTGTTGGTTGAGCTGTTGTCTGGCTGTTTCTATCTCAAATTCCCAAACAGGTCGGCGACGGTTACCGTTGCGGCTCGCCATAATATCAACGGGCTCAAAATCTTCTGGAAAGAGCAGCTCTTTAGGCGCTGTTCTTTGCAGCTCTGCAAGCATCGCTTCTTCGGTTTCTGGCTCACAAAGCTGGAATCGTCCAGAGGTGATATCTAAAGTCGCATAGCCAAATTTACCATTGTGGTGATAAATTGCGGCAATGAGATTGTCGAGTCGCTCAGAGAGTAACGCTTCGTCAGTCACTGTGCCTGGTGTCACGATCCTAACGACTCGGCGTTCTACCGGGCCTTTGCTCGTCGCAGGATCGCCCACTTGCTCACAGATAGCGACAGATTCACCTAACTGTACTAACTTTGCGAGATAGCCTTCTACGGCATGAAAGGGAACACCCGCCATTGGAATCGGCTCGCCAGCAGAGGCGCCGCGTTTGGTTAGAGAGATATCGAGTAGATGAGACGCTTTTTTTGCGTCGTCATAAAATAACTCGTAGAAATCTCCCATGCGATAAAAAAGCAATATCTCTGGGTTTTCAGCTTTTAGCTTCAGGTATTGCTGCATCATTGGCGTGTGTTTTTGTTCCGATTTCACTGTGACATCTTTGCTGCTAGTTTGGAGTGTTGTTAGGATACGTGAAACCGCCCTGAGCGGAAAGAGACATTGTTGGTAACTGTACGACCGTGATGTTTTAACGGCATTGAAGGATGGGATTTATGCACAATATTCAAGAATTAAGCGCAACCCTTGGAGAGCTGCTCCTCGATAAAAATCAGCAGCTGGTCACCGCGGAGTCCTGCACTGGTGGTGGGGTCGCGACAGCGATTACCGATATAGCAGGGAGCTCGGCGTGGTTTGACCGCGCTTTTGTGACTTACAGCAATGAAGCCAAATTTGAGATGTTGCAAGTATCGTCCGAAACGCTGCATCAAGAAGGGGCGGTGAGTGAAGCGGTTGTGACTGAAATGGCGAGAGGCGCGTTGCAGTTTTCTAATGGAACGTTAAGTATTGCAATTAGTGGTATTGCAGGACCTGGCGGTGGGACAGAAGATAAACTGGTAGGGACGGTATGTTTTGCTTGGGCATCCTCTTCTGGGTGGAGCATGACAGAGACGTGTTGTTTTAGTGGAGATCGTGCGCAAGTCAGACAACAAGCGGTGTTGCATGCTTTGCTCATCTTGTATCATTCGCTTCTAGAAGGGATCCCTTTTAAATAAACCAATAAAATTTTCATACAGCTATAGACACTGTATGAATCAACAGTATAATAAAACCATATCGCGGTCACTTTTAATACTAACCGCTCACTTATTTTAAGAATTGCGCATAGCGTGTTATCCCTAGCGGATACTTGTGGAGAAAGTAATGGACGAGAATAAACAAAAGGCATTAGCAGCAGCACTAGGTCAGATTGAAAAACAATTTGGTAAAGGTTCTATCATGCGCCTTGGTGACAACCGTACTATGGATGTTGAAACTATCTCAACGGGTTCACTTTCTCTTGATATCGCGTTGGGAGCGGGTGGCCTGCCAATGGGACGTATCGTTGAAGTTTACGGTCCAGAATCATCAGGTAAAACCACGTTAACACTCGAACTGATTGCGGCAGCGCAACGTGCTGGTAAAACTTGTGCCTTTATCGATGCTGAACACGCGCTAGACCCTATTTATGCTAAAAAGCTAGGTGTAGATATCGATGCGTTGTTGGTTTCTCAGCCAGATACGGGTGAGCAAGCACTTGAAATTTGTGATGCATTAGCACGCTCTGGTGCGATTGATGTCATGGTTGTCGACTCCGTTGCAGCACTAACACCAAAAGCTGAAATTGAAGGCGAAATGGGCGATAGCCACATGGGTCTGCAAGCTCGTATGTTATCTCAAGCAATGCGTAAGCTAACAGGTAACCTTAAGCAATCTAACTGTATGTGTATTTTCATCAACCAAATTCGTATGAAGATTGGTGTGATGTTTGGTAACCCAGAAACGACGACAGGTGGTAATGCACTTAAGTTTTATGCATCAGTTCGTCTTGATATCCGTCGTACAGGTTCTATCAAAGAAGGCGATGAGATTGTTGGTAACGAAACACGTATTAAGGTTGTTAAGAACAAGATTGCTGCGCCATTTAAGCAAGCTGAAACACAAATTCTGTATGGCAAAGGCTTTAACCGTGAAGGTGAGTTGATTGACTTAGGCGTGAAACATAAGTTGGTTGAAAAAGCAGGTGCATGGTACAGCTACAATGGCGATAAAATTGGTCAAGGTAAAGCAAACGCAGGTAAATATCTTCGTGAAAACCCTGAGGCTGCACTAGCGATTGATACAAAACTTCGTGAAATGTTGCTTACCCCTGCGCTACCAGAAGAGCCTGAAAAAGGCGAAGCTCCAGCAGAAGAAGAATTCTAACGCTGAGATTGTCTCATCCTAAAATAGATTGAATATTGAATAAAGCCTCGCTAATGCGGGGCTTTATTATTTTTATCGGCAAAGCCTGTGTAGCAGACATCACTTTTCTTGCCTAACATGACCGATGAAATCGCTTTGTTTCTGTCCTTTTTTATGAGAAGACTAGGCGAATGCTTATTCATGGGGTTACAATATGTCCCCAAAATCTAACTCGAATTATTTCAGGAAAAGCTGCATGTACATGAGCACAGATGAGGTTCGCAACGCGTTCCTTAAGTTCTTTGAGAGCAAAGGGCACCAAATCGTAGAAAGTTCATCATTGGTTCCTCACAATGACCCAACGTTGCTTTTCACTAACGCCGGTATGAACCAGTTCAAAGACTGCTTCTTAGGTTCAGAAAAACGCAGCTATACGCGTGCGACGACGTCACAGCGTTGTGTGCGCGCTGGTGGTAAACACAACGATCTTGAAAACGTTGGTTTTACTGCTCGTCACCATACTTTCTTCGAAATGCTGGGTAACTTCAGCTTTGGTGATTACTTCAAAGAAGATGCGATTGGCTTTGCATGGGAATTCCTGACAGAAGCATTGAAACTTCCACAAGAGCGCCTATTAGTCACTATCTACGAGACAGATGACGAAGCGTTTGAGATTTGGAATAAAAAAGTTGGCATTCCTGCTGACCGTATTATTCGTATTGGTGATAAGAAAGGCGGTAAAGCCTATGAGTCAGATAACTTCTGGCAGATGGGTGATACCGGTCCATGTGGTCCTTGTACGGAAATATTCTATGATCACGGTGAGCACATTTGGGGTGGACGCCCTGGCACGCCTGAAGAAGATGGCGACCGCTTTATCGAGATCTGGAACAACGTATTTATGCAGTTCAACCGTCATGCCGACGGTACGATGGAGCCATTACCTAAGCCGTCAGTAGATACGGGTATGGGTATTGAGCGTATCTCTGCCATCATGCAAGGGGTGCACTCCAACTATGAAATCGATGTTTTCCAAACACTAATCAAAGACGCGGCAGAGACGATTGGTTATGAAGACCTGTCTAACCAGTCGTTACGTGTAATTGCTGACCACATTCGTTCATGTTCATTCCTGATCGTTGATGGTGTGATGCCTTCAAATGAAGGTCGTGGTTACGTATTACGTCGTATTATTCGTCGCGCTGTACGTCACGGTAACAAGCTGGGTGCACAAGGTGCGTTCTTCTATAAGCTTGTTGGCACTCTGGCTACGATCATGGGCACGGCTGGCGAAGAACTGAAGAAGCAGCAGGCGCTGGTTGAAAAAGTACTACGTATCGAAGAGGAAAACTTTAGCCGCACACTTGAGCGTGGCATGGTCATCCTAAATGACGCTCTGGACGCACTTGGCGACGAGAAAATCCTTGATGGCGAAACCGTGTTTAAGCTTTACGATACTTACGGCTTCCCTGCTGACTTAACCAATGATGTGGCTCGTGAACGCGAGTTTACTATTGACGAAGCTGGCTTTGAAAAAGCAATGGAAGCACAGCGCCAACGTGCTCGCGAAGCGGGTCAATTTGGTACTGATTACAATGCGACGATTAAAGTTGACACAAACACCGAGTTCTGTGGTTATAGCGCGACGCAAGGTGCTAGCACGATTGCAGCACTATTTGTTGAAGGCAACGAAGTCGACGCACTCTCTGCGGGCGATAAAGCGATTGTGATTCTTGAAGAAACGCCTTTCTACGCTGAGTCTGGTGGTCAGTGTGGTGATGCTGGTGTATTGAAAACATCGGCAGGACGCTTCAAAGTTGAAGATACTCAAAAGCTAGGTAATGCGATTGCACACCATGGCGAGCTGATTGAAGGTGTGCTTGCTAAAAATGATGATGTGGATGCGATCGTTGATGCTGAGCGTCGCGCTGCGATTACTTTGAATCACTCGGCGACCCACTTATTGCACGCGGCATTGCGTCAAGTATTAGGTGAACATGTTGCACAGAAAGGCTCTTTGGTTAAAGCCGACAGCTTGCGTTTTGACTTCTCTCATTTAGAAGCCATGACAAAAGCAGAAATTAAAGAAGTTGAACGACTTGTTAACGCGCAGGTTCGAATTAACCATAGCATTGAAACTCAAGTTATGGACATTGAATCGGCGAAGAAAAAAGGCGCGATGGCGCTCTTTGGCGAGAAATATGACGAAGAAGTTCGCGTACTTTCAATGGGTGACTTCTCAACGGAATTGTGTGGCGGTATTCACGCACAAAATACCGGTGATATTGGTCTGTTTAAGATCACGTCAGAAGGTGGTATTGCTGCCGGGATCCGTCGTATTGAAGCGGTAACGGGTGAAACAGCACTTGATGCTGTGGAAGCTCAACAGCATGCACTAGAAGCTAAACTTGCAGAGTCGGCTCAAAAGTCGAAGTCGCTTGAAAAAGAAATTCAACAACTGAAAGACAAGATGGCGGCGGCAGAAAGTGCCAATATCATGGGTAAAGTTGAAGAAATCGCAGGGACAAAAGTATTGGTCGCAGCGATTGAAGGTGCTGACAATAAAAACTTACGTACTATGGTCGATAATGCTAAGAACCAAGTGGGTAGCGGCGTTATTTTGATTGCCAACGTAGCGGATGGAAAAGTAGGTCTTATTGCTGGTGTGACAAAAGATCTTATCGGTAAAGTCAAAGCGGGTGATCTCGTTAAGATGGTAGCGGAACAGATTGGTGGTAAAGGCGGTGGCCGTCCAGATATGGCCCAAGCTGGAGGCACAGATGTTGAGGCATTGCCAGAAGCGCTTCTGTCGGTACGCGTTTGGTTAGAAGAACGCTTGTAACGATTTAAGCTCGTAATACAATGCCCAATCAATAGCTATTGATTGGGCATTGTTGCTTTAAGGTGTCTTTGATAAGCGCAGTCAATGGCAATACAAACCAATGCGTTATATTTTATGGTTCTATTACCACGCAACAGTTTATCTGTGCTTCGAATGTTTAAACCGTCGCTAGCGTCAATGACAGGTTAAGCAGACAATTGGTATAGGGCTCCTGTGGGTAAGAGACACATTACAGCTGTCTGGGATGGTGAAAACTGGTGAAAAAACCGCTAATCGTACAAAAATTTGGTGGGACTTCGGTCGGCTCTATTGAGCGTATTCAAAGTGTTGCAGAGCAAGTGATTCAAGCTAAACTTGCGGGAAATCGACTTGTGGTTGTGGTCTCTGCGATGTCAGGTGAGACAAATCGCTTAGTCGAGTTAGCAAAACAAATTGATAGTGTACCGAATGCTCGTGAGCTCGATGTCCTGCTGTCTACGGGGGAGCAGGTGTCAATGGCATTGTTAGCCATGGCCTTGAGTAAATTAGGTCACCACTCTGTCTCATTGACAGGGCATCAAGCTCAGATCCAGACAAATAATCTGCATAACCACGCCACGATTAGCGAAATAAACCCGCAAGCAATACAGAGTTACCTAGATGACGATCTCATTGTTATTGTTGCTGGTTTTCAAGGGGTTAATGCCCTTGGCGATATTACCACTTTGGGAAGGGGAGGGTCGGACACAACCGCAGTGACACTAGCGGGTGCGCTGTTGGCTGATGAGTGCCAAATCTACACTGATGTAGCCGGCATTTATACCGCTGACCCACGTATAGTAGTGAATGCGAAGTGTTTAGAGAGTATCGACTTTACCACGATGGAGGTAATGTCGAAAAGAGGGGCAAAGGTATTGCACCTGCCTTGCGTGATGTATGCTGGGGAGAATGATGTTCCTCTACGTGTTCTCTCCAGTTTTGAGTCCGGAGCCGGCACGTTGGTTAAGGGGCGAGTCCCTGCGTCAGGTATTTCAGGTGTCGCATTGCAAAAGCACTTGTTAGCAATATCGATACCCTTGCAGCAAAAGCAGCGTATTGACCAGCAAATCAAGTTATGTGGTATAGAGATTGAATGTCAGATTACCGATGACGCTGATTACATCCTAATTGCTCAGCCTGATGCGATACATCGAGTTATGGCCATGTTATCCGAGGCTGTGACAGAAAAAAGTCCAGTGGGGCTAGTGACCGTTGTGGGGGATATCTCGCCATCCTTTACCTCACAATCTCAACAACTTCTCAACTTGGCGGAAATATCTGTTCTACACTTTTGTGAAGATAAACACTCATTTACTTTCGTTATAGCCTCTGAGGCTATCGACAAAGCGGCTAACGTACTGCATGATAACTACATTATTTCCAATGACACCGTTTCAAGAGAAGAGAAATTGGCCTATTTGGGGTAAATAGTTGTTAGAAGATAGTTTACGAAAATATAACTTATGTTGGATAATGTGTTTCGTAGCAAGATAATTAGAGATTACTCAAGGAGCAAAGAATGCTGATTTTGACTCGCCGTGTTGGTGAAACATTAATGATTGGTGACGAAGTCACTGTTACTGTATTGGGTGTAAAGGGTAACCAGGTTCGCATTGGTGTTAATGCTCCTAAAGAAGTATCAGTGCACCGTGAAGAAATTTACATGCGCATTCAAGCAGAAAAGGGAAATGGTAATGTTGCACCTAGCAACTACTAATTTCTTTTAAAGAGGGCTAGCATTTTGCTGGCCTTTTTATTATCTACAATTTGCTATTATGTCTTAGACTTAGTGCGAATTTTAAACAGTGAAAATGTGCTTATGTGGCACTTTGATTAATTTGCCAACGGTTAAGCTGTTTTTTGCAATTTTTGCCAAGAAAGTGTTTGACTTATTTTTGGTAAATCGTAATATGTGCCTCCGCAAGACGGTGAGGTGGCCGAGAGGCTGAAGGCGCTCCCCTGCTAAGGGAGTATACGGTTTATAGCCGTATCGAGGGTTCGAATCCCTCCCTCACCGCCATTCTTGCACTACTTAATTTTGTGAAGGAATTCATAAAGCGAAGTAAATGATGCGCTCTTAGCTCAGCTGGATAGAGTACCTGGCTACGAACCAGGCGGTCGGAGGTTCGAATCCTCCAGAGCGCGCCACTTCCTCTTGCAAAGGAAGATTAGCAATACAAGACGGTGAGGTGGCCGAGAGGCTGAAGGCGCTCCCCTGCTAAGGGAGTATACGGTTTATAGCCGTATCGAGGGTTCGAATCCCTCCCTCACCGCCATTATTGACCTTGAGTCAATTTTTTTGTTCTCAAGACAATCTAATGTGATATGCTTCACATTCTGCGCGCTCTTAGCTCAGCTGGATAGAGTACCTGGCTACGAACCAGGCGGTCGGAGGTTCGAATCCTCCAGAGCGCGCCACAATTTGAAAATGTTTGATAGTAATATCGAGCATACTGCGCGTCCTTAGCTCAGCTGGATAGAGTACCTGGCTACGAACCAGGCGGTCGGAGGTTCGAATCCTCCAGGACGCGCCACTTTTTAGGGTCTTAGACCCTGATGCAGTTTTCTTGAAAAAGAATACGACATCAAAACCTTGTGCGCTCTTAGCTCAGCTGGATAGAGTACCTGGCTACGAACCAGGCGGTCGGAGGTTCGAATCCTCCAGAGCGCGCCACAATTTGGAAAATGTTTGATAGCAATATTAAACATCCCGTGCGTCCTTAGCTCAGCTGGATAGAGTACCTGGCTACGAACCAGGCGGTCGGAGGTTCGAATCCTCCAGGACGCGCCACCTTTTAGGGTCTTAGATCCTGATATGGTTTTCTTGAAAAGAATACGATATTAAAACTTTGTGCGCTCTTAGCTCAGCTGGATAGAGTACCTGGCTACGAACCAGGCGGTCGGAGGTTCGAATCCTCCAGAGCGCGCCACAATTTGAAAATGTTTGATAGTAATATTAAACGTCTGTGCGTCCTTAGCTCAGCTGGATAGAGTACCTGGCTACGAACCAGGCGGTCGGAGGTTCGAATCCTCCAGGACGCGCCACTTATTTAAAACCCTGCCTTTGGCGGGGTTTTTTATTAACAAAATTTTATCATATCGCTAACCTTATTATTACAAATGACTGTTTTTTAAAAGAAAGTTACTTGTAATTTTAAGCGTGTCTCAGTTTTAAACCCTTACTTTGTTATGTTGTTCACTCAGTATGAAGTTCTGTGTAACGTGTCTTACACGATAAATTGTCGCCTTCATCATAGTTTTTCGTTTGAATAACGTTTTAATGGCAACTCTAGATTAAACAAAATTGACAAACTTTCACCAATCGAGATAATCCTAGTCCTCTTGCAATGGAAGCAATGTAAGAACGTATGCATATCTAACCTTAGGCAATGATGCCTAGTACTTGGTTGAATGACTTGTCAGGATGACAAAGAAAGGACGCAAAATGACTAATATTGGAAGCCTGCTAGGCGATGCGGCTACCCTAATGCTAACGGGCATGTCCGTTGTATTCGTATTTCTAACTATTCTTGTTTATCTCGTTCGGTTAATGTCGAAATTGGTGCCAGAAGAAGCGCCAGAGCCGATCGCTGCCCCAAAACAAACTAAACCATCACTATCCCCGTCGAATACTGTTAGCCCAAGTGTTGTCGCTGCTATTTCTGCAGCCGTACACCAATACCGCACTTCGGCCGCAAAATAGATTGAGTTAAGATTAAAAGGAGTTAATGAGCATGTCTAAACCACTAGCTATCACGGACGTGGTACTTCGTGACGCCCATCAGTCGCTGTTTGCTACCCGTATGCGAATTGAAGATATGTTACCTATTGCCGCCGAGCTGGATAAAGTCGGCTACTGGTCGTTGGAAACATGGGGCGGTGCCACTTTTGATTCATGTATTCGTTTCTTGGGTGAAGATCCTTGGGAGCGCTTACGTGAACTAAAGAAGGCAATGCCAAATACGCCCATGCAAATGCTTCTGCGTGGTCAGAATTTATTGGGTTACCGCCATTATGCTGATGACGTAGTGGAAAAGTTTGTTGAACGTGCTCATGCAAATGGCATGGATGTTTTCCGTATCTTTGATGCGATGAACGATGTTCGCAACTTTGAAAAAGCAGTGAAGGCAACCGTTGACGTGGGTGCCCATGCACAAGGAACATTGTCTTACACCACAAGCCCAGTACACAACACGAATACTTGGGTTGATCTAGCGAAACGCCTTGAAGATCTTGGCTGTCACTCTCTTTGTATAAAAGACATGGCAGGTCTTTTAAAACCTTATGAAGCAGAAGATCTTATTACTAGAATTAAAGAGTCTTGTGATGTGCCACTCGCGTTGCATTGCCATGCTACAACGGGTTTATCTGCTGCAACGGCAGTAAAAGCGGTTGAGGCCGGTATTGATATCTTAGATACCGCTATTTCATCAATGAGTCAGACTTATGGTCATACACCAACTGAAACCGTGGTGGCGATGTTACAAGGGACTGAGCGTGATACTAACCTCAAACTAGAACAAATTGAGCCTATCGCGGCTTACTTTAGAGAAGTTCGTAAAAAATACGCAAAATGGGAAGGACAACTGAAAGGTGTCGATTCGCGTATTTTGATTGCTCAGGTTCCGGGTGGCATGTTGACTAACATGGAAGGTCAACTTAAAGAGCAGGGCGCCGCTGATCGTCTTGATGAAGTACTTGAAGAGATCCCTCGCGTACGCGAAGACTTAGGGCATATTCCATTGGTCACGCCAACATCGCAAATTGTCGGTACTCAAGCGGTCATTAATGTGCTGACTGGTGAGCGTTATAAGAGTATCACTAAAGAGACTGCTGGTGTCCTCAAAGGTGAGTACGGAACTGCGCCAGCACCAGTGAACGCCGAGCTACAAGCGAAAGTACTCGATGGTGCAGAGCCTATTACTTGTCGTCCTGCGGATCGATTAGAAGCGGAAATGCATACATTAACCGATGAGCTGCTCGTTAAAGCTAAATCCGAGGGGATTTCCTTAGCAGAGGATACGGTTGATGATGTATTGACGTATGCTTTATTCCCACAAGTAGGGTTAAAGTTCTTAAAAAATCGTCACAACCCCGATGCATTTGAACCAGCACCGACGTTAGAAACAGCGAAACCAGTTGCTCAAGCAGCGTCTCCGGCACCGAGCAGTGGTGGGATTGAGTCTTATAGCGTGAAGGTTGATGGACAAGTTTATGATGTTGAAGTCGGTCCTAAAGGTGAACTCACATCAGTAACGCCTTCAGCGGCCGCCGCTCCTGTACAAGCAGCCCCAGTTGCGGCTACGAACGTAGAAGCGGTGGGTGCACCGTTGGCAGGTAATATCTTTAAGGTTAACGTCGCGTCCGGTGCTCAGGTGGAAGAGGGCGACGTACTACTGATTTTAGAAGCCATGAAAATGGAAACAGAAGTCCGAGCAGCACAAAGTGGTGTGGTGCACGATATACATGTCAAAGAGGGCGATGCGGTTACCGTTGGCGCACCTCTCGTTAGTTTGGCGTAAGGGAGTACCATGGACGGATTGATGACCTTATGGTCAGAAACAGGGATCGCTAACTTTGAGTTTGGCCAGATCTGTATGATGTTAGTCGGTGGTTTATTGCTGTTTTTAGCGATAAAGAAGGGCTTTGAACCACTGTTACTATTGCCGATCGGCTTTGGCGCAGTACTCGCTAACATCCCTAATGCTGGATTTACCGATCCTGGCGGTTTATTGTACTACGTGTATTACATCGGTATTGAAACTGGCGTTTTTCCATTGCTAATCTTTATGGGCGTTGGCGCTATGACCGATTTCGGGGCATTAATTGCCAACCCGAAAACGTTATGGCTAGGCGCTGCGGCTCAGTTTGGTATTTTTGCAACGCTATTTGGCGCAATTTTACTTAACTACGTGCCTGGTATGGAGTTTTCTATGCCAGATGCGGCGTCGATTGCCATTATTGGTGGTGCCGACGGGCCGACGGCTATTTTCTTAGCCAGCCGTTTGTCCCCAGATTTATTGGGAGCCATCGCGGTTGCTGCGTATAGTTACATGGCATTGGTACCGATAATTCAGCCGCCTATCATGAAAGCACTGACGACTCCGGAAGAGCGCAAGATAAAAATGGCTCAGCTGCGTCATGTTAGTAAAGGTGAGAAGATCCTCTTTCCTCTAGCTGTCTTGTTGATGACTATCTTGTTCTTACCTTCAGCAACGCCATTGGTCGGAATGTTTTGTCTTGGTAACTTGATGCGTGAGGCTGGTGTCGTTGATCGTCTATCCAAAACCGCGCAAAACGAACTTATCAATATCGTAACTATCTTTTTAGGGTTAGGTGTTGGTTCAAAGTTACAGGCGGATCAGTTCTTAAACTTTGAAACCTTAGGCATTTTAGCCTTAGGGGCCGTGGCATTTAGTATTGGTACTGCCGGAGGCGTGCTTATGGCTAAGCTTCTTAATAAGTACTCTAAAGAGGACATTAACCCACTCATTGGCGCAGCAGGAGTTTCTGCGGTACCGATGGCAGCGCGAGTTGTGAATAAAGTTGGTTTAGAGGCCAACCCACAAAACTTCTTGTTGATGCATGCGATGGGACCAAATGTTGCTGGTGTATTAGGCTCAGCCGTTGCGGCAGGCATACTACTGGCGCTGGTTGGCTAATCAGGTTGCTAGATAGTAAAAGGGGGGAGCTAAGCTTCCCCTTTTTGTTGCCTGTCGTATTTCAGATACGATATCTGGCGCTTATTTTGTTACATAGCGGCAGTGAATGGTTGATTTAATGACCTAGTAGTCTGGGTACTAAATGGCTAATATGTTGTCACTGCACGAAAAAAGGATAGTGACATGCAATGCAAACAAATTGTAATCCCTGAATTTGGCGCTCCAGAGGTGCTCCAAACGCGTGAGATTGACATGCCAACACCCCGCAAGGGGGAAGTGCTAGTCAGAGTCGCTTTTTCTAGCATTAATCCAATTGATGTCAAAACACGGGCGGGTCTTGGTTGGGCAGCCAGTGAGAATAAAGATAACTTGCCTTGGGTGCCTGGATATGACATTTCGGGGAAAATCGAGCAGTGCGGCGACAATGTATCCCGTTTCTCTGTTGGTGATGAAGTGGCAGGCTTTATTGGGTTTCCAGTTCGAGGTGGGGGGTATAGCCAATACGTTTGCGTCCCAGAGAGCGAGCTATCCTCAGTCCCTAGCACAGTGACCTTAGAAGCGGCGGCGGCATTGCCTTTAGCTGGTCAAACTGCCGCTCAAGCGATTAATAAAGCGCAAGTTAAAGAAGGCGAGCGTGTACTTATTTTAGCAGGAGCGGGTGGTGTGGGGCATATTGCGGTGCAAATTGCGATTGCGACAAAAGCGGAAGTGTATACCACATGCAGTGAAGCTAATTTAGACTATCTGGCGACGCTTGGTGCACACGCGATTAACTATCAATTTGCACCTGCCTCGGAACGGTTATCTGATATCGATGTCCTGATTGATCTTGTTGGCGGAGATGTTGCACTTGATGCATTGAAGTGTTTAAAAGACCATGCACGAGTGATCACCATTCCTACAGTGACGGCTGAACTCGTCTGTGAGAAAGCGACGCTGCTAGGTTTTAGTGCCAGCGGCATGTTGGTGTCGCCAGACCCTAAACAGATGGAGACATTGCTATATATGGTCGGAGTCGGTTTACTGAAAACAGAAATACAGCACATTTTCCCATGGCATGATGTTATTAACGCTCATAAGCAAGTTGAAACCAGCCGCACTCGTGGGAAAGTCTTATTGGATATGCAATGTTAGAGTCGTTTTCTCAATATCTTGCGCAGTCTTGGTTTGCCGACTCTGCGCTAGCGGTTTTATTTATCTCCGGTTTTTTAAGTGCGACGTTGCTACCCGGTGGGTCGGAAGCTGGATTAGTTGCAACGTTAAGTCTGGGTCAGTACAGTACTTTGACCGTTATTTTGGTGGCGACGATTGGTAACACTCTAGGTGGGCTGACGAATTATTGGATTGGTCTTTGGTTACCAAATCGAACTCAAAACGAAAAGCATGGTCATAAAGCCATAGCATGGATACAAAAATACGGTTACTGGACGCTGTTGTTCAGTTGGCTACCTGTCATTGGTGACCCCCTGTGTTTAGCCGCAGGGTGGTTAAGAATGAAATTTCTTCCTTGTGTTGTACTTATCGCAATTGGTAAGGCGCTTCGCTACGCTGCATTGGCAGCGATCTTCTTTGGTCTCTTCTAAGGAGCATATATGAAAAAGATCTGGCTCGGCATGATGTCGTTAGTCTTTATTTACGGTTGTAGTAGTGATACCACAACATCAACGACAGCTGATTTGCCTGATGGTGTTCGCCTTATTGAAGAAGCGAAGCCAGATCCGAGTAAAACGATGATTCCGTACTCGAAGTACCAGCTAGATAATGGATTGACTGTCATTCTTGCCCCAGATAATTCCGATCCGTTAGTGCATGTCGATGTCACTTATCATGTTGGTTCTGCGCGCGAAGAAGTGGGTAAGTCAGGCTTTGCACATTTTTTTGAGCATATGATGTTTCAAGGCTCGGAACACGTTGGTGATCAGCAGCATTTTAAGATTATCACCGAAGCCGGAGGTACGCTTAATGGTACGACGACACGCGATCGTACAAATTACTTTGAAACCGTACCGGCTAACCAATTAGAAAAAATTCTATGGCTTGAAGCCGATCGTATGGGTTTTTTACTGGGCGCGGTTTCTCAGCACAAATTTGAGATCCAGCGAGATACAGTAAAAAATGAACGCGCACAAAATTACGATAATCGCCCTTACGGCTTAGTTTGGGAAAAAATGGGTGAAGCCATGTATCCAGAAGGGCACCCATATTCGTGGCAGCCAATTGGTTATGTGGAAGATTTAGATCGTGTTGACGTGAATGATTTGAAAGCGTTCTTTTTACGTTGGTATGGCCCGAATAATGCGGTATTAACGATTGGTGGCGATATCGATACCGCGCAGACACTGCAGTGGATTAATAAGTACTACGGATCCATTCCTAAAGGTCCAAGTGTTGATAAGGCGCCGAAACAGCCAGCGATTGTTCCCAATGATCGTTATGTCACGTTGGAAGACCGAATTCGTCAACCTATGGTTGTCATAGGCTGGCCGACCAATAGCTATAGAGGGGCTGACAATCAAGCCACACTCGAAGCAATGGCTGATGCTATTGGTGGCGGGACGAATGGATTACTGTATCAAAAGTTGATTAAGACTCAGAAAGCGCTCGATGCAGGTGCTTTTACCGAATGTAATGAGTTGTCATGCAATTTCTTTGTGTATGCAATGGGCGCTTCAACAGATAAAGATGGTTTAAAAGCACTTTATCAAGAATTGTTGAGCACGCTGGATGAGTTTGAAAAAGAAGGCATTAGTCAGGCTCGTTTAGATCAGATCACGGGATTGTCTGAATCAGGCTCAGTCTTTGCGTTGCAAAGTGTTAAAGGTAAAGTCACGCAGCTTGCGTCTAACCAAACCTTCTTTAATCAACCAGACAGATTAGAACAGCAGCTCACTCAGATCCGTGCTGTCACACCTGAAGATGTTAAAGCGGCTTACAATCAATTCATCAACAACAAACCGAAAGTGACATTAAGTGTCGTGCCGAGTGGGCAGTCGGATATGGCAGTACAACAGGCTAACTTTGAAACCCCTCAACGGACATTGCCGAGTTATGCAAAAGTGACCGAAGATCAATTAACGTTCCGCCGTCCGGTTGATGATTTTGATCGCAGCGCGATGCCAGAAGTGGCGCAGGCTGTAAAAGCGACCATGCCAGATTTGTATCAAATACACTTTGATAACGGTAGTGAGCTACTTGGTACAGTGAGCTCAGAAACACCAACGGTAGAAATACATTTTCAGTTACCAGCGGGAGAGCGTTACGTCGAGAGAGGCAAAGAAGGCCTTGCTGGCATGACAGCCTCCATGATGGAAGAGGGCACAACAACATTAAGTGTGGAAGAACTGCAAGCGAAGCTTGACCAGCTTGGTAGCCAAATTAGTATTAGCGCTGGCTCCTACACGACACAAGTCACCGTGTCGTCATTAGAGAAGAACCTGACTCAAACATTGGCGTTAGTTCAAGACGTGTTGTTTAATCCTGCGATGAAGCAAAGTGATTTTGACCGTTTGAAAGCGCAAATGTTAGAAGGGTTGGTGTATCAGCATCAGAAACCAAGTTGGATGGCATCGCAAGCAACACGTGATGTGCTGTTTGGTGATACGGTCTTTGGGCGTTCTTCTGACGGATCAGAGTCGTCGATTGCCTCCATTACACTCGATGAAGTTAAAGCCTTCTATCGTTCGCACTACACGCCGCAAAGTGCGCAAATTGTGGTGGTTGGTGATGTAAGCCGTAAACAGATAGAGCAAAATCTTGGCTTTTGGAAAAACTGGCAGGGTGCAGCTGCCCCTCTTTTGGCGCCAGAAGCGGTGAAGCCGTTAGCTGGTCAGCATATTTATTTGGTGGATAAACCCGCCGCGCCACAGAGCATTGTCCGATTGGTACGGCAAGGAATGCGCTTTGATGCCACGGGGGAATTATACTTGAGCCGCCTAGCTAACTTTAACTTAGCGGGTAACTTTAATAGTCGTATTAATCAGAATTTACGTGAAGATAAAGGCTACACTTATGGTGCGAGTGGTTACTTTGCGAGTAACCGCGAAGTGGGCGCGATCGTCTTTAGTGCGCAAGTGCGTGCCGACTCAACCATTCCTTCCATTGAAGAGTTGCTTAAAGAGTTAGCAAACTACAGCGAACATGGCATGACAGAAGAAGAACTGAATTTCATGCGATTAGCCGTAGGTCAGCAAGATGCACTGACCTATGAAACACCAAGTCAAAAAGCCAGCTTACTGTCGAGTATTTTGACCTATAGTTTAGACAGAGATTACCTCAAGCAGCGTAATGAGATCGTTGAAACCGTTAAGAAATCAGAGTTGGATACCTTAGCGGCAAAATGGTTTGACCCAAGCCAGTATCAAATTATTGTTGTGGGTGATGCCAAGACATTAAAACCACAATTAGAGAAACTGAATATTCCAATTGAAATGCTTGAAATCTCTCAATAGAGTGACCATATAGGGGGGATAGGAGTGGCATTGATAATGTTTCACCTAGCCCTCAATTGGAACAACAACATATAAGCGAATCGCATTTTGACTAATTTTGCTACGCGACTGGAGCAGGTTGCTAAAGATCAGACTGTCTTTAAAGAGTTTGGTCGCGGTGTAGAAAGAGAGACGTTACGTTATACCGAAGATGGCCAGTTGGCTATGACGCCTCACCCTACAGCGCTAGGTTCTGCGCTGACGAATGAATATATTACAACGGACTTTTCTGAATCATTACTCGAGTTTATTACGCCAGTCTCCCACGACGTGGATACTCTCGTTAATCAATTGTCAGATATTCATCACTTCACTCAAGCGAAGTTAGACAACGAAAAGCTATGGCCGCTTTCGATGCCTTGCTACGTCGGCAAAGAAGATGATATTGCCCTTGCTCAGTACGGCAGTTCGAATGCAGGGCGAATGAAAACCTTGTACCGACAAGGTTTAAAGCACCGTTATGGCAGTTTGATGCAGGTTATCTCAGGTGTGCACTTTAACTTTTCGTTCCCAGAGTCTTTTTGGGATGCACTATATGGCGAACAAGATGAGACATCTCGTCAAGCATCTAAATCGGAAGGGTATTTTGGCTTAATTCGCAACTACTACCGTTTTGGGTGGTTAATTCCTTATTTCTTTGGCGCGTCGCCAGCCTTGTGTAGTTCGTTTGTACAAGGAAAAGAGAGTGCGTTACCGTTTGAGAAAATTGGCGGGACGCTTTATCTCCCTGAAGCGACGTCATTACGCCTGAGTGATTTGGGCTATACCAACAATGCGCAAAGCTCGCTAAAAATCGGTTTTAACAGCCTAAATCAATATTTAGAAGGGTTGAATGAAGCGATTCATACCCCATCGGATGACTTTGCCAAAATTGGTGTCAAAGTTGACGGTGAATACCGTCAATTAAATGATTACGTTCTGCAAATTGAAAATGAGCTCTATGCACCCATTCGACCAAAGCGAGTAGCGAAAAACGGGGAAAAACCGTCTGAAGCGCTATCGAGAGCCGGTGTTGAATACATTGAAGTCCGTTCGTTGGATGTGAATCCATTTAGTCCTATTGGTATTACAAAAGAGCAGATTCGTTTCCTCGATCTATTTATCACGTGGTGTGCGCTGAAAGATTCAGAGCCGATGGATGATTGTGAGCTGGAATGCTGGCGTCAGAACTGGAACAAAGTCATTCTTGAAGGGCGTAAAAAAGGCTTGGAGCTTAAAATTGGTTGTGAAGGTGAAAAACTCTCTAGCCAGCTTTGGGTTAAGCGCGTCTTTGAAGATCTTCGCAGTATAGCTATTGTCATGGATGAAGCGCACGGTAGTGATGATTATGTCGCGGTGTGCAACTTGTTAGAACAATGGAATGATGATCCTCAGCAAACTATTTCCGGTCAGTTATTGGCGATGACGAAAGAATTAGGTGGTTTAGGAAAAGTGGGCTGTGAACTGGGTAAAAAATACCGAAATAGCAACACAGAACAACGTTATCGCACTTATAGTGAGGCGATGATGGAAGAAGAAGTGACTCGCTCATTTGCGGCGCAAAAAGACATTGAAGCAGCAGATACGCAAGGCTTTGATGAGTTTTTGGCCGATTACTTTGCTCACCTTCAAACAAAAATTGACTAGTACGGCACTAAGTCAATTTGTACGTAAGCCGAGCCTGATAATACTCGGCTTGCACCGTGTGTGCTGTGCTTTTACAATAATCACACACTAATGAATTCAGAGCTTCACCTCTTGAAGCCTTAACGGAGAAATAACGATGCCTTTATTGGATAGCTTTACCGTCGATCACACTAAAATGCACGCTCCTGCTGTGCGCGTGGCAAAAACGATGCAAACCCCAAAAGGGGATACGATCACTGTGTTCGATCTTCGCTTTACTGTTCCTAATAAAGATATCTTGTCTGAAACAGGGATTCATACACTTGAGCATTTGTATGCGGGCTTTATGCGTGCGCATCTAAATGGTGACCAAGTTGAAATTATCGACATTTCTCCAATGGGATGCCGTACTGGTTTTTACATGAGTTTGATTGGCACGCCTTCTGAGTCCGATGTTGCACAAGCATGGTTAGACTCAATGCAAGACGTACTAAAAGTAGAAAGCCAAAATAAGATCCCTGAGTTGAATGAGTACCAATGTGGTACGGCCGCGATGCACTCTCTAGAAGAGGCTAAATCGATTGCTACGACGATCATTGCAGCAGGTATTCAAGTAAATAAAAACGATGAATTGGCATTGCCTGACTCGATGCTTCAAGAGCTAAAAGTGGACTAATTGGTCGATGAAAGTAAAAAAGGATGGCTTTAGCCATCCTTTTTTGTATCTATTGTTTGTCTTGCTTTAAAGTGAACGAGGATATGTCAGCGACTTGACGCGAGCCTAGCCCCATTGCGCCTCAAACCAGCTTTCTAGAATTACGACTGCCGATTGACAATCGACATTGCCTTTCGATAGAGCTTTATAACCGCCCATACTAAACAGATCAGCTCTCGCTTCTGTCGTTGATAAGCGCTCATCTTGAAGCTCTACGGGCAGACCAAAACGACCGTGCAATCGATTAGCAAATTTTTTCGCTCTTGGGGTAATGCTCTCGAGATCTTTGCCATGAAGATCGGTCGGTAATCCAACAACGATTAAATCGGGTTGCCACTCTTTAATCGTTTTCTCAATGTCATCCCAGTTGGGAATTCCATCTTTGGCTTTAAATGCCTTTAAAGGATTTGCGGTCCCTGTAACTTCTTGCCCTATGGCACTTCCGATACTTTTGGTACCAAAATCAAAGGCGAGTATGGTTCTTGTTGTCATGACTATGCGTGCCCAACTTGAGTGGAGAGGTGTGCAATATCAATACCGAGCATTTGGACCGCGCTGTGCCAGCGATCTTTGACGGGCGTATCAAAGATCACGCTGGTGTCCGCTTCAATCGTTAGCCAAGAGTTATCCGCCAATTCCGTTTCCAATTGACCCGCCTCCCACCCAGCGTAGCCTAAGGCAACCAAATAGTTTTCTGGTTGAGCGTCAGTGCCGAGTACCGCGAGGATATCTTTAGATGTAGTAACGGAAATTTTTTCGGTAATTTGAATGCTGGATTGATATTTATCTTTAGGTTTATGCAGGATAAAGCCTCGGTCTTCAGAGACTGGGCCCCCATTTAAAACCGGTTCATCTAGGCTTTTACTATGTTGTGTTTGGGAGGCGATAGGTAGCTCATTTTGTACTTGTAAAAGCATGTTGGCCACGGTGACATCAATCGGGGTATTGATGATAATCCCCATCGCACCATCGTCATTGTGCTCGCACACATAGATAACCGTGCGTTGAAAATAAGGGTCTTTCATCCCGGGCATTGCTACAAGAAAATGATTGGCTAAGTTCATTTTCGCCTCCTAACGTGACATGGTTTGGGACCAGTGGTGCTCACCATTAGTAATAACCGCCGGCTTATACTAGGGTATTCACCATCGGTATAAACCCCAGTTATTTACCTAATCGGCGTTCAATGGCATCCATCAGTTTACCGGTAATAGAAACATCAAATGCCGCTTCAATCTCGCGAATACAGGTTGGGCTCGTCACATTGATTTCTGTCAGCTTATCGCCAATGACATCAAGACCTACAAATATTAACCCTTTCTCCTTCAAAGTGGGAGCAACCGCTAGGGCAATTTGTTTATCTGTCTCACTTAGTGGACGAGCTTCGCCAGTTCCACCTGCTGCAAGGTTGCCACGTGTCTCCCCTTTTGCCGGGATGCGAGCAAGACAATATGGCATTGGCTCACCGTCAACCACAAGAATACGTTTATCACCGTTACTGATATCTGGAACAAAAGTCTGCGCCATTGCGTAGTTTTGCCCGTGATTGGTGAGTGTTTCAATAATCACAGACACGTTTGGATCATCTTGCTTGACGCGGAAAATGGAAGCGCCGCCCATACCGTCTAACGGCTTTAGGATTACATCACCATGAGTATCACGGAAAGCTTTAATTTTTTCCGCTTTACGGGTCACGATAGTGGTTGGGGTGAGTTCAGGGAACCACGCCGTAAAGAGCTTTTCATTACAGTCGCGCAAGCTTTGCGGCTTGTTAACGATTAATGTGCCTTTCTCTTCTGCTCGTTCAAGAATATAGGTCGCATAGATAAACTCAGTATCAAAAGGAGGATCTTTACGCATTAGCACCGCGTCAAGATCGGCAAGTTCAATCGTCTGCTCTGAGGTAAACTCATACCAGCTTGCCGGATCTTCTTTAAGTGTTACGGTTTTTGTATCCGCAACCGCAACGCCTTGGTCAAGGTGCAGGTCTTGCATTTCCATATAATGGATTTCATAGCCACGACGCTGCGCTTCGAGCATCATGGCAAAGCTAGAGTCTTTCTTGATATTAATGGACGAGATAGGGTCCATTACAATTCCGAGTTTAATCATGCGTATTCTCCAGTTAGCCTAAATCGCCAAAGCGTACTTGAAGGGCAGTGATCGCTGTTAGGGCAGCGGTTTCTGTTCTCAGTACGCGGGGGCCAAGCAGGGTTTCTTCAAATTGGTATTGTTCCGTCATCTCGATCTCTTGAGGTGACAAGCCACCTTCAGGGCCTATCAACAGTCTGACCTTGTTAATTGGTTCAGGTAGTGTGTTAATCGAGTATTTTGCTCTAGGGTGTAAATTGAGTTTTAGCGCTTCAGAGGGCTCTGCACACCATTGTTCTAATGACATGATTGGGCGTATGGTTGGCACCGTATTGCGGCCGCACTGCTCACAGGCGCTAATGGCGATCTTTTGCCATTGCTGCATCTTTTTTTCAAAGCGCTTGGGATCCAGTTTTACACCGCAACGCTCTGAAATAAGCGGAGTGATGGTATTGACGCCTAATTCAACGGACTTTTGAATGGTAAATTCCATTTTGTCGCCGCGAGAGACCACTTGCCCTAAATGCAGATCGAGCGGAGACTCAATGCTGTTAGCAACTTTGTTGGTTAAGGCGACGGTGACCGATTTTTTTGTGACTTCATCTATGGTAGCAGGGAATTCATGCCCACTGCCATCAAAGAGTAATACGTCTTGGCCTTCTTTCATTCGTAATACACGGCCAATGTGATTGGACGCATCCTCACTCAGTGCGAGTCGACCCAAGTCTACGATGGTTTCAGGGTGATAAATACGAGGTATGCGCATAGTAGCTTCCAACGAACAAAAAGGTATTGAGGTATAACATGGATGCAAGCCCCAGAAATTACAAGGGCTTGCTGGCTAAAATAGTCAACGAGTCGGTGCTATGAGCGATCACGGCAGGCTGCTACAACAAAAGGGTTGTTGTTGCCTTGTCGAGAGGCAATACGTTTGTCGCGCTCACACTCCCATGCATCAGCGGGATAAGAGCGATTCCACGCATTCATAAGCTGTGTTTGCTGCTTTGACAACGTAAAGCCATACTCTTGGCTCATATAAAGATAGGTGCGAGCAATCGACCCTTTCGCGCGATCTGGTGGCATCACTTTACGTTGTTTGAAATTGACCTGCATTTCGCATCGACCGTAGCTCACACCATCAATGCCATTCCACTGACTAAAATTGTAATTGGAGCGATCGCCATTCACTTCGCCAATAGCTGGCGTCAGGTTATGAAGATCCGCTTCCATTAACCGGAATGTTTTGTCATTTTTGGTGCAATTCTTTCGACCGCCCTCCTGCCAACATTGACGCTGGTGGCCAAATTGCCACGCTGGGACAACATGTTCCCATTCAATACGACTGGCGCGTTTTAGCTGCTTACGAACTTGATAGCCACAAGAGGCAAGATCAGGCGTGCCTTTTTTTCCTTGCCACTGAATATCACAACCGCAGTAAAAGCTAATAGGGTGATCGGCGTAGATTTTAACCGCTTGCCTTTTGGCTGAGCTAAAGCTACTCGGTGGTGCTGATTGTACGGTTAAGGGCAGAAAAAGTAGGCCTAATACAAGGGCTGAAGTCACGCGAATGGTCATTTATAAGTCTGATAAAAGTGCTAGGTAACCTAGTGTAGATCGCACTTTAGCCTATGACTACTACCTTATTTGATATTAGCGACTTAGTGGATACTAGCTAAGCTGCTTACCCGAGAATTGAAGAGCACCGCGACATTTTTGACATAAGTAGCGTGCTTGTTGCCGTTGTACTTTGTTGTGTCGGCGAATCGTCAACGGGTAGGTTGAGCACTGGCATTGATATTCAAATGTTTTGCCCTGTACTGATGTGACATCCATGGCATGTGTGGTTTTAGGCGAAACATTAAATACGTGGTGCATTATGGATTGCCAGTGAGCGCCGTGAGCAGGAACGCGACCATAGAACTTAAAGGCGAGCAAGTGGGCGATCTCGTGTGGGATCACCTCTTCTATAAAAGTGTCGCTGTTTTCTGTAAAGAGGATTGGGTTAAGTCTAATTTCCCATGACTGCAGATAGGCCTTGCCCGCCGCTTTACCTCTCAACTTAAAACTGAGTGTCGGTATAGGCAGAGCCTGTTGGAAATGCTGCTCGGCAATGGCCATACACTCAGCCAAACGCTTTGATGCTCGATAGTGTAAGTCAGTTGTCAATGGAGCCATTGTTAAACCTAATAACGCCCTATAGAAGGGCGTTATTGTAGGTTAGCGAGTGAGTAAAGCAAGACTACGTATGGTGTCTTTTCTTAATGACTTCATGATAGGCATGCCAAGTACCGTAACCTAATATTGGCATGGTGACGATCATTCCTAGCCCAAAGGTGGCAAAGCCGATCAGTATTCCGCCGCAAATAATGAATGCCCAGACAATCATGGCTGGGATATTTGATTTGACCGCATTAAAACTGGTGAAAACCGCCGTCATCACATCGACTCGACGCTCCATCATTAGTGGAATGGAGAAAGCCGATAAACTGAATATGATGCTCGCGATGACAAAACCAATTATGGAGCCCGTAATGAGAAATGGAGCAAACTCTGTCAACGGCGCACCTTGAACGGATGGGTAGAGTGCATGTAAAAGCGCCGCTATTCTCATCCAAAATATCATAGCAACAGCCAGCAATACGGCAAATGCCCATTGTGAGGTGGAGTTGCGTCCAATGGCTTTCATAGAATGAAATAAGCTGGCCTTACGACCTTTCTCTCTCTCCCATGCAGCGTCATAAAGCCCTAAAGCAAGGAAGGGGCCTATGAGCATATACACGACAAGGCTTGGCATGATAACCAAATGGGTGCCTTGCCATTGTACTAATTGAACAATCGCGACAGCTGCTGCGGTAAAGCACAGTCCATAAAAGGCGCTGATGACGGGCATTCTAACTAAGTCATGCAGTCCTAGTGCTAGCCAGTGAAATGGCGCAGAAATACTGACTTGATTACAAGGTATGGTTTTAGCGTAATCTTTATCTTTGACTTCGTGTTTCTTGTGGAAGTCTTCTGTCTGAGCGGTTCGAGGCATATGTCCTCCCTGATTTGACAATCTGGCCTTCGTCTCTGATTTAAGGGACATTAACGAGCCGTATGATCATTTGATCACGGTATTGGCACAGCGTGTTCCCAGAATGGAGTTAAGGATACGTGTCGATGAGTTAGCGTAATTCTCATTCTGCATCATTACTCTTAAGGTTAACTATTGACCTAGTCGGGAGAAAACACAATTTTTGTAGGGTAGAAAAGATGGGCTATAAAGAGGTGATTTAACACTTGTGCAACAAAGTGATTGAAATAACTAGCAATAGTAAAAAAAAGCCCTCAAATATTTTTTGAGGGCTTGCGTGCTTGAGTCTATAGCGATACGTGCTAACGGACGGCGTTATTTAATGCCAGCAAAATCACGTAGGATTGCCGCTTTATCTGTCGCTTCCCAAGGGAATTCTTCACGGCCGAAGTGACCGTATGCAGCAGTCTGCTTGTAGATAGGCTGAAGCAGGTTCAGCATTTCTTGAAGACCGTATGGACGCAGGTCGAAGTTTTGACGAACCGCTTCAATGATGATGTCGTGTGCGACTTTCTCAGTACCAAATGTTTCAACCATGATTGAAGTTGGATCAGCAACACCGATAGCGTACGACAATTGAATTTCACAACGATCCGCCATGCCAGCAGCAACAATATTTTTTGCTACATAACGTGCTGCGTATGCGGCACTGCGGTCAACTTTTGATGGATCTTTACCAGAGAATGCCCCGCCACCGTGGCGAGCTGCGCCGCCGTAAGTATCAACGATGATTTTACGACCCGTAAGACCACAGTCACCCATAGGGCCGCCGATAACAAAACGACCAGTTGGGTTGATGAAGAAGTTGGTGTCTTTATTGATCCATTCAGCAGGAAGCACTGGCTTGATGATCTCTTCCATTACGGCTTCACGAAGGTCTGGTGTTGTGACTGAATCGCAGTGCTGAGTTGAAAGTACAACCGCATCGATACCAACAATCTTACCTTGGTCGTATTGGAAGGTAACTTGAGATTTCGCATCTGGACGAAGGAAATCAAGTTTACCGCTCTTACGAACTTCAGCTTGCTTTTTCACAAGTAAGTGAGAGTAAGTAATCGGCGCTGGCATTAGGATTGGCGTTTCGTTGGTTGCGTAACCAAACATGATACCTTGGTCACCCGCGCCTTGATCTTTAGGATCGGCTTTATCAACGCCTTGGTTGATATCTGGAGATTGTTTACCAATGGTGTTTAGTACCGCACAAGAATCGGCATCAAAGCCCATATCTGAGTGAACGTAGCCAATTTCGCGTACCGTTTCACGAGTGATCTCTTCGATGTCTACCCACGCTGAGGTCGTGACTTCACCACCAACCATTACCATGCCTGTTTTTACATACGTTTCACAAGCAACACGCGCTTTCGGGTCTTGTTCTAGAATCGCGTCAAGTACAGCATCAGAAATTTGGTCAGCAATTTTATCAGGATGTCCTTCTGAAACAGATTCAGAAGTGAACAGGTGCTTAGCCATGAGAGCTCCAATTACAGTTAAATAAGGCCAGCAATATTGTGCTCGCCTATAAAAAATACAATGATATTTTGTAGGTGTATCTACATCTAGACGTCTATTCTAGTCATCGATGTTTGAGAATCAAGCGATTTTTACTTTTATGTTATAGCCAAACGTTTGCGCATTTTGGAGGTATCACAATGGAACGGGTAAAAAAAACCCAGTAAAAATGCTCAAAATGACGGTAAAACGTTTGCAGAGGTTGGGGGGCTTTGCGACAATGCTCGCCGCTGACTTTATTCAGCAAGGAATCAACTTGAAATTCGCTTAATGCACTCAGGAGCAGACATGTCGTCTCGTAAAGAATTAGCTAATGCAATCCGTGCCCTTAGCATGGATGGTGTTCAACAAGCCAACTCTGGTCACCCAGGCGCCCCTATGGGTATGGCTGATATCGCCGAAGTACTTTGGCGCTCTCACCTAAATCACAATCCACAAAACCCTGAATGGGCTGATCGTGATCGTTTTATTTTGTCAAACGGCCACGGTTCTATGTTGATTTATTCTCTGCTTCACTTAAGCGGTTACGAGTTATCAATTGATGATCTGAAAAACTTCCGTCAGTTACACTCTAAAACCCCAGGTCACCCAGAATATGGTTATGCGCCGGGTGTTGAGACGACGACGGGCCCACTAGGTCAAGGCATCACCAACGCGGTTGGTATGGCGATGGCAGAAAAATCGTTGGCGGCGCAGTTCAACAAAGAAGGTCACGACATCGTAGATCACTTCACGTATGCCTTTATGGGTGATGGCTGCCTGATGGAAGGTATCTCACATGAAGCATGCTCACTAGCGGGTACGCTAGGTCTTGGTAAGCTGATTGCTTTCTGGGATGACAATGGCATCTCGATTGATGGCGAAGTAGAAGGCTGGTTCTCTGACGATACGCCTAAGCGTTTTGAAGCTTACGGTTGGCATGTTATCCCTGCGGTTGACGGTCACGACTCTGACGCCATTAATGCTGCTATCATCGCTGCTAAAGCTGATCCTCGTCCAACGCTAATCTGTACAAAAACCGTTATCGGTTTTGGTTCACCAAACAAAGCAGGCACGCACGATTGTCACGGCGCACCATTAGGTGCTGATGAAATCGCAGCAACGAAGGCGGCACTGGGTTGGGAACATGGTCCGTTTGAAATTCCAGCGGATATCGCCGCACAATGGAATGCACAAGAAGCGGGCGCGGCAAAAGAAGCAGCGTGGAATGCCAAGTTTGACGCTTACGCAGCAGCTTACCCAGAGCTTGCGGCTGAGTTTACCCGTCGTACAAACGGTGAACTGCCTGCTGAGTGGGAAGAAAAAGCTAACGCAATCATTGCTGAGCTACAAGCTAACCCAGCAAACATCGCATCGCGTAAAGCATCACAAAATGCCCTAGAAGCATTTGGTCAAATGCTTCCAGAATTCATGGGCGGCTCTGCTGACCTTGCGCCTTCTAACCTAACCATGTGGTCTGGCTCTAAGTCGCTAACGGCAGAAGACTTCTCTGGCAACTACATCCACTACGGTGTGCGTGAATTCGGCATGACGGCTATCATGAACGGCATCGCTCTACACGGTGGTTTCGTACCATACGGCGCGACATTCCTAATGTTCATGGAATACGCTCGTAACGCAATGCGCATGGCTGCTTTGATGAAAGTTCAAAACATCCAAGTGTACACGCATGACTCTATTGGTCTTGGTGAAGATGGTCCGACTCACCAACCGGTTGAGCAAATTGCTTCTCTACGTTTAACTCCAAACATGAGCACATGGCGCCCATGTGACCAAGTTGAATCTGCTGTTGCTTGGAAACTGGCGATTGAGCGTAAAGATGGCCCAACATCGCTTATCTTCTCTCGTCAGAACCTTGCGCAGCAAGATCGTGACGCTGAGCAAGTAGCAAACATCGCCAAGGGTGGTTACATCCTGAAAGATTGTGCAGGCAAACCGGAATTAATTCTAATTGCTACTGGCTCTGAAGTTGAGCTAGCGGTTGAAGCGGCTGCGCAATTGACTGCTGAAGGTAAAGCGGTACGTGTGGTTTCAATGCCAGCAACTGACGCGTTTGATAAGCAAGATGCGCAGTACCGTGAATCTGTACTTCCATCTGACGTGACAGCTCGTATTGCAGTTGAAGCCGGTATTGCTGATTTCTGGTACAAGTATGTTGGCTTTGGTGGCAAGATCATCGGTATGACAACATTTGGTGAGTCTGCACCTGCAGGTGAGCTATTCAAAATGTTTGGCTTTACAACGGAAAACGTTGTGAATACTGCAAAAGAGCTTTTAGCGTAAGCTTGTTGTTTCTTGAAATGAAAAACCGAGCTAAGGCTCGGTTTTTTTATGTCTATTCAAATTCATTACCCTTGTTATCCAACTTACGTTGTCCACAAGTTTGGCACGCTATATAGCGATCCATATCGTAGTAATGCCCGCCGTTAATAAAGCTATGCAGCAATAGCTTAAACCGTCCCAGGAAAGTAGGCTGTTGGTCATAGCTGCTAGGTTTTCTTATCAAGACCTCTTTATGAATAGTTTCTTTATTGCATGACTGGCAATGATGTTTGCCTGTAAACATGAGCACACCTCCTGTGCAGTGAAAACGAGGTCGTTCAAATGGCACGAAGAAAATGCGTCATATCGATAGTAGCAGCTCTCACTTGGTTGTCTGAGGGGCATTTATTGGAGTGCTTCGCAACGATTTATGTTTTTTCCCGTGATTATTGCAAAAAGCATGAATGTGAACGCTATGTCATGAAGCTAATGTTGTGAAACCAAGTTGCGTAAACGATGTCGCGTAATCGATGTCGATCGGTTAATATGCACACCCTCTATAACGTGAATTTAAGGATGTCATGCGATGCTAAAGGTAGCAATTAACGGCTTTGGTCGCATTGGACGAAATGTCCTTCGAGCAATCTATGAAAGCGGCAAGAATGATAAAATAAAAATCGTCGCAGTGAATGAACTCGCTCAACCAGAAGCAATGGCTCATTTGCTTCAATATGACACCAGTCATGGTCGATTCGCTAAGACGATTTCTCATGATCAAGAGCATTTGTATGTTAATCATTCCAACGGCGAATTTGACAGCATTAGAATTCTTCACCTCGCGGATATTAATTTATTGCCGTGGCGTAATTTAGATGTCGATATTGTTTTAGATTGTACGGGTGTTTTTGGTAGTCGAGCCGATGGCTTAGAGCATATTGCTGCGGGTGCGAAAAAGGTACTATTTTCACACCCTGGCGATCATGATATCGATAACACCATCATCTATGGTGTGAATCACGACTCCCTTAAAAAGGAGCACACCATCGTATCTAGCGGTTCATGTACGACGAATTGTATTGTGCCTATTATACAAGTGCTTGATGAGGCCTTTGGTATCGACTCGGGTACTATTACGACAATCCACTCTTCGATGAACGATCAGCAAGTGATCGATGCTTATCACCCGGACTTACGTCGTACCCGAGCTGCGAGTCAATCCATCATTCCTGTCGATACCAAACTTCATAAAGGTATTGAGAGAATATTTCCGAAATTTTCTAACAAATTTGAAGCAATTTCTGTACGAGTACCAACAGTTAATGTCACCGCTATGGATTTAAGTGTAACTATAAATACAAATGTGAAAGTTAATGACGTAAATCAAGTCATTATTAACGCATCTCGGTGTACATTAGACGGCATTGTTGACTATACTGAAGCGCCGCTAGTCTCAATCGACTTTAATCATGATCCACACAGCGCAATTGTTGATGGTACGCAAACGCGAGTCAGCGATGGACGTTTAGTCAAAATGCTAGTGTGGTGTGACAATGAGTGGGGCTTCGCCAACCGGATGCTTGATACGGCTTTAGCTATGCAAGCGTCCCAATAGTTTAAGATGCTACTTGAGCAAAATATTAATTTTGAGGGTTGAAATTAATATTGATGGGCTCAATATAAGTAAGCAGTTGATGAATTCATAAACTTGGCATGATGCCGAGTTTTCAAAAACTTTATTTATTTTTAGTTGAGAGGACTAAACATGTCTGTAATCAAGATGACTGACCTGGATCTAGCAGGTAAACGCGTATTTATCCGTGCTGACCTAAACGTTCCTGTAAAAGAAGGCAAAGTAACTTCAGATGCTCGTATCCTAGCATCGCTACCAACCATCAAGCTTTGCCTAGAAGCAGGTGCTAAAGTTATGGTGACTTCTCACCTAGGTCGTCCTACTGAAGGCGAATACGCTGAAGAGTTCTCTCTACAACCTGTTGTTAACTACCTAAACGACGCACTTGATTGCGACGTTAAACTAGCAAAAGATTACCTAAATGGCCTAGAGCTAAACGCAGGTGAGCTAGTCGTTCTTGAAAACGTTCGCTTCAACAAAGGCGAGAAGAAAAACGAAGAAGCATTGTCTAAGCAGTATGCTGCACTTTGTGACATCTTCGTAATGGATGCATTTGGTACGGCTCACCGTGCTCAAGCGTCTACACACGGTGTTGGCATGAACGCGCCAATCGCGTGTGCTGGTCCTCTTCTTGCTGCTGAGCTTGAAGCTCTAGGCAAAGCAATGGACAACCCAGCTCGTCCTCTTGTTGCTATTGTTGGTGGCTCTAAAGTATCGACTAAGCTTACTGTTCTTGAGTCTCTTTCTAAAATCGCTGACCAACTGGTTGTTGGTGGTGGTATTGCAAATACGTTCATTGCAGCTGAAGGCCACAACGTAGGTAAGTCTCTTTATGAAGCAGACCTAGTTGAAACCGCGCAGAAGCTAATGAAAGAGTGTGCAATTCCTGTTGCCACTGACGTAGCGTGTGCAAAAGCATTTGATGAAAACGCAGAAGCTGAAATCAAAAACGTGGCTGACGTTCAAGACGACGACATGATCTTTGACCTTGGTCCTGATTCAACTGCGGCGCTTGCAGAAATCATCGGCAACGCTAAAACTATTCTTTGGAATGGCCCAGTAGGCGTATTTGAATTCAAAAACTTTGAAGCAGGTACGGCTGGTATCTCTAAAGCAATCGCAGAATCTGCAGGTTTCTCTGTAGCTGGCGGTGGCGATACTTTAGCGGCTATCGACAAGTTTGGCATTAAAGCTGACGTGTCTTATATTTCAACTGGTGGCGGTGCGTTCCTTGAGTTTGTTGAAGGAAAAGTACTACCAGCAGTAGCGATGCTTGAAGAGCGCGCTAAAGCTTAATTATTTTTTGATAAAGCGAGCTTATAGCTCGCTTTTATCTATGCTGCAATGCGTGGTTAACTTTGATACAATGCCGCCCATTGTGAGCAAACGATTGCCCTTTTTTATTTAAAACGACAGAAAATAGGACTTATTCCATGTCTAAGATCTTCGACTTCGTAAAACCTGGTGTTATCTCTGGCGATGACGTACAGAAAGTATTTGAAGTAGCAAAAGAGAACAAATTTGCACTTCCTGCAGTAAACGTGGTTAACACTGACTCTATCAATGGTGTTCTTGAAGCAGCAGCTAAAGTAAAAGCTCCAGTTGTTGTTCAGTTCTCTAACGGTGGCGCTGGCTTCTTTGCTGGTAAAGGCGTTAAGCTTGAAGGTCAAGGCGCACAAATCCTAGGTGCAGTTGCTGGTGCGAAATACGTACACGCTGTAGCTGAGTCTTACGGTGTTCCAGTTATTCTTCATACTGACCACGCTGCTAAGAAACTACTACCATGGATCGACGGCCTTCTAGACGCGGGTGAAGAGTTCTTCGCTCAAACTGGTAAGCCACTATTCTCTTCTCACATGATTGACCTTTCTGAAGAGTCTCTAGAAGAGAACATCGAAATCTCTGGTCAATACCTAGCTCGCATGGCGAAAATGGGCATGACTCTAGAGATTGAACTAGGTTGTACTGGTGGTGAAGAAGACGGCGTTGATAACTCTCACATGGACGCATCTGAGCTTTACACTTCTCCAGAAGATGTAGCGTACGCATACGAGAAACTAACGGCTATCAGCCCACGTTTCACTATCGCGGCTTCTTTCGGTAACGTACACGGTGTTTACCAAGCAGGTAACGTGGTACTGACTCCAACTATCCTACGTGATTCTCAAGCATACTGTGCAGAGAAGTTCGGTATCGCACCTAACGCTCTAAACTTCGTATTCCACGGTGGTTCTGGTTCTTCTGAAGCAGAAATCCAAGAGTCTATCGGCTACGGTGTTATCAAAATGAACATCGATACTGATACACAGTGGGCGACTTGGGACGGTATCCGTACTTACTCTGCTGAAAACTTTGATTTCCTACAAGGTCAAATCGGCAACCCAACTGGCGAAGCTGCACCAAACAAGAAGTTCTACGATCCACGCGTATGGCTACGTGCAGGTCAAGCTTCTATGGTAACTCGTCTAGAGAAAGCGTTCGCTGACCTTAACGCTATCGACGTACTATAAGTTTAAATCTTATAAGATTTAACTGATAGACCGTTTAAAAAGCCGCTCTTTTGAGCGGCTTTTTTTGTGTCTTATGAAAATAAAGTTAAAGCGGTGAAAAAAACTGGCACAAAGTCACCTGATTGCGTAACCTTTTGTTAAGTAATGTATCTTGAATATTCATGTATTCAATGTTGTATGAAGCGGAAGTGGTTTGGCTAACTAAGCAGTGGTAACTAGTGGGTCGAGCGGAATGTTGAAATTTTAATATGAGGTAAAATGTATGGCTGGTGAGTCTATGGATATCGAGACCCCGCTGGTGGATGGTCTGTCAAAAGCTGAACAATGGCTAACAAATAACTCTGACTTATTTGTTCAATATGGTGTCAACATCATTTCAGCGCTCTTGATTCTATTTATCGGTAACTTGTTTGTTAAAGCGGTGGCAAACAGTGTTTCTAAGGTTTTGCACAAGAAGAAGATGGACAAAGCTGTCGTCGAGTTCATGAATGGCATTGTGCGCTATACCTTGTTCGTTATTGTATTGATTGCTGCCTTAAGCCGAGTCGGTGTACAAACCGCCTCTGTTGTCGCGGTAATTGGTGCGGCAGGTTTGGCTATTGGTTTAGCACTGCAAGGTTCACTGTCTAACTTTGCCGCAGGTGTACTGATAGTTGCTTTCCGTCCGTTTAAATCTGGTGACTATGTTGAGATTGGTGGCGTAGCCGGTTCTGTGGATGCGATTCAAATCTTCCAAACTATTTTAACGACACCAGATAACAAAATGGTCGTTGTTCCTAACGCTTCAGTGATTGGTTCACCAATTACTAACTACTCTCGTCATGCAACCCGTCGTATTGATCATGTGATTGGCGTATCTTACGGTGCTGACTTGAAGAAAACGCAAGAAGTAATTCGTAAAACATTGGAAGCGGACGAGCGCATTCTTAAAGAGCCAGGTATCACCGTTGGTGTCGTTGCTCTAGCGGATTCATCAGTGAATTTTGTGGTTCGTCCTTGGGTACGTACTGAGCAGTATTGGGATGTGTACTTTGACTCGCTACAAGCGATCAAGGAAGCATTAGATGCAGAAGGTATCGAAATTCCATTTCCTCAAATGGACGTACATCTGAATAAAGCTGACTAAGATTTTTGAGTTTGCTATGAAAAGGTGAAGCGTTAAGCTTCACCTTTTTTTGTTTCGATAACCTGGTTGGGAAGCGTAGTTAGCAGCAAGCGCAGATCGGCACCTGATACCGCAAACGTCCAGTCAGGTAATCCAGGTGTATATAAAATCTGTTCGAGCGCGAATAAGCGACTATCGACGACAAGCGTGATGTCTTTAGGTAACCCAAACGGGCATACTGCGCCGGGTAGACAACCTATTTCCTCTATCATTTCGTCGTTACTGCAGATTGAAGTGCGCTTACCTAGTAATTGCTTGAGCTGCGTTTTGTCTAAGCGGCTATCTTTGTCAGTCAAGAATAGCGCAAAGCCACCGCCTTTCTTTTTTAAGAACAAACTCTTGCTATGAATACCTGTCCAACCAAGTTGCTGAGCGACCCGTTCATCGGTAGCAAAGTCTAAAATAGGTTCATGTTGCCATTGTTGATACGAGATCGATAGGTGATGTAGGAGCTCCCTATTTATTTGATATATTTCTTGGATTCGATTTGTCATAAGTTACGCCATGAGCCCTTTTGTCAGCATTGCAGCAATAGTAAACATCATCGTAGCCACTGCTAGGTCGATGCCCTTTTTTACTTTTGGTTTTGATAGCGTAGGGCCAAGTTTTGCTGCGCCTATAGACAGCGAATAAAACCAAACGAATGAAGCCAGAACGGTACCAATAGCAAATGCAATTCTGTCACTTCCTTCAAATTGACCACCAATAGAGCCTAAAATTACCACGGTATCAAGATAGAGATGGGGGTTTAATACCGTAACGGCAAGCGCACCGAGAATAACGGTTCTCTTGCCTCTCGCCAATACTTCTCCGTTAGACTCACTGCTTGCGGGTTGTTTAAATGCACTACGTAATGACAGCATGCCGTAACCCACTAAGAATAGGATCCCCCCAAGGGTCACCATGGTAAGTAGCATTTCATTTTGAGATAAAATCGCTCCTCCGCCAAAGATACCCAGAGAAATAAAGGTGGTATCTAAGAGGCTACAGACCGTGGCGGTTGTCAGGTGATGATTACGTTTAATCCCTTGATTTAATACATAGGCATTTTGAGCGCCGATTGGAATAATCATGGTTGCACCTAACCCAAAACCTTGAAGAAGTACCCAAAAATTCACTTTTATTTCCTAGTTGAACAATTAAAGAGAGCGTGAGAATACGGATTTTACTATCATTAGTTAAATTAATAATATTTATGCTTTATAAGAAAGCCTAATGGAGAGAGGATGCGCGGTCTTGACTACAAATGGATAGAAGCATTAGATGCGATTGTTGAACAAAGGAGTTTTGAAAAGGCGGCAGAGCACCTTTACATTTCTCAGTCTGCCGTGTCTCAGCGAGTTAAGCAACTCGAAAAATGGCTCGCACAGCCTGTTTTAGTGCGAGAGCAGCCACCACGCCCTACCGCCGTAGGTAAAAAGTTACTCGGACTTTATCGTCGTGTGTGTTTATTAGAGCAAGAGTTGGTGCCAGAGCTGACATCGGAGTTTAGTGATAAACCCTTATCAGTTTCATTGGCAACCAACGCCGATAGCTTAGCGACGTGGTTATTACCTAGTCTATTTCCTTTAATTGAGTCTAAACGTATTGAGCTGGATCTTATTGTTGATGATGAGGGACGGACAATTGAAAAACTTAAGAATGGTGAAGTAGTAGGAGCCATTAGCGTAGAGTCGCAGTCGATTCCGGGTTGCGTAGCGGATTATTTAGGCCGAGTTGACTACCTTTGTGTGGCCAGCCCAAGTTTTATTAAACGTTACTTTAATCACGGTGTTAATCGCGAGACGTTGATAAAAGCGCCAGCTGTGGCCTTTGATCAGCATGATAAAATGCATCAGCATTTTGTGAATAAACACTTTAGCATTATGCCCGGTAGTATCCTTAAACATACAGTACGTAGCTCAGAAGCATTTGTTAAGTTAGCAGTCGCTGGTGTAGCGTATTGTTTGATTCCGAGACTGCAGATAGAGGATGAGTTAGCCTGTGGGGCTTTAGTTGAACTGACACCTAATATTGAGTTATCACATCGTATCTACTGGCATCATTGGCAGCTGGAAAGTGGTGTGCTTGGTGAATTATCGGATGCCATTACTCATTACGCCCATGCGTATTTACCACAGTAAGTGGTAGCGGGCGCTGTGTTTTTTAACCGCCAACAAACCATACGCTTGTCTATAGCGTCATAGTTTTGTCAGGCTTATCATTTGATGGAACTCATACGTTATTATTTTGCCTAACTTTGAGTAATCGATCTTTGCTTAGATGAGGAAACAGATAATGAAATCAACATTGACGCTTTGTGCTCTAGCCGCCAGTTTTGTTGCGCTGCCAAGTGTTGCGAGCCAGGTAGACTTTCCCCATATTGTGACAACTGGGTATGGGCAAATAGAGGCGACGCCTGATATGGCGGAGTTTTCCGTTAGAGTGGTTCAGTCACAACTCAATGCCGATCAAGCGAAAGAGGGAGTGGATTCGGTCGTTGATACCTTTTTGGCGAAACTGGCGAGTGCGGGTGTGAGCAAAGAGGATATTAAAAGCTCAAATTTGTACCTTACCCCCCAATATCAATATCCTGATAAAGGTCAGCCTGAGTTAGTTGGATATCGAGCATCGAGAACGGTGACCGTTCAGGTCATGGATATAGAAAGGCTTAATGATTATTTAGATTCGGCATTGGCATCTGGGATTAACCAAGTTGACAATATTCGTTTAAAAGTGAAAGACGAAAGTCAGTATCAAGCGAAAGCACGGACCGCTGCTATCCAAGATGCACAGAAAAAAGCCCAGTCATTAGCGCAAGGGTTTGAACAGAAGCTTGGGAAAGTGTGGCAAATTACCTATAAACAGCCGCAAAACCAGCCTGTGGTGATGAGAAGCATGATGATGGACAGTCAGCCAGAATCTAACAGCTATCAAGATTCGGTGATCACTATCCGTGATCGAGTCGACGTAGTGTACAAACTATCAAACTAAAAAAATGCCCTTGCAAAAGCAAGGGCATTTTTATTGGAAGGTGATACGTTGAAGGTAATACCTATAGCAGAGAATTAATGTAAAATTCGCGCGCGCAGTGTACCTTCAATGAGCTTCAGTTGCTCTAATGCTTCTTCTGAGCGTGCAGTTTCCACATCAATAACTACATAACCAATATCCGAGGCTGTTTGTAGGTATTGGCCTGCAATGTTAATGCCTTCCTTCGCAAAGATGGTATTGATTTGCGTAAGAATACCAGGGCGGTTTTGGTGAATATGCAGCAGTCGAGAGCATTCACGGTGTTCTGGCAGTGATACTTCAGGGAAGTTAACGCTAGACAGCGTTGAGCCATTGTCAGAGTACTTAGCCAGTTTTCCAGCCACTTCCACACCAATATTTTCTTGAGCTTCTTGTGTCGAGCCCCCTACGTGAGGCGTTAGAATCACGTTGTCGAACTTCATCAATGGTGATTCGAATGGGTCAGCATTGGTTTTTGGTTCTTCAGGGAATACATCGATAGCAGCACCGGAAAGGTGACCCGCTTCGAGCGTCGCGCAAAGCGCTGGGATATCCACAACCGTGCCACGAGCCGCGTTGATAAAAATAGAGCCTGGCTTCATGCGAGCAAATTCAGCTTCGCCCATCATGTTTTTCGTTTCAGGTGTTTCTGGGACATGCAATGAAATCACGTCACACTTGTTTAATAGCTCTGTCATATTATGGATTTGTGTGGCATTACCCAGAGACAGTTTGTTTTCAATATCATAGAAATAGACACGCATACCAAGGTTTTCGGCAATAATACCGAGTTGCGTGCCAATATGACCATAGCCAATGATACCAAGACGTTTACCACGCGCTTCGTTCGAGTTATCGGCACTCTTCTTCCATATACCACGGTGAGCTAGCGCGTTTTTCTCAGGAATGCCACGAAGAAGTAAAAGGATTTGACCCAGTACTAGCTCTGCCACACTTCGTGTATTTGAGAATGGTGCGTTAAAAACAGGAACGCCACGCTTAGCAGCAGCGCTTAGATCGACTTGGTTAGTACCAATACAGAAACAGCCAATCGCGACTAATTTTTCTGCGGCATTAATGACTTCTTCAGAAAGGTTTGTACGTGAACGAATGCCGATGAAGTGCGCGTCTTTAACCGCTTCAATCAGCTCTTCTTCAGGTAGTGAACCTTTGTGATAAGTGATGTTTGTGTATCCAGCAGCTTGCAATACTTCGACTGAAGATGGGTGTAACCCTTCAAGCAGGAGGATTTTAATTTTATCTTTATTCAGTGAAACTTTGGCCATTTAACTCGTCCTTAAAATGGAAATGGGGCAATCGCGGCGCACAGTTGACAGCGAGAATTTCAAGGAGGAGCTTCTTACTGCTGAGGCAAACGTTTTCCTTGTGCGTCTTCTAGGCAATAAAGTAACAAAAAATTTTCGACTTGGGTAAGAAAATTACGGAATAAGGAATAATTTTCTTATAGTTAAGGAGAGAAAACGGCACTAGGGCGTGCCGTTTGTAATCAAATGACGTAAAAAGAACTAGTCTTCGATTTTTGCGCCTTCTGGCGTACCAGTAATCACAACATCTGCGCCACGGTGAGCAAATAGGCCTACTGTCACTACGCCAGCAAGCGCGTTAATTTTGTCTTCCATTGCTTTTGGATCGGTGATCTTCATGCCGTATACATCAAGAATCACGTTACCATTATCTGTGACGACGCCTTCGCGGTATGCAGGGTCACCACCTAATTTAACGAGCTCTCGGGCTACGTATGAGCGAGCCATCGGAATCACTTCAACTGGAAGTGGGAATTCGCCCAGTACATCAACGGCTTTAGTGCCATCAACAATACAAATGAATTTTTTCGAGATTGCAGCAACAATTTTTTCACGAGTCAGTGCCGCGCCACCGCCTTTGATCATGTCTCGAGATGGGTTTATTTCATCCGCACCGTCGACATAAACATCAAGCATAGACACATCATTGCATTCAAAAACTTCAATGCCTAATGCTTCAAGTTTTTCTGTTGATGCGATAGAACTAGAGACTGCGCCTTTGATGTCATCTTTGATTGAGCCTAACGCATCAATAAAGTGATTAACGGTAGAGCCGGTACCAACACCAACAATACTGCCTTCTTCTACGTACTTGAGAGCGGCCCAGCCAGCTGCTTTTTTCATCTCGTCTTGAGTCATGGTTGAAATCCCAGTTAGAAAGTTAGGGTGAAAACGCCGGCGAAGTATATATCAAAATGAACGAAATTGGCGCTTAAAACCGAGTGTTAAGCCAAAATTAGTGACATTTAGCAATCGGTTGCTCCAGTGGCCTTGGTTATACCCTAGCGATAAGGCGTGGTGGTTTTAATTTTTATCGCGAGTGAAGGGCTACCAACGCCAGGTTTGTTCAGGCGTAATGATAGTGGCAAGGGGAACATCCCAAGATTCGCTAGGCAGCGCTGAAACTTGTTGGAAATTGTGGGCAAGCCCGATGGCATTAGGACCTTGACCGGAAAACCGCCATGGTGCTAGAGTTCGATCATAATAGCCACCACCCATACCAAGTCGTTGCCCTTGTTTATCAAACGCGACAAGCGGAGTAAAGATAATATCCAATTGTCTAACTGGGCATATCATGCGTTGATCAAGCTGTGGTTCCAAAATTCGATATTGATTAGCCACTAAGGGAGTATCGGCATGGTAACGTAAAAAAAGTAGCTGGCCTTTGGAGAAGGGGTGAATTACGGGTAAGTAGGTATTGATGCCTTGTCGCCATAGATCGTCAATGAGAGGTTGCGTATCAAGCTCACCATCAGTGGCTAAATAGAGTGCAACGTGCTTAGCTCGTGTGAGTTCAGGTAAGGACTGGCATTGCTTGACTAGTTGAAAAGCGTAGTCAGTTTGCTGACTCGCTGTTATTGCCCGACGAAGGTGTCGGATGTCAGTGCGAATACGTTGTCTAGTATTGACAGACATAAGGAATACCCCAAAGTGCCGTTGAAGATTGTGGCCCTTGAACCTGCTGGTTCAAGGCGGATCAGCAAAGGTAACCGTAGGCTTCTCGGTACGAGCCGAGCTTGCTCAATAGTGCCCAAATACTAACCCTTAAGGATTGCTTATCGGCTCAGGGACTTAAATCCTCTGACGCACACTCCAGGGTAAATTAGTTTCGCTGTCCTTGCCTTACATTATTAATAGCATCATCAAGTGATGCGGCGAGCTGTTCCATTCGCTCGGTAAGTTGAGAGGTATTTTGTTGCACCTCATCACTTTTTGTATTCAGCTCATAAGACATATTCAAAGCGGCGATAGTGAGCAATTTTAGCTCGTTCGTTACTTTTGTCCGTTGAGTCATTTCTTGCAATCGGTCATCAAGATCTTTTGCCGCTTGGATCAAGGTTTCTTCTTGACCTGCAGGGCAATTTACCCGAGTCAATTTACCTAAGATTTCCACTTCGACTGCTTGATTTTCCATAATGACAAGAACTCTTTTTGTTATCACCAACAAAGGTAATCTGAGGAGGAAACTATAGGTAAACGGCCATTAAGATTCAAGCTTTTCTAGTGACTCAATGCCAAATGCGTGTTTAATCACACACGAAATCGACAATTCGCACAAAAGCTATCCAGAAACGAGGCAAATGCCGTTTTCGCTTGCGATGGGAAGTGATAGCATGACCAACCAATACCAAAGCGCTTCCAGTCAACGATTCGTTCAAACCATCGTCTGCTGGAAAGTCAGAAAAGAATAGAATGAGAGCCACTATGACAGATACCACACTACCAAATTATATTACCGTTGCGACTGAATTACAGCAGGCTAGCCTTGCTGTTAGCCCTGCAGAACTGCATGGCCTATTAGTTGGGATGTTGAGTGGTGGTCTGGGACTCAACGATGATAGCTGGCAGCCACTATTGTTTGATTATACGAATGACGGAATGGGCTGGCCACAGTCTGCTATTGCGACGGCGAAAACCTTACTAACGCATTCAATTAGCGAATTAACAGACAATGAGAGCTTTGAAGTTTCTTTATTCATCCCCGATGATGCGGTGGATGCGACATTAGTAGAAAAAGCCGATGGCTTGAGCGAATGGGTGAACCACTTTATTTCTGGGTTGGGTTTAATCAGCACTAAGTTAGCGCAGGCATCAGAGCAGAGTAAAGAAGCACTTGGTGATCTGGAAGAAATTGCCAAGCTGGGTGTTGATGAAGATGATGACCTAGAAGAGCAAGCCCAACTGTTTGAGCAAGTGATCGAACATGTTAAAGCATGCGTATTAATCATACATGCTGAGTTTGGTATTAAACCGACCAAGCAGGCTGATACTCCAACGATTCACTAATCAATCATCACTAATCAATCGCTAACACTTAAAGAGAACACTTCGTGTCGAGACTGTATGATATTGTGATTGCTGGTGGCGCTATGGCAGGGGCTACCTTAGCTATGGCGCTAAACCAAGGAAGCAATCAGTCGTTAAAAATAGCTGTCGTAGAACCCTATCAGCCTGATCATAAAGCTCATCCTGGTTTTGATGCGCGCTCGATTGCGCTTTCCTATGGCACGGTGGCTATTTTAAAGCAATTCCATTTGTGGTCGCTTATTGAAGATCATGCTACGCCGATCACCCACATTCATGTTTCCGATCGTGGTCATGCAGGAATGACGGACTTCTATGCCGATAAAGAAGGGTTAGAAGCGATGGGATACGTGGTCGAGTTGGCGGAAGTCGGGCGTCGATTTAGTCAGCATTTATCACAGCAGCATCATATTGAATTATTTTGCCCTTACTCGGTGCAACACATTGAGCGTAGGACGGATTCGGCAACCGTGACTCTATCGTCAAATGACGGAGAGAGCGTACAACTAGAAACGAAGCTAATTGTAGCTGCGGATGGCGCGGAGTCAGTGAGTTGCCAGTCAGTTGGCTTAACGCAGCAAAGCTTCGATTTTAACCAAACTGCGATTATCGCCAATGTTGTGACCAGTGAACTTCACCAAGGTCGTGCATTCGAACGTTTTACCGCAAACGGACCATTAGCATTATTGCCAATGAGCCAAGGGCGGAGTTCGTTGGTTTGGTGTTTACCCCCTGCGGAGGCTCAGCGTATTTTGAACTTGCCTCAAGCTGAGTTTTTAGGTGAATTACAGCAAGCTTTTGGTTGGCGTTTAGGGCAATTTACCAAAGTTGGCAGCATTGCGAGTTACCCGCTGCTACTTCGTCATCGAGAGCGTATTACCACCCATCGCTTTGCCGCCGTGGGCAATGCAGCGCAAACGTTGCATCCAATTGCGGGTCAAGGTTTTAATCTAGGGATTCGCGATATTGCGACTCTGGTGGATTTGCTGCTTGGGAATACGAAAGATGTCGGGGATTACGCTAATCTTATTAGATTCCAAACGCAACGCGAGCAAGATCGAACAACTACGATTGCGATGACATCGACTCTTGTACAAATTTTTTCCAATGATTTATTCGCATTTCGAGTGGGACGAAACGTGGGGTTGGGAGTATTGGATACTTTCCCGCTGTTGAAATCTCCGCTTTTTAATCGTGCGCTCGGCGTGGTGAACAGGTAGTACAACATTATGCAAAGTTATGATTTAGCCATTATTGGTGGTGGAATGGTCGGTCTAGCGTTAGCGCGATCTCTGAAGGAGACCGATCTTCGTATTGCCGTGATAGAAGGAAATATGCCTTCTAAATCCATCCCAGACGAGCCGGATATTCGTGTTTCTGCGTTAAGCCGAGCCAGTGAGACCATCTTAAAAAATTTAGGGGCTTGGGATGCGATAGAAAGACATCGTTGCGCCGCTTATCAGGCAATGGAAGTGTGGGAGCAAGACAGTTTTGCTCGTATTGAATTTTCAGCTAGCCAGTTTTCTCAGCCTAACCTTGGTCACATTGTAGAAAATCACATTATTCAAACGGCATTGTTAGCTCAAGTTGAGCAACAGAGCAACGTCACCTTCTTTATGCCAAACCGTTGCCAGTCTATGGCGGTTGGTGAGAGTGAGGTTTGGATGACGCTCGACAACGGCATGGCACTAACAAGTAAATTAGTCGTGGGTGCCGATGGGGCGAACTCTTGGGTAAGAGAGCAGCAAGGAATACCATTGACGCATTGGGACTATGGACATAGCGCTTTAGTTGCCAATATCAAAGTCGATGATTATCACGACGGTGTGGCGCGTCAAGTCTTCACCCCGCAAGGTCCTTTAGCGTTTCTGCCTCTCGATGACCGCAAACTGTGTTCCGTGGTGTGGTCGACGGATCCAGTCAGAGCGGAGAGGTTGGCAAAAATGTCGGAGATTGAATTTAACAAAGCCATTACGGCGGAATTTGATGGCCGACTTGGGCTTTGTCACTTAACCTCTGAACGTCGAGTGTTTCCTTTAAAAATGCGCTATGCACGAGATTTTGTGACTGAGCGAGTGGCTTTGATTGGAGACGCAGCTCATACGATTCATCCGCTGGCTGGTCAAGGCGTCAATCTCGGTCTTTTAGATGCAGCAAGCTTATCCGAAGAGCTTATTAAGCTATGGAAAGCAGGGAAAGACATTGGACGTAAGCGTCATCTAAGAGAGTTTGAACGTTGGCGAAAAGCAGAGGCTGCTAAAATGATTGCGGCGATGCAGGGCTTCAAAGACCTATTTGATGGTGATAACCCAGCTAAAAAAATGGTTCGCAGTCTAGGAATGAGGCTGGTGGGGCAATTACCTGGAGCAAAACAAGAAATCATGAGCCGCGCGTTGGGAATGAAAGGGCGTTTGCCTGAATTAGCTAAGTCACCCGTTCAACAAAGCAGCTAATTGTGAGTGATGCTGTTAGAATTTTAAAGAGGGCATAAAGCCCTCTTTTTTGTCTCTGTCGTGTGCAAAAACTGATTTAAAGCCTACCTTTTCACTAAGTCATTTTTGATAATCAAGCGTAGGCGCATCTTAGCCTTTTAATCTCTTGATTGACTTCTTTTACTGCGGTGAAGTGACGTTTTTCAGCTTGCGCAGGAATGATGAGTTTACCGTTATCAAACTCAAAACCACCCAATCCATGGATATAAATTCGCCCTTTAAATAGTCGACTTATGTGTTTAGCAATCATACTTGGTGTATAGCGCTTAAACAGTCTCATTTACTCTTCCTTATCGTTTACCTAGCACGAAGGATTATAGATAAAACCCTTCATGTAATGTGTGATTAACCAGTGTTTACGAGGATTTAACTCAGTAAATTCATCGTTTTGTGCTGCGTTTATCAATTTCATTACGAGTGACAAAGTATCTCGTGATACGTAGCGCAAAAAAATTATTTAGACAGTAGATTCCGTTAAAATCAGAGAGTAGCTCACGTTGAAAAACGAGGGCTATTTAAGCTTCCTAATGTGACAGTACTATGAATCTAAATGCATTATTTTCGGAACTTTATATTGGTGTATTTTGCTACTAAATATGAGTCTTATTTATATAGACCAGAGAAACCTCAAAAAGTTTTCAGTTGGACATACGGTGTTACAAACCAGCAGGAAGATGGGGGGAGAACCGTTATCATGAGTAAAAAAAAAGCCCGCTCAGCGGGCCAAATGTCACAGATGCATTACACAAAAGGGAGTTACTGCTTACGCAGAGCGTCACTCTAGTGTGGACAGCAACGTAGCGGAGTTGCTCGTTGATGTCAGGAACTACCATACCCTAAAAAATCGCATGTGACTATTTATGCTTATATATTGAGTAATATTTCATTTTGTTTGTGGTGGTAATTTGATCTGCATCTCATTGAGTAGTTGCAGAGTGACAGTGGTTTGCATTAATTAACGAGCTAAGTTAGGTAAGAGGCGGTCGTAAAGTTTGTAGGTTTGTGTTGTCGGCAGATATCTCCCCATAGAGGTAAACAACATTGAGCTAAATCGTTTAAGGATAATAAAAGTCCTGCGCTCTTGTCGCCGCTGCTTATCGTCACCATACGATGTTGTTTTAAGCGAGTATCAAAAAGAATAGGCATTGAAGTGCGCAGCATGAGCGGGGTCACCGTTCCGATAGTAGCACCTGTAATGGACTCTACGTCTTCACTAGATGCACAAGTCATACGACGAGTCGCAAGGGTATGACGAACCTTTTTAGGGTCAATAGATTCATTCCCTGGGCAGCAAGCTAAAGCGTATTGCCCTCCCATATCCCGTAATACAATAGCTTTGACCATTATCTCGGTTTTGATACCGCGTAGGTGAGCTGCTTCTTGAATCGAAGCAGCTTCTTTACCTTGCATCAGCAGTTGAAAGGGGATGTTACGTTGCTGCAAGTAGCGGGTAATTGGCGTTGAAAGCATGACTACTCGTCATCAATTGAGTAAGGGAGTGCGATGGGAATGAGTCGATCTTCAAGCGACGACGTTATTCGAAACTCGGTATCCGCATCCAAATTGTTGGGTAAGATTGCGGAAACAACAGTCGTACCATCAGAAAACTGATAGTAAGCAAGCGTATCACCCGCTTTTCTCCAGTTCTCCCCAACAGAGCGCTCAACGACAAGGTTGTCAGATCCTGACAGTTTTGTTGAAAGGACACCAGACAGTGTCATTAACATGCGCTTGTTGATACCGCGATACTTTGCTCTAGCGACAGTTTCTTGCCCCGTATAGCATCCCTTTTTAAAGCTGATACCACCGATGGCCTGCAAATTAAAGGCTTGCGGAATATGTTGGTTCTGCAACTCAGGGGTTAAAGTCGGTAATCCTTGCTCAATATCGAGTCGAGTCCAAAGTGATTCATCACTCCAAGTGAGGGCGTCATCATTAAGATGCTCTTGTAGCCAAGCATTAGGCGCAACAATCATCCAACGATCATCACTGATTTTGATAGCGGTTGCCGATTCTGTTGTTCGTACGTCACCCTTTGTCGGGAAGAGAGAAGTCACAAAGGCATGACTTTGCGCACCAATAATACCCGCAATGCTATTGTCACTTATCGTGATGTCTACCTTTGAAAAGACCGCATATTTGCTAAGTTCTGCCTGCTCTTTTGCAATCACTGAGCGTGGTTGAATCATGGTATAGCCATTGTGCGTATGACAAAGGCGAAAAATACTCCACACTTTTCCTTTGGCATCGCAATGTGCCCCAAGTGTGGATTCCTCTTCTGCAAGGGTGACAACATCGCACGTCACTTGTCCTTGTAAGTAGGCTTTTTTATCCGCTCCGACCATGTCGATCGCTCCCCAAGATGGGAGTAACGCTAAAACTAATTCAGGCAGTGCCTTAGAAGGAGTATCGTTGAATGACTGAGTGTTAGGTTGCCAATCCATAATTAGAGGTCTCTTTAGATATCATAATGAATATGTTAATGCGCTGAGCTGGATTTGTCAGCTGAATGTTGTTGCACGATTTGTTGTGATAGAAGTAGAGTTTGTGTGATGTCAGCAGTGGTTAGTGCGAAACAGGCTTGTTACACTCAGCTCAAATTAAGTAGTAGATGGAGAATGCAATGTACTCTAATGAACAAAAAGCACGGATAAAATGGGCTTGCCGACGAGGTATGCTAGAGCTTGATGTTGTGGTTATGCCGTTCTTTGAGGAGTGCTTTGATACCTTAACGGGGCAAGAGCAAAATGACTTCGTATCTTTGTTGGAGTGTCAAGATCCGGATCTATTTACCTGGATCATGGGGCATGGGCGCAGTGAGAATTTAGGTCACGCGTCAATGGTGGACAAAATTGTTGCGCATAACCTGAGTAAAGTTCGATAATTCAGTCTGTTATTCAAAAGAATATTACCACTCATCCTAATGAATTAGGTAAGCGTAGTCTTGAGCACGCTTACCTACATGCTTCTTTTTCTTTTCATGCCTATGTGGCTAACCTTATCTGTCATGCCCTGCTATTGGCTGCTTTGATACTGACATCGTTACCCCTTGCCGTTATGGTTTATATTGTTGGGTCGTGTTTTAGATCTTGCTATCTTTATCCACCAATCAACGGTGTACTTATGATGAAAGAGAAGCAATGGCACTACAATGGCACGCCATTGTGTTCTCCCTCATTCACTCTCGTTTTCAGCGAATGGTGCATTGCGGTTCGTGAACAAAGCGGTAAGCGGCATATTTTGTGGCGAGATAGTAGCAACGAGTCCGCTTATCGTCATTTATTGGTCGTAATAAAAAAGCAGTCCATTCCCAGAAAGTGAATAGACTGCTTTTTGATGAGGTAGTGTGTATTCTCAAGAGCGGTTTATTCGTACATACATCGCCCGATTTTTGCTGTGGTAGTACTAGCTAGTTGAATCATCACTTGGTGTTAGTATGGTCGGTTTGCTGACTTCCAGCATATCAGGGTAGTCTAGCGTGTAGTGAAGGCCTCGACTCTCTTTACGTTGCATTGCACAGCGAACCATTAACTCTGCTACTTGTAATAGGTTTCTCAACTCAAGTAAGTTATTGGAAACCTTAAAATTACTGTAGTAGTCATGCGTTTCTTGTTGCAGTAATTGAATTCGACGCAATGCTCGTTCTAAGCGTTTATCGGTGCGAACAATACCCATGTAATCCCACATAAATAGGCGAAGCTCATGCCAGTTATGTTGGATGATGACTTCTTCGTCAGAGCAACTTACTTGGCTCTCATCCCACTGTGGAAGCGCTCCTGGTAATGACACGCTGTCTAGTTTGGTCAAGATATCTTGCGCGGCAGACCAAGCATAGACCACACACTCTAATAGAGAGTTAGAGGCCATTCTATTGGCCCCGTGAAGACCAGTATAACTAACCTCACCAATGGCATAGAGTTGCTCTATATCGGTACGGCCCGCTTGGTTCACCATCACTCCGCCGCACGTGTAATGTGCTGCTGGAACAATAGGGATAGGCTCTTTGGTCATGTCAATGCCCAAATCCTGCAAGCGCATATGAATGGTTGGAAAGTGCTTAATAATAAAGTCTTCAGGCTTATGACTGATGTCTAAGTACATGCAGTCAGCACCGAGACGTTTCATTTCAAAGTCGATAGCACGAGCCACCACATCGCGTGGGGCTAGTTCTTCTCGTTCGTCGAAGTCAGGCATAAAGCGCGTGCCATCTGGACGCTTCAGGTAAGCGCCTTCGCCACGCAGAGCTTCGGTGAGCAGGAAGTTACGCGCTTCTGGGTGGAACAGGCAAGTGGGGTGGAATTGGTTAAACTCTAGGTTAGCGACTCGACATCCAGCGCGCCAAGCCATCGCGATACCGTCACCTGATGATACGTCAGGGTTGGATGTATATTGATACACTTTTGACGCCCCACCTGTTGCCAGCACGACAAATTTTGCACGCACGGTTTCTACATGTTCTTCATTGCGGTTCCAGATATACGCCCCAACGACATTGTTATCCGCATGGTCATTGCTTTCGTCCACGATGAGGTCGAGCGCATTGTAGCGCTCAAAGATCTCAATGTTAGGATGGCTGTGCACGTTATCTTGCAAAGTGGTTTGCATTGCCATACCTGTAGCGTCGGCTGCGTGCAAAATCCGGCGGTGGCTGTGCCCACCTTCACGAGTAAGGTGGTAGCGAGGTTGTTCATCTTTATCGGTTTCGACTTGGTCAAAGGGAACGCCGCCGTCGATCAACCATTGAACGCATTCTTTGGCATTCTCTGCAATAAACTGAACGGTTTCTTCTTCGCACAGCCCAGCACCAGCAATATTGGTATCATTAACATGTGATTCGATGCTATCAGATTCATCAAAAACGGCCGCGATGCCACCTTGGGCATAATAAGTGGCCCCTTCACTACGAGGGCCTTTACTTAAAACGATAACCTTAGCGCGCTCCGCGACTCTTAGTGCGAGTGATAGACCTGCTGCGCCACTTCCTATGACTAAAACATCACAAAGATGCTCTCGGTTTGTGTTCATAATTCTATTAAAATCCTAACCTACAGTAGCGTAACGATACCCTACTTAGATAAAAAGTGCGCGATAGGGAGCTGTGTAAAACAGCTGGCGAGGGGCACTTTCAACAAGGATTACTTGGCGATAACACGCTGAAAAATCGATTGTGTTAATGAGCTAAGTAATCCATTCTTGTAAATTGACAACATTGTAGTCGACGCCAAATTACATTGTGAATGATTCATCACAAAAAAACGCAGAAAGTTTTGAACTTTCTCTTTTTCATAGAGTCACAATAGTGCTCATGTTAGCGGTGGTGTCAAGACTACAATATGCATTATTAATACTCATATCTGAGAAGGTAAGGGTAAGAACGAATAGGAGTGAACGCTCGAATGAACGAGCAGCCAACCGATCAGGTGCTGATTGAGCGCGTTCAAAGTGGAGATAAACAAGCATTTAACCTGTTAGTTTTGCGTTATCAAAACAAGGTTTGCAATCTCATATCACGATACGTGAGCAACTCTGGTGATGTCGCAGATATTGCCCAAGAAGCATTTATTAAGGCGTATAGAGCGATCCCAACGTTTCGAGGTGAAAGTGCCTTTTATACGTGGTTGTATCGCATCGCAGTAAATACAGCCAAAAACCATATCGTTGCGCAGAGCAGAAGACCGCCAGCGACAGATGTGGATGCAGAAGATGCAGAATTTTATGAATCTGGTAATGCGTTGAAAGAAATTTCGAACCCTGAGAACTTAACGTTGTCGAATGAATTGAAGCGAACGGTATTTGCTGCAATTGAAGCGTTACCAGAAGACCTTAAGACTGCGATGACCCTACGAGAACTCGATGGGTTAAGTTATGAAGAAATCGCAGAAGTAATGGATTGTCCAGTGGGAACGGTACGTTCGCGTATCTTCCGTGCTCGTGAAGCAGTAGAGAAGAAGATTAAGCCTCTTCTTCAACGCTAAAACCAGTATCAACTTATGGTGAATATAATGGCTGATAAACAAAAGCTTTCAGCATTCATGGATGGAGACCAGATCGATGAGGCGCTTATTGAAGCGTTTGAAAATGATTTGGAAAGCAAAGAAGCATGGCAGAACTACCATTTAATTGGTGACGTCATGCGAGGCGATGAGCCGAAAAGTTTAGATTGGAATATTGCTGAAAGTGTCGCGATAGCGCTAGAAGCCGAGCCGACGTATTCGCAGGCTCCGTCTTCAGTGACTGCTGATCAGGTTGGTGTTGCGACGCCGATTGAATCGCAACCCACTCCAGCGCAAGCTAAGCGTCAACTGCCGGCATGGCTTAGTCAGTTTGGTCAAGTGGCCGTGGCAGCTTGTGTGTCTATGGCGGTGATACTGGGTGTACAGCAGTATTCGGGTCAAGATGCCGCTCAGCCAGAAGCGGACCAGCTTCCTGTATTGCAGACCATTCCTTTTGCAGGCAGCGCTGAGCCAGTAAGCTTAACACGAGACTCCGTTGCTAAAACCAGCAGCGATACGGCTAATGTTCAAGAGCAGCGCCGTCGAGTCAACGCATTGCTGCAAGACTATGAGCTACAATTAAGATTAAATAGTGATCATCAGAGCTCGTTGAGTGTTGAAACAGAATCGGTAATTGAATGAAAAAATTTCTGACCAGTTCTTTACTGCTGTTCAGTTTATTTGGTGCTAAAGCCTTTGCAGAAGAAGCTTCTGCGGAGGCTTTGTTGCATCAAATGAGTGACGCAAGTCAGCAGTTGAATTATGAACTGTCTTATATCCTGATTAAGAAGAATAGCATCGAACCGCTGCTCTATCGCCATGCCACCTTTGAAACTCAGCAATTTGCACATTTGGTGTACTTGAGTGGGCCCGTGCGAGAGGTTATCCGCCGCGGTAGTGAGGTGAGCTATATCGAACCGGGCGTTGATCCTTTTACCATTGAATCAGGGAAAATGGTGGCGCCATTAATGCCGTTACTTAACGGTAATATTACCCAATTGAGTGAGTTCTACGATTACGTGCGAGTGGGACGAGCTCGCGAAGCGGGCGCGGCAACGCAAGTATTTCGTATCGTCCCTAAAGATGGGCTGAGATATTCCTATGTATTGTGGGTTGATGAGGCGAGTAAGTTGCCTCTTCGAGCGGACTTATTGGATCGAGATGGTGAAATTCTCGAGCAATTTCGAGTGATTTCATATTCTGTGAATGACCGTATCGCAGAAATGTTGAGTGCGTTAGAAAAGGTTCAACTACCGGCCGTGCTTTCTTTGCCAAAAGGTAATATCGAAGCAACATACTGGCAAGTCGGTTGGGTACCCGCTGGATTTAAGCCGAAAGATCTCAATCGCTATCGTATGTTTTCAACAGAAAATATTGTTGAAAGCCAAATGTTTACCGATGGGCTGTTTAGCTTCTCGGTCTATGTTTCTGAACGCGATAATCACTCGCTGAAAGGTGATCTTATTCGTCAAGGTCGCCGAACGGTGCATAGTGTCGTGAGTGGCGATAGACAAATATCGGTAGTGGGGGATATTCCGCCAGCAACAGCGCAAAGAATCGCGCAGTCAGTGAAGCTAAATCCTGTTAAACAAACACTACCCCCTACTCTTGATGCGAATACAACGCCATGATGACGGCGCTTGCTACGGTGACCTCTGTTGAAAAGCAGGGGCATCAACTACAGATACAATTAAGCTGCGAGCAGCAGACCAGTTGCAGTTCGTGCGCCTCAAAAAGCAGTTGTGGAACGGGTATCGTAAGTAAAGCTGTAGGCAGTAAAGCGCTCATTTGGAATTTACTGACTGACGAAAAAGTGCAATCAGGGGATGTAGTGGAAATAGGCTTTCCAGAGAAAAGTCTGCTTCAATCTGCGGCACTGGTGTACTTACTTCCGTTGTTTTTTTTGTTTATGGGCGCAGGTCTAGGGCAACTTTGGCTCGCTCCTTTATTCGAGGCTGGCGAAGGTGTTGTGATTCTTTCCGCGGCTGGGTTCTCATTTATTGGTTTTCTTCTTGCCCGTAAATTCATTCACTCCGTCGAGCAAACGTCGAGTCAAGAGGTTGTCTTGATCCGCATACTCGGGCAGTCCATTGTCTAAATAAGGTGCGAACCGTACAGAAATTGGGTAGAATCTGCCAACTAAATTGAAACGCTGTGACCAAACAGGCGTTTTATACTTCCCATTTTTAGAGTTAAGCCACATCAAATCTATGAAGCACATTCGTAACTTTTCGATTATCGCCCACATTGACCACGGTAAGTCCACGTTGTCAGACCGTCTCATTCAAGTTTGTGGCGGCTTAAGTGACCGTGAAATGGCAGCTCAAGTTCTAGATTCTATGGACCTTGAGCGCGAGCGCGGTATTACCATCAAAGCTCAGAGTGTTACTCTTGACTATACAGCGAACGATGGGGAAACCTATCAGCTCAACTTCATCGACACCCCAGGACACGTAGACTTCTCTTATGAAGTATCTCGTTCCCTTGCTGCGTGTGAAGGCGCGCTATTGGTTGTCGATGCTGGTCAAGGTGTAGAAGCTCAGACACTGGCTAACTGCTATACTGCGATTGAGATGGATCTTGAGGTAGTGCCAATCCTGAACAAGATCGACTTGCCTGCAGCAGAACCAGAGCGTGTTGCTGAAGAAATCGAAGAGATTGTTGGTATTGATGCATTAGAAGCCGTGCGCTGTTCCGCGAAAACAGGTTTAGGTGTGGATGCCGTTCTAGAAGAGATCGTTGCATCAATTCCCGCGCCAGAAGGCGACCCTGAGGCACCATTGCAAGCTTTGATCATCGACTCTTGGTTTGATAACTACCTAGGTGTTGTTTCTTTGGTTCGTATTAAAAACGGTAAACTGAAGAAAAATGACAAGATTAAAGTCATGAGCACTGGTCAAGTTTGGGGTGTAGACCGTTTAGGTATCTTCACACCAAAACAGATCGATACGACAGAGCTGAACACTGGCGAAGTAGGCTGGGTGGTTTGTGGTATTAAAGACATTCTTGGTGCTCCTGTTGGTGATACGCTAACAACGGCAAAACACGGCAGCGAAACGGCGCTACCTGGTTTCCAAAAAGTGAAGCCTCAGGTGTATGCGGGTCTTTTCCCTGTATCATCTGATGATTATGAGAATTTCCGTGATGCACTAGGCAAGCTTAGCCTAAATGACGCATCGCTATTTTATGAGCCAGAAAGCTCAGCAGCATTAGGCTTTGGTTTCCGTTGTGGCTTCTTGGGTATGCTTCACATGGAGATCATCCAAGAGCGACTTGAGCGTGAATATGATCTTGACCTAATTACGACAGCACCAACTGTGGTCTACGAAGTAGAAAAAACCGATGGTAAGACGTTGTATGTAGATAGTCCAGCTAAGCTGCCAGCGACCAACGATATTGAAGAAATGCGTGAACCAATCGCACGTTGTAATATTTTGGTTCCTTCAGACTACCTAGGTAACGTGATTACTTTGTGTGTCGAAAAGCGTGGCATGCAGGTTGATATGGTGTATCACGGTAACCAAGTCGCCGTGACTTACGATATTCCTATGGCTGAAGTTGTTCTCGACTTCTTCGACCGTTTGAAGTCAACATCTCGTGGTTATGCGTCACTGGATTATAACTTCCAACGCTTTGAAGCATCGAACATGGTTCGTGTGGACGTATTACTCAACGGTGATACGGTTGATGCATTGGCGATCATTACTCACAAAGATCAAGCGCAAAGCCGTGGCCGTCTGCTTGTTGAGAAGATGAAAGAGTTTATTCCTCGCCAAATGTTTGATATTGCGATTCAAGCGGCAATTGGTAACCACATTATCGCTCGCTCTACCGTGAAACAACTGCGCAAAAACGTAATTGCGAAGTGTTACGGTGGTGACGTGAGTCGTAAGAAGAAACTGTTGAAGAAACAGAAAGAAGGTAAGAAACGTATGAAGCAGATCGGTAACGTTGAACTGCCTCAAGAAGCGTTCCTTGCGATTCTGCATGTAGGCAAAGATTAAGCTCATTGCTAAGTGCAAGAACAAGTAAAGTGGAAGCTCTGAAAAGGGCTTTCACTTTCGTTATTTTTGAAGATACGAAATTAAGGGAATTTAATGGCTAATACGTTCTCACTAATCCTAGTCATCGTGACACTGGTGACAGGTGTAGTTTGGGTTTTAGATAAACTCGTACTGAGAAAGAAACGACAGCAAAAACTGGCAGATATCCAAGCACAAGCCAACCAAATTGATGATGAGGTTGCTCAAAAAGCGACGGCACCATCGTGGTTTGTTGAGAACAGTGTGTCGATTTTTCCGGTTATTGCGTTTGTATTAGTCTTACGCTCCTTTATTTATGAACCCTTTCAAATTCCATCGGGTTCGATGATGCCAACCTTATTGGTCGGTGATTTTATCTTGGTGGAAAAATACGCCTATGGATTGAAAGATCCGGTTTGGCGTACACAATTAGTCGACGTGGGTAAGCCTGAACGCGGCGATTCAATTGTATTCAAATATCCGCCTCAGCCCAATATTGACTATATTAAACGTGTAGTGGGTTTACCGGGTGATATGGTGCGCTACAGCGCAAGCAAGGACATCTGTATTCAGACTAAGGGTACATCAGAATGCAAACCCGTTAAGTTATCTAATGTAGTTGATAGCCCGTTTGTACAAAACGGTATTCCATTGATTCAAATGGATGAAAAACTAGGGGATGTTGAACACCAAGTATTGGTTAACCCATTGCGTCGTGACCGTGTTGATCAGTATCAGCCACGTAACGGCATTAATGAATGGGTAGTACCAGAAGGACATTACTTTGTGATGGGTGACAACCGCGATAATAGTGCTGATAGCCGTTATTGGGGTTTTGTACCAGAAGCCAACTTAGTGGGTAAAGCTGTAGCAATATGGATTAGTTTTGAATTTGAACGTAGTGCAGACAGCTTTTTGCCTGCATGGATCCCAACTGGTGTGAGATTGAATCGCATCGGTGGAATTAACTGAACGAGAGAGCATGAATTCTCCTATTGAACGATTAGAAAAAAAGCTCGCCTATCAATTTAATGATAGTGAGCGCTTGGCATTGGCACTGACACATCGTAGTGCCAATGGAACGCACAATGAACGACTCGAGTTTTTGGGCGATTCAATTTTAAGTTTTGTCGTCGCTGACGATCTTTATCATCGCTTCCCTAAAATTAATGAAGGGGACATGAGCCGCATGCGTGCCACGTTAGTAAGGGGTCACACTCTTGCAGAACTTGGGCGCGAATTCGGTTTGGGAGATTACTTAAAATTAGGTCCAGGTGAGTTGAAGAGCGGTGGTTTTAGACGTGATTCAATTCTTGCTGATGCAGTTGAGGCCATTATTGGTGCCATTTACTTAGACAGCGATGTTGAAAAAGTACGTGAGGTAGTATTGGGTTGGTATAAAAGCCGCCTTGATGCGATTGAACCCGGCGTATCGCAGAAAGACCCAAAAACTCGTCTCCAGGAGTTCTTGCAAGGGCGCAGAAAACCTCTGCCCGTCTATACTGTGACTAATATAAAAGGTGAAGCTCATAACCAAGAGTTTACGGTTTCATGTGAAGTGATGGGCTTGGATAAGCCTGTTGTTGGTCTAGGTACTAGCCGCCGCAAGGCAGAACAAGCGGCTGCCGAGATGGCATTAGAGAAAGTGACCAATGTCTGATAAAGAATTTGATATCGATGCGTACTTTTCTTCTCCAGCAGAAGAAGTAACGAATCCAGAAAACCAGCACTGTGGTTTCATCGCCATTGTTGGTCGTCCAAACGTAGGTAAATCGACACTATTGAACCATATCCTGGGGCAAAAAATATCGATCACCTCTCGTAAGCCTCAAACGACTCGCCACCGTATTATGGGTGTTGAGACAGAAGGAGATTATCAAGCGATTTACGTGGATACTCCAGGGCTTCATATCGAAGAGAAGCGCGCGATTAACCGCTTGATGAACCGCGCGGCTAACAGCTCTTTGAGTGATGTGAACCTAGTGTTGTTCCTTGTTGATGGTACGCAATGGACTGCTGACGATGAAATGGTACTAAATAAGCTGAAGAAATCAGACTTCCCTGTCGTTCTGTGCATTAACAAAGTAGATAATGTAAAAGATCGCAACGACGTCATGATGCACATGCAAGAACTCTCCAAGAAAATGGAGTTTGTGGATGTGGTGCCAATTTCTGCCAAGCAAGGTAAAAACACCGATGTGCTGCGTAAGCATGTTCGTAGTTATTTGCCAAAAGCGGTACACCATTTTCCAGAAGAGTACGTGACAGACCGCTCACAACGCTTTATGGCGTCTGAGATTATCCGTGAAAAATTGATGCGCTTTACTGGTGAAGAGCTGCCTTACTCTGTGACTGTGGAAGTTGAAAGGTTTGACTACAATCCAGAAACCGATGGTTTTCACATCAACGCGCTTATTCTTGTTGAACGTACTGGTCAAAAGAAAATGGTGATTGGTAAAGGCGGAGATAAGATCAAAACGATTGGTCGTGAAGCTCGCCTTGATATGGAAGAGCTGTTTGGCCGTAAAGTGTACTTAGAGACTTGGGTCAAAGTGAAGTCGGGTTGGGCTGATGATGAGCGTGCACTGCGTTCATTAGGTTACATCGACGACTTAGAAAACAAATAATAAACGCGCGACTTTCGGCAATTTGACAAGATGTGATGATATGGAAGGGTTACAACGCTGTTTCGTTTTACATCGCAGACCATACAGTGAATCAAGTTTAATCCTTGATGTCTTCAGTGAAGAGTATGGCCGCGTGTCATTATTGTCGAAGGGAGCTCGCAGTAAGCGCTCTAATCTCAAAGGAGCGCTTCAACCTTTCACCCCTCTGCTACTCAAATGGTCGGGGGGTGGGTCCTTAAAAACCTTACGCCAAGCAGAACCTATTAGCTTAGGTTTGCCTCTTACTGGTATTAGCCTTTATTCGGCAATGTATGTAAATGAGCTTATTGCTCGTGTTCTCGCCAGTGAAATCCCTTTTCCCGCTTTATTTCATGATTATCTTCAAGCTTTAACAGAACTTGCTCAATATAGTAATCCCGAGCCGGCATTGCGACGTTTTGAACTCGCTTTACTTTCGGCAATGGGATATGGCGTCGACTTTCTACATTGCGCGGGTACAGGCGAGCCTATCGATCCAACCATGACTTATCGTTATCGTGAACAAAAAGGTTTTATCGCCAGTGTGCGTCGAGACAACCTCACTTTTATGGGAGAGGAGTTGATTGCGATAAGTGAACGACGTTTTACTAATAAAACCCAATTACAAGCGGCAAAACGCTTTACACGTATGGCATTAAAGCCGTATCTTGGCTCAAAACCGTTAAAAAGCAGAGAGTTGTTTCGTATTAAACCAAAACAGCTCTGATGATGGAGTATTAATACATGAGTTCTATTCTTTTAGGCATTAACATTGACCACATCGCGACACTACGTAATGCACGTGGCACTAAATATCCAGATCCGGTGCACGCGGCAGAAATAGCTGAGCGTGCTGGTGCGGATGGCATTACGGTTCATTTACGTGAAGATCGCCGTCATATCCTTGACCGCGATGTCCGTATTCTGAGCGAAACGCTACAAACCCGTATGAACCTAGAGATGGCGGTGACGGATGAAATGGTTGAGATTGCTCTAAAAACTAAGCCTGAGTTCGTTTGTCTTGTGCCGGAAAAGCGTGAAGAACTGACGACTGAAGGTGGTTTGGACGTTAAAGGCCAGCTAGAGAAAATTAAAGGGGCGACGGCAAAATTGACGGCGGCGGGTATTAAGGTGTCGTTGTTTATTGATGCGGATAGAGAGCAAATCGATGCGTCAAAAGCAGCCGGTGCTCCTTTTATTGAGCTTCACACGGGTCATTACGCTGATGCGGAAACGGAAGAAGATCAACAAGATGAATTAAAGAAGATTGCCGCTGGTGCGAGCTATGCTTCTGACTTAGGTATTACCGTTAACGCTGGCCATGGTTTGACTTACCACAATGTCGCTCCAATCGCGGCACTACCAGAAATTTATGAGCTGAACATTGGTCACGCTATTATCGGTCGAGCGGTATTTGACGGTCTTCATAAAGCGGTAGCCGATATGAAAGCGATAATGGAAGCGGCGCGACGCGGTTAATCCGTCGAGCGTTGGTACTATGAGTTCACAAGATAGTTAGGTGTAATGTCGTATGGCAATTTTGGGTTTAGGCACGGACATCGCAGAGATAGAGAGAATTGAAAAGGCACTGACTCGCTCTGGTGAGGCATTCGCAAAGCGAATCTTAACTCCAGAGGAGTGGGTGACTTTTAGTTCGCTGAAACAAAAAGGCCGCTTTCTTGCTAAGCGTTTTGCAGCCAAAGAAGCCGCGTCAAAAGCGCTTGGTACAGGCATTGCTCATGGTGTTAGCTTTCAAGACTTTACCATTGCCAACGATGAAAATGGTAAACCGTTACTGATGTTAACGAACAAAGCCGCGGAAATCGCCGCCGCAATGGGCGCGACGTCAATCCACTTGACGATTTCGGATGAGCGGCACTATGCCGTTGCTACCGTGATAATAGAGCAGTAGTCATTTCGCTGGTTAGCATTTGTTGGTGGATGATTGCCCAAAGCAAATTGCCCAAAGCAAGCTGATTGAAAATAAAAAGGCGCGAGGCAGTGAATACTGCCTCGCGCCTTTTCTATTTTATTATTCGGCCAATTATAGCAATACGAATTTTATTTTGTATTCGCAACCGAGCCTCAGTTGATTCAGTGCTAGCTTTTATTGAGGTAGAGCTTTGAGGTTTCCAGTACTTTTTCCATCTCATCTTGCAGTTCAAACAATTCAGGTTCAATCGATTCAATAGCGCCGCCCGAGCGTAGAGTTTTTTCTATGGTCGCACAGATTGATTTAAGTCTTGGAACGCCACTGTATGAGCAACTGCCATGAAGCTTGTGAATTAAATGAATCACCTCTTCTTTGTCTGAAAATGCTTCGTCAAGAATTTGCTCAGCGAGACGTTGTACTTCTGGTATGAATTCAATCAACATTTGCAGCATATCGACGGCGAGGTCGTCCTTATTTGCCGCTTGCTTCAGGGCTTCTGGCCAGTCGATGACGACATCTTTTGCTGTGTTGACTGGTGTTACTACCGCGTTATCTATCGCAGGTGATGGCTGGTGCGCTGTCTGTGACTCAGGGGTAACGAAGTCAAGGATGGCATCATGTTCGAGTGTACGTGGTGGGATCCATTTATTAAGAATTTGCTGAAGTGCCATTTCATCAATGGGCTTGGTGAGATAGTCGTCCATACCTTCAGAAATTAATCGATCGCGCTCTCCACTCATTGCGTGGGCGGTGACGGCGACAACGGGCGTTGCACTGTTTAGGCTCGTCTCTTTAATAAGCTTACAGGCCGTGACGCCGTCCATATGCGGCATTTGAATGTCCATCAGAACAATATCAAAATGTTGCGCTTGAGCTTTCTCTACCGATTGTTGGCCACTAGAACAAGAGACGACGGTTTCCACGCGTTCAGATAGCAGCGCGGTAATCAATTTGAGGTTGGCTGGGTTGTCATCCACCGCCATGACATTGAGAGGGCGTTTTTCCGTCGACTCATAGAAGACAGGCAGCACCGGATTGACGGGCTGTTTATCTACTAACGCTTGCATCAGACGCTTACGGGCAAGCGGCTTCGTTAAACACTGCACTTCATGGGTTTGCATTAGGTAATCTGACAGCGCCAATTGAGTGCTAGCGGTACCGATAATGATGTTAGAGGTAGAGCTCTTGCAGTGCTTAATCCAACTCTCAATGGTGGTGAGTGGAATTTCTTCATTGGTAGGTAAGCACAAAATAATGTAGTCGAAGGCTTCAAGTCGTTCAGGTAGTGTCGAACGATAGGTGACCATCACCCCTTGGTTGGTGAGATTTTGTTGCAATACCGAGGCTGCTTGCATGTTAGGTTCCACCAACAGCAAACGCTTATTATGAATAATCATTGGGTCTACAGGATCAATCATTGGGATTTCTGTAGAATGTAATCTGATGGTAAACCAGAAGGTAGAGCCTTGGTGTAAGCGGCTGGTGAGGCTGATTTCGCCACCCATCTGACCAACTAATTTCTGTGTAATGACCAATCCTAGTCCCGTTCCGCCATAGCGGCGAGAAATGCTAGCATCAGCCTGACTGAAGGCTTGGAAGAGCTGTGCTTGTTGCCTTTCGGAAATACCAATCCCTGTATCTCGCACCATAAATTGCAGTTCTACACGATCTTCTTTTTGCGATTTTAACTCGACACTGATATCAATGTTGCCGCGCTCAGTAAACTTAATGGAGTTACCAACTAAGTTGGTGAGAATTTGCTGAATACGCATAGGGTCGCCGACCAGTCCATTTGGCACCTTAGCATCGACTTTAAGCGTCAGTTCTAGACCTTTCTCATGCGCACTGGTGGCTTGTAGCGCCACCACTTCTTCTAGGCTATCTTGGAATTCAAATGGAATGTTCTCGAGTGCCAGTTTACCCGCTTCTAGTTTAGAGAAGTCCAAAATGTCGTTGATGATATTAAGAAGGTTATTGGCTGATTTTTCAATGGTTTGCAGGTAGTCGGTTTGGCTGTTAGACAGCTGGGTTTTTAGCATCTGTCGGGTGAAACCAATCACGCCATTGAGTGGCGTTCTTAGCTCATGGGACATGTTGGCAAGAAACTCTGATTTCACCCGTGCGGCTTCTTGTGCTCGTTTTTTAGCAATATCAAGCTCGACGTTTTGGATCTCTAGTTGTTCTAATGTTTCGCGAAGATCCGATGTGGCTTGGTCGATACTGTGCTGCATTTCAACATGGTATTCGGACAGTGACACGGCCATGGCATTGATACCATTCTTTAGTGAGTCGAGTTCACCATGCATTTTTCCTTCAATTCGTACATCTAAGTGACCGCGACGAATTCGGTCGACCATGTTTTTCATATGAGAAATTGGGCGCGTGACATCGTGCATGAGTCGATAGGCGAAAATACCAGACAGAATTAGTCCTAAAATAAGCACTAAAATGGCTGAGAAGACCTCTTGATATTGTTGTAGCCGCAGTGAAGATAAATCGAGTTCAATCGCGATGTAGCCTAATGTTTTACTGGTGGAAGTCAGCTGTCGCGTATCTGAGATTAATTGACTTTCTGCCAATATAGGCGCCCGTAAAATGAGTGTGTTGTCATGAAACTCAGAAGAGCTTAGGTAGGGGATAGGCTTATTTTTTGGCAGCATTAACGAATTGAAATTAGGATGAAAGTTCGAGGTAACGAACAGTTCGTGATTGGCATCAAAGACGGCAATACTGCGAACAAACTTAGAATTCTTTCGATGAGCGTAGCTAATGAGACGCCGAACGGACTCGCGACTTTGCGCCATGACACCCTGTTCACTGGCGATGGCTAAGGGTTCAATAATGCTTGCTCCGGCATTGAGTACTTGAGACTCAAGGTCGTGATAGCGGTTATAAGAAAAAAAAGCACTCAATAAAAGCCCAATAATGAGCGTGGGTGCTAGGGTTAGAGTTATAACGCGAGCGCGAAGGCCGTATCTTGTCATTTTAATTCGAAGTCATAATTTGCTGGGAGTGATTACATCTACTGAGTGGATATGGGACAATACCCAGTACTGCATCCCCTAGGATGTCGTAAGCTTAATCAAAGCAGCGCTGTTCGACAATCATTCAACCAAAGAATAGTGAAACTCTAACAAATTTTTGTAGTGCAGAGCGTTTCTGCACGGCTAAATACTGGAAATAGGCATGGCACGTTTTTTTAAACCGACAAAGCAAACCGCATTCTCAAAGAAGCACCAAGAAATGGTGATCGCACGTTTAGATCACCACGGCGCAGGTATCGCCTATCAAAATAAAAAACCGGTGTTTATTGAGGGAGCACTTCCAGATGAAACGGTTTTAGTGCAGCTCACGGAAACGAAAAGTAAGTATTCTAAAGCAAACTTGATTAAGGTGATTAAGCCCAGCGCACAGCGAGTTAAGCCACTATGCCCACATTATGAAGCGTGTGGTGGGTGTACTCAACAGCACCTCTCTTTGGACGACCAACGTCAATATAAGCAGCAAGCGCTGTCGCAATTAATGAGCAAGTTTGCTGGGCAACAGTTGTCACTGTCTGATTCTGTTATTGGGGCGGGAACGGGGTACCGTAGAAGAGCTCGTTTGAGCCTTTACGCTGATAAAGTGAAAGGGCATTTGCAAATGGGTTTTCGCCGCAAGCAAAGCAAACAACTTGTCGAAATTGATGGCTGTCCGGTTCTCGATAGTCAGCTTAATGCTTTGATCCCTGAGTTCAGAGCATTGTTAACGAGCTTCCAGCATCCTCATACTCTCGGTCATCTTGAGTTAGTGATGGCAGACAATGGTCCTGTTGCAGTGTTACGCCATATGCAGCCGTTGACCGAGGGAGATGAGCAGCGTCTACTGCAGCTGGCAAAAACACACGATTTGACCTTATACCTCATGCCAGAAAGTGGTGTACTAAATCGAGTCCATGGTGATGTGGCGCAATATCGTGAGACTGGCGTAACGCTCCCTTTTCTACCAACTCACTTTATTCAGGTTAATCAAAATATTAACCAAGAAATGGTCGCGCAGGCCCTGAGTTGGTTGGCACCGACAAAGCAGGAACGAGTACTGGATCTGTTCTGTGGGCTTGGTAACTTTACGCTTCCACTGGCAAAATTATCCCAGCAAGTCGTTGGTGTGGAAGGTATCCAAGATATGGTTGATTGGGCAACGAACAATGCTGCGTTAAATAAACTCGATAACGTTGAATTCTATCAAGCCAACTTGGAAGAGGCGTTGACGAACTCGCCATGGGCTGAACAAAAATTCGACGCGATTTTATTAGATCCTGCCCGTGCAGGGGCGACTGGCGTGATAGATCAAGTTTCTGGACTTGGAGCAACGCGAGTGCTTTATGTTTCTTGCAATCCTGCTACCCTTGCCAGAGATAGTCAGAGCCTTATTGCACAAGGCTACACGCTTAAGAAACTCGGTATGATGGACATGTTTCCACAAACTAGTCATCTAGAGTCGATGGCATTGTTTGAAAAATGACAATTTTTGAATGATCTCTAACGCAGATCATGGGCTAACTGGGATAGGTTAGTTAACTAATAAAACTAGGAAGAACAAAGTAATGGTTGCGGTAAGAAGCGCGCATTTGAACCCTGAAGAACAGTTTGAGTTAGCGAGTTGGATTGCTTCACTAAAGCAAGATAAAAATATCGCTACGCGTCTGAAAGAAGTTTATACCCAATGCGAAACTCTCGTAGAAGGCAATGAACAAGGGTCCTTGTTGTTGTGGCGTGGTAGAGAGATGATTGAAATTCTCATCACCCTTTCGATGGACAAAGCCACTCTCATTACAGCTTTGCTGTATCCGATAGTCTCTAACGGGTTATTTGATAGGGAATTACTCGAAGAAACCTACGGAAAAGAAATCCTTAAAATGATTGATGGCGTTGAAGAAATGGCCGCCATTGGTCAACTTAATGTGACTTTAGAGGGTTCCGCTGCCTCGGGTCAGGTTGATAATGTCAGACGTATGTTGTTAGCCATGGTTGACGATTTCCGCTGTGTTGTCATCAAGCTGGCGGAGCGTATCTGTAACTTACGCGAAGTGAAAGATGAGCCGGATGAAGTAAGAATCGCCGCAGCTAAAGAGTGTGCCAATATTTATGCGCCGTTAGCTAACCGTCTCGGCATTGGTCAATTGAAATGGGAAATTGAAGACTACGCATTTCGATACCAGCACTCCATTACCTATAAAAAAATCGCTAAGCAACTAGCTGAGCGACGCATTGTCCGTGAGCAATACATTAAAGACTTCGTCGATGACTTGACTGATGAAATGCACCGCTCGCAAATTCTCGCTGAAGTCAGCGGTCGGCCGAAGCACATTTATAGTATTTGGCGAAAAATGCAGAAAAAGAGCTTGGACTTTGATGAGCTTTTTGACGTACGTGCGGTCCGTATCATTGCTGAGCGCTTACAAGATTGCTATGCGGCGTTAGGGGTAGTGCACACCAAGTACAAACACCTACCAAGTGAGTTTGATGACTACGTCGCTAATCCAAAACCCAATGGTTACCAGTCTATCCATACCGTTGTGTTGGGGCCAGAAGGTAAAACCATTGAAATTCAGATCCGCACCAAGGAAATGCACGAGGATTCTGAGCTAGGCGTTGCTGCTCACTGGAAATACAAAGAAGGCAGCAGCACAGCTCGAAGTGGTTACGATGAAAAAATCACTTGGTTGCGTAAGCTACTGGATTGGCAAGAAGAAATGTCCGATTCTGGTGAAATGCTGGATGAGGTTCGAAGTCAGGTTTTTGATGACCGAGTGTATGCCTTTACACCACGTGGTGATGTGGTCGACCTGCCTATGGGTGCCACGCCACTGGACTTTGCCTACCATATCCACTCAATGGTGGGTCATCGCTGTATTGGCGCGAAAGTAGCAGGACGCATTGTTCCGTTTACCCATCAATTATCGATGGGCGATCAAGTGGAAATTATCACCCAAAAAGAGCCTAACCCTTCTCGAGATTGGTTAAACCCGACATTGGGCTTTGTTCATTCTGGTCGCGCACGAGCGAAAATTAATGCTTGGTTCCGTAAGGAAAGTCGAGAGAAAAACCTAGAAGCTGGACGAGATATCCTTGAAGTTGAATTAGCAAAAATTGGGGCGACATTGAAAGATGCCGACCTGTATGCGTTAAAACGTTTTAATGTGAATACGCCAGATGAGCTGTACGCAGGTATTGGTAGTGGGGACCTGAGGATTCATCAGGTTATCAATCACATCAATGCGTTGGTCAACAAGCCGACGGCGGAAGAAGAAGATCAAAAAGCCCTAGAGAAACTCAAAGAGTCGGAAACGAAAGCCAGTCAACAGAGCCGCCCTCATAAAGATGCGGTTGTGGTTGAAGGGGTCGATAATCTCATGACTCATCTCGCGCGTTGCTGCCAGCCTATCCCTGGCGATATTATTAAAGGTTATATCACCCAAGGTCGAGGCATCTCTGTGCACCGAAGTGACTGTGAGCAACTTGAAGAGTTGAGTCATCATGCGCCAGAGCGAATCATAGATACGGTTTGGGGCAGTGGTTTTGTTGGCTCCTACATTTTAACTATCCGTGTTGAGGCGTTGGAGCGAAGCGGATTATTGAAAGATGTCACGACATTGCTCACCAATGAGAAAGTGAAAGTCATCAGTATGAAAAGTCGCAATGACTACAAGCGTCAGTTAACCATTATGGATTTTGACCTTGAACTGAATAACATTGAAGTCTTGTCTCGCGTGACCAATCGCATTGAACAGATAAAAGATGTGATGAAAGTGAAGCGCTTAGGGTGATTTGTTTAATAGGGGGCTCGTTTAAATCAATGACTCTCTGTCACCCTATGTAGGAAATGACAACATTGTTGAAAAAGAAAGGGTTGGTTTTCCAACCCTTTTTATTCGCCTATCACTTGCTTTGTCATAGGTGGGTACTGTCATTAACTGATGTCGAAACAACCTATTTTGAATTGAATATTCTAGTAAATACATTGTTCAGGAACTTAATATGACTCAACCCGTCGAGCAACTTCTCAGCATCATGGCGCAGCTTAGAGACGAAAAAAAAGGCTGCCCGTGGGACAAAAAACAAACCTTTGACACCATAGTGCCTCATACCATTGAAGAAACATATGAGGTTGTAGATGCGATCCATAATCAAGACTGGCCTAACTTGAAAGAAGAGCTGGGGGACCTGTTGTTCCAAGTAATCTTCTATAGTCAGATGGCAAAAGAACAAGATCTGTTTGATTTTGATGATGTGGTGAAAGGGCTTAATGACAAGTTAACAAGGCGTCATCCCCATGTGTTTAGTGATACCGAATTTGCAGATGAAGCTGCCATTGATGCCAATTGGGAAGCTGAAAAACAGAAGGAAAAGGCAGAAGTAGGCAAAACAGAACAAAGTATTCTAGACTCAATACCACAGTCGCTACCTGCCCTTTCAAAGGCCAATAAAATACAAAAGCGCGTCGCTAAATTTGGTTTTGATTGGGGCGCTTTGGCGCCTGTCGTCGACAAAGTTCACGAAGAAATAGATGAAGTCGTGCATGAAGCGATTCAGCTTAACGTGGATGAAGATAAGCTTGAAGAAGAGATAGGCGATTTATTATTTTCTGTTGTGAATCTTTCTCGGCACCTAAAGTCCGATCCCGAAGTTGCGTTAAGAAAAGCGAACAATAAATTTTCGAGGCGTTTTAAGGGGGTTGAAGCGCGTGTTTCAGAACGCGGTAAATTGCTTACAGACTTTACCCTACAAGAGCTTGACGGCTTTTGGAATGATGTTAAAAAACAAGAAAAATCGACCGAACTGTGATGCACTTCCCATTCGAGTTAGTTTCTAGAATTGATTTGAAGCAAAAAATAAAAATTTTGAATGTGATAAGTTTCACGTTGTGGCGATAAAGGGCTTCTGGTATATTTTCATCCCGTCCAGAAGTAATCCATTTCCCTCATTCAACCAATTTCAGGTTAAACATGACGACAAATTACATTTTTGTTACTGGCGGGGTCGTATCCTCTCTAGGTAAAGGTATTGCAGCAGCATCGCTGGCAGCAATTTTAGAAGCTCGTGGTCTTAAAGTGACTATGATGAAGCTTGACCCTTACATCAACGTTGATCCAGGCACAATGAGCCCGACTCAACATGGTGAAGTGTTTGTCACGGAAGATGGCGCGGAAACGGATCTTGACCTTGGTCACTATGAGCGTTTCATTCGTACCAAGATGACCAAGCGTAACAACTTTACTGCTGGCCGTGTTTACTCTGATGTTCTTGCTAAAGAACGTCGTGGTGATTACCTAGGTGCAACGATTCAAGTTATTCCACACATTACTAACGAAATCAAAGATCGCGTGATCGCTGGTTCTCAAGGTCACGATGTCGCTATCGTTGAAGTTGGTGGTACTGTTGGTGATATCGAATCTTTGCCATTTATGGAAGCGATTCGTCAGTTAGCCGTCGAGCTTGGTCGTGAGCGTGCAATGTTTATGCACCTAACTCTGGTTCCTTACCTAGCGGCAGCAGGTGAAGTGAAAACGAAACCAACTCAGCACTCTGTAAAAGAGCTTCTGTCGATTGGTATTCAGCCAGATATCCTTGTTTGTCGTAGCGACCGTATTATCCCAGCGAACGAGCGTAAGAAAATTGCTCTTTTCTGTAATGTTCAGGAAAAAGCCGTTATCTCAATGAAGGATGTAGATTCTATTTACAAGATCCCTCAGCTTATCCGCGCACAAGGCCTTGATGACCTTGTCTGTGCACGCTTTGGTATTGAAGCACCAGAAGCTGACTTGTCTGAATGGGAACAAGTTATCTACGAAGAAGCCAACCCAACGGCAGAAGTTGTGATTGGTATGGTAGGTAAGTATATTGAACTACCAGATGCTTATAAGTCAGTGAACGAAGCACTGAAGCACGCAGGTCTTAAGAATCGCCTGAGTGTGAAAATTAAGTACGTTGATTCACAAGATGTTGAGTCTAAAGGTGAAGAAGCACTAGCAGGTTTAGACGCAATTCTTGTACCTGGTGGCTTTGGTGACCGTGGTGTGGAAGGTAAGATCCGCGCGGCACAATTCGCTCGTGAAAACAAAGTACCTTACTTGGGTATCTGTTTAGGTATGCAAGTCGCACTGATCGAATACGCGCGCAACGTAGCGGGTATGGAAGGTGCACATTCAACAGAATTTAACAAAGAAACAAAATACCCTGTGGTAGGCTTGATCACAGAGTGGGTAGACGGCGAAGGTAAAGTTGAAGAACGTACTGAAACGTCGGATCTAGGCGGCACGATGCGTCTTGGTTCTCAGCTATGTCACCTTGAAAAAGGCACAAAAGCGTTTGAGCTTTATGGCAATGCGAAAATCCATGAGCGTCACCGTCACCGTTACGAAGTGAACAACCTCCTTCGTCCACAGATCGAAAAAGCAGGACTTAAAGTTTCTGGTTTGTCAGCAGACAAGAAACTGGTTGAAGTGATCGAGAACCCAGCTCACCCATGGTTTGTAGCTGCGCAGTTCCACCCAGAATTCACTTCGACACCTCGTGACGGCCACCCATTGTTTAGCGGCTTTGTGAAAGCGGCGGGTGAGTTCCAACGCGGATCAGAAGATAAATAGTAAAAGGATACGGGCGGCTGCGAAGGTTATGCGGCTGCCTTTAAATTGACATTAAATTTTTATTTATTGAGAGGAAACATCAATGTCTAAGATCGTTAAAGTTCTAGGTCGTGAAATCATCGACTCACGTGGTAACCCAACTGTAGAAGCTGAAGTTCACCTAGAAGGCGGTTTCGTTGGTATGGCAGCAGCTCCATCTGGTGCTTCTACTGGTTCTCGCGAAGCTCTTGAGCTACGTGACGGTGACAAATCACGTTTCCTAGGTAAAGGTGTTCTTAAAGCAATTGAAGCTGTTAACGGCCCAATCGCTGAAGCACTAGTTGGTCAAGACGCGAAAGCACAAGCTGACGTTGACCAAGTAATGATCGACCTAGATGGTACGGAAAACAAATCTAAGTTCGGCGCGAACGCTATCCTAGCGGTTTCTCTAGCGAACGCTAAAGCAGCAGCTGCTGCTAAAGGCATGCCTTTGTTCGAGCACATCGCTGAGCTAAACGGCACTCCTGGTCAATTCTCTATGCCTCTACCAATGATGAACATCATCAACGGTGGTGAGCACGCTGATAACAACGTTGACATCCAAGAGTTCATGATCCAACCAGTTGGCGCAAAAACTCTTAAAGAAGCGCTACGTATCGGTGCTGAAGTATTCCACAACCTAGCGAAAGTACTTAAAGCTAAAGGCCTAAGCACTGCAGTGGGTGATGAAGGTGGTTTCGCTCCTAACCTTGAGTCTAACGCTGCTGCTCTAGCTGCTATCCAAGAAGCTGTTGAAGCTGCTGGTTACGTACTAGGTAAAGACGTTACTCTTGCTATGGACTGTGCAGCTTCTGAGTTCTTCGACAAAGAAACTGGCAAGTACAACATGAAAGGCGAAGGCAAAATCTTCACTTCTGAAGAGTTTAACTTCTACCTACAAGACCTTGCTAACCAATACCCAATCGTATCTATCGAAGACGGTCTTGACGAATCAGATTGGGCTGGCTTCAAGCACCAAACTGAACTTCTAGGCGACAAGCTTCAACTAGTTGGTGACGATCTATTCGTTACAAACACTAAGATTCTAGCTCGTGGTATCGAAGAAGGCATCACTAACTCTATCCTAATCAAGTTCAACCAAATCGGTTCACTTACAGAGACTCTAGCTGCAATCAAGATGGCTAAAGACGCTGGCTTCACAGCAGTTATCTCTCACCGTTCTGGCGAAACTGAAGATGCAACTATCGCTGATCTAGCGGTAGGTACAGCTGCAGGTCAAATCAAAACTGGTTCTATGAGCCGTTCTGACCGTGTTGCTAAGTACAACCAACTTCTTCGCATCGAAGAAGCTCTAGGTGAGCGTGCACCTTTCAACGGTCTAAAAGAAGTTAAAGGTCAAGCGTAATCGCTTAATCGTTAACGGATTTTAATGAAGCCGCTCCTAAGGAGCGGCTTTTTTTATATGCTTTTGTGCCTGATTGCATTACTAATGATATTCACAGCCCCTTCAGTGCTGATAAAGTCTTGCTTTATCGAGTTCTCCTGACGAAAACATATCGTAAAACCATTCTCATTCTTCAGCTCATTTTCTATTTCAACCGGTAGCTCACAGCGAATCATTTGGTCGTTTCCGCGAATACATGCATATTTTGTGTACGGTGTGAGCGCGACCGTGCTGCCATTCGCTAGGGCAATAGAAATTTCACTATTGCATGTTTCGATGGCCTTACTGAATTCAATGATGAAATATAGTACGTGGTCATTCGCGGTTTTATATAAGTTGACAGTATTGACGAACTCAAGATTACAGTGAGCCTCTGCAACAAAGCCATAATGGTAGTTGTTTAGAACCCAATACCCGGCTTTCAGCGTTCGACGATCGTAATGCAAATTTGTCATAAATTTCTCCCTGGTTAATGACATAAATTCAATAGTTAAGTTAGGTAACACTTTTCAAATCTGACAATATTCAATAAATGTGAGTAAGTGAAAAAACAACTCAAAAGGAAGTTACTGTCATGAGTAATTGACAGGCTTCTGTGAAGATTTGAATTTTCAGTGAAATAGGTTTGTGTATAAGTTTAAATTATTGATTGTATTGGGTTTTGTTTGGTGTCTTAATGCTTTTTAATTATGAGTGATGCTATATTTTTAATCGGAATGTCACAAGAGAAATGAGGCAAGTAATAAAAGAAACATACATAGTGCTAGAAGAGGTGGCTCCAGTATGTTACTTCTTTGATTACTTATATCGAATAGACTAAAGCCAGTTTCATAGAAAACGAATTTCCACTAAATTAGAGGACATCACCATGGCTAACGTAGCAAGCCCTACCACTACATTTGACAACGAATATTTCTCATTCATTGTTTCTGAATCATGGAAACACATCGGCTCAACTCAAGAGCACGCTGATATTCTAGCGCACAACCTACTTGTTGGTGGCCTACAAGGTAAGCTGCACCAAGGTCTTGGTGTTATCGAAGCGGTAACGATTCCATATGAAGCGGGTATTCTAGATCCTTCTACAACGCCAGTCATTGAGTCTGAAGGTGATACTTGGGCGGTTTACGATGGTAAAAAGTCTTCTGGTCACTACGCATGTACATTGATGGCTCAAACCGCTATCGAGAAAGCACGTAAGCACGGTATCTCAATCGTATTTGGTTACGACCACTGTGACGGCGGTAACTTCTCAAACTACACACAGATGGCAATGAAAGAAGGCATGTTTGCTATGTCTTCAAACAACTCAGTTCCTCTAAACGCTCCGTTTGGTGGTATGGATCCAACTATGTCTTGTCCTCCATTTGATGCGGCGTGTGTAGGTGGCGATGAGCTTCCTCTAGTCACGTCTATCATGATCGGTGAAGGTTACGACTCTCACATCTGTGACGCGATCGTCAACGACCGTGACCTGCACGTAGCAGCACTTGTTGACCAAGATACAGGTGAGCTAACAGCTGACGCTCGTAAATGGGGCTCTTTAATTGAAGGTTACGGCCGTGTTGCTGACTGTAAAGCACCTTGGACGTTCCTAACGCCTCGCCTTTACTCTATCAACATCTGGAATGAAGTAATGACAGCGATCATCAACCCGAAAGGTACGATCGCACCTGAGCTTCCAGCGATTCCAAGTGACTTCTTCACAATGGAAAATGCACCGTGTCCAGTAGGCGGTTCTTACATCCTAGTGATTGACCCAAGCCACTTCGGTCCTATCGAAGAAGTTAAGCGTAAGAGTGATGCATTTGTGAAAGCACAAAAAGCAAACCGTCCACGTAAAGGCTTCAACGAAGTATACATCCCAGATGAGTGGGGTCTAAAAGCAATGGCTGAGTCAACAGACACTCACCAAGTTATGGATTCACACTGGGATGGTTTCAAATCTTTCCTAGAGCGCTCTGGTACAACTATCGATGCGCTAAATGCGAAATGGGAAGAGAAAGTAGGCGCTGAGCGCGCTGCGGAAACCATTCGCAAGTAATTCAAAATCATACGCACTTGATTTTAGCCCAGTCTTTGACTGGGCTTTTTTGTGTTGAACATCCGACTCACTATCGCTGGAGTGAAGTGTTATTCATGACGTGATTGAATGCGGTATTGATGGGGGCTCATACCATAATAGTTTTGAAACGCTCTAAAAAACGGCGGGGAGGAATGGTAGCTGAGTAGTTCTGCTATTTCTGTCGTACTTAACGGGGTGTTAAGTAAGTAGTCGCGTGCCACTTGCATCCGTGTATCAAGGACTAAGTGCTTATAAGTGGTCTCTTCCGCTATCAGTTTTCGTCTGAGCGTACGACTGGTGGTGTTCATCTCAATAGCCATTGCTTCCATTGAGGGTAGCCCATACTTCAGTTGGGTCAGTAACTTCACTCTTATCTGGTAACTGATAGGGTGCGTGGCAGTGTCATCAATGAGAGTTTGGCTTTGTAGAGTAGCAACGTGCGCGATAAGAGCAGGGTTCATCGAAATGGCCGAACGTATCCACTCGACGGGGAAGCGCAGCTGGTTTTTTTTGGCATTAAAGCTCAGGTTGGTGGTAAAGATAGTTTTGTACAAAGGTAAGTAATGGGGAGCCGGGTAGGCGAAGTCAACATGAACGCGTTTTCGGTCAAATTCTTGCCCCAAAAATCGTTCGATACCGAGATAATAATGACAAATGGCATCTTCAATCGTGTAGTGTTGAGCCGATCTTCCATGTGAGCGGTCATCGGCAGTAATGTAAGCATATTCGCTGTCATAGCCAATGTGTATGTCGACATAATCTTTGGTGATATATGAAAATTGTAACCCCGTATCAAGAAGTTGTTTGAGGTTTTGGCAGCTAATCATCGCATATCCCCAGGCGCCCATATCCTGAAGCTTCAGCCGTTTGGCAATGCGTAACCCTAGTCCATCAATATGCAGTTGTTCAACGGTAATCGCCATTAACGTATGGACCTGACTGGCTTGGATTGGTTGATATTGCCCTTGAGTGATACGGATGATGCCGGCTTTACGCAAAAAGTTTGCAATATCTATGGCTACAGTAGACTCACTTCGGACAATATTTTCCCAGTATCCCAAAATAGCGTCAAAGAAGTGTTGTTGATTTAATGAGGTCAAGTGAGTTGTCCGAAAATGTAATACACATGTCCTAAAGTGTAATAAGCAATCGCGACGGTAGCAATTATAATTTTCCCATAGCTTGCAGTGAAGTCATTCACTAAATTAATCATTAGAGGTATCGCCCATGTTTAAGCCAAAACGTGTTGAAATTTCAAAAGAAAACTTAGAGCTCTACAAAGATATTTATTGGAACAAGTCTGACGCAGATTTTTACATTAACGAAGATATCGCCCCAATGCAGCAGCGTATGGCTGAGCAGGGTGTAGAAGCGTTCAGTTTACTCGGTAAAGAGCACGTTGGAGCATTTGGTGCGCCTTATGTAAACAATTTTGAAAACGCAGACATCGTGATGTACGGTCTGACGATGGACAAGTGTTCTCCGAATGCTGGTGGTCATAAATTTGGTCCAGGAGCAATTCGTGATGCGTCTAAAACGGGTATGGGTCTTATTCACCAAGATGGCACAATGCCGTTTGAACTGTGTAATATTATCGATTACGGAAACTGGGATGGCTTAGGTCAGTTCAACCTAGATGAAGAAATGCGCAATGCACAGAAAGTCGTGGATGACATGGTTATTAACCATGGTTGTACACCATTTTTCTTCGGTGGTGACCATACCGTGGCTTACCCTGGCCCTGCTGCACTAGCAAAAGTTCACGGTCCAGTATCTTTGATTCACATTGATGGCCACTTTGATCTGTTAACTCGTGCTGATTTTGATTACGAGTCTTATTCAGGTAACTGGTACTGCCGTTTAGCATCTGAAGGTGCTATTGACCCAACAACCAGCGTAAGCATGGGTATGCGTGGTCGCTGGTGTGCTTCTCAACAAGGTAAAGCGAAAGCGATTGGTGGCAATTTCTTCCTTGCGGATGAAATGTACGATCTTGGTATCGACCACATTGTTGAGCAAATTCTTGAGAAACAAGGCGATGGTCGTCCTGTTTACCTGACATTCGATCTTGATGGTTTGGATCTTCTGGATCACAGCGCAAACTCAAGCCCAGATCCATTCGGTGTATCAGCACGTATGTACTACGATATCTTCCGTAAGTTACGTGCAACAAAGCGTATTAACTTAGTAGGTGCTGATATTGCTGAATTCGCTCCACAGAAGAACTCTGATGAGAAAGATGCGCTGCTAACCGCTGCATTTGGTTGGGAGCTGCTTACATGGTTGGCTGAGTGCCGTTATATCCGTGAAGGTAAGAAAAATCCGACAGAATGGCCAATGAGCTTCGGCCGTAATATCGAGTTTTAATCGAGTCGGTTAAATCGGTCGTATACATGATCATTTAGAAAGCCAGCTGCTATTGCAGTTGGCTTTCTTGTATTTGAGAATCAAGAAAAATACCGTGGAGAGAGAAATACTCTTATTCAGAAAGAGTGGAAAATTCGTGCTACTACATTAGACTTTAGTCTAATGTAGGTTAAAACTTGACCTGTTTGATATTGTGAGTACACTACCGTTTCTTTGAGTAATATCACATTTTTTTAGTTACATTTTGCCCATGAAAATGAATGATAAATGGCTTGGTGTTTTGGCTGGTCATGGTTGTTTTTTTATAAGTTGATAGGGAAATCAGCATGTTGGGCGTGCGAGGTCGATTATGTACAATCACTTTCTTGTTAGATTAACCATTGGGACACTTGTGGTTCTCGGTATTAAGTTGAGCGCATTATACTTTTTGCCAATGGTGTTGTTGTTAAACACGCACCACAAAGAGTTCTTTGGATGGTAAAAAAACCGGGGTTGTCCCGGTTTTTTTATGCCATTTCAATCGCGTCGATTTGAGGCTCGATCTCTTTTATCATGTCATTGATGAATACTGACAGTTGCAGCTTTGCTGCTTCGAGATCTTTATCAAGCGTCAGTTTCATGATTTTTTCATGCTCATCAATACGGAAGATCTCATCAAATCCTTTTGGATAGCGACTTAATGATACCTGACGATAGCGCTTGATCTGACGAATAATGTCGTGCAAAAACTCCTGCATGTTTTTCGAAAAACAGCCACTAAATAGTGCGAGATAGAATGCTTCTTGGCGCTCTTCCCACTCTTTCCAGTTAAAGTTATCACCCTGAAATTTAAAGCGAGAGAGTTTATGGAACTCGGTGAGAATATTGAGCTCCCAGTTTTCGTTACCTTGCTGGATTGATTTTTCCAACAATACAGACGCGACCACATTTAAGCTTTCATGTAGATCATAAAGCTCTGTCTTGGATATAGGCGCCACCCAGCAGCCTTTTTGTGGCTCTAGTTTGACGTATTTTATCCAAGATAATTGAATCAATGCTTCTCGAATAGGAGACGCACCGACGTTATATTTTTCTTTAAGCTCAGCGACAACCAACTTTTGGTTCGGCTTGAGCTCTCCCGATAGAATATCCTGACAAATATCTTTTGCGACTTTGTCCGTCAACGTTGGGCTCGACACAATACACCTCATCATCCAATGGAATAATAGACTAAAACAAACAGGCAGTATGGCGTGTTGTAAGTCGGCGAGGATAGTACAGTGTGTGGAAATGTTGGGCAAGAAAAATTATAAAAAAAAGAGGGCGTGAGCCCTCTTTTTATAGATGTTGCTTATGTAACGTAGGAATTAAAGTACGTGTACAGACGCTGTATTTGTTGTGCCTGAAGCAACTAGTGCACCAGAAACCATAACAACGATATCGCCTTTCTTACCAAAACCAGAGCTTAGAGCGTACTCTTTACCGTTTTTGTAGAATGCGTCAGTGCTTTCAATTGAATCAACAAGAACTGGGCGAACACCTTTTGTTAGTACAAGTTGTGCTGCTGTTTTTGGATTCGTTGTAAGTGCTACGATACTCGCTGTAGGGAAGTATTTACGTACAGAGCGTGCAGACTTACCGCCATCAGTTGCAACGATGATCAGTGGAGCTGCTAGTTTTTCAGCTGTGTCTACTGCACCTTTACATACTGCTTCAGTAATACGTAGGCGTGGGCTGTCTAGACGTGAACCTAGTTCAGCTTTAAGTGCGCTGTCGGTACGGTTAGCGATTTGAGCCATGATAGTCACAGCTTCAACAGGGTATTTACCTTTCGCTGTTTCGCCAGATAGCATAACGGCATCAGTACCGTCCATGATTGCGTTCGCTACGTCGCCCGCTTCTGCACGAGTAGGACGTGGGTTTTGAATCATAGAGTCAAGCATTTGAGTCGCAGTGATAACCACTTTGCGTGCACGGTTACATTTCTCAATCATCATCTTCTGAGCGAAGATAACTTCTTCTGCTGGGATTTCAACACCTAGATCGCCACGAGCAACCATGATGCCGTCAGAAGCTTCAAGAATTGCATCGAAGTTATCAACACCTTCTTGGTTCTCAATTTTTGAGATGATGTGGATGTTTTCGCCGCCGTTTGCGTTTAGCAGTTCACGAATTTCTTTTACGTCTTCTTCTTTACGGATGAAAGAAGCTGCAACGAAATCAACGCCTTGCTCACAACCAAACTTAAGGTCAGCTTTGTCTTTTTCAGACAGCGCTGGAAGTTTAACTGAAACGCCTGGAAGGTTAACACCTTTGTTTTCGCCAAGTGCACCGTTGTTAAGAACTTTACACTTAACTTCAGTTTCAGTTGTCGCGATAACTTCCATTTCGATTAGGCCGTCATCGACTAGGATAGTGTTACCAGCAGAAAGATCTTTTGCAAAACCAAGGTAAGTAACAGCAACTACGTCTTTGTTACCAACAACAGAAGCGTCAGTAGTAAACGTGAACTCTTGACCAGCAACTAGGTCGACATCGTTGCCGTCTTCTAGTTTGATTGTACGAATTTCTGGACCTTTAGTATCAAGCAAGATTGCAAGCTGCTTACCAACTTTTGCCATTACTTCACGGTAGTTAGTGATACGAGCTGCGTGCTCTTCGAAGTTACCGTGAGAGAAGTTCAGGCGCATTACGTTCATGCCTGCATTGACAAGTTCAGTTAGCTTTTCTACAGATTCAGTTTTTGGGCCAATCGTACATACGATTTTGGTCTTTTTCATGGAAGTTACTCTCCGGTAAGTAATATTTACAATTTGAAGTTAGTCGTTGTCCACCGAGAAGGCTAGAAATGCCCACTAATAATTCATGTGAGCTATCAAAATTTCATCTAGCTTGTCGTCTTCTTGGTATGAAAGTCTTTCAATACGTTTAGTCATTTTATGACCAGTTAAGGCGCTTTCTTGCCTCGAATTCTGTGATGCAAACCACTATATGTCAGCGATATTGCAAAAAAATAAACAATAATTTCGTAATTTATTTTCTTTTCGGTGCGGATTCTACCACCTAATTGATCAAAGTTCACGGTACATAACTTGTTTTAGAGCAAGCTTTCGGCGCTTAATATTTAATTTTTAGATCGAAATAAATAATTTGGATGAATCATCAATATGTTGTAACTTTTTTTCAGAATGTACTTTCCAGTTACACGATTTCTTTCCTTCATTACTCAGTTGTTTTGGGTGAAACATGACCAGATTAGACCGCCTCTAATGAGGGGTATCATGTCGATGTGGTCGATTGGTCGATTGATTCAGTAGTTGGTGTGCAGCAAGTAACTGAGGAACCATACTAGAAAGTGAGGCCTTGAGAATCGCTTGCGTCCAGTCAGGCAATTTCTCTGAAACTGAATAATAGACCCACTGACCTTTTCGTCGATCGACGACCATGCCACATTGTCTTAGTACCCCAAGCGCGCGCGAAATTTTTGGCTGGGATTCTTGCAATGCTTCACACAATTCACCCACGCTCAGCTCTATTTCAGAAAAAATCATTAGTGCGATCATTAATCGAGTTTGATCCGATAAGCACTTGTGGACGATAAGTGGATCAAACCCTTGTTCGCTGGTTTCGCTATGAACGAGCATAAACCATTTTATGCGTTGTTGGAGATCGGTCAAAGAGGCGCTGAATAAGGGTTCTGAATACGACGTGGGGGTAGGTAAGTCCCAAAATATACTTTCGTTACTGTTGTTAAATACCCCACATTCAGCCTGAGCGGAGGAGCATAGTGTGATGACATAGTCAAAATGTCGGTCGTCAAACTCTTGCAGCGGTTTAGCGCGAAGAGCCTGAGTGTTGTACCCTGCGTTTTCTAACGTCTCAATGGTTCTCTTATCGACATGAGAAGGGTGACTGCCCGCACTGAATGCTTGATATTGTTGGTAATAGTGATGATTAACAATGGCCTCAGCCAGTTGTGATCTTGCTGAATTTCCTCGGCACACAAACAGAATGGTTTTTTTCATATTTTCCTCAACGTATGGGCTTGAGTAAGCAAGGTCACGGGAATATTGGATCAACAATGCGTGCATATTATGAAAGTTTTATGACGTGATGAGAAGATCCTTGACTATTTATATGTGAAATTTAGTATATACGCATATCCATATATACAAGCGATAAAAGACTGGTGTTCATCGTGATGAATATGTGGAATAAGCACTAGGTGGTAGGAAAGATAAGTCAGAGACGCATTTTACGATCTTTGAGAAAAGAGGCTCGTGCCACAGCTATACCGATGCCGTATGAGTGCGGAACAAAATTTACACGATAATGGCCAACAGCGGGCAAAACACTTATCGATTAAACTTTAACGAAGTGGTGTTACTTTTGAGTGACATGGAAACTTCATATTGCAATGAGAGAACAATCTATGGCTATCAAAGTAGGAATTAATGGTTTTGGGCGAATAGGCCGTTTAGCGCTACGTGCAGCGTTTGATTGGCCTGAGCTTGAGTTTGTCATGATCAATGATGTGGCGGGTGATGCAATAACGCTTGGCCACCTTCTTGAATTTGATTCTATTCAAGGGCGTTGGCATCATCAAGTTCAAGTCGAGGGAACAACCCTTATTATTAATGACCAAAAGGTAGTCACGACACAGCAACGTGATATCAATGCGGTTGATTGGTCTGGCTGTGATGTGGTTATTGAAGCCACAGGCGTGCATCGCCACACGGATTTTTTGAATCAGTATTTAGCTCAAGGCGTGAAACGAGTGGTGGTTTCCGCTCCAGTTAAAGAAGACGGTATTGCCAATATTGTTGTGGGTGTGAACGACCATATTTTTGATCCTGCTGTGCATCGTATCGTCACTGCGGCGTCATGTACGACAAACTGTTTAGCGCCAGTGGTAAAAGTGATTCATGAAAAACTGGGTATTGAGCAAGCGGCGTTCACGACAATTCATGATTTGACCAATACCCAAACCATTTTAGATGCGCCTCATAAAGATCTTCGTCGTGCTCGTGCTTGTGGTATGAGTTTGATCCCGACGACGACCGGCAGCGCGACGGCGATCGTTGAAATATTCCCAGAATTGAAAGACAAAATTAATGGCCACGCGGTTAGAGTGCCATTAGCCAATGCGTCACTAACCGATATCATTTTTGATGTGAAACGTGATACGACGGCTGACGAAGTGAATGCTTTATTAAAAGAAGCTTCAGAAGGTGAGCTTGCTGGCATTCTTGGTTTTGAAGCACGTCCGCTAGTCTCTATTGATTATAAAGGTGACCAACGTTCAACCATTGTTGATGCGTTATCCACCATGGTAGTAGGGACGCGTATGGTTAAGATTTATGCGTGGTATGACAATGAAATGGGTTATGCCACTCGTACTGCGGAATTAGCACGTACTGTTGGATTAGCGGGGTAATGACGATGCATCCTACATGGGAATTAAGCGTCAATGAGGCTGCACTCGTTTTTACACCTTGCCCTGGTACTAAAGGGGTGTCTTTACAAGAATCGTTAGCACAGCTAAAAACGCAAGGTGTCACTATTATTGTGACGGCGCTAGACAACAGTGAGATGTCAGAAAAAGGGGTCTCTGAACTGGGAAGTGCAGCGCAAGTGCTTGGAATGCAATGGTTCCAAACGCCAATAGAAGATGATAAAGCACCAGGTGAGGCGTTTGCTGCTCAATGGTCAGCAATTTCACCGACACTCCATCAAGCCATAAAATCGGGTGAAAAAATTGCGATGCACTGCATGGGCGGTTCGGGAAGAACCGGGCTTTTAGCCGCAAATTTGTTACTTGAATTAGGCTGGGATTTAGCAACGATCCGTAAAGAGGTGCAAGCACTTCGTCCTGGTGCGTTTACCAAGTCACCACAAATTGATTATGTCGAGAAGTTGGCAGCAACATTCTAATTTGTGAACGCCCTCTGTTGAGGGCTTTTTTTATGTTCTTTGTATCTGTCTACATTAGGCCAAAACCATGTTGTCTAATCTAAGTAAAAGTGTACGCCAGTACATGCTAGTCACGTTTAATTACTGGAATTTTACCATTACAGATGGTGCGCTACGGATGTTAGTCGTACTGTATTTTCATGATCTAGGCTATAGCACCCTTGCCATTGCTTCTTTGTTCCTTTTTTATGAGTTTTTTGGCGTAGTGACAAATTTAGTGGGAGGGTGGCTTGGCGCTCGGCTTGGGCTCAATCGTACTATGAATATTGGTCTTGGTATGCAGATTGTTGCTTTGTTGATGTTAGCCGTACCAAGTGCAGCCTTAACTATCCCTTGGGTGATGGCCGCGCAAGCATTGTCGGGAATCGCGAAAGATCTCAATAAAATGAGTGCGAAAAGTGCGATTAAAACGCTGGTTCCTGATGAACAACAAGGCGCATTGTATAAATGGATTGCGATTCTTACTGGATCCAAAAATGCGCTAAAAGGGGCGGGGTTCTTTATTGGCGGAGTGCTGTTATCGGTGTTGGGGTTCCAGTATGCGGTCATGGCCATGGCTGGCGTGTTGGCTTTGGTATTCACTGGCAGTGTGACGCATTTGGACAACGATCTCGGTAAAGCGAAGTCTAAGCCGAAGTTTAAGCAGATTTTTTCTAAATCTGAGAGCATTAATATCTTATCTGCGGCTCGGTTGTTTTTGTTTGGCGCAAGGGATGTTTGGTTCGTGGTAGCACTACCGATTTATTTAGGTTCGGTGTTTGGTTGGAATCATAGTTGGGTTGGGGGCTTTCTTGCTTTATGGGTGATAGCGTACGGTTTTGTACAAGGGTTTGCTCCTAAGATTACCGGTAAAGCGAAGATTAAAGGTACCGCTGACGGACAGGTTCCGGATGGTGCAGCTGCGTTTTGGTGGGTACTCGCTTTAGCTATCGTCACCGGATTGGTTGCATTGGGCGTGCAAAATGAATGGCACCCTCAGTTTGTTATTGTTGCCGGATTGCTACTCTTTGGCGCTGTTTTTGCCGTGAACTCTTCCTTACATAGTTACTTAATTGTGAGCTATGCAAAAGGGGACGGCGTATCGCTGGATGTGGGTTTTTATTACATGGCTAATGCGATGGGGAGGCTCATTGGAACGATTCTCTCTGGGTGGATCTATCAGGTATCGGGCTTGGCGGCGTGTCTTTGGGTTTCGTTTGCTTTTTTACTCGTCACAACTGTTATTTCTCTACGCCTGCCGGGAGTAAAAAAGGCGCACCACAGTCATTGATTTAGCAAGATGACAGGAGATAGCAATGCTGGCTTCATTGCTATCTCCCACCCTTATGATTCCACAAAACTATCGTCACTGATTAGGTGAGCTTTACGTTTGTGTTTATTGCTATACATATTTCTATCGGCCCGTTTGAGTGTTGTACGCAAGTTGTGATGGAAAGAGGAAATACCAACGCTATAAGCTAAATCTTGATATTGGCTGAATCGCTGTTTAAAGGTGTTTTCTAGCTTGGTTAACGCTAATTGTAATAACGCATCATCGCTAGATGAGGTGAGAACGATAAATTCATCGCCTCCGTATCGTATGAGCTTATCGGTGCTAGCAAATGATTGTCGTAAGCAGCGGGCAAATTTAGTTAGTACTCGATCTCCCTCACTATGCCCCATCTCATCGTTGACTTGCTTAAAGTTGTCTAAGTCTACGGCGACACATATCCCTTCTTGCCATTGAATAGAGTTTAAGTAGGCAAGGTTGTGCAATTTTGTTAGTGGATCGGTGTGGGCTTTTTTTTCGAAGAATTTAGCTTCTTGATGTAATTCAGTGACGTCGAAGCTAGTGGTGTAAATATACAGTTCATCTTCAATCAGAACTTTAAATTTGAGTACGTTGTAGTACAACGTCTCTGTAGGGGTTTTAAATGGAATGATTTTAGGGGCGCATTCACCAAATTCTAAATACTCCATACTCGCATCGTGGCACTTTTTAAGCATATGGGCGACATCATCAGGCACGAGTTGAGCGAATTCGATCGCATTCATTCCCAGTGGATTGACCTGAGTATACTGACGAAGCCAATGTGTGAACTTATCATTTAGATAAAGGTAGTTGTGTTTGGCGTCGCGAATGGAAAGAAAGCCGGGGAAGTGCTGGAACAGCCCGATCGCTTGGTGGTATGTTAAGTCTGTCACTGCCAATATCCTACTCAGATAAACTCGTTACTCAATCTTAAAGTGACGGTTATAGTTATCGTTTTGCAGGGTTTCTAACATGCTACTTGCATAAGAACCGTGATGCACATCACCTTGTTCTTGCTAATTTAGTATTTATGTACAAATTCTCACCAGTGAGACAGTTTAAAAGTAAAAATGGTGCTGGTGAGCAGGTTGTGTTGAAACTTTAATAGGCTGTTTTATTTGATGTTATTACGATCTTAGTTCTAGGTGATGCGAGTTCATATGACATAAGTATTAGCAAATAATGGCTATATGGCCGTTTACCGTTTACCGTTTACCGTTTACCGTTTTAGGCTCTAACACTCATGTTGGTTGTCGCGATGAGATTTAAAAAGAGCGCCGAAGCGCTCTTTGGGGGTATTGTTCTGGTGCTAGGTTGCTAGGTTGCTAGGTTGCTAGGTTGCTAGAACGTTGCATTGACGGAAAGTTTGAATTTTCGCTCATCACCATAATGAACATCGGTAATCACACCGTTTGAAGAGCTGCCGCCAGCGCCAGCTAGGTACTCTTTATCGAATAGGTTTTCGATGTTAAAGCGAAAGTCCCAGCGAATATCGCCGCTCTTAATTTGGTGGGAAGCACCAGCATCTACGCGAGCATAACCATCCATTTTCACGGTGTTTTCGTGGTCAGCCCAACGATCGCCTTGATAAAATAAACCAAGGTTGAAAGCCGTGTTATCCGTCATCGAATAGCGAGTCCACGCAGAGCCAGACCATTCAGGAACATTGACGGGGCGGTTGCCTTGATAATCGTCGTGTTTTGAATATTCGGCGTCAAGGTACATGGCAGAAGTCATGACAAACCATTTATCGAAAATTTGACCTTGTGCTGCGGCTTCAGCACCACGATGGTGCTGAACGCCACCTTGTGTTGTCACTGAGCTGCCATTGATGGTTTCACTGATACTGATATTCTTTTTCTCAATATCGAACAAGGCACCAGTGACAAGAAGTCGGTTATCCATGAGCTCCCATTTTGTCCCTACCTCATATTGACGGCTGGTTTCTGGCACTCGCTCAGTAATGGAGTCATCGCCGTTAACCACATTGTTTTGTGGTTCAAAGCTTTCCGAATAGTTCGCGTAAATACTACCATTGTAGGCTGGGTGGAAGATAACCCCCGCTTTAGGCGAGAAAGATTGGCTATCATGAGCCCCTTTCACATCGATACTACCATCACTGTTTTGCTGATCTTTATAGAAAAGATCATAACGACCACCCAGCAACACTTGCCACTGATCGTTTAGTGTCACGAGATCTTGCGCGTAGAAACCGTAAAACTGATTGTCAGAGCGGTACGCGGTGGTGTCTTTTCGGTAATCATTGCCCGGATCCTTTGGATAGGGTTGGCCAGGAATTACGGGAGTAGTACCTGAACTTTCTTTGTACTGTTCATAGTTATACAATTTTCCGTTCATGCCAAACAGGGTTCTATGATTCACACCTAGAGCGTCAAAATCGCCATTTAGGTCTAAGTGAAAAGTCTGAAGTTTCCAGTCGTCATGACGGTCGAATGGTTTAATTTCGTAGCTGCCATCAACGATAGTATTGCTTGTTGGTCTTGGCGATGAATCTTTTCTGTGTCGTGTTAGAGTTTGGTGATTGTAGCTTGCTTTCGCAGTCCAACTTGAATTGATATAAACCGTTAAATCGGTACCAATATTTTCAATGTTGTTGTCGGTGAATGCCCAAGGCATATCACGAATGAGTTCGCGACCACCTATCGTATTGCCGTCACCATCTAGCCATGCGCCAGAATCAATATTGGCTTTATCTTGCGTTCTTTCATAGTGAACCGAGACTAAGCCCCAGTCCGCTAAGTCTGCCTCAATGACACCGTAGCCAAGGAAGCGATCACGCTCTCGGTTATCGCCATTAGAATATTGACGTGATTCAACGGTGTCCTGTTTGACTAATACCGTGCGGCCACGAATCGTGCCTGACTCATTGAGTGGGCCCGACGCATCTACGTGTATACGTGTACTGCCTAAGTGATCTATATCCGTACCGACGTTCAACATAGGTTCATAAGTTGGTTTTTTCGACACCATATTGATTAGGCCGCCCGGTGTGGTCTGACCGTATAGTAGGCTGGATGGCCCTTTGAGGATCTCTACGCGTTCAAGTGTCTCAATGGGTAACATGTAGTGCGAAAACTGAGCTTGACCATTTCTCAAGTAGCTCGAGCCTGAATCGAGTTGAAATCCACGTAAACTGAATACTTCACGGTTCCATTTTTTAGTACCAGCACTGACACTGGCATCATTTTGGAGTGCTTCACCTAGGGTTGTGGCAAGCTGTTCATCTAAGACGATTTCCGGAATGACGGTAACGGATTGAGGCGTCTCTAGCATCGTGGCGTCGGTACGCATCGCGCCGCTGGCACTGTCTACTTTATAATCATCAAAGCTCTGAGCATGAATGGTCATGGTTTCATCTGTGCTCGAGGCGGAATTTGCTGGTGGTTCAGCAGCGTAAATTGGGGAAGTACTAAGTGCGAGTACCACTGCACTACAAAGGGTTGTTGGTGCTAATTTCATTCTAGGCTTTCCTTGCTTGTCGTAATCAAAGCAATTTTTTTAGTTAATTATTTATTCTGTTATGCCACTATTCGTACTGGCGATCGAATACTAATGATATTTATTATCATTTTCAATTATTAATTTTGTAAGCATTTGTATTTTTTGAGATGAGAGGTAAGTGATTGCAAAGACAAGGTAATTACGATGTAATTCAATTGTTGCTGTTGTCGATGAGGACTATTTATGGGGCAGGCATTAACTAAGCCGCAAGATTATTATCGGTATTTGAAGCCTGGAATGAGGTTGAGTCTGTCTATCAATGACAGTGATCAAGTCAAAGGCATTCCCTCAACGCTCATCGGATATAAGATGGAACGGTTTATATTGCTTGATGTATCTGGTATTGACGACCATCTGTTGGAGAAATTGGTCGATAAAGAGTTGGTGGTTCGAGGATTAACGGACAGCAGCTTTGGCCATGTGATTGCGTTTAAATCCCAGTGGCTGGCTTTTTCAGACGAGGTTTGTAAACAGTTGTACTTATCAATCCCTGAGCGAGTAGTTTCTAAACCCATACGTGAACATTCACGCTATAAACTGGAATTGCCATGTAGTATCTCGTTTGGCCAGGCAAGCCTTGATGGTAAAGTGATTGACTTCTCTGTCTCGGGCTGTGGCATTTATACTGAACAACCACATGATTTTTGCAAGGGTCTTGAAGTCAAAGTTGAGACGGCATTAAATCGTTTTTTACCGAGTAGTATTGCGTTTGAGGTAGTCAGTATTAAGAAGCAGGGGCAAGGTTCGTTGATTGGTATTCAGTTTAATCAGCAGATACTCATGTCGAATGCGTTAAAGAATGCCCTTGCTGAAATGGCAATGCAGGTGACCTAGTTGTGTCAGTATTCATTAAAATTGACTGGAAGCGGTGAACAAGCTCCGTCTTCGCTTATTTCAAAGTGTAAACTGTGGTATATAAAGGGTTAATTTTTTCGATGGAACGTTCCAGTTTATGCGCATCTTTACTCTCGTACTGCTCGTGGTTTTTTCATGGCTACAATATGTATTGTGGTTCGGGAAAAATGGCGTTATTGATTTTAATGAGGTTGAGAGTGACATCAAAGTTCAGCAACAGGTCAACAGCAATTTGCAGACTCGTAATGACGAGATGTTTGCTGAAATAGACGATCTTCGCCAAGGACTTGATGCTATTGAAGAGCGAGCTCGGCATGAGCTGGGGTTGATCCAAGATGGAGAAACCTTCTATCGCATCATAGGTGAGGAAAACCAGTGATTGCAACACTCCCCCCAATTATTGCTATTGTCCCTGCTGCCGGTGTAGGTAGCAGAATGCAGGCTGATAAACCGAAACAATACCTCCCAATATTTGGTAAAACGATTTTAGAGCACACGGTGATTAAGCTATTGGCTCACCCACAGGTGAGCAAGGTGATCGTTGCCGTTAGTGAAAACGATCCTTATTACCCTAAACTTGACATAGCAAGCCACCCTGCGGTGCTGCGTGTTAGTGGCGGTAAGGAGCGTGCGGATTCTGTATTATCCGCGGTGAATTGGGTGCAAGCGAGCGAACCAGAGGCTTGGTGCTTAGTTCATGACGCCGCCAGACCTTGCGTCTCTTTGGATGATATTACTACACTCATTCAACAGGTGGTGCCAAATACTGTAGGGGGAATCCTCGCAACCCCTGTGAAAGATACGATGAAAAGAGCCAATACTGAAAGCGAGATTGATCACACGGTTGATCGCAATGGATTGTGGCATGCGCTCACGCCGCAGCTGTTTAGTGTGAAGGTCTTACATGCGGCATTGAGTGACGCGCTGAAAAATGGCGCCATGATCACGGACGAAGCTTCTGCCATTGAGCGCTTAGGGCAGAGCCCTATACTGGTGGAAGGGCGCAGCGACAATATAAAAGTCACTCGCCCAGAAGATTTAGCGTTAGCAGAGTTTTATTTATTAAGAGAGGAAGAGCATAGATGAGAATCGGCCACGGTTTTGATGTACATAAGTTTGGTGGTGATGGGCCTGTTATTATCGGTGGTGTCTCTATTCCTTACGAGCAAGGGCTTCTTGCTCACTCTGATGGTGATGTGGCATTGCATGCGCTTTGCGATGCGTTACTCGGCGCGATCGCCGCTGGTGATATAGGACGCCACTTTCCTGATACGGATGCAGAATGGAAAGGGGCAGACAGTCGAGCATTGTTGCGCGATGTGTATGCAAAAGTTCGTGCTAAGGGGTATGAACTTGTCAATGCAGACGTGACCATCATGGCGCAAGCCCCTAAAATGGCACCTTATATCGAACAAATGTGTCAGGTGATCGCAATCGATCTTGAGACTGATATTGAAAACGTCAATGTAAAAGCAACAACGACGGAGCGACTTGGTTTTACAGGACGTAAAGAAGGCATCGCCACAGAAGCTGTGGTATTAATCACAAAATCCTTGTCCTAGTAGGCATTAGTAATGACAAATATTATCGATGGTTTGGCGTATCAATACGGCAAACCAACCAGTACCGCAAAATTTAAAGCACGCAATGAAGATTTTATCGTTAAAGAAGTGCTTGGTTATGAGCTTGCCGGAGAAGGTGAGCATTTTATGGTGCGCATTCGCAAAAGTGGTGAGAATACCAGTTTTGTTGCTAATGAACTTGCTAAACTGTTTGGCGTTAAGTCTAAAGACATTGGTTGGGCCGGGCTTAAGGACCGCCATGCAGTCACGGAGCAGTGGCTAAGTATTCATCTGCCTAAGAAAACTGTGCCAGATTTTAGCGGTTTTTTGGCAACCTACCCAAGCATTGAAATTATTGACACAACGTGGCACAACAAAAAATTGCGTCCAGGTGACTTAGTGGGTAATGACTTTGAGATTCGACTGACTGAGGTTACAGACCTTGAGTCAGCATTGGCTAGAGTGGAAGCTATCAAGACCTCCGGTGTGCCTAACTACTTTGGTCAGCAACGCTTTGGTCACGAAGGTAACAATGTCGTAGAAGCAAGACGCTGGGGACGTGACAATGTACGTACTCGAAATCAAAACAAGCGAAGCTTGTATTTGTCTGCGGCACGCTCTTGGATCTTTAACCAGATTATTTCTGATCGTATTGATCAACAATGCTTAGACCGAGTACTACTTGGTGATATTGTGACGGTTGAAGGCCAGAACGTTGTTGTGAGCGAAAGTAACTATGATGAATTGGTGGCGAATAAGGCAGTGATTACCGCTGCGTTAGCTGGCGATAACGCTTTGCCTACTCAAGATGAGGCCCTCGTGCTTGAGCAGCGTCACCTTGATAATGAACCGGATCTAATGTTGTTGATTAGAGGCAACAGAATGCGCCATGATCGTCGTGACATTAGCTTAGTTCCTCAGCAGCTAGACGTCACAGTAGAGGAAGGAGCTGTGCAACTGCGTTTCTTCTTAGACTCTGGCAGCTTTGCAACCTCAATTCTGCGAGAGATCGCAGTGTTAGAAGAAGTAGAAAGACAATTCTGATTTAAATGAATAAGACTAAAGTAAGTAAACCAAAAATACTTCTCAGCAATGATGATGGCGTTCATGCTCAAGGGATACGCACGCTGGCGAATGCGCTTCAAGACATTGCCAACGTCGTGATTGTCGCCCCTGATCGGAATCGTTCTGGCGCTTCAAATTCACTCACATTGGAGCAACCGCTACGAGTCAATGAAATTGAACCCAATGTTTTTTCCGTTCAGGGTACGCCAACGGACTGTGTGCATTTTGCGCTGAACGAATTGATGAGTGATGAGATGCCAGACTTGGTGTTATCTGGTATTAATCACGGCGCAAACCTAGGTGATGACGTCCTTTATTCAGGAACGGTTGCTGCGGCAATGGAAGGGCACTTCCTTGGTGTTCAGTCAATGGCGTTTAGTCTTGTGGGGCGAGATAACTTTGAAGCGGCCGCACGCGTGGCAAAACAATTTGTCGAGCGCCATTTAGCCCAAGCGGTTCCGACGAATCGCCTATTAAATATCAATGTTCCTGACCGGTCTATGATTGAACTGGATGAGATGCAAGTGACTCGGCTTGGTGCTAGGCACCATGCTGAAAGTATGATTAAGCAAAAAGATCCAAGAGGACATGATATCTATTGGCTTGGTCCTCCCGGTAAGGAGCAAGATGCAGGAGAAGGTACGGATTTTTACGCCATTGAGCATGGCAAGATATCCATTACTCCTTTGCAGGTTGACTTAACCGCTCATGATTCGATTTGTGCGATGAAAAAATGGATAGCAGGGAGAGATTAATCAATGAATCCGCAAGCGGCGAGATTAGTTGAATTCTTACAGGGACACGGTATTGAAGATAAGCGCGTATTACACGCTATTCTTCAAGTGCCACGCGAACAGTTTGTATCCCAGGCGATGATTCATCAAGCATACGACAATAACGCACTGCCAATCGGTAGTGGGCAGACGATCTCCCAACCATATATTGTCGCGAAAATGACAGAATTACTGGCCTTAACGAGAGAGACTAAAGTGCTTGAAATTGGCACAGGCTCAGGCTATCAGACCGCAGTATTGGCACAGTTGGTTGAACACGTTTGCTCCGTTGAGCGAATTAAAGCACTGCAATGGGAAGCGAAGCGGCGTCTAAAGCGTTTAGATATTTATAACGTCTCCACCAAGCACGGTGATGGCTGGCAGGGTTGGCAAGCAAAGGGACCTTTCGATGCCATTATCGTAACCGCGGCGGCAGCGTCAGTGCCTGATGCTTTGTTGTTACAGCTCACCGACGGGGGGCGACTTGTGATACCGGTTGGGGAGAATGAGCAGCAACTATTAAAAATTACCCGTAAAGGTGATAGTTTTATAACGGAAGTAATTGAATTGGTGAGGTTTGTTCCTTTGATAGCAGGTGAGCTTGCGTAAATGCGAACGATGTTGAGACGAGCAGTTTGGGTTGTATCCCTAACGAGTGTGCTTGCAGGGTGCACGGGCTACTCACGTGCGCCTGTCTCAGATTTGGGAGGAAAGTACGAAAGTGTCTCTAGAGGAAGTTACCGAGGTAGTTTCTACGAGGTACAAAAAGGGGATACCTTGTACTTTATCTCCTACGTCACCAATAAAGATGTTAAAGAGCTGATTCGGTTAAATAATTTACAGGCTCCTTATACGATTCATCCTGGCGATCGCCTTAATTTGTGGCGGAGTGTGTACTCACCACCTTCTTATGCTGGTTCAGGTGCGGGTGAAGCCGCAGCGGCGACCACAGCGGCCTCTACTGTATCCCCTAAACCCCAACCCGCAGCGAAAAAGCCGGCGAGTTCAACAAGTAAGAGTGCCCAAAAAACAGCCAATAAGAAGGTTGAACAATCTAAAGCAAAAGAGTATGGTGATTCTAAAGGTAAACAAAATGTTAATAACACAAAACCCAATACGGCAAAGCAAAAAACGGCAGCGAGTAAACCTAAGACCACCGCACCAGCCGCTACTGCCAAGGTATCAAGTTGGGTTTGGCCGACAAAAGGTCGTGTGATAAAGAACTTTTCTGTAGGGGACCAAGGAAATAAAGGTATCGACATTGCTGGTCAACGAGGACAAGCAATTGTTGCCACTGCAGGAGGAACCGTGGTGTATTCGGGCAACGCACTTAGAGGGTACGGTAACCTAGTTATCGTCAAACATAATGATAGTTACCTCAGTGCTTATGCCCATAACGATCGGTTATTGGTATCGGAAGGACAAAGCGTTAAATCTGGACAAAAAATCGCAACCATGGGCAGTTCAGGTTCTAACAGTGTCAGATTACACTTTGAAATCCGCTATCAAGGCAAATCGGTGAACCCAAAACGCTATTTGCCGTAACAACGTTCCAATGCTACTTGCATATTAATTGACATGATCAGGATAGGTTAGCGACATAGTTAGGTAGTCATGTTTTGCTAGCTCGCCAGGGGGAGGCGCTATGGGTATCAGCAATGCAGTAACCAAAAATGAAGAATTCAACGTTGAAAACGAATTAGAAGTGGTGGGTAACACTCGCGCTAATAATGACAAAAAAGTTAAAAAGGAAGAAAAAGAACAGTTTGACGCCTCAGCCAAAAGCCTTGATGCAACGCAATTGTACTTAGGTGAAATTGGCTTCTCTCCACTGTTAACCGCTGAAGAAGAAGTTCTGTATGCGAGACGTGCACTTAAAGGTGATGAAGCGGCTCGTAAGCGTATGATTGAAAGTAACCTTCGACTCGTTGTTAAAATTTCCCGTCGCTATAGTAATCGTGGGCTTGCACTATTAGACCTTATCGAAGAGGGGAACTTAGGACTTATTCGTGCAGTAGAAAAATTCGACCCAGAACGTGGTTTCCGTTTCTCAACTTATGCGACGTGGTGGATTCGACAAACGATAGAGCGTGCTTTGATGAACCAAACACGTACCATTCGATTGCCAATCCATGTTGTCAAAGAGCTCAACATCTATCTGCGTACCGCACGTGAGTTGTCTCAAAAGCTTGACCATGAACCCACCGCGGAAGAAATTGCTCATCAGCTCGATAAGCCAGTGAGTGATGTGTCTAAAATGCTTCGTCTTAACGAGCGGATTAGCTCTGTAGATACGCCTATTGGCGGTGATGGAGAGAAGGCGTTATTAGATATTATTCCAGACTCTATGCATTCAGATCCTGAAGTGTCCACGCAAGATGATGATATTAAAGCGTCGCTTATCCACTGGCTTGACGAGCTTAATCCGAAACAAAAAGAAGTATTAGCACGACGTTTTGGATTGTTAGGCTATGAGCCATCAACGTTAGAAGAAGTGGGTAGGGAGATTTGCCTGACTCGTGAGCGAGTTCGCCAGATTCAGGTGGAAGGTCTACGTCGTTTAAGAGATATTTTGATTAAGCAAGGTCTCAATATGGAGTCACTATTCAATTTCAATGATGACTAAATGAAGATATAGAGAAATAAAAAAAACCGCCGAAAGGCGGTTTTTTTATTCTTAGAATACTATTTCCAGCCATTTGGACTCTTGCGACGGCGTGGAATGATATGCGGCAGAATTAAGCCGAGTAACAGTCCGATACCAGCTACACCACCGCCGTACATGAAGTACTTAAGTAGTAGGTCTTCTTTTTGTGTATCGAGCTTAGCTCTTAACTCACGAATTTCTGTTTGAGACGTGGTTAACTGATGATTAATATCTGAGTAGTTTTGCTCTAGCTCAGCAATCTGCTTGTTACGCGCATCTAAAGAACTGGCTAAGCCTTGTTGTTCGCTATCTGCGGTTTCACGAGCATTTGCAAGTTGACTCTTTACTTCAGTCAGTTCTTTTTCAAGACGAGGTAAACGTACCGCCATGCTTTCTTGTGCGGTGACAAACTTAGTTTCAACCCAGCCTTTACGTCCGCGTGCATCTAGCACCTGAGAAAAGCCTGAGCTGCGATTTGTCGACAGTAGTTTCACCTTGTCGCCGGCATTGATGCTGCCGACGATGCGATATTCGTTGCTCGGTCCAGAGTGGATATAAGTAAATAGTTTGTCGGCAATATAGCGTTCCTGAGCGAATGCGGCAGGTACTACAAACATTGATACTAAGATCATGCTGATCAGTTTTTTCACGATAAGTCCCTTCAGTCTTTCAATGGGGATTAATGATAGTGTGCGTCGATCATTGTCTTACGCAGACACACTCAAATTGTAAACTTTTAAGAATGGGCAAATAGTATGAATTTTCTGTACGTGGTGCAACTAAGAAGGGAGGCTTAGCCTCCCTTTATTTGCATTTGAGTCAAATATGACGTGAGGTTCACATCTCCCTGACTTTATGGTTTGTGTGCGTTAACCAGCAAATGATGCTTGGATTGCGTAGAAGAACACAACAGCAAGTAGTGCACCAGCAGGTAGCGTAACAATCCAAGATGCGACGATGTTACGAACAACACCCAGGTTAAGGGCGCCGATACCTCGAGCAAAACCAACACCTAATACCGCACCAACCAAAGTTTGTGTGGTTGAGATTGGCAAGCCAGTACCTGATGCTAGAACAACAGTACAAGCTGTTGCTAACTGCGCTGCAAAGCCTCGGCTTGGCGTTAATTCAGTAATACCAGTACCAACAGTAGCCATTACCTTATGACCCATGGTCGCAAGACCCACAACGATACCAAAACCACCGAGTGGAAGAATCCACCATGCGATAGAGCTCTTTGTGGTAATTTCGCCCATATGCTCAACGGTAGAAACAACCGCAGACAAAGGACCAATGGCATTCGCTACGTCGTTAGAGCCGTGTGCAAATGCCATTGCACAAGCTGTGATAACCATTAATACGCTGAAGATACCTTCCACGCCGCTAAAGCCATGGTCTTCTTCACGGTTAGCAAACTTACGTTGGATATACAGGTAGCCTGACACCATTACAGCAGACGAAACGATCGCCGCCCAGAGCCATGCTTCACCGTTAGAAAGATGCAAACCAACGTGCTTTAGGCCTTTTTTAATCGTTACTAGTGCGATGACCATTGTGGTAATGAACATATAGACCGGAACAAAGCGTTTAGCGTTCAATAGCGGTTTTTCTGTATCAAAAATCAGTCGTTGTGCACTAACAAAAATCAAGTAGGAAAAGAAACCGGAAATAACAGGTGTTACCACCCAGCTACCAACGATACCTTTTACTGAGCCCCAGTCCACTGCTTCTGTACCGACAGAAATACAGGCGAAACCAATGATCGCACCGATAATTGAGTGCGTTGTCGATACCGGCCAACCCATATATGACGCGAGTAATAGCCATGTACCTGCAGCAAGTAGCGCAGACATCATGCCATAGACTAAAACGTCAGGTTGATGGACAAACAATGAAGTATCGATAACACCTTTACGGATAGTATCTGTTACTTCACCGCCCGCAAGATACGCACCGGCAAATTCGAAGATCATCGCAATGATGATTGCTTGCTTAACTGTTAAAGCTTTAGAGCCAACAGAAGTACCCATTGCATTGGCAACATCATTTGCACCAATACCGATAGCCATTAGGAAACCGAATAAAGCCGCAACAATAATTAGGATAGTGCCGTAGTTTGCAAGAATATCCATTGTAATACCTAGTTTTGTTTCATAACAAGCGGAGCAGTTTTAAGACGCGGGCAACACTTAAGCATTGTATACAGCGCCTAATATCAATTTCGCTCTTTGTTATTTAGTTAACGTATGATTTAAGACCGCGAAAGCATGAGTTCAAGTCGAGCACCAACGCGCTGAGCCTGATCTGCAATGCCACCGATCCATTCAAGAATCTTATAAAGGAACATGATATCAATTGGGTTGTGATCATGCTCAATCGCCATGAGTTGTTGGCGAAGTTGAATCTGCATCGCGTCGGTATCATCTTCGATGATGTCGAGCTGATGAATCATTTCGGCTACAAGTGTTACCTCACGACCTTTAAACCCTGTTTCTAGTAGCTCATCTAACTCATTAATCACTTTTTGAGCTTGATTTGCGGCATCGAGACAACGTTTTACGTAGGCGATGAAGTTATCTTGCATCGGGGTAGGGATGACAAGTTGTCGACCGTAAACACGGCCTGCAATGTCTTTTGCTAGGTTGGCAAGTTTGTCTTGCTGTGTCAGTAGTTCAAGCATATCGCTACGATCTACAGGCAAGAACAAGCCGCGAGGAAGCTTTAAGCGAATCTCACGCTTTAATACGTCCGCCTCTTTCTCTAGGTGAGAAATTTGCGCACGGATCTCGGCTGCTTTCTCCCAATCGCCTTGAAAACTGGTTTCAAAGAAATTGACAAGATGTGAGCAACATTCTGTTACGCACACAACGTGGCGTTGCAAAGGTTTAATAGGGGACTTTGCAAATAACCCCATAATTGTATTCACTGGCATGGTTGTCTAACCTAAAAAATATAACCTGAAATAAACATACACCATATCATGGTGAAATGTTAAGCGATGGCTATAAAGGCGCGCATGTTAACCCATTAAAAGTCTGATTTAAACTGTTTTAGATCATGAATTGGGTGATATTTGTCACTTGCCGATTTTGGGAATTGACCATATCCTGTTGTCAGTGTCCTTGAAAGGTATAACTATGGAAACCGAGATAGAACTGAAGTTTTTTGTTTCACCTGATTTTTCAGAAACTTTACGAAATAAAATCTCAGAAACAAAAGTACTTCAGCACAGTTGTCGTGAGTTAGGAAACACTTACTTCGATACTCCAGACAACTGGCTGCGCCAACACGATATAGGCCTACGAATTCGCCGATTTGATGATGTCTTTGTACAAACGGTGAAGACATCAGGTCGAGTTGTAGCGGGGCTGCATCAACGTCCGGAATTTAACGCCGAACACACTTCTAATGAACCTGAATTGACTTTACATCCGCTCGACATTTACCCACAAGGTAAAAATGTTGAAACATTGCAGTCAGAACTCATCGCCATCTTTTCAACAGACTTTACCCGTGAGCAGTGGCTGATTGGCATGCCTGACGGTAGTCAAGTCGAAGTGGCGTTTGATCAGGGGCTCGTGTCTTCCGGTGAGCGTAGTTATCCTATTTGTGAAGTAGAACTTGAGCTTAAATCGGGGCAAACCGATGCGTTATTTACGCTGGCTCGTTCATTTTGTGAGTCTGGTGGCATTCGTCTTGGTAATTTAAGTAAAGCGGCTCGTGGCTATCGTTTAGCGCAAGGCTACGAAGGTGACGAAGTGAAACCTCTGGCGCTGGTTGATACTGTTGAATCGGATACGGTTGAAACCTGCTTCATTAATTCCTTAGAACATGCTTTAGAGCATTGGCATTACCACGAACAGATTTATACCGAGCACGAATCGATAGAAGCGCTGCATGAGATTAGCCATTCGATTAGCTTGATTCGCCAAATTCTGACGGTCTATGGTGGCATTGTTCCACGCCGTGCGAGTGCAATAGTGCGTCAAGAGCTGAAGTGGCTTGAAGAAGAGTTAACATGGCTCAAGCGTTATGATCACTTAGAAGGGTTACTGGAAGATAAAGGGCATGTATTAAGAAAGCTTGATGCACGTAAATTCTTAGTATCAGAACTTAAAGACACGCAAGCGGAGCTTCCAGATCGAGAAGAAACGCTGAAACTGATTCATTCAGCTCGTTATGCAGGCCTATTACTTGATCTTAGTCGCTGGATTTTATCAAGGGGTTGGCAACCGTTCCTAGATGAAAAAGCTCGTGAAAAAATGCAACAACCGATTAAGTCTTTTGCTGTGAATCAGCTTTCTCGAACTTGGGCTGAATTAGTTGAAGCCTTTCCCGTAGAAAAAATGCTGACGCGTCAAGATTACCTCGAACAGCAATATCGATTAATGCGTAATCTATACTCCGGTGTAGGCTTTGCCATCCTATTCGACGTAGAAGAGCGTAATAGCTTCAGGCTGCCGTGGGCAGATTTACTACAAGGCATTGATGACCTGTTGATGTTAGAGCTCTTAGAGGCGCTGATTGAGCGCCTAGAAGGGGATGAAAAAGAGCAGCTTGGTCGTTGGCTCAGTCGTCAGGAAAGCTCAATCTTACATGCGATGGAGCAAACCAGACAGATTAGTATGGAAGTTGAACCTTACTGGCAGCCATAATTACACATGACACATCAAGGTGTGTCATTAACAGCGATAACCCTGGTATCAGAAAGAGAGGCCCTTAGCGGCCTCTCTTTTTATTTATCCCGACGTTCTAGTTTATGTTCTATTTGATTGATGCGATGCATAATCACCTCTTGCTGGTTGAGTATTTTCTGCAATTGGACTTCGGTGTGCTTGGAGCGGCGTTCTTCTGAGGAGCTTGGAGAAGAAAGCAAAGAGGTGATTAGGCCAGATGTCATACCAAATAGTCCCACGCCACAAATAATGATGCCAGCGGCGAGAACCTTTCCAAAAGCGGTGACCGGATAATGATCACCGTAGCCAACGGTCGAGACAGTGACAAACGCCCACCAAACAGCATCGCCGATATGGGTGATATTAGCGCGCGGATCCGAGCTTTCCGCCAAAAGCATCATCCCTGCTCCTGCGGTAATTAATACAATCAGTACCAGTAGAATCGACACGAGTGTTGTTTCATGTCGGTTGCGTGCGAGTTGTTTAAGAATCGCCTCACCAGAACGGATGACTAAGATAACGCGGAAGATATGAAATAGTCGAGCGAAACGCAGTGGTTCGATGAGCGGGATACTAGCGATAAAATCAATCCAGTGCGTTTTCATATATTGCATACGATCTGTGGAGCGGATCAGATCCACAGTAAGTTGCAGTATAAATAAACTACAGATAATAAAGTCTAGGCCGATAAGAATGGTACGACCGCTTGCACTAATGGGTGCAAAAAGGAGGGCGGATATCACAATTAATGCCATAAATGACAAGAAAAGTGACAATAGACTCAATGGCTTAGTTTCAGTTTTGATATCATCATCTTTCATACGAGGCTCGAATTAAATAGTTTTATTGCATGCGTGACTTGGCTCGAAGAGAAACACGTTTGTGATTGAGTCATGTTGGCGTCAATGTTAGAGGGATACTCTAACTATATAATAAATAATGGAGAACGAATAATGACAACACTGGCATTTAAGCCCTGGGAGCGACTCATCACCGATGTTCGACTCGTACCGAAGATGTTGATGTTAATGGTATTTAGCACCTTGCTTCTAATTGGAAAGCAACTTTGGGATGCAAGTACGTTTTACGATTCTCTTTTGGCTGCGACACAGAATGTGGCGATAGCGCAAGAGCACTATGAAGCGTATTTAGTGCAGGTGGTTTGGCAAACGGTCGCTATGATCGTGGTGTTCGTCACGTTATTACTTTTCGCCGCTAAAACAATGTTAAAACAGACTCAATATCTAAACCTTGCTATCAAGCGTATGGCAGATAAAGATCTGACTGTGCCAATTAATATGGATTGCAAAGATGAATATGGCGACGTCGCTAGAGAATTAGAGCGTACCCGAATTCAATTGCAAGATGTAATCAAAACTCAAGTCGCGACGTCTCAGGAATTATCATCATTGACCGAAATTATGACCTTGAGTATGTCTGAAACGAAAGAGTCGGCTCAAGAAGAGTTTCAGGAAATTGACCAACTGGCGACAGCCATGAGTGAAATGACCTCAACAGTACAAACGGTTGCAGATCATGCGCAGAATGCGTCGCAATTAACAGAGCAGGCGTCAGGACAGGCGGAAACTGGCCAGCGCTTTGTGCAAGGTACAGTAACTAAAATGAATGAGTTATCTAATGATATCTCAGCTTCTGCTGCTGCGGTGAATCAAGTAGAGGAGCGAGTCGAGTCTATTGGTAGCGTTGTCGGTACGATTCAAGGTATCTCTGAGCAGACGAACCTATTGGCGTTAAATGCAGCGATTGAAGCGGCGCGTGCCGGTGAGGCAGGGCGTGGTTTTGCTGTGGTTGCTGACGAAGTACGCAATTTAGCACAGCGCACTCAGCAAGCGACGGTCGAAATCCAAGAGATGATTTCTCATCTTCAGTCGAGTGCGAATTCTGCGGTTGAACTAATGGAAAAAAGTGTCGTTGAAGCAGCCGATGGCGTGGAGCTGGTTACCAATGCTGGAAGTGAACTGGACGGCATTGTGAATCAAGTGAATCAGATTAATGATATGAACTTCCAAATCGCGACGGCAGCAGGACAACAAAGTAGTGTTGCGGAAGAGATGAATCAAAACCTCACCAACGTAAGAGAGCTAGTTGAAGCATCGGTTGTTGTGGTTACTGAATTGCTAGAAACGTCAGAGATGATGGAGAGTAATGCCGCTGAGTTAGACGGTAAGATTAAGTCATTCAAAGTTTAGCAATGGCGATTAGTGCGAGTCGCTCGTACGAAGCATCAATAAAAAAACGCTCACAATATGTGAGCGTTTTTTTATTTTATTTTATTTTATTTTAAGCACTAAGCACTAAGCACTAAGCCGCTGGATCAGCATCGGATTCATTGCTGTTTTGGGCTAAGTCCAGCACCTGGTTATCAATTAATCGAGCTTGACCTAGGTAAGCTGACATCAAAATCACCGCTTGAGTGGATTCTTCACTAATGACTTGCAGGCTTTGTGCATCACGGATGAATATCTCATCTGGTTGTAAGTCTGCGGCGCGCAATTGGTCGTTCGCGTCTTCGATAATAGAAGCGTAATCATCTCTTCCACCACGGATCGCACTGCTGATCCAACGCATCGTTTTCGCAAGAACTGGCGCACGTTGGCGTTCATCCATGGTTAGATAGCCGTTACGAGAACTCATGGCAAGACCATCCATCTCACGGACGGTAGGTACGCCGATGATTTCAATATTCATCGCAAGATCATTGACCATCTGGCGAATGAGCGCGAGTTGCTGATAATCTTTTTCACCGAAGCAGGCCACATCAGGTTGAACGATGTTGAACAGCTTTGCCACGATAGTGGATACACCACGGAAGTGACCTGGGCGAGACGCCCCTTCTAGCATCGAAGAGATGCCAGGGACTTCGACAAAGGTCTGCTTATCTAAACCGTGTGGATACATGATCTCAGGCGTCGGCGTGAACACTATGTCCACTCCTTCAGCACTCAGCTTACTCAAATCCTCTTCTAGAGTACGAGGGTAATTGTTGAGATCATCTGCGCGCTCAAACTGCATCGGATTGACAAAAATACTTGCCACCACGATATCGGCTTGCTCACGCGCTTTGCGCACTAACGTCAAGTGACCTTCATGAAGGTTACCCATGGTTGGAACAAATGCAATTCGACGCTGCTCACGTTTAAATTGCGCGACTTGTTCTCTTAACTCTGCGATATCAGCAAAAGTATGCATGATTCCCCCTAGGCAATCGTATGAGCGTCATCAGGGAAAGTGGCACTTTCCACGTCAGCAATATATTTAGCAATGGCGAGACGCATGTCACCGGTTTCGGCTAGGAAGTCTTTTGAGAACTTTGGCATATAGTTAGCAGAAATACCGAACATGTCGTGCATCACAAGAATTTGTCCATCGGTAACATTACCAGCACCGATACCAATAACAGGGACATCTAACGCCTCTGTAATACGTTTAGCCAAGTCTTGTGGCACACATTCTAGCAAGACGATTTGTGCGCCCGCTTCTTGCAACGCTAACGCGTCACGTACCATTTGGTCAGCATTCTTTTGGTCGCGACCTTGTACTTTATAACCACCAAAAATATTGACACTTTGTGGTGTTAGACCTAAGTGTGCACAGACGGGTACAGCTCGTTCAGTCAACATTCTTACTGTGTCGATTAACCATTCGCCGCCCTCTATCTTTACCATGTTAGCGCCTGCTTGCATCAATTGAGCGGCGTTCTGACAGGCTTGCTCAGGTGTGGCGTAGCTCATAAATGGCATATCAGCCATCAGTAAGCAATTCGGGCTACCAGCACGAACACAGCGAGTGTGGTAAGCGATATCTTCAACCGTTACCGGTAAAGTATCGGTCTTGCCTTGTAATACCATGCCTAAAGAATCGCCAACGAGCAATACTGGCATGTTTTGGCTTTCAAATAGCCCTGCAAAGCTAGCATCGTATGCAGTTGATGTAGCAAACTTTCGACCTTCTTGCTTCCACTTGATTAGGTCGTTGATGGTGATTTTTTTCATTTTTTATCCTTATTTGGGCGTTGGCTATGATTGCCAAACGCTCAGCCCATTACGATCGACTTGCTTAAGCAAACTCGTGAGCTCAGTCCCATCAGGGAGTTGTAAATTAGGTGTGATTTCAGCAAGCGGATAGAGCACAAACTCTCTCTCTTTCATTCCATAGTGAGGAATGGTTAAACGCTCGGAATCGATCACCTCATTGCCGTAAAGAATAAGATCAAGGTCGAGTGTTCTCGGCCCCCATCGCTCATCTTTACGGACTCGCCCTTGCTCCAATTCAATTGCTTGGGTGCAATCAAGTAGTTCAAGCGGCGTTAACTCGGTTTGTATTTTAACGACAGCATTGATGTAGTCAGGTTGATTTGCCGGCCCCATAGGTGTGCTACTGTAGAGTGACGAGCATTGAATGACCGAACTCTTGGGCAGTGACTTTAGCGCTTCCATCGCATCCAAAGCTTGTGCTACGGGATCGGACAGATTGCTGCCGATCGCAATATAACAAGTGATCATTGGCTGCTCTTTGGCTTTTTGCTCTTAGGGCTGCGGCGACGTCGATTACCTGACTTGGTTGACGTTCCACCTAAATCATTCACCATCGCTTGGCGCATATTGCGGCCTGCGGTTTGGAATGTATTCCACCAACTGGCCAGTTCCGCAACTTCACCACCTTCGATCTCCCCGCGCATTTCCAGGAAGTCATAACCAGCGCGGAATTTATTCAATTCCATTAGGCGGTATGCACGTTTACCTGTGCGGCGTGGTAGACGAAGCTGTAACTGCCATATTTCACGAATAGTAGCCGTGTGGCGTCTTGGAATCGCGGTTGATTTAACCTGCTCATCCAAAATGATATTGCTGGCTTCCATTACCGCGTCATAGTCAGACAGGTTTTGGCTCGCCATAAGCTTGACGGCATGTTCCATCATTGGATACCAAAGCATGGCGGCAAACATGAATGCTGGATTGACTCGCTTGCCTTCTTCGATGCGCTGATCGGTAGCGTCGAGTACCAGATCTAACATCTGCTCAGTGTTCGATGCATAGTCCGGTGTTAGGTGCGGAGCAATAATCGGGAACAGCTGTTGGAATAGGTTGTATTCGCGCATCAAGTGATACGTTTCTAGACCACAGCCTGCTTGCAGCAGCTTGAGCGACTCTTCATAAAGTCGTGCTGATGGAATATCACGTAACAGTGGCGCCAATTCTTCAATTGGCGCTGCCGTATCTTCTTCGATATCAAAATCGAGTTTCGCGGCAAAGCGGGTGGCACGAAGCATACGCACCGGATCTTCACGGTAACGGACTTCAGGTTCCCCAATAAGGCGAATGATGCGGTCTTCAAGATCTTCAATGCCACCGGCATAATCGTGAATCGAATAGTCACCGATATTGTAGTACATCGCGTTGATTGAGAAATCACGACGCTCTGCATCTTCGTCAATACTGCCGTAGACATTGTCGCGCAGTAACATACCATCTTTACTTTGTTGAGAAACGTTCTTCTCTTGTTCCTGATGGTGGCCACGGAACGTCGCGACTTCAATGATATCTCGGCCAAACATGATGTGGGCGAGTCTGAAGCGGCGGCCAATTAAACGGCAGTTACGGAATAGGGTTTTAATCTGCTCTGGTGTCGCATTGGTGGCGATATCAAAGTCTTTTGGTTGTTCGCCAAGCAAGAGATCACGCACACCACCGCCCACAAGATAGGCTTCATAGCCAGCATTGTGTAGTCGATAGAGTACTTTTAGCGCATTATCACTGATTTTCTGACGCGAGACAGTGTGCTCTTCGCGAGAATAGACATGCAGTGCAATGTCACCATAAACCTCGTGAACATTTTTGGAATTTTCAGTTTTATTCATAATCTTAACGCAGTTTAGGTGAGAAAAAATGACGGCTCATCCGTCACGTTTCGTTCCTGTCGCTTGAATTTTGCCGCTTATGATAGCCTAGAGTGCATCATTTGAGAATGGCGGTTTAATCTTGAGCGCATCGGATAGCTGTTGCAAGTGCCAATTTTCCACTCCCCATTTTAGGAGTTCTGCTGGTGTAGCGCCTGCCATATGGTCATCTAAAGAGAAACCAAGAAAGCGCATCGCATTCATTAAAGTTGGCACGGGATTGGTTAAATCTATACCGGCAGCATGATTCTGTTTGGACAGTTTATTGCCGCTATCGTCAATAGCAAGGGGTAAGTGTAGGTAACTCACCGGCATCACACCGAGCGTTTTGTAGAGACTAATTTGTCGCCCTGTAGGCTCTATTAAATCTGCGCCTCGGACCACTTCGGTTATCCCTTGATAGATATCATCGAGTACTACCGCTAAGTTATAGGCAAACAGCCCATCTCTACGTTTAATGATAAAGTCTTCGTGTACTAAACCTGCAGGAATAGCGAGCGAGCCGTAGCGTTGGTCATCAAATGTACTAATTGGATGGGTCACTTTCAAGCGAACCGCCTGGTTGCCTGATGCCATTAAGCCTTTGTGGCGACATGTGCCTTGATAAAAGCCGTGTGTTTCTTTGATTTGTCGACGAGTGCATTCACAAAAGTAGGCATCGTCTGATGACAACCATTGATCAACTTGCTGCTGGTAGGCTGCAAGACGTGAGCTTTGGTACAGCACGTCGCCATCCCAAACTAATTGATACGCTTCTAACGTCTTTAGAATAAGAGAGGCAGCGCCAGCAACTTCACGTGGTGGGTCAATATCTTCGATACGGACGAGCCATTGGCCTGATTGAGCTTTGGCTTGAAAGTAACTGCCCAGTGCGGCAACTAGGGAGCCAAAGTGCAATGGTCCCGATGGAGAGGGCGCGAATCGACCTATATACATAACCGACCTATATACATAGTTTATTATAAAAGACAGAGTTGATTATTAAGACAGTGTAGAGCGTTATTGCTGCATTGATATGATCATCTTGAATGATCAAAAAAGGGAGCGTTTGCTCCCTTTTTATCGCTATATATTAGCCTTGCATTTGTCGCTCTTTGATTTCTGCAAGTGTCTTACAGTCGATACATAAATCGGCAGTAGGACGGGCTTCTAAGCGGCGAATACCGATTTCAACGCCACAAGATTCGCAGAAGCCAAAGTCGTCTTCTTCAATCTTGTTAAGTGTTTTCTCGATTTTCTTAATCAAGCGACGCTCACGGTCACGGTTACGCAACTCTAAGCTGAACTCTTCCTCTTGAGATGCACGGTCAACCGGATCAGGGAAATTAGCAGCTTCGTCTTGCATGTGGTGCACAGTACGATCAACTTCTTCCCTAAGTTGGTTGCGCCAAGCGCCTAAGATTTTTCTAAAATGATCCATTTGAGCTGGTGACATGTACTCTTCACCGGCTTTTTCCTGGTAAGGATCAACCCCTGCAATGGCTAGGATGCCTAGCGCTTTTTTCTTTGATTCTGGCATACAGCATCTCCTACTTAAACCTAGTCAACTGTGCGAACAGTTAATTTTAAGGCGGGTATCTATAGCAAAAAGAAATGCTTGTGGCAAACGATGTTTGTTAAAGTTCTTATCATTGTGAACGTGTCATCACTTTTGTTCGTAATTGACCCGAGATAAGAGCGTCATATCATTATCTGAAAATGATGCTTTATAACAAAGTACTTCAACCCCAGCTTCCCTTGCTTGCTCAAGTAATTGTGAATATTTCGCATCTATATGGTGTGCGGCAAAGACTTTTTCAATGCCTGAATGCAAAATAGCGAATAATAATACGGCTCTGCTTCCAGATTGAGCCATTTCCGTGAGCTCTCTGAGATGTTTTTGACCTCTTGTCGTTTGAGCATCTGGAAAATACCCTTGTCCTGATTCTTCTAGCAGTGTGACACTCTTTACTTCAATGTAGCAATCGACCCGCTCACTGTCTTGCAACAAAATATCGATCCTGCTGTTTTCTTGACCGTATTTCACTTCAGTGCGCAGCGTTTGGTAACCTTTTAGCTCTTCAATCACATTATTATTAATGGCTTCTACCACAAGAGTGTTAGCTCGAGCTGTGTTAACACAAATCATGTCACCACTATCAGTTTGGGTTAACTCCCAACTATTTGGGTATTTTCTTTTCGGATTATCTGACGTGGAGTACCAAACGGTCGAACCAGGGACGGCACAGCCAGTCATCGCGCCCGTGTTCGCGCAGTGAATGGTGACCTCGTCTCCGGATGCGGTGGTGATATCTGCGAGGAAGCGTTTATATCGTTTAATGAGCTTTCCTGACTCTAAAGGAGGATCGAAGTGCATTTCATGGCCATTTTTTATTAGAATGAGAGTTCACATTACAGCACAAGGCTTTTCCGTTGTCACAACTCCCTATTGAAGACGTGTTATCTGAGTTATTTGAGGCGATTGAAAACTCAAACCAAGTGATTTTGAAGGCGCCAACAGGGGCGGGGAAATCAACGTACTTTCCGTTGCAGCTTCTTCGTCATCAGCCGATCGATGGCAAAATTATCATGTTAGAGCCGCGTCGCATCGCCGCCAGAAATATTGCTATGTATTTAGCACAACAATTGTCAGAGCCAGTTGGGGAGTCTGTGGGCTATCGGGTGCGTGGTGAAAGTAAAGTCAGTAAAGGCACACAGCTTGAAATTGTCACAGAAGGCGTACTGACTCGAATGCTCCAAGACGATCCCGAGCTTAACGGGATTGGCGCAATCATATTTGATGAATTTCATGAAAGAAGCTTGCATGCTGATACCGCGCTAGCTTTTACTTTAGAGGTACAAGAAGCGCTGCGAGATGATCTCAAGCTCATACTGATGTCAGCGACATTGGATAGCGATGATCTTAAGCGTGTTTTACCCCAAGCACGTTATGTCGAGTCTCAAGGCCGATCCTTTCCCGTTGAGGTTGCCTATCGGCCATTAGGGGTAAATGACAACTTGCCTCAAGCCATGTGTCAACAGATCCTATCAGCGATGTCTAATCACTCAGGGTCGCTGCTGGCTTTTTTACCAGGCGTAGGGGCAATAAAACGGACTGAGGAGTTGTTAACACAATCACAAAGTTTGACGCAATTACAAAGTGACTATGACATTTGTCCGCTTTATGGCCAGTTAGACTTTAAAACCCAGCAACGGGCGATACAGCCAGCAGCGTCAGGTCAGCGAAAAATAGTGCTTGCGACCAATATTGCTGAGACCTCATTAACCATCGAGGGCATTCGAATTGTATTAGATTCTGGGCTAGAGAATCAGGCTGCCTTCGATTTAAAAACTGGCGTAACCAAGCTAGCACAAGGGCGCATTGCACAATCTTCTGCAATTCAACGCAGTGGGCGAGCAGGACGTCTTGAGCCCGGGATTTGTATTCGCTTGTATAGTGAAGGCCAATTTAATCAGCAGCCACAGCAAAGCACGCCTGAGATATTACGCAGTGACTTAGCCGCTTTGATGTTGGAGCTGCTCAAATGGGGATGCCAAGATGTAACCACGTTAGGGTGGCTAGATACACCGAAAGCGACGCATATTGAGCAGGCTAAGGCGCTATTAAGGCAACTGCAGTTGCTTGATGCTTCATCGCAATTGACGTCGTTGGGGCAGCGCGCTCATACACTTGGCGTTGAGCCTCGACTCGCCAGCTTGCTACTACAAGCCCAGCCATTAGGCGCTGGCGAGTTAACCACCGCTATTGCGTTGTGCTGTTTAATTGAAGAGCCAGAAAGAGGGCATATTGACTTAAGGTATGCGTTACATCGCTGGCAGACGGGGCAGCATACTCGTAGTGCTGCTCTAATGCTTCGAGCTAAGTCGATAGCTCAGAAGCTCAAGTATCGGTTTATCTTGAAAGAGAGTGATGAGTCGTTGCTCGGGGTGCTTGCAGCCTTAGGTTACCCAGATAGAATTGCGGCGAAACGCTCAGGAAATTCGGGTCAGTTCTTATTAGCTAACGGTCACGGCGTGCAAATTGATGATCATGACAAGCTTGCAGATGAAGAATATCTTGTTGTTGTGGATGTACTGAATACCGGGCGAGGTGCTAGTCAGATCTTTAAAGCACTCAGCGTAGATATTCCCAGCATTGAACACTTAGCGCCTCAATTAATTGAAAACAAACAGCGTCTGGAATGGGATGATAAGCGAGGGGGATTGACTGCCAGTGAAGTGAAACAGCTTGGCGCGATCATCTTGAAGCAAAAAATCATCCCTATCCCAGACGATGCTGATGTCAGTGGGGCATTATTAGCGACCGTTCGTCGTCACGGCATATCAGTACTCAGCTGGACACCATCTGTGAATGAATTCGTCACTCGGGTAGAGTGTGCACGAGATTGGCTTGATGTACCTCAATGGCCGAAAATGTCACAGGAGGCATTATTGTCCCACTTAGAGCAGTGGTTGCTGCCTTTTATGCATGGCATTTCATCCATGAAGGGGCTAAAAGCGCTCAATCTTATGCCTGCACTCGAGGCGTACCTAGGATGGGAGGCGTTAAAAGTGTTGAATGATGCTTTGCCGACGCATCTTGTGGTGCCAACAGGCGCAAAGAAAAAAATTCGCTATCAGATCCGGCAAGCGCCTATGTTGTCGGTCAAGCTTCAAGAAATGTTTGGTGAACGAGCTTCACCATTGATAGCACATGGTCGCCAAGCGATAGTGCTGGAGCTACTCTCTCCAGCACAAAGACCGTTACAAATTACACAAGACCTTGCCGCATTTTGGCAAGGCGCATACAAAGACGTTCAAAAAGAGATGAAAGGACGTTATCCCAAACACCCATGGCCGGATGATCCCATAAATCATCAGGCAACGCACAAAACCAAAAGACAGTTGAACTCATGATAGAAGTTAGAAAGTTGGCGGCGACAGGTAAAAAACCAACAACAAAGAAAACCACCAAAACCGCAGCAAAACCGAGAGCAAAAAGTGCGCCTAAGAAGCGTAAGCCTGCCAAAAAGAAAGGGCGCTCAACGCTTGGAAAACGACTGTTCTCTATTGGCTGGAAACTGGCATTAGTTGGCGGGGTGGCACTTGCTGCGGTCGGCTTTTATCTTGATCAGGTGGTGAAAGAGCGTTTTGAAGGGCAGTTGTTTGATTTGCCTACCGTTGTTTATGCGCGTGTGCTTAATTTGTCGACAGGCGATGCGATCGAGATTCAGCAGCTACGTAATGAACTTGATGTGCTTGGCTATCGTAAGGTGAACCAGCCTCGCAACCCAGGAGAGTACTCCTCATCATCAACGAAGATTGAGTTGATTCGCCGTCCATTTGAGTTTGCTGACGGCCCTGAACCTGATCGTCACGTCATGTTGTACTTTGAAGGTAATGAATTAGTTCGAATTCAATCGTTAGAGAAAAAAGGTAACCTTGGCTTTCTCCGGATTGAACCAAAAATGCTAGGAATGCTTGAGAAGAATGCTGATGAGCAGCGGTTATTCTTACGTCGTGACCAGTTTCCGGAAATCATGATAGATGCGTTGCTCGCCACGGAAGATAGAGACTTCTATCAGCACGATGGTGTGTCACCTACCGCAATCGCTCGTGCATTTTTTGCCAATATACGTGCGGGAAGAACAGTACAAGGGGGAAGCACCCTGACGCAACAACTGGCGAAAAACCTTTTCCTGACCAGTGAGCGCACACTGTGGCGTAAGCTACGTGAAGTGTATATCGCATTAATACTGGATTATCGATATAGCAAGGACCAGATCTTAGAGGCCTACCTCAATGAAGTGTATTTAGGGCAAAGCCGAGGGGAGGCGATTCATGGTTTCGGTCTTGCTGCTCGTTTGTATTTTGGTCAGCCGCTACAAGAGTTGCGTATTGATCAATTAGCTCTGCTTGTCGGCATGGTGAAAGGTCCATCTTATTACAACCCCATTCGTCACCCTGAGCGCTCAAAACAGCGTCGGGACTTGGTGTTGCGCTTGATGATGGATCAAAACCTGTTAACCGGGCGTGAGTTTGAAATGGCGGCGAGCCGCGATCTCGACTTACAAAAAAATCCGCAGATTGCCAGTCGTCAGCCCGCTTACTTTCAGCAGTTAAAGCGAGAGCTAAACCAAAAGCTTGGCAATAAAATTAATGCTGAGGGTGGGGTGCGTATTTATACCTCTCTTGACCCGGTTTCACAGGACCAACTTGAGAAAGCGATCGCGAAACGGCTGCCACAGCTAGAGAAAACGTCTGGCAAAGGGTTAGAGGCGGCAGCGATAGCGGTTGATCGTAATAGCGGTGAAATTCGTGCCATGGTTGGTGGAAAACGCACTGGCTACAGTGGTTTTAACCGAGCGCTGAACGCGAGTCGTCCTATTGGTTCTCTTGTGAAACCTGCCGTGTATTTAACGGCGTTAGAGCAGCCAGACAGGTTTGATTTAGCAACAACACTTGATGATGCGCCACTGACCTTGAAGGGAAGTAAAGGCAATGTGTGGCAGCCTAGAAACTACGATCGAAAGTTTCGCGGTGATGTGCCATTGTATGAAGCGCTCGCGAAGTCTCTGAACGTTCCTACCGTTCGTTTAGGTATGTCGCTGGGTATTAAAAACGTATCAAGTACCCTAGTGCGCCTAGGGGTCGATGCCAGCGAGATAAGACCAGTACCGTCGATGTTTTTAGGCGCGATATCATTAACGCCTTATCAGGTGGCGCAGATGTATCAAACGTTATCAAACTCCGGTCGACAAGCTAATTTGTCAGCGCTACGTTCCGTGGTGAGCGTGGATGGGGACGTGTTGTATCAGTCTTTGCCTAAAGCGACACAAAAAGTGCCACAACAAGCTGCTTGGCTGACTACCTATGCGATGAAAAAAGGCGTGCTTGAGGGGACGGGGCGATACTTAAATAGCCTGTTTCCTCACGCAGCATTGGCGGGGAAAACCGGCACTAGTAATGATACGCGAGATAGCTGGTTTGTAGGGGTAGACGGCCGAGAAGTGACCACCATATGGGTAGGTAGAGATGATAACAAATCGACCAAGTTAACCGGTTCAAGTGGCGCTCTTCGCGTGTATTCCGATTACTTAGCCGCTCGCGTGCCGGAGCAGCTTATTTTGCCGTGGCCAAAAAATATCACGATGATTGGTTTCAATAAAACCACCAATGGTTCACTACAGCTCGATTGCGGCAATGCATTTGAGTTACCCGTCTGGGATGAATCGGGGAAATTGAAGGCATCGTGTGACAACCAACCCAAACAGTGGATAAAGAACCTGTTTGATTGGTAATTGTCACTAAAGTAAAAAGGTAAGTGTTACAACATTTAATTGTAGAACGAGCCAAGCTGCCGCTTATCGAAACAATGGATACGTTTGAGATAAGCGGTTAGGCTATAGCTATGATGCAAAATACTGATATATTAGAATAATCAAATTGAGAGCGCTTTTAGGGATGAATGTGAAACGCCTAACGGGATGGTTTATAGCGTCAGTTTTTACATGGGGTAGTGCAACGTTATGCGCGCAAGAAAGCGAAACTGCAACCTCAGTTAAACAAACGGCTCAAGAGAATACTGCAAATAGTGATAAGGCAAGGCCAAAAATTGGTCTTGTGTTAGCGGGTGGTGGTGCAAAAGGCGCGGCGCATATCGGTGTGCTTAAAGCGCTCGAAGAAATGAATATCCCAGTCGATATCGTGACAGGTACCAGTATGGGTGCTTATGTCGGCGGTCTGTATGCCACGGGTATGAGTGCTGATGAGATTGAAAGTTTCATCCATACGGTTGATTGGAATAACGGCTATGTGGATCGCGTAAATCGCAGTCAGCGCCGAATTCGAGATAAAGAAGCAGAAGACCGTTATCAAATTCGTACGGACATTGGCTTGCATTTTGGTTCTATTGAGGCGCCAAAAGGTGTGGTGCAAGGGCAGAATATGTTACGTATTTTGCGCAAAACAACCGGCAACCTTCCTAAATTTCAATCTTTCGATGACTTAGCTATCCCTTATCGCTCCGTCGCTACAGATATCCTTAAACTTGAGCCCGTGGTGATTGATAAAGGGTATTTAGTCGACGCCATGATGGCTAGCATGTCGGTACCGGGCGCGTTGCCTCCTTATGAATTAGGCGATCTTTTGTTGGTCGATGGTGGCGTGACCAACAATATGCCGGTTGAGCTTGCTAAAGAAATGGGTGCTGATCTTATTATCGCCGTGGATATCAGTAGTGATTATAAGACCCGTGATGACTTTAGTAGCTTTTTGAGTGTTGGTGAGCAGTTGTCGAACTATTTGGTTCGTCGTAGTACGGAAGAACAGATGCAGTCGCTTGGTGAAAACGATGTTTACATGCATCCGGAAGTGGGGAAAATCGCTACTACTGACTTCTCGAGTATGCCGAGAGCATATGAATTAGGGTATGAAGCCGCTTATCAAATTGCAGATGAACTACAGCATTTATCCGTTTCTTCTTCCCAGTTCCAGCAGTACATTGAAAACAAGCAAAATGCTCGTCGTCACCTTCGTTATGGCGATCAAACGCAGGTTGATAAAGTTGTCATCAATAACCAGACGCATTATAGCGACAGTTTGTTGAGCAATAATTTGTCACTAAAATCAGGTCAGATCCTCGAAACGGATGACATAGAAGAAAAAATAGAAAACCTCTACGCTTTAGACCGATTTGAACTCATCACTTACGAGTACCAAGAGCTAGGTGAAGACACGGCACTGGTGGTGGACGTGAAAGAAAAGTCATGGGGTCCAAACTACATGGATTTCCGCTTTTATCTTGAAGAGGATTTTAATGCTAATAGCTTCTATGCCATTGGTGTAAGTACAAACTTTACTGATCTCAATGATCGCGGCGCCGAATTGCGAGTCAATGCTGATTTTGGCACCGATAAGCGAATAGAGGCGGAGCTGTATTCGCCATTTGTCACCAACCAAGATTTTTTCTTCTTAGCGGGTCTTAAGTACGGCAACGAAAAACGAAATGTACTGTGCACGCCTAATGCGGATCGCACAGGTTGTCTTGATCCAGCCTTAGAAGGCAGTGCCGATTTTGTTCCCGTGACGTATCGTGAATGGCTAGGAGAGCTAGCGGTAGGCTATGCCCCTACTTTGTGGCAAGAATTTAAGCTCGGTGGTCGTTTTGTTCAGGGGGAGTCTTATGTGTCACCTTTACCTTCATCAGGAACGTTTGATTTTGATCGTCAAGGGATGTTTGTAAATTATAAGCTGGACACCCTCGATGATTTCAGTTTGCCGACGAAAGGTTGGTATATCAACTTAGAGTACTTACTGTCTAAAGATAGCGGTCAACAGAATATTAATGAAGCGCCGTCGGACTTTTCTGATACCGCCTATGAAATTACGGCGGAAACTAAGTATGCGCACACTTTTGGGCGTAATACCTTTGTTGGTTCGTTTGATTATGCGGTCATTGAAACAGAAAACGCTACATTACCCGTCAACCCAAGAGAGCTGGGTGGCTTTTTGAATTTATCAGGTATCCCAAGAAATAGCTTAATTGGCGAAAATAAACTGTATGGCAGCCTAGTGTATCGCTATCGGTGGTTTGACAACGATTTTGGCATGTTTAAATCCCCCGTGTATCTAGGGGCATCCGCTGAGTACGGTGGGGTTTGGGATGGTGATCAAGGGATATCGAGTGCGCCACTGTTTATGGCCGGATCCATTTTTGCCGGTATCGATTCGCCTGTTGGGCCAATAATGTTCTCCTATGGTCAGGTTGAAACAGGATTACGGTCGTTTTATTTAATCATTGGTGCTGCATATTAATTCAGCCCACAATTGTTCACAGGTGCGTGCCTGTGAACAGAATTTGCGAGTGAAATAAGTAAAGTTTTCTACATAGATGCGAGTGAAAATCATGGATTTTGCTCGAAGTTGCTATGTTGGTCAAAATGATAAGATTTTAATTTATCGTTAAATTTGCTATTCTTCGCCCCACAGTTTGGCCTCTCTAATGCTGATCATTAAAGGATTTGATGACGAAAAATGGCGAGGGAGAGCCAAGTTTCCAAGGATGTCCACTCCTAATTCTAATTATTAAGGAGGGACCGCAATGAGAGGAAAAAGTCGTGCTTGAAGCCTACCGTAAACACGTCGAAGAGCGTGCTGCCGAAGGAGTTGTTCCTAGACCCCTAGACGCTGAACAAGTTGCTGGACTTGTTGAGCTATTAAAAAATCCCCCTCAAGGTGAAGAAGAAGCCATCCTTGATCTTCTTGAGAACCGTATTCCACCGGGCGTAGATGAGGCCGCTTACGTTAAAGCAGGTTTCCTTACGGCTATCACAAAAGGTGAAGTTGAATCACCACTCGTCAGTCGTGAAAAAGCAGCCCAATTGCTTGGTACAATGCAAGGTGGGTATAACATAGAGTCACTTGTTTCTTTACTTGATGATGAGGCGCTTGCCCCTATCGCTGTTAAAGCACTTTCTCATACGCTTTTGATGTTTGATGCATTTTATGACGTTGAAGAAAAAGCCAAAGCGGGCAACGAGCACGCTAAGCAAGTTATGACGTCGTGGGCGGAAGCTGAATGGTTCCAGTCTAAGCCAAAGCTCCAAGAAAAAATCACACTGACGGTGTTCAAAGTTACCGGTGAAACGAATACCGATGACCTATCGCCAGCGCCAGATGCTTGGTCTCGCCCGGACATCCCTGTTCACGCGCTAGCAATGCTAAAAAATGCTCGTGAAGGCATAGAACCGGATCAACAAGGTTCTATTGGTCCAATTAAACAAATTGAAGCGCTCCAACAAAAAGGCCATCAATTGGTTTACGTTGGTGACGTTGTTGGTACGGGATCTTCACGTAAATCAGCAACAAACTCTGTGCTTTGGTTCATGGGCGATGATATCCCTAATGTTCCGAATAAACGCGCAGGTGGTTATGTTCTAGGTGGTAAAATTGCCCCAATCTTCTTCAATACCATGGAAGATGCAGGCGCACTACCGATTGAAGTGGACGTGACTAAACTGAACATGGGTGATGTGATTGATATTTACCCGTTTGAAGGTAAAGTTTGCGCCCATGAGAGCGGTGAGACACTGGCTGAGTTTTCATTGAAGACCGATGTACTGATTGATGAAGTACAAGCCGGTGGTCGTATTCCTCTAATCATTGGTCGTGGCTTGACGGATCGTGCTCGTGAAGCGCTAGGTATGGCGCCTTCTGAAGTCTTCCGTCGTCCGGTTGAAGTTGAAGATACAGGTACTGGCTTTACACTTGCGCAAAAAATGGTGGGTAAAGCTTGTGGTGTAGAAGGTATTCGTCCAGGTACTTACTGCGAACCTAAGATGACAACGGTTGGGTCACAAGATACCACAGGACCAATGACGCGTGATGAGCTCAAAGATCTCGCTTGTCTTGGCTTTTCTGCGGATTTAGTGATGCAGTCTTTCTGTCACACTTCGGCTTATCCAAAACCGGTTGATGTGAATACGCACCATACACTGCCAGATTTCATTATGAACCGTGCTGGTGTATCGCTACGTCCGGGGGATGGTGTTATCCACTCTTGGTTGAACCGTATGTTGTTGCCAGATACTGTTGGTACTGGTGGTGACTCTCATACTCGTTTCCCTCTTGGTATTTCTTTCCCTGCTGGTTCTGGTTTGGTGGCGTTTGCTGCTGCAACTGGCGTGATGCCGTTGGATATGCCTGAGTCTATCTTGGTTCGTTTTAAAGGTGAGATGCAGCCTGGTATTACACTGCGTGATCTTGTGCATGCGATTCCTTACTACGGCATTCAGCAAGGTCTACTTACTGTTGAAAAAGCGGGTAAGATCAATGAGTTCTCTGGTCGTATTCTAGAGATTGAAGGTGTTGAGCACCTATCAGTAGAGCAAGCTTTTGAATTGTCTGATGCGTCAGCAGAGCGAAGCGCCGCAGGTTGTACGGTGAAGCTATCTCAAGAGTCGATTGAAGAGTACCTTAATTCAAATATCACCATGCTTAAGTGGATGATTTCTGAAGGTTACGGTGATCGTCGTACGATTGAACGTCGAATTGTGGCAATGGAAGAGTGGCTAGCAAACCCTGATCTTATGCAGGCGGATAGCGATGCACAATATGCTCACGTTATCGAAATTGACTTGGCCGATATCGACCAGCCAATTCTTTGTGCGCCAAATGACCCAGATGATGCTCGTTTGCTGGCTGATGTTCAAGGTACCGAAATCAATGAGGTCTTTATTGGTTCATGTATGACGAATATTGGTCACTTCCGTGCTGCGGGTAAGCTTCTTGATAAGTTTACTGGTCAGTTGGATACTCGTTTGTGGATTGCACCACCAACTAAGATGGATAAAGACCAGCTAACAGAAGAGGGTTACTACGGTATCTTTGGTCGTGCGGGCGTGCGTATCGAAACACCAGGATGTTCTCTGTGTATGGGTAACCAAGCGCGAGTGGCTGACGCTTCTACAGTGATGTCAACATCGACACGTAACTTCCCGAACCGTTTGGGTACAGGTGCGAACGTTTATTTGTCTTCTGCTGAGCTCGCTTCTGTTGGTGCTATTCTAGGTCGCATTCCAAACAAGGAAGAGTACTTAGAGTACATGCAGCAAATTGATGCCACTGCGGCAGACACCTACCGTTATTTGAACTTCCATCTAATGGGGCAGTATACAGAAAAAGCTGATACAGTTATTTTCCAAGAGCCTGCATAAGCGGTTATAAATTGGGAGAGCCTGCTCTCCCAACCTAGTGGCGATAGCGACTCTGGAATAGAACGACACTAATAATAAAGCCAGTCTTCAATGTTAAATTGAAGACTGGCTTTTTTGTAGGGCAAGCTAACATGCTGAATTAAGACAATGAACGCATGAGTTAATTAACTGGTTAACAACTTCTGCAGCCTGTCTCTACAGGCGATGATGTGGTCGCGCTCAGGGCCTTGTTTGTGGCAGTGCTCCAAAATGTATTCCATTGAACTCAATACAGTTCGCCAGCGAGGGGTTTTAGGCAGCGTTTCTACCCGTAAGTATTTGTCTAACGTTCGAGTTTGTAGCGTGCTTCGATCTAGGTAAACCCGCCAGAGGCCACTTTGTTCTGCAAAGGCAAACTTCGATTGTCCGGTGACATCTTCCCAGTAAGTCAATGAATTTGTCATCGCTTCTACCAGTATTTCACGCATTAATTCAGGGCGAGATTTTTGCTCGTCGCTGGCTTTATCGGCCAGTCGAGTAAACTCTCCTCCTAGCTCTTTTAATTCTTGTAGCTTGGCTTTATCCCCTTCAATGGCGTAGCTAGAAAGTGCATCAATGGCGGTTTCAAGGTTTCTAACGCGCGATACGTTAGTATTTTTACCTTGTTCAAAGATATAGACACTGCGCAGTCCAGAGCCTTCTGGTAGCGTTAAAATGTCGGCATTGATACGCTGTCTTACATCTTCTATAAAGATATCAATGTCACCGCAATAATGCTCTTGAGATAGGTTAACGAACTTAGGCGCAATGAGGTCATCCAAGCTTGAACGCTTTAGCTGTTCAACATTTCGTTTGAATAACGCTGCCGCCGCTTGATTGGCAAATTGGATTTTAAGATCATTACGTACGCACAAAATAGCTTCTGGGGCAGTGTCGAGCTGCTCAATGAGTCGCCCTTGTGTTTCCAGTAGGCTGGCTTCGACGAGAGCACGTTGCTTTAGCTCATATTTAAGACTTTGGTTTTCTGCCCGCCTTACCTCTGCCTTGCTCGCTTGCAGGTGGGCTGCAATTCTTGCCGCCAGTTCTTGTTTGCTAAATGGTTTGGATAAATAGTCATTAGCGCCAACTTCAAAACCACGAACACGGTCTTCTGATTGATTTAGCGCGGTGAGCATAATGACGGGCAGAGCAGCGTGATCGTATTGTTCACGTAGCGTTTCACAGACTTCAAATCCACTCATTCCTGGCATCATGATATCAAGTAGTAGTAGGTCTGGTTTGTCTTTTTCAATGGTCGCCATGGCTTCTATGCCATCCTTAGCGAGTGTGACTTGATAGCCTTCAAGTCGTAAAAAGCTCTCTAGAATACGCAGGTTAACTGGCTCATCATCAGCGATAAGGATTCTAGGCCCATCAGGGTTGTCAGGAAGGGTTTCTTCGTCATCGATTGCTAACTCGCTTTGTTCCGTCACTTGGTAGTGATTAGATTGCGGCACGTAAGACATGGCTTCCACTTCTTCTTGGTTAGCCAATGGCAGGGTGAAGCTGAATGTGGTTCCTACATGCGGTTGGCTACTGACGTAGAGTGAGCCACCCATTAACTCAATGAGTTGTCGGCTGATAGAGAGCCCTAGTCCTGCTCCTTGGCGATAGTGCCCTGAATCGTGTCCTGCCTGTACTAATGGTTCGAAAATATGCTCTAGCTGCTGTGCAGGGATGCCATGTCCAGTATCGACAACTTGAACGCGGATATGATCATCCATCGCAGTTGCTGATAATACGATTTTTCCTTCATTGGTGTATTTTATGGCGTTGCCGACCAAGTTATACAGTACTTGCTCTAACCGCTGCGGGTCAGCGGATACGTAAGGAATAGGTTCTAACACTTGGTTAATAATGCGAATCTTTTTATTACCCAACAGGTGCTGGGATAAGTCGAGAACAAGTTGTGTCGCACTGGTTAGGCTCACGGCGGAACGCTCTATTGCAAGGCTGCCATAGCGCATCTTGTGATAATCGAGAAGGTCATCTACAAGGCTTGCCAGCCTTTGACCGCTGTTAACAATAATATCCAGTTGATAGCGATGATTGGCGCCAATCGGGCCATTAGCACCAGATATCATGGCTTCAGCAATACCAATCATGCCATGTAGCGGTGTCCTTAGTTCATGGGAGGTAGTGGCAAGAAATTCATCTTTTAATTTGTTGGCAAGTTGTAGTTCTTCATTCTGTTTTTTAATCACAATGAGGTTTTGTTCTAGCTCTTGGTTTTGGTTCTTAATTAACTCGATTTTATCCTTGATAGAGCGGCGCATACGCTCAAAGCTTAGTGCCAGCCGACCTATCTCATCTTTGCGGTTAGCACTAATGATTGATGGCTCGAGATCACCTCCAGATGCTCGCTCGGCAGCCCATGTTAGCTTAAGAAGTGGCGAGGTAATGAAATTGGAGAGGTAGTGCGAAGCGATCACCACTAATATAATCGCGCTAAGCATAGCAATGACAAATAGCTTTTCCAGTTGACGGATACTGGCAAACGCCACGGACTCAGGCGTTTCTGCAACGAGCGCCCATGTGGTGTCTGCAAATTGAACGGGTGCGAAAGCCGCTAAGTATTGGTTGTCGAGAGTATTGCTGTAGCTTCCGACTTGAGTTTCACCTGATAGCGCTTTTTGGATGACTTGTTCGCTTTGTGTGATGCTTTTTGCGGATAACCCCATCATTTTAGCTTTGCCATCATTTCCGACCAAAAGAAGGTTGATGTCGGTGGTGCTGCCGCTATTGATGAGCTTAGTGATCCCTTTAATTGGTAAACGAAATAGTGCGTAACTGTGTAAATACCCTTGCTGAATAATCGGGGCGCCTAGCCAAGCGTATTGCTGCTCTCCTTGGGAGGCAAAGTCAGAAATGATAACCGGCGTGTATTCTTCGTTGTCCTTACGTTTTTGCGTTACTTCTTGGTCTAAAGTCGCGAAGGTAGAGCCTAATATCGATTGAGAAAAGCGGCCTGTATTGAGGTTGGTACCATAGTAATCGTGTTTGAACACCGAGTAGGTAACATTACCCGTTAAATCGACCAAGACGATATCGTCAAAGTCAGAACGCTTAAGGTGCTCCACAAATGCTCGGTGGTAGCGTTTGTGGAGCAGTCGGTAACGTTCACTGCCAACATAGCTGCTTGAGTCGGGCATGATTGAGGTTTTTACTTGATCGCCAGAGCCTGTAATGTAGCGCTCTTGTGCATGTTGTTGAGCTTGCTCTATGTCATCGCCTAAACGTTGGAATGCGTTGACTATGCCGTAAAATCGCCCACCACTGGCATAGGCAAGCTCTGAGCGCACAAAGCCCATGACTTCGGACTTCTGCGCATCAAAGTAATCGAGAACCTGCTGTTTTTTTGTATCGCGAACCGAAACAAGGTGCGTAGTGCTTTGATCGCGAAGATCTTGGCTGTGAGCATTAAGAAAAAACAGAGCAATGACAGTAAGTGGAGTGATGCTGAGCACCAAAAAGGCCATCATCAAAGTGCTCTGTAATCGTTTAAATTTCTGTTTTCTATGCAGCTTGAACATATGTAAGTCTTAGGCCGTTAAGGGGTATCTAGTGAGTAAGTGAAGATGTGCGTTTTGCTATAAAACGTCTGACCTTACTAATCTAAATACTTTTTTTACTTTAGCAAGTAAGTTGGATACAAAGCGTGTGAGGTCACTCATAATTAATGATTGCGTGAAAGCAGATTGAAGCTTGTTATGTCAGCAATAATAAAAGTGGCGGTTAAACAGGGCGTTATGAGAGGCTTGTAGAGTAGAATGGCAATACGGATGCTAATGATGAGTATTGCCGATATTCTTGTTTAGATACGCGAGTTATTTTGTTGCATGGTAGATAGTAAATTTACGATTTTTATCGAGAGTGTGGCAATGGCCAAATTGACGCTCGATGATAGGCGCGTATTTAAGGAAACTGTTCGCTACAATGAGGATATTTCCTGCGGCTTTAAGATGCGTCGGTGCATCATTTAGCAGCTCCTCAGTTGCAGAGTAACTGGTGTCTAGACCAGCATGGAATGGCGGGTTGCTCACGATGAACTGAAAATCTGACGACAGATCAGAATAGACATCAGAAGCTAAGACATCGCCTTTTAAGCCATTAGCGACTAGGGTCTGCTTACTAGACTCGATAGCAAAGGCATTAATATCACACATTTGCAGCGAAATATCCGGGTAGCGCAGGGCCATAAAAGCACCCAGGACACCAGCGCCACAACCAAAATCGAGGACTTTTCCATGCAGTGGGGGGAGGTTATTGAGTAGCAACTGGCTACCTAAATCAAACTCACCATGGCTAAAGACACCAGGTAGGCTTTTTACCACTAATTGCTGGCCGTCCAGCTCGACAGGGTAGGATTTAAACCATGATTGCAAATCAAACGATGCGGGTGCTGTTTGGCATTGCCCCCAATAAAATGAGCAACGACGTGCCGAGTCGTATTTTTTAATCACGCCGTAAGGCGCAAACATTTTTTCTACGCTTTTTACGCCTGAACGATTTTCACCGACCACGACGATTTCAGTATCTTGACCTAGCTTTGCTAACGACATGTCTAATAGCATCTGCGCTTCTGCTTTAGCTTTTGGCCAATACATTAAGATCATATCTGCGTCGATCGTGTCTGGTAAATTAGCACCAAAGTGACAGCAAAGTTGTTCCGAGCGATGCAACTGTCGGTAAGTACAGTAATTGCTAGTAAATACCGTGACTTTGTCGCAATGCTTACTCAAATCAATCGGGAATTGGTCTTCTATTTCACCGATGACCAGCACACGTTTTCCTGCGAAGTACTCAAGCTGTCTTTCGGCAATCTGGCTGGGAGCGATGTAATGCGACATGAACGTCATCTCTTGGAAACTGAAAAAGGGAGGGGATTCTCTCATAAACCCCCAGACTAAAAAAGCATTCTAGCTGTTATCTTGGCTATCTAAAAAGTCCTTAAACTCTTCTTCATACATATTGAAAAGTACGATAGTGATAGCAAAAATGATCGGGCCATAAATCAGGCCGATAAGACCAAATAAATGAATACCACCAAGCAGGGAGAAGAAAATCATCAACGTATTCATACCGGCACTACCTTGCATTAGCAGGGGTCTTAATACGTTATCAATAGAGCCCACCACCGCGATACTCCATATGGCGAGGAATATTCCCCATTGCGTTTCGCCAGTAATTAGTAAGTAAGCCGTTGCTGGAATCCAAATCAATGCGGTTCCAACCACAGGAATAAATGAGGCAAAACCCATCATTGTTCCCCAGAATAGTCCAGGGAATCCGGCTACCCACATACCAAATCCGCCAGCGGCACCCTGCGCAATTGCCGTTAAAAACGAGCCCATTACTGCCGACTTCGACACTTTTTCAATCTCGTTCAACAAGCGATCTTCTTGACTGCGAGAGAAGGGCAGAATGTGGCGAATGGCAGCAATGATTTTATCGTGATCGCGCAGTAGGAAGAACAACACAAATAGCATTAAGAAGAAATTCATGAGGAAGCTGGTGGCATCACCAAGAATTTTTGCGCTGATTGCCACTAGATTTGAACCAAGTGAGGTCGCAAATTCAGCGGCTTTTTTTGCGATGTCTTGTGGGTCAATTTTATCAAAGGGTAGGTAGTCATTAATGAAAGAGAGTCCTTTAACGACCCAAGGGTGAGCAAAGACTTCTTGAATGCCACCACCGGTCACCCAGTGATACATGTTTTGTGAAAAGACTGATCCTTGCTGAACGATGGCGCTAAAAACCAGCAGCAATGGCATGACAATAATAAAGGTCAGAATGACGCATGATAACAAGGCAACAATGTTTTTATGTTTTGGCAGCTTGTTCTCTAGCCACTCATGGATAGGGAACATCAATAGTGACAAAATAAATGCCATGACGATCGAGTTAATATAAGGCTCGACGAGCAAGTAACAGGCAAAGCCAGTTAAAAGCAGGGCGATGATGAGCACCCAGTGACTTGCTGTTACGTTCATTTTCGTTTTCACGAGTGATCCTTTTTGACTATATCGGCTGCGAAATCTGCATGCGATCAGGTGATGAGCGAGAGTTGTTTTTTCTGCGTCGCGGCGTTGCTTTACTCGTAGGCAACGGGCCATCGCTAGTACTGTTCTTTCAACTTATTACTGGTAAGCGTATTGTCGGTAAACTAAGTAATCAAATACGGCGACCAATTGAGCATATAATGGACGTAAAATATGGAGTGATCAATTTTAATTAGTATTTAGTACTGTGATTAGTGGGGGTTTTATGGGGTGCTGCAATAGCAAAGAAACGTGTCAGTCAAAGGTTAAAATTAAGCGAAAAATTCCTTGGTTCTGGCTCATGATATCAGCCATCGTGTTGTTGGCTGCCTTTCACTGGCAGGCGTAAAAAAGGGCTGATATTTCAGCCCTTAATGTCATGTTTATTTTCTACTGTACTCAGTAATTCAGAAAATTACGCTTCTTTAGCCAGCATAGCAAAACAGCGGTCAGCGGCTTCTAATGTCGCTTCGATCTCTTTTGAACCATGAGCAAGAGATAGGAAGCTAGCTTCAAATGCTGATGGTGCAAGGTACACACCATGATCGAGCATTAGATGGAAGAAACGCTTAAAGCGCTCAACATCGCATTTAGCGACATCTTCGTAGCAAGTAACACGTTCTTGATCAGTAAAGAAGAAACCAAACATACCGCCAACTTGATTGACAACCATTGGAATGCCATGTTCGTCTGCCAAGGCTTTAAAGCCATCCGCAAGTTGTTTAGTTTTGTGTGCAAGGCGCTTTTCGTTGCCTTCTTCAGACAGTAGTGTAAGGCAGGCATAACCTGCTGCCATTGCGATAGGGTTACCTGAAAGTGTACCCGCTTGATAAACAGGACCCGTAGGGGCAACATATTGCATGACTTCTTTACGACCACCAAACGCACCAACTGGCATGCCGCCACCGATGATTTTACCTAGCGTCGTTAAATCTGGCTTGATGTTGTAATACGCTTGAGCGCCACCTTGCGCGACGCGGAAACCTGTCATGACTTCGTCGAAAATAAGCAGTGCGCCTTCTTCATCACAAATTTGGCGAAGTCCTTCGTGGAAGCCTTCAACCGGTGGGATGCAGTTCATGTTACCGGCAACAGGCTCAACAATAATGCAGGAAATTTCGCCCTTGTTCGCAGCAAAAAGTGCTCTAACAGATTCAAGATCGTTAAAACGAGCCGTTAGCGTGTATTTTGCAAAATCAGCAGGCACGCCCGGCGAGCTAGGTTGACCAAGCGTTAGGGCACCAGAGCCAGCTTTAACAAGCAAGCTATCGGCATGGCCGTGGTAGCAGCCTTCAAATTTCATGATTTTGTCGCGGCCGGTGTAGCCACGAGCAAGACGAATAGCGCTCATGGTCGCTTCTGTACCAGAGCTCACCATACGCAGCTGCTCCATAGAAGGAACCAGTTTACGCACTAGCTCAGCCATGTTGATTTCCATTTCGGTTGGTGCACCAAAACTTAGGCCTCGTTGTGCGGCATCAATAACGGCTTCGCGGATAACGGCATGGTTGTGACCTAAGATCATCGGTCCCCAAGAACCTACGTAGTCAATGTACGCTTTACCATCAGCATCAAAAATCAAAGGGCCATCGGCACGCTCAACAAAGATAGGTGAGCCACCTACACCGTTGAAGGCTCGAACGGGCGAGTTTACACCACCAGGGATAGTCTCTTGCGCTTTTTGATACAGCTCTGCTGATTTGGTCATGGAGAATTCCTCTTTGCTTATTCGGACCAAGTGAGCAGCATTGTACATACCCTCACAAAATCTAGTAGTGTTTTGAGCACATTTTCGGAAATTGTCCCCTGATATCGAGGTAATGTTAAATTGCACCTGCCTAATACTTGAACGAAGCAGTCAGGTATTAGATAATCCCCAGCAATACAATTAATACTATTTGTTTATTCATCGCTTTTGATGAGTTATTAATCATCTTCGTAGGGGATGCGAGATCGCTGCCAGTCAGTGATACGTTAAATTGCGAATGAGTAGCGAGAGAGGTTCCTATGAGTGATGTAGCTATTCCTTTAAATTTTTCTGATGCCGCCGCAACGCGTGTTCAGACATTAATTTCAGAAGAAGAAAACCCAGCTTTGAAATTGCGTGTCTATATTACCGGTGGTGGCTGTAGCGGATTTCAGTATGGCTTTACCTTTGACGAAAGTGTCAACGATGGGGATACCACGATTGAAAAATGTGGTGTGACTTTAGTGGTAGACCCAATGAGCCTACAATATTTAATTGGCGGTACGGTTGACTATACCGAAGGGCTGGAAGGGGCAAGATTCTTTATCGATAACCCCAATGCCACGACAACATGTGGCTGTGGCGCTTCATTTAGCGTTTAAGTTAATAAGTAAGAAAGAGGCGAATGAGAAGTTCGCCTCTTTTTTTTGCTACCCAGATAACAAAAATCAATAAAGTATCGTAGTGTTACTGCTCTACTCTTATCCTTTTCTATGTAAAGGGTGTGCTGAAACCATGGGTCTAAGGATGTTATTCATGGTTTGAGTACTTTTATGAGTTAATTCTCGTATGAGAAAAGCTAAGTGAACACAATTGCCTGAATATTATAAGGATATAATTATGCCAACTATGCAGCCTGGCAGCTTCTTTTCAAAACGTCCCTGGCTTATTTCGCTATTATTCATCATTGGGCTGGCTGTTTGGTTAGGCCTTGGTGCTTTACGCGCAGAAGAAAATACTCAGCCGACTTCGCCAGAGGTTGCACCACTTGCAAGGGTGGTCTTTCAATCTTTTGTTGCCGAGAATATTGATAAAAAAATTGATTTATATGGCCGAACTGCTGCGGATAGAACCGCTAAGCTTGGGGCTGAAATTGCCGGAAAAATCATTGGCTTGAACGTTAAAAAGGGAGAGCAAGTTAAGGCCGGTCAAGCTATTGCTCAAATTGACAAAGGTGATCTTCCTATTCAGTTAGAGCGCGCTCAAGCGATGCTGAATGTTCGTCAGCAAGAGTTTAATGCTTCTAAATCGTTAAAGAGCCGAGGGTTACAAGGTGAGGTCGCTTATTCAACCGCCGCCGCAAATCTTACAGAAGCTAAAGCGATGGTGAGTGCAGCCAAACTAGCGTTGCGAAATACCCTCGTTAAGGCCCCATTTACTGGTATCGTTGACCAAATTGATATTGAGTTGGGGGACTTTGTGTCAATTGGCGATCCGGTTGCGATGATGATCGATTTAAACGTGTTGGTCATTGAAGCTGATGTGAGTGAGCGCCATATTCAAAACTTGTCTGTAAATCAGCCAGCGATGGTGCGTTTTATTGATGGCAAGCAAGTGACCGGTAAACTCCGTTATATCTCCAGAGTGTCTTCACCGACTACCAATACCTTTCCTATAGAAATAGAAGTACCCAATCCAAACCAGAAAATTTCGGCAGGAGTCAGCGCTGAAGTCGAGTTGGCGCTTGAGAAAAATATTGCGATAAAAATAACACCGACCATGTTGGCGTTGGATGAGCGCGGCAATCTAGGAGTCAAAACACTTCAGAGCAAAAAGGTGGTGTTTGTACCCATTCAACTTGTTAAAGCAGAACAAGATGGAGTATGGCTTACAGGACTTGGCGACCGAGTCGATATTATTGTCTTAGGGCAAGGGTTTGTTCGCGATGGTGACGCGGTAGAAGCGATTAGCGTTGAGCAAGCAAATAAAATAGCTGATCAAGCTAAGCTGTAGGAGAAGGCGCATGAATGCTTTGATTGATGCGGCGTTGTCTCGCTCTCGAACAATGATCAGTTTACTGGTTTTAATTTTAATTGCCGGAGTGGTGACCTATAACACCATTCCTAAAGAGTCGAGCCCAGATATCACGATTCCTATCATCTATGTATCGGTAGGGCACCAAGGGATCTCCCCTGACGATAGTGAACGTTTGTTAGTCCGCCCGTTGGAAAAAGAATTACGTTCAATTGAAGGCGTAAAAGAAATGACGGCAACGGCGTCTGAGGGACATGCGTCGGTAACGCTTGAATTTAATGTTGGTGTTGATCTAACACAAGCCATGGCGGATGTGCGTGACGCTGTTGATTTGGCCAAACCAAAGTTGCCAGATGATAGTGATGAGCCAACCGTTAATGAAGTGACTTTTGCCTCTCAGCAGCCTGTATTGTCGGTGGTTCTTTATGGAACCGTACCGGAACGCACGATTGTTCAAATAGCTCGGCAACTGCGCGACAAACTGGAGAGCTACCGACAGGTCTTGGAAGTGGATATTGCGGGTGATCGCGATGACATCGTCGAGATAGTCGTTGACCCACTATTGATGGAAAGTTATGGCTTAGATCAAGGTGATATTTACAACCTTATTGCACTTAATAACCGTGTGGTTGCAGCAGGGTTTGTTGATACGGGCTATGGACGCTTTTCTGTTAAAGTCCCCTCAGTGTTCGAAACCCTAAAAGATGTGTTAGAGCTGCCTGTTAAGGTCGATGGCAAGCAGGTAATTACCTTCGGGGATGTGGCGACCGTTCGTCGTGCATTTCGAGACCCAGACAGTTTTGCGCGCCTCGATGGACAGTCTGCTGTTGTTCTTGATGTGAAAAAACGCGCCGGCGAAAATATTATCGAGACGGTTGCTTTGGTAAAAGAGGTAATGCATCAAGCGTCGCTGCTTCCAGAGTGGCCAAACAACTTACAGGTAAAATACACCAAAGACGAATCGAAAGACGTTAAGATCATGCTTAATGATCTACAAAATAATGTGTTGTCGGCAATTATTCTTGTCGTGATCGTGATTATTGCCATTCTCGGTGTTCGAACTGCGATGCTGGTCGGGGTGTCGATCCCTGGCTCGTTTTTGACTGGGCTATTGGTACTATCAGTATTTGGCTTGACCGTAAATATCATCGTCTTATTCTCGCTTATTATGGCCGTTGGTATGCTGGTTGACGGAGCGATAGTGGTCACCGAGTTTGCCGATCGTCGAATGCAAGAAGGCACGCCGAGAAAGCAAGCTTACGCCGACGCAGCTAAGCGCATGGCATGGCCGATCACCGCCTCAACGGCGACCACACTCGCCGCTTTCGCGCCCTTATTGTTCTGGCCAGATACCACTGGCGAGTTCATGAAGTTCTTACCACTGACCTTGATTGCGACCTTAACCGCCTCATTAGTTATGGCGCTGCTGTTTGTACCGGTTCTTGGCGGGTTATTTGGTAAGCCTCAATACGTGTCTAGTGCACAGCAAGCTAAGATGGTGGCACTGCATGAGGGAGATTTTGATAAGGCAACGGGCATCACTAAGCTTTATTACCACACGTTAGCCATTGCGATTGTGCACCCATTTAAAATATTACTGCTAGCGATTTTGATTGCGATTGGTGTCGGTGCCGCTTACAACAAAGCGGGTTTAGGGGCTGAGTTTTTCCCTGAGGTGGACCCGCCGTATTTTAACGTCAAAGTACGCTCTCATGGTGATTTATCGATTAATGAAAAAGATGAAGTCATGAGGGTCGTTGAGAAGGTGATGCTCAATCATGATGAATTCGAAAGTGTCTACACGAAAACCGGCGGTAAAAGTGAGATTGGTAATATCCAAATTACGCCTGTTGATTGGCAAGACCGCCGCCGAGTTAATGTCATTATCGAAGAGTTAAAGCAAACGACGAATCAGTTTGCTGGGGTAGAAATTGAGTACAAATTCCCTGATGCGGGGCCACCGGTCGAGCATGACTTAGTGATTGAACTGTCAGCCCGCTTCCCAGAGCGTCTTGATGAGGCGGCGAAAGTGATTCGACGTTGGGCCGACAGTAACGAGAAGCTCACCAATATTAGTGACTCATCCAGTAAACCTGGTATTGATTGGCAGATAGATATTCGTAGAGATGACGCTGCTCGATTTGGTGCTGATGCTAGTTTAGTCGGAAACACGGTGCAGTTTGTAACAAATGGACTAAAAATTGGCGACTACCTTCCAGATGACTCGTCAGAAGAAGTGGATATTTTAGTTCGCTTCCCAAGTGATAAGCGCGATATTGGTCGTTTTGATGAACTACGTGTGAAGACTCCAGCAGGTTTGGTGCCGATTACCAATTTTGCGGAAATCACACCTCAGCATAAGCAAGATACCATTGAGCGATTAGATGGTATTCGTATCATTAACGTTAAAGCAGACATGGCAGAGGGCTACAATCTCGCAATTGAGCTACCTGAGTTCCAGCAATCATTAGATGCACTTGAGCTTCCGCCTGGTATTGATGTGCGAATACGAGGTCAAAATGAAGAGCAAAAGAACTCATCAGAGTTTTTACAAAGTGCGTTTTTAGTGGCGCTTGCTGTTATGGCGTTGATTTTAATTACGCAATTTAACAGCTTCTATCAGGCATTTTTAATTTTGAGTGCGGTGATATTTTCTACGGTGGGTGTGTTTGCAGGACTGCTGATCTTCCAACGCCCCTTTGGCATTATTATGTCGGGCATTGGGGTGATCGCTTTAGCTGGTATTGTAGTGAACAATAATATCGTCTTAATTGACACCTATAATCAGTTGCTAAAGCGCGGGTTAGATAAACGAGAAGCGATATTAAGAACGGGAGTTCAGCGTTTGAGACCTGTACTGCTGACGACTGTCACGACGATATTGGGATTAATGCCGATGGTATTAGAAATGAACATCGATCTTATTAATCAAAAAATCGAATTTGGGGCGCCTAGCACCCAATGGTGGTCGCAGTTAGCAACGGCTATTGCGGGCGGCCTGGCCTTTGCCACGGTATTAACATTAGTGCTTACTCCTTGTTTACTGATGTTAGGAAGAAGCACATACGACACGAAAGTGAAGAAAAGGCGACACTGGCTCTTTTGGCGAAAAAGCGCATAAACAGTTACTCTCAATCATTTTTCATTTAAGGCTCCGAAAAGGAGCCTTTTTTATTGCCATGAAACGATGAATGCGGTGGCTTTCATCGTTAGTGTTAATAGGTTTTTGCACCTAAAGAGGATGAGTGAAAGTTTTTTATCCTGAACTTAGAGGTTAGTTGAGATTATATGCCGGGTTAGCTGCCTAATTCGTCACAATTTGTTGTAAATGATAGGGAATGAAGACGAGTCTCTTTTTTGCGATCAAAACAAGGTTAGACCTTGTGATAAGAAAGCGTTACAGTTGTTGCGTAAACGATGTGCTTGTTATGACTGGCACAACGACATAGCCGAAAAGTGAGTGATTTCGATTAGGCTACGAATAAGCCCTAACTATGTAAGACCAGCTCTTCAAACTACCTGTTTGTCGAGATAACTGGTAAGGAGAAAATATGCAAAACCCAACCCCAGACATGTTATCTGGCGCTGAAATGATCGTTCAGTCCTTGATCGATGAAGGCGTACAGCAAATCTTTGGCTACCCAGGTGGCTCTGTACTTGATATCTATGATGCCCTTCATCAAAAACAAGAAGATATTCAACACGTATTAGTTCGACACGAACAAGCGGCGACGCATATGGCCGATGGTTATGCTCGAGCAACAGGTAAGCCTGGAGTCGTGTTGGTCTGTTCTGGTCCAGGTGCGACCAATACCATCACCGGCATTGCTACCGCTTATATGGACTCGATTCCAATGGTTGTACTGTCTGGTAACGTACCTAATAACCTTATCGGTAATGATGCATTCCAAGAGTGTGACATGGTGGGGGTATCCCGCCCGGTCGTCAAACACAGCTTTTTGCTTAAACGCGCAGAAGACATTGCCGATACCATAAAGAAAGCCTTTTACATTGCGTCAACAGGGCGTCCTGGTCCTGTGGTGGTTGATATTCCTAAAGACGTAATGAACCCTCAGATTAAATTCCCTTATGAATACCCAGAGACGGTTGCATTGCGTTCATATAATCCAACGACATCGGGTCATAAAGGGCAAATTAAGAAAGCGCTTAAAGCGATCTTAGAAGCGAAAAAGCCAGTACTTTATATTGGTGGTGGCGCGGTGATGGCGGAAGCGGAACAGCATATTGCTAAGTTTGCTGAGACTTTAAACTTACCAGTAGTGAGCACGTTAATGGGACTGGGCGCGTTTCCTGGTACGCATAAAAACGCGTTAGGCATGCTGGGTATGCACGGTACGTATGAAGCGAATATGGCGATGCACGATGCCGACCTTATTTTTGGTGTCGGTGTTCGTTTTGATGATCGTACCACCAACAATTTAGAGAAGTACTGCCCGAACGCAAAAGTCGTACACATTGATATTGACCCATCTTCTATATCGAAAAATGTTCGAGCGGATCTGCCTATCGTAGGCTCTGCCGATGTGGTACTCGACTCCATGCTTAAATTGTTGATTGAACAAGGTGGCACCAATGACGCACAAGCAATTGATGCTTGGTGGACGGACATTGCAAGCTGGCGAGATCGTCAATGCCTAAGCTATGATAAATCAGATGAAAAAATCAAACCCCAACAGGTTATTGAGGTGCTTCATAAACTGACAGGTGGCGATGCTTATGTAGCATCGGATGTTGGTCAGCACCAAATGTTTGCTGCACTTTACTACCCATTTAATAAGCCAAGAAGATGGATTAATTCGGGTGGTCTAGGCACGATGGGCTTTGGCTTCCCTGCTGCGATGGGGGTGAAGTTTGCTTTCCCTGATGAAGAAGTGGTTTGCGTCACTGGCGATGGCAGTATTCAGATGAATATTCAAGAGCTTTCGACAGCAATGCAATACGACATTCCTGTTAAAATTATTAACTTGAACAACCGCTTTTTAGGTATGGTAAAACAGTGGCAAGATATGATTTATCAAGGCCGTCACTCTAACTCTTATATGAGTTCGGTACCTGATTTTGCCGCGATTGCTGAGGCGTATGGGCATGTTGGTATTCGGATTTCTCACCCAAATGAACTTGAAGAAGGTCTTAAGAAAGCGCTTTCGATGAAAGATCGTCTGGTTTTTGTTGATATTAATGTTGATGAAACAGAGCACGTCTATCCAATGCAAATCAAAGGCGAAGGCATGGACAAAATGTGGTTGAGCAAGACGGAGAGAACTTAATATGAAGCACATTATTTCACTACTAATGGAAAACCAACCGGGTTCATTATCACGCGTGGTTGGCTTGTTCTCTCAACGTGGTTACAACATCGAATCTTTGAACGTATCGCCGACTGAGGATGAAACTCTGTCCCGTCTTAATATCACGACGGCGTCGAGCGAAATGCAATTGGAGCAAATTCAAAAGCAGCTACATAAATTGATCGATGTCCTGAAAGTTCAAGAAGTCACTGCCGTTGAGCATATTGAGCGCGAGCTGATGATGGTAAAAGTAAAAGCTAGTGGCTTTGCTCGGGCAGAAGTTAAACGTACTGCGGATATTTTCCGCGGCCAAATCGTAGATGTCACTGCATCACAATATACGGTGCAATTGGCGGGAACCAGTGAAAAGCTTGATGCTTTCATTACGGCGTTATCTGAAGTTACGGATGTAGTGGAAGTGGCGCGAAGTGGTATTGTTGGTATTGCTCGTGGTGAGCGAGCACTTAAGGCCTAACGACCACAGAGCATAAATACAGTCCAATAAAAAACCAGCCTGTTGATGACAGGCTGGTTTTTTTTGTTTCTGGTAAAGCAAGCAAGGTCGCCGTCTGTGATTGACTTTTAACCTTCCACTTCTACAAAAGGTGCTGGCTCTTCAATAATCGGTCGCATCGGCTCTTCCTCTGTAGTAACAGGCGCTGAGTTGACACTCTGTTGCGTACTCTGAGTTTTTTCCGGTTCTGCTTCGGCTTCAGTATTGAGTTTTTCTTGCGTTTCACTGAATTGGAAGGCACGGATAACTTGAGAGACGCCTGATATCTTACGTGCTATTTCAGTGGCGATATCGGCATGTTCTTTAGAGACATAGCCGAGTAAAAACACTTCTTTGTTTTCAGTGATGACTTTTATTTTTACACCATTTAGGCGGTCGTCAGTCAATAATGCTGACTTCACTTTTGTCGTTAACCAGCTGTCATTACTCATTTGGGTAAAGCCAAGCGGGCTATTAATTCGCACTTGATTGTAAACTCGCTTTACACCATTAAGCGCGGACACGCGTGCATAGAGTGTGTCTCGTAACTCTTCGGTCTGAGCTTGTCCCATTAATACGACAGTGCCGCGCTGTGAACTCGCGACTACGCGAACTTTGCCAACAAATGGTGCTTTATTGGTTATCCCCGCAACTTCTGACTCTAATGCGCTGTCGCTCCATAGCTCTTTAGCTGAGCGAGTATCGGTAACTTCAAACAACCCAGCGCAACCTGAGAGCGCCAAGCTCATCACTAGTAAGGCGACGGTTTTGTAGATATTCATAGCGTTACTCTTCATGAGCAGGGAATAGAACCTGATCGATAAGATCGCACAGGCAGTGAAGAGTGACCATGTGGACTTCATGGATTCGAGAGGTACGGTGAGAGGGAATACGGATCTCAACGTCATTCTCGCCCAGCAGTCCTGCCATTTCGCCACCGTCTTTGCCGGTGAAAGCGATAATCGTCATGTCTCGGGTTACTGCAGCTTCCATCGCTTTCAGGACGTTTTTGCTGTTACCACTGGTAGAAATGGCAAGCAAAATATCGTCGGTTTGCCCGAAAGCACGCACTTGCTTGGCGTAGATATCTTCAAAATTATAGTCGTTGGCGACGGCGGTCATCGTGGTGTTGTCTGTGGTTAGTGCCATGGCGGGAAGACTTGGTCGCTCGGTCTCAAAGCGGTTAAGTAAACACGAAACAAATTGCTGGGCATTAACGGCAGAGCCACCGTTTCCACAACAAAGAATTTTATTGCCATTAAGCAGGGTCGCAACCATCGCTTGTGCAGCGTGGGTGATGACATCAGGCAGCGCTTCTGCTGCCGCAATTTGAATTTGAATGCTTTCAGTAAAGCTTTCTTTAATGCTATCGCGCATGGTTATCCTTGAGTAATCGCGTTTTTTATCCAGTCAATGTCTTCGCCGTTGTTATGAATGGCGACGACATCAAATCGAAATTCAGTATCGTAAGGTGACAAACCGTTTTTCATCAGCCAAACCATGGCTGCTTTTTGTAGTTTTTTTGCTTTGGATGCAGTGACCATCTCTTGGGCATGACCATATTGACGGCTTTTTCGGTATTTTACCTCAACAAAGACCAAGCATGTAGCATCTTGCATGATGAGATCGAGTTCGCCACATTTAACCGTGTAGTTTTTTGTCAGCGTATTTAGGCCGTGTCGACCCAAATACGCTTGCGCTAGGTCTTCATAATGTTGACCTAGCTGTCGTTTATTTTTTGGAGCGTCTTGCTCGATACTCGCTCGGGTTTTATTCCACAGTTGCCGTATCATTTGGTTCCAATTCACTACTTTCGTCGCTGCTATTGACGGCAGTAGTGTTATCGGTAGCACTGTCGGCAGCATTAGTGGTTTGTGATTTAGCTTGACCATGGACGCCCCATGCAATTTGTCGTTGAACCACACAGTTGCTATCTATCGAAAGGGTTCCTGTTTGACCATTAACAGAATAACCTTCTACGGCTTTAAGCTGCGGCAGCTCTTTGGTTAGGGCATACGCATCCATTCCCAATGCTTGTAAGCGTTTCTCGGCATTTGAGCTCTTTGGCCAAAACTTGGTCATTTGGGCGTCAAGTTGCTCGTCTTCTTCAATTAGCATCGGAATGTCGCTATATACAACGCCAGTGAGATCTTCATATTGGCGCTTGCTTGAATTGCTGTGAGAGTCTGCAAACAATTTCGGTTGGCTTGCATCTGGATTAATCGCGACTTCGATAAATGGTTTGATCAGCGTAAGATCGGCGCCGTTAGCAACAATATAAACCGAGTCAATATCGCGGCGGCTTCTTGGTTGGTTCTCTAATTTAAGACCCGTTAGCGTTTCCATTTGCGCAATACGCTGTTGGCTATCTTGTAGCCCAAAGACATTGTTAATCGTTTTTTGTAACTGAGCGCGATTGCTGTATTGAGCGACTGCAATCTTATTGGTGCTTAGTTTTCCCCACTCTTCTTCAAAGGCTTTAACGACGCGATTACCAAGACTGCTTTTAGGCGTAAGGATCAGTGGGTAGGCATAGTTTTCTTGTGCGAGATGTTTTGCCGCCTGTGAGACTTCTTGCTCAGGAGATAAGGTCAAGTAGCACATCGACTGACTTGGTTCGATAGTGGTGGGGATATTCAGTGCAAGAGCCGGAATTGGAGTCTCTGTTGCCAACTGAGCTTGCTGTAATTTTTCAACATTTTCTTTGATAAGCGGGCCGACAATGAAGTCGACATCATTAGCAATGAGTCGCGCTTTGATATCCGCTGGCGTGGTTTCGTTAGTATCGATGACAGTGAAGGTTGCATCAGGATCGCGTTGCTCATCGTCCATCGTCGCCATCATGAAACCATCACGAACCAATTGTGCTTGTTTAGCATACTTACCCGTTAACGGCAGCAATAGCGCCGTACTATGGGGGGTAGAAATCTCAAGGCTCAAAATATCATAGATACTTTGTGGCGTATAAAGCGCTGCTGGGTGGTTGCCATTCTCCGCTAACCACTTTCCAAGCGTATTTTGTAGCTGAGGCAAGCTACTGCCCAGCGCTTTCATGTAACTGGCGAGCTGCACCCAACCATCAAGAATTTCTTCTTCTGGTTTTATGTCGAGTTGCGACAGCTGATCGGCTGAATATTGATTAAGGTTGTGCCAAATGTTGTCGTTAATGATTTGCTGCTGTTCACGTGGAGCGAAACCTGACATGGCAATATACTCACGGCTTGACTCTACGTAGTCACCCATGAGCGCTAAGCTTTGGCCGCGCAAGTTGTGATACTGCATCCATTGCTGCTGCAGCAAAGGCCACTCTGCTGGCAGGTTAAGCTGTAGGTAAGCGTCTTGAGCTTTACCTTGCGCAAGATTAAGTTCAGCGCGCGCCAATTGCCATTCGGCTTGTTGAATGGTGCTCAAGTTTTGTTTGGCTAAACGGTTAGATAAGCGCTGCGCTTGTTCGTAGTTGCCTTCTTGGATTGAAGCTTTAAAGGCAAGGATGAGCCACTCATTGGCAAAGCTGCCTTGATCACTATCGGCACGCATTAAATACGTTTCAGAAGAGGCGGTAGGTGCCATTGTGATATCAACACTGGTTGGCGCACTGGGTTGCGTTGAACACGCGGCAATGGACAGTGCCAGTGCGATGGGTGTCAGCAGGCGCGTTACACTATTTTTTTTACGGTTCATCATTGCCATGAGCTCTTTAATCACTATTCGTGTAAAATCATTATATTAATCGTTGAAGTGATGGTAAACAAATGACAAGCAACAAAACCATTCATATTGAGCAACCAACGCTCTTTATTGTGCCAACTCCCATTGGGAACCTTGGTGATATTACACATAGGGCACTAGAGGTGTTGCATAGTGTGGATATTATTGCCGCTGAAGACACCAGACATACTGGTAAACTTCTTTCTCACTTCAATATACAAACTAGAACATTTGCGCTCCATGATCACAACGAGCAGCAAAAAGCACAAGTTTTAGTTGAAAAATTGTTAGCTGGCGAGTCTATCGCATTGGTATCTGATGCGGGTACGCCATTAATCAGCGATCCAGGATACCATCTTGTTTCGCAATGTCGTCAAGCTGGCGTTAAGGTTGTGCCATTACCGGGTGCGTGCGCAGTGATTACCGCGTTAAGTGCATCGGGCTTGCCTTCTGACCGCTTTAGTTTTGAAGGTTTTTTGCCTGCAAAAAGTAAAGGACGGAAAGATAAGTTTTTAGAAATTGCCAAAGCTGAGCGTACCTGTATTTTCTATGAATCACCACATCGTATTACTGAATCTTTGGCAAATATGCTTGAAGTATTGGGGCCAGATCGTGAAGTGGTGCTGGCTCGTGAGCTAACAAAAACCTTTGAAACTATCCAAGGCTTGCCGCTGGGTGAACTGATTGAGTGGATTGCAGAAGACGATAACCGTAAACGTGGTGAGATGGTATTGCTTATACATGGCCATCGTGAAGCAGCGGTTGAAGGCTTACCTGATGAGGCGCTAAGAGCGTTAGGTATTTTAGTTAAAGAGCTGCCATTAAAGAAAGCCGCAGCGATGACGGCTGAGATTTATAACCTGAAAAAGAACGCACTTTACAAATGGGGACTAGAAAACCTTGAGTAATTGCTCGCGCTCCTATACAATCCGCGGCCTGAAGTTGACCAGATAGTCGCTGCTTCGTTGACGTCCCCTTGAGCTTGTCTTGGGGGAGACTGACGGAGGGGAGGAAAGTCCGGGCTCCACAGAGCAGGGTGCCAGGTAACGCCTGGGGGGCGCAAGCCCACGACAAGTGCAGCAGAGAGAAGACCGCCGATGGCTCTATTTCTTCGGAAAGAGCACAGGTAAGGCTGAAAGGGTGCGGTAAGAGCGCACCGGACGACTGGTAACAGTTCGTTGCAGGGTAAACTCCACCCGGAGCAAGACCAAATAGGCTTTCACATTGCGCGGCTCGCGTAAGGAAGCGGGTAGGTTGCTTGAGCCAGTGAGCGATTGCTGGCCTAGACGAATGGCTATCACCGCTTAGGCGGATACAGAACCCGGCTTATAGGTCAACTTCACCTTTTAAGAAAAACCCATTACAAATTGATTTTGTGATGGGTTTTTTGCTTTTTTATCACCTATCTTTACGTTAGGCTGAACTTAACCAGATGACGTTACTTCGTGAAATCAGTACACTTGTCATCTTTGCCCTAAGCAACTCTTGAGATCACCCATGAGCGAATCCTTTCAACACGTTTCAGTTTTACTGCATGAATCCATCGACGGCCTAGCCATTAAGCCTGACGGTATCTATATAGATGGCACGTTTGGTCGTGGTGGTCATAGTCGTCAAATTCTTTCACAATTAGGTGAAAATGGTCGCCTTTATAGTATCGACCGTGATCCCCAAGCAATTGAGGAAGCCGGTAAAATTGATGACCCTCGCTTTACCATCATCCATGGTCCATTTTCTGGGATGGCGGAATACGCAGAGCGTTATGATTTAGTTGGTAAAATTGATGGTGTATTGCTCGATCTTGGCGTGTCTTCGCCACAGCTTGATGATGCGGAACGTGGTTTTAGCTTCATGAAAGATGGGCCTCTAGATATGCGAATGGACCCAACGTCGGGTATGCCGGTATCTCAATGGTTAGCCGAAGCGGACTTGGATGATATTACTTGGGTTATTCGTGAGTTTGGCGAAGACAAACATGCTCGCCGCATCGCAAAAGCAATTGTGGCTCATCGTGAAGATGAAGAAAAAGAGCCGCTTACGCGCACTAGCCAGCTTGCTAAGTTAATTTCTGAAGCGGCCCCAAAAAGTTTTAAAGAGAAAAAACACCCTGCGACACGTAGTTTTCAAGCGTTTCGTATTTACATCAACAGCGAACTTGATGAAATCGATACCGCACTAAAAGGCGCAGCGAGTATTTTAGCACCGGAAGGACGTTTATCGGTGATCAGTTTTCACTCGTTAGAAGACCGTATGGTGAAGCACTTTATTCGTAAAGAGAGCCGAGGCCCACAAGTGCCTCATGGAATTCCGATGACAGAAGCTCAAATCCGTGCGTTAGGTAGCGCTAACCTCAAAGCGGTGGGTAAAGCGCTAAAACCGACCGATCAAGAAGTGGAAGTGAATACTCGCTCAAGAAGCTCAGTGCTTCGTGTTGCCGAAAAACTGTAACGGACAAGTGGATGTCTAACGAGCCTAAGCATAATCTTGCGAAAGTTATCTTTTTCGACCTCATTACTGTGGGTCGATTGCCTCTTATTGTACTTATGCTTATTTTTGCGACGGCGATGGGAGTGGTGTTTGCCACTCACCATACCCGACAAGCCGTGAACGAAAAAGACATGGCTTTGCAAGAGCGGGAAAGATTAGATAATGAGTGGCGAAACTTGTTGTTAGAAGAGAATGCCCTCTCTGAACATAGCCGTGTTCAAGCTATGGCTAAGCAAGAGCTTGATATGAAGCGTCCAGATGCAAGCAAGGAAGTAGTGGTTTCTCTCAAATGAAAGGAAAAAAAACTAGCAACCCCACCAAGAAAAAACCAACAGCTCAACCTCAATCACCAACAATGATACCGTGGCGCTTTCGTACGGTTTTAGGGGCGGTCATTGTTATTTTTATCGCTCTGTTGGCACGAATTGGTTATATCCAGGTGATTGAGCCTGATAACTTGATTAGGCAAGGGGATCTCCGTTCTGTCCGAGTCAAAGCCTTGCCATCAGCGCGTGGCATTATTTCCGATCGTAACGGTGAGCCACTTGCGGTCAGCGTGCCTGTTCAAGCGGTTTGGGCCGACCCTGCGACTATTTTTAAAGATGGTGGTTTTCAAGAAATTGATCGCTGGCATGCCCTTGCTGATGTTTTAGGGTTGGAGCGCCAAGGATTAATCACCAAGATTAACAAGAATAAATCACGCCGCTTTATCTATCTTCAGCGCCAAGTCAGCCCGGCGATGGCTAAGTATATAAAAGAGCTAAAACTATCCGGGATAGGCCTAAAAGCAGAATCTCGCCGTTATTATCCGGCAGGGGAGGTGAGTTCGCACTTAGTGGGCGTGACGGGTATTGATGGTCATGGACTTGAAGGGGTCGAGCGTAGTTACGATAAATGGTTAACGGGTGAAGCAGGTAAGCGAATTATTCGTAAAGATCGCTATGGACGGGTCGTTGAAAATATCTCCCTTGAAGAGCGTGAAGAAGGCAAACCATTAGAGTTAACGATTGACCAACGCCTACAGGCGATAGCTTATCGCGCTATTAAGCAAGCGGTCGCAGACTACCGTGCCACATCGGGTAGCGCGGTGATGATTGATGTTGAAACTGGTGCGGTACTTGCCATGGTGAATGCGCCCTCTTATAACCCTAACAACCGAATGTCTCGCCAGTCATTTACCATGCGAAATCGTGTGATTACCGATTCGATGGAACCGGGGTCTACGGTGAAACCGTTTGTTGTGCTAGCAGCATTAGAAGCGGGCACCGCAGATGACAAAACGGTGATTGATACTGGCAACGGTATTATGCAAATTGGCGGTAGCCGAGTTAGGGATACATCTAAAGTAGGGAAAGCGGATCTTGCTAAAATACTACAAAAGTCGAGCAACATTGGTGTAGCGAAGTTGGCATTAGATATGCCATTAGAAGCGCTACTGGGAATGTATAGCTCGATTGGTTTTGGGCAAGTATCTGGACTTAATCTTATTGGTGAGGCGTCGGGGATTTTTCCAAATCGCCGTCGTTGGTCTAAATTTGAAATTGCGACACTAGCGTTTGGTTACGGTATCTCAATTACGCCGTTGCAGTTGGCACATGCGTACGCGACGTTAGGCAATGCTGGTCTGTACCAGCCAGTGCATATCATTGAAAATAATCAACAAGATCTCTCCAAACAGGTCATGGAGCATGATAATGCTTTGCAAGTACTGCACTACCTTGAAGGGGTCACTAAGCCCGGTGGAACCGCCACCCGAGCGGCGGTTCCTGGGTATCGTGTTGCGGCTAAAACCGGGACATCGCGTAAGGCGAGTGCGGGCGGATACAGCGATGAATATGTCGCGTTAACCGCAGGGGTTGCCCCGGTCAGTCGGCCTAGAGTGTCATTGGTGGTTGTGATTAATGAACCGCAGGGTGATCAATACTACGGCGGCTCTGTCGCTGGACCTGTATTCTCAGAAATTATGAAAGGGGCGCTGCAGATTTTAAATGTTGCGCCTGATGAAAATCAGTTTCAATAAAAGTGAGCTATTTCTATGTTGACGTCTTTGACATTGACAGCGTTGCTTGAGCCTTGGCTCAAAGTCGACAATAAAACCCTGGATGCGATCAAAGTGGCTAACCTTGAGTTGGATAGCCGCGCCATTACCCAAGGTGACACCTTCGTTGCCATTATTGGTCATGAAGTGGACGGTCGCCAGTTTATCGAGAAGGCCATTGCGGCGGGTGCCAGTAGTGTGATTGCTCAAGCCGATGAAGAAAGCCAGCATGGGCGAGTATCCGTAACAGGCTCAGTGCCGATTGTTTATCTTTATGGCTTAGACGGCTTTCTATCAACACTCGCAGCGCGTCTCTATCGTTACCAGCAAAATGTGATTGGGATTACTGGCACCAACGGCAAAACTACCATCACTCAGCTTATCGCTCAATGGATCGAATTACTTGGTCAGCGTGCGGCAGTCATGGGGACGACAGGTAATGGTTTTTTACAGCAGCTTGAAGTGGCAAAGAACACCACTGGAAATGCCATTGAAGTGCAAAAAACATTGGCCTCTCTAGATGGGCAAGGTGCGTCATATACAGCGATGGAAGTCTCTTCCCATGGGTTAATTCAAGGGCGCGTCGCCGCTGTACCTTTTAAGTTGGGCATTTTCACCAACCTTAGCCGCGACCACTTGGACTATCACGGCACGATGGCTAGCTATGAAGCGGCGAAACAACAACTGTTTACTCAACATCACTGTGAACACGCGGTAATTAATGTTGATGATGAAGTGGGGGTGCGCTGGCTTGAAGCTCGCCCTGATGCGATAGCGGTTTCCGTTAATGGTCATCAAATAGGTCAACATGCGCTGTGGGCAAGTCAGGTCAAATACAGTGAAAACGGTATTGAAATCGACTTTGATGGTTGCTTTGGTCAAGGTCAACTCAAGGCTCCCCTTATTGGCCAGTTTAATGCGTGTAATGTCATGCTGGCATTGGCAGCTTTGCTTCGGTTAGGTTTTGATAAGCAGCAGTTAATTGAATGTGCGCAAAACTTACAACCTGTTTTGGGGCGGATGGAGCTATTTCACGCCGTATCGAAGCCGAAAGTTGTGGTTGATTACGCGCACACGCCAGATGCATTAGAAAAAGCGCTGCAAGCACTACGCGTTCACTGTGAAGGAAAACTTTGGGTGATTGTTGGGTGTGGTGGTGATCGTGATAAAGGTAAACGACCTCTCATGGCAAGCATTGCCGAGCAGCTCGCCGACCATGTCATTATCAGTGATGATAACCCTCGTAGTGAAGATCCAGCCGCCATTGTTGCTGATATGCTAGCGGGTGTGCAAAGTCCTGACTCCATCATGGTGCAGCATAGCCGATTTGATGCGGCTAAGCTTGCCGTCTCTAATGCTGGGATTGCCGATATTATTTTACTAGCGGGTAAAGGGCATGAGGATTATCAGGTTATAGGCCAAGAGTCTCGACACTACTCTGATCGTGAGTCGGCCGCGACTCTATTAGGGGTAGCGTTATGATCACACTTGCTTTATCTACGCTGGCGCAAGTTGTCGATGGGCGACTGATTGGTGAAGATACACAAATTGAACACGTCACGACCGACACACGAGCGATCGAAACTGGCGCGCTGTTTATTGCCTTAGTTGGTGAACGTTTTGATGCGCATGATTTTGTTGGTCAGGCCAAAGACAACGGAGCAACTGCCGTTATTGTCGAGCGAGTGCTCGACGTGGATATTGCGCAAATTATCGTTGAAGATTCATTGAAGGCTCTGGGTCAACTCGGTGAATATGTGCATCAAGGTTGTCACACTAAAACCGTGGCGATTACTGGTAGTTGCGGAAAAACAACCGTTAAAGAGATGGTGGCGAGCATTTTAAGCCAGCAGGGTCAGGTGTTATATACTGCTGGCAATTTTAACAATGATATTGGCGTGCCTTTGACGTTGTTAAGAAGCACCAAAGATGATGATTTCGCAGTGATTGAAATGGGCGCAAATCATATTGGTGAAATAGCCTACACCACTCAACTTACCCATCCTGATATCGCGATAGTGAATAATGTCGCAGAAGCCCACCTTGAAGGTTTTGGCTCTCTAGATGGTGTAAAACAAGCCAAAGGTGAAATTTATCAAGGCTTGCAAGCAGGGGGCATTGCTTTAGTTAACCTTGATAGCCAAGGTGGGACAATGTGGCAAGATGTTCTGCGTGATAAATGCGTGGTCACTTTTGCTCAGCAAAACTCTGACGCAGACTATTTTGCTTCTGACATAGCAATGTCATCGAAGGGTAGCTCCTCCTTTACACTGCATACTCCAATCGGGCAAGTGGCGATTCAGCTTGGTTTAGTGGGCGCGCATAACGTGAGTAATGCGATTGCGGCGGCGGCACTTGCTGTGCAATGTGGTGGAACATTAGCGCATATTCAACTTGGATTGAAAACGTTAGACAAAGTGAAAGGACGTGTTGAGGTAGAGACACTGACAGATACGATCACCTTGATTGACGATAGCTACAACGCCAGTGTGCCTGCGATGAAAGCCGCGGTGGACCTCCTCTCCCAATTTGATGGGGAGCGCTGGTTGATTTTGGGCAACATGGCGGAATTGGGGCATGAAAGCCTTGCACTTCACAAAGAAGTCGGACAACATGCTGCACCTTTCGCTTTCGAGCATGTTTTAACCTATGGTGAAGATGCGAAAGCGATCAGTGACCTTTGCGGTGGTAAGCATTTTCAAAGTCACGACGCTATGCTTGATTATATTGAGCAACACCTATTATTACTAAATCAGACCTCTCACACCTTATTGGTGAAAGGGGCGAACAGTGCCGGTATGTTTAAAGTAGCCAATGCACTGAAGGAGAACTTTACATGATTATTTGGCTTGCAGAGCTGCTTCAGCCATACTTTTCTTTTTTTCGTCTTTTTGAATACCTGTCATTTAGAGCGATTGTCAGTGTATTGACGGCGCTCGGTATATCCTTATGGATGGGACCAAAAATGATCGCTAAATTGCAGATGCTGCAAATTGGTCAAGTGGTTCGTAACGAAGGTCCAGAATCCCACTTTAGCAAACGCGGCACTCCGACAATGGGTGGCGTAATGATCTTGTTTGCTATCACCATTACTATCTTGCTTTGGTCTGATTTGAGTAACCCTTATGTATGGGCTGTTCTCTTTGTTCTGCTTGGCTATGGAGTCGTCGGCTTTGTCGATGATTACCGTAAAGTCGTTCGAAAAAACACCGATGGTTTGATTGCTCGCTGGAAGTATTTTTGGCAATCAATGATTGCTTTAGTGGTGGCATTTGCTTTGTATGCTCACGGACAAGATACCGCCGCGACTCAGCTGGTGGTCCCTTTCTTTAAAGATGTGATGCCGCAAATGGGACTGTTTTATATTGTATTCACTTACTTTGTTATTGTCGGTACCAGCAATGCGGTGAACTTGACCGACGGCTTAGATGGTTTGGCGATTATGCCAACGGTATTGGTTGCAGCCGGCTTCGCAGTGATTGCATGGGCAACGGGTAACGTGAACTTTGCCAATTATTTGCATATCCCTCATATCCCTTATACGTCCGAACTAGTGGTGGTTTGTACCGCGATCGTTGGTGCAGGGCTTGGCTTTTTGTGGTTTAACACTTACCCAGCACAAGTATTTATGGGCGATGTGGGTTCACTGGCACTGGGCGGCGCGCTTGGTGTAATAGCGGTATTGGTTCGCCAAGAGTTCGTATTGGTGATCATGGGTGGTGTTTTTGTTATGGAAACCTTGTCGGTGATTTTGCAGGTAGGTTCTTACAAGCTACGTGGGCAGCGTATTTTCCGCATGGCGCCTATCCATCACCACTATGAGCTAAAAGGATGGCCAGAACCTCGCGTTATCGTACGTTTTTGGATTATCTCTATCGTTCTTGTTTTAATTGGCTTAGCCACGCTAAAAGTACGTTAAGTCAGGTTAGGGAAAGTAAGCATGGAACGTTGGCAAAACATTCACAATGTTGTTGTTGTAGGGCTCGGTATTACCGGGCTCTCAGTCGTTAATTACCTTCAAAAACTGCCACATACGCTTCGTATTCGCGTCATGGATTCTCGAACCCAAGCACCGGGTGCTGGTGAGTTACCTGATGGCGTGGAGTTGCATTGTGGAAGCTTTAATCAGCAGTGGTTAAATGAGGCTGATCTTGTGGTTTGCAATCCTGGTATTGCTTTAGCTACGCCCGAAATTGATGCGGCAAGACAGCTTGGTGTTCCCGTTGTGGGTGATATTGAACTATTTGCTTGGGCAAATACGAAACCAGTCATCGCCATTACCGGCTCTAACGGTAAAAGTACTGTGACTGATCTGACGGGCGCGCTAGCTAAAGCAACGGGATTATCGGTTGGTGTCGGCGGCAACATTGGCGTGCCAGCTTTAGACTTGCTTGCTATCGATGCGGATCTTTATGTATTGGAGTTATCGAGCTTTCAGTTGGAAACAACATCGAGTTTAAAGGTGACTGTCGCGGCATTTTTGAACCTGTCAGAAGACCACATGGACCGATATCAAGGGATGAGCGATTACGCGCAAGCGAAACGTCGTATTTTCATGAACGCTGAATATGCCCTTGTTAATCGAGCGGAGCCGGAAACGTATCCTAATGAGTCGGCTAATACTTGCCAGATTGAGACGTTTGGTTTTGATAATCAGGCTTTTGGTATGTCGGAGGCACAAGGCACGACATGGTTAATGGATCATGGTGAGCCGATAGCCGACACAACACGCTTAAGTCTTGTGGGTAAACATAACTGGTCTAATGCGCTGGTGGCTTGTGCGTTACTTAAGCTTGCGGGCATTGATTATCATCGTGCCATCGATACATTGACGCGCTACTCTGGTCTGAGCCATCGCTGTCAAGCGGTAGTAAAGAAACAAGGCGTCACGTGGGTCAACGACTCCAAGGCGACGAATGTGGCAAGTACGCTAGCAGCATTATCGGGATTAACATTAGAGGGTAAACTATATCTTCTTGTTGGCGGCGAGGGTAAAGGCGCAGATTTCAGTGCCTTGGCTGAACCCTTATCTCAATTAAATGTCATGCTCTGCTGTTTTGGTCGTGATAAAGCCTGTTTTACCGAGCTTCACTCAAGCGCTCAACAGTTTGCCTCGCTTGATGACGCGATTGCTCATATTACGCCAATGCTTACCAAGGGTGATATGGTGATGCTTTCTCCAGCATGTGCAAGCTTTGATCAGTTTGCCAACTTTATGGCTCGTGGTGATCATTTTTCAGCACTGGCTTTGCAATACGCACCACAAGTTAGTTAATACGGACAGGTCGAGTATGTTTCATCAAGTTAAACAACGCACTTCAGATTGGTTATCTATGCCAGCACCGAAGGCGCTTTATGACCGACAGCTTGTCTGGTTAGCACTTGGTTTAATGATGATCGGCCTAGTGATGGTGACATCAGCGTCCTTTCCAATCAGTTCTCGCTTAACTGATCAGCCTTTCCACTTCATGTTTAGACATGCCATTTTTTTATGCTTAGCCATTGGTGTGTCATCGGTAGTGCTACAAGTACCGGTCAAAAAGTGGTTTCAATACAGCTCTTATCTTTTAGCTATCTCCGTTTTTTTGCTCGTGGTGGTATTGGTAGCGGGCAAATCGGTGAATGGGGCTTCTCGCTGGATCCCGCTGGGGCTGTTTAACTTGCAGCCAGCAGAAGTGGCAAAATTGTCGCTGTTTATTTTTATGTCAGGCTACTTGGTTCGTAAACAAGATGAGGTTCGACAGTCGTTCTTCGGGGGATTCATTAAGCCCATTCTGGTATTCATGACATTGGCAGTGCTCTTATTGGGGCAACCTGACTTAGGCTCTGTTGTCGTGATGCTAGTGACACTGTTCGGGATGCTGTTTGTTGCCGGAGCAAAACTCTCTCACTTTATTGCGCTTTTTGTTGCTGGAGTAACGGCGGTCATAGGGCTTATTTTAGCTGAACCCTATCGTGTACGACGAGTGACGTCGTTCTTGGACCCTTGGGAAGACCCGTTTGGGAGTGGTTATCAACTGACTCAATCACTGATGGCATTTGGTCGTGGTAACTTGATGGGGCAAGGACTCGGTAACTCGGTGCAAAAATTGGAGTATTTACCAGAAGCGCATACCGATTTTGTTTTTGCCGTTTTGGCTGAAGAACTAGGCTATATCGGCGTAGTATTAGTCTTGATGTTAGTTTTTGGTCTGGTAATTAAAGCGCTATTTATTGGTAAAAGAGCCTTTGAAAAACAAGAACTTTTTGGCGGTTATCTCTCTTTTGCTATTGGTATCTGGTTTGCATTTCAAACCCTTGTTAATGTGGGGGCTGCCGCTGGTATGGTGCCGACGAAAGGCTTAACACTACCGCTGATTAGTTACGGTGGTTCTAGTTTGATTATTATGTCAGTGGCGGTGTCAATTTTACTGAGAATTGACCACGAATGTCGTCTATTGCCGGATAGTGTTGAAGTTAAGAAACCGAAAAAAGCGCCAGAAGAAAAAGTAGTGAATAATGAAGAAAAATAAACGATTAATGGTGATGGCTGGTGGTACTGGCGGTCACGTTTTTCCTGGTCTCGCTGTTGCGACAAGACTTCAGGAGCAAGGATGGGATATTCGCTGGCTTGGTACGGCGGACCGAATGGAAGCCGAGCTTGTACCGAAACATGGTATTGAAATCGATTTTATTAAGGTTAAAGGGCTACGTGGTCAGGGGATTGCGAAGCTTATCAAAGCGCCGTTCCAAATCTTTAGTGCGATTTTGCAAGCCAGAGCTCACCTTAAGAACTGGCATCCAGATGCGGTACTTGGCATGGGTGGATATGTCAGTGGTCCGGGGGGAATTGCCGCTTGGAGCCTAGGAATCCCGGTCGTATTACATGAACAAAATGGCGTAGCAGGCTTAACGAATAGCTGGTTATCAAAGATAGCTAAAAAAGTATTTCAAGCTTTTCCAGGTGCATTTCCCAATGCAGAAGTGGTCGGTAATCCGGTAAGACAAGATTTATTGAATATTGAACGGCCAGAAACACGCCTTGCTCAGAGAGAAGGGGATATTCGCATTCTTGTGATGGGTGGCAGCCAAGGTGCTCAGATTCTGAATAAGACGCTTCCTCCTGTATTGCAAGCGTTGGGGGGCGGTTACGAGGTCTACCATCAAGCGGGCAAAGGAAATCAAGAGTCGGTAAGTCGTGAGTATCAACAATGTGGTGTATCGAGTGCTACCGTTAGTGATTTTATTGATGACGTATCCGCCGCGTACCAATGGGCAGATCTAGTGGTATGCCGGTCAGGTGCCTTAACGGTGTCGGAGCTGGCCGCGGTTGGTGTTGGCGCTATTTTTGTACCATTTATGCATAAAGATAGACAACAAGCGCTTAATGGCGATCATCTTGTGAATAGTGGTGCAGCGTATATGATTGAGCAACCCGATTTAACGGTGGACGCTCTCGCAGAACAAATTCGCGTTTTAGATCGAGCGCAGTTAGAGAGTTTGGCGATAAATGCTCGAAAAGCCGCTAAACTTGACGCAGATACGCGTGTAGCCAACGAAATTATAGAATTAACAAATTTAGATTAATGAGACGTTTTTAATGACACAGCAGCACAAACAAGATTTAGCACAAATTCGTGCTTTAGTACCGGAAATGCGACGAGTGAAAACCATTCACTTCGTTGGTATCGGTGGCGCAGGAATGAGTGGGATTGCCGAGGTATTGCTCAACGAGGGGTATCAAATTACCGGCTCTGACCTTGGAAGTAATGCCGTGACCGAGCGCTTGCTCGAAAAAGGCGCTACGATCTATCTTGGCCATCAAGCAAGCAATATCGATCAGGCGAGTGTTGTTGTTGTATCAACGGCTATTAATGCCGATAACCCTGAGTTGATGGCGGCAAAAGAGTTGCGTATACCGGTAGTGCAGCGCGCTGAAATGTTGGCCGAGCTTATGCGTTTCCGCCATGGTATTGCAGTAGCAGGGACGCATGGTAAAACGACAACCACGGCCTTAGTGACACAGATCTATTCTGAAGCAGGTATGGATCCGACGTTTGTGAATGGTGGTTTAGTGAAAAGCGCTGGTACCAATGCACGCCTTGGATCAAGCCGTATTTTGATTGCGGAAGCCGATGAGAGTGATGCGTCTTTCCTTCACCTTCAGCCAATGGTCAGTATTGTCACTAATATTGAAGCTGACCACATGGATACCTACGGTGGAGATTTTGATACGTTGAAACAGACGTTTATCGATTTTCTGCACAACTTACCATTTTATGGTCAAGCGGTGGTATGTGTCGACGATCCCGTCGTGCGAGAGCTCATTCCTCGTATTAGCCGCCAAGTGATTACTTACGGTTTTTCTGATGATGCCGACGTTCGTATTGAAAATTACCGTCAGGAAGGGCAGCAAGGTAAGTTTACTGTTGTCAGAAAAGACCGAGATAACCTAGATATTACGCTCAATATACCTGGTGAACATAATGCTCTGAACGCATCCGCGGCGATTGCGGTTGCAACGGAAGATAATATTTCTGACGAGGCGATAGTCAAAGCTATGTTGGGTACTGAAGGGACGGGTCGTCGCTTTGAGCACTTGGGGGAATTTGATACCGGTAATGGCAATGTCATGTTAGTGGATGACTATGGGCATCACCCTACAGAAGTTGACGTGACCATTAAAGCGGCACGCAATGGCTGGAGTGATAAGCGCCTTGTCATGGTATTTCAACCCCACCGTTACAGCCGGACTCGTGACTTGTATGAAGACTTTGCCAATGTACTGGAGCAGGTCGATGTATTAGTGATGTTGGATGTATATTCTGCGGGCGAAGCGCCAATTGTTGGTGCCGATGGGCGAGCCCTGTGTCGGACTATACGTACGCGAGGGAAGCTAGATCCTGTTTTTGTTCCAGAAATTAACAGTTTACCCTCAGTTTTATCTAATCTCTTGCAAGATGGAGACTTAGTGCTGACGCAAGGTGCAGGTGATATCGGTAAAGTAGCTAAACAATTACAAGCGATGGAGCTAAGCATCAAAACGATGCAAAATAGCGATTGCTAGTTATTGTGTATTCTATCAAATAAAAGTACGCTGTACGGCTTGGTTTTAACTTATAAAGTTGCCCAAGCCGATTTTTTACGGATTTCCTACTCAAATCATCAGATTTATGTGGTTCAGTGTTTGATAGTTTGATATTCGTTAGTATAATCCTAAGGTTATAGACAATAGAATAGACGCTTACTCCGCAATCTTAAAAGGTGAAGGGAATAATTAGGGACCAATAGGTTTGACAGAAGCTTCTGCGAGCAGCGCAACATACAAAAAACCAGCCACTTTGCTAAAGCAACCCGTCACGTTGTTGAAGCAAAATCGTTTAGGCTTGGCATTTTTGTTTATTGTCATTATTGCTATCGGCTCTATGCTCTACGCCACAATAAGTTGGATGTGGGACGATCAACGACTTCCTTTGTCTAAAATTGTATTACAAGGTGAACTGACTCACGTGTCGGCAAAAGACGTGCAAGATGCGTTTGCTCACCTTGATCATATAGGTACATTCATGTCTCAGGACATTAATGTATTGCAAGCCAGTGTTGAGAATATCGAGTGGGTATCTCAAGCTTCCGTAAGAAAGCAGTGGCCAGATACGGTTAAAGTATTTTTAACGGAATATCAAGCCAGTGCTATTTGGAATGGTATTGAAATGCTGGATGCTTCCGGTGTGATCTTTAATGGCGATGTTTCGCAAATTGAAGAAGAAAAAGTGAAACTGTATGGGCCGGCAGGAACACAGCTCAAAGTGTTGAACGCTTATAGAGAAAGTAATAAAAAATTGTCGCCATTAGGGCTATCGATTTCATCTTTAGTATTAAATGAGCGCCGTGCTTGGCAGGTAATTTTAGATAATGGAATTCGAGTCGAGCTAGGTAAAGATGCACTGAACGACCGTTTACAACGATTTATTTTCTTATATCAACGACTCGGTGAGAAGGTTTCTCAAGTGAGTTATATTGATTTGCGATACGATACAGGTGCGGCTGTGGGTTGGTTTCCTGATGCTGAAGTGATGGAAAGCAATGGTAGCACCAAGAATATAGCAAGTTAACGACTGACATTATGTATCGATATTTTGAGTGTTGATACATAAATTCAGTCTTGCGATTAAGTCTCTTCATCCGTGAAATTATTGATCTGGTGGCGAAACTTAAATGGTAATTGAAACTTTACAATAAGAGAGTACAGATGACTAAGACCATGGATGACAATTTAATTGTCGGTCTTGATATAGGCACTGCTACCGTGTCGGCCTTGGTAGGAGAGATTTTACCAGACGGTCAGGTGAATATTATTGGTGCTGGATCCAGTCCATCTAGAGGGATGGATAAGGGTGGCGTCAACGATCTTGAGTCCGTCGTTAAGTCAGTCCAGCGTGCGATTGATCAAGCCGAATTAATGGCTGAATGTAAGATCACCAATGTCTTTATCTCTCTGTCAGGTCGTCATATTGCCAGCCGTATCGAAAAAGGTATGGGAACCATTTCTGAAGAAGAAGTGTCACAAGATGATATGGACCGAGCGATTCATACCGCTAAATCTATAAAAATTGGTGATGAACAACGTATTCTGCATGTAATTCCGCAAGAATTTACCATAGACTATCAAGAAGGCATAAAAAACCCTCTCGGTTTATCCGGTGTTCGAATGGAGGTCAGTGTCCATTTGATTTCTTGCCATAACGATATGGCACGGAATATCATTAAGGCAGTAGAGCGTTGTGACTTAAAAGTCGAGCAGCTTGTCTTTTCTGGTTTGGCATCAAGTAATGCTGTCATCACTGAAGATGAGCGTGAGCTTGGCGTTTGTGTGGTTGATATCGGTGCTGGCACGATGGATGTGTCTATCTGGACTGGCGGAGCGTTACGACACACAGAAGTGTTTTCATACGCAGGTAACGCTGTGACTAGTGATATCGCGTTTGCGTTCGGCACACCATTAAGTGATGCTGAAGAGATTAAAGTGAAACACGGCTGTGCATTAAGTGAGTTGGTCAGTAAAGACGATACAGTTAATGTCCCAAGTGTTGGTGGACGTCCTTCTCGTAGTTTACAGCGTCAAACGCTGGCGGAAGTGATTGAACCACGCTATACAGAGTTAATGGGGTTGGTAAATCAGACCATTGATAATGTACAGGTTAAATTAAGAGAGAGTGGTGTTAAACATCATCTCGCTGCCGGAGTCGTCTTAACAGGTGGCGCCGCGCAAATTGAAGGGGTTGTTGAATGCGCAGAACGTGTTTTTCGCAACCAGGTCCGTGTTGGCAAACCTCTCGAGGTTAGTGGCCTTACGGACTACGTTAAAGAGCCGTATCATTCGACGGCTGTAGGATTACTTCATTACGCAAGAGATAGTCAGATTAATGACGACAATGATTATAACGAACCAAAACGTCAATCGGTGTCGACACTATTCGGAAAATTGCGTAATTGGATACAAAAAGAGTTTTAACCTGAGTTGCAGGGAAACGGAGATAACAAATGTTTGAACCGATGATGGAAATGTCTGACGAAGCGGTAATCAAGGTAGTTGGAGTTGGCGGTGGCGGTGGTAACGCTGTTGAACACATGGTGCGCGAATCAATCGAAGGGGTTGATTTCATCAGTGTAAATACAGACGCACAAGCGCTTCGCAAAACGAGTATTAACCACGTCATTCAAATTGGTGGTGATATCACAAAAGGCTTGGGTGCGGGTGCAAACCCACAAGTTGGACGTGATGCAGCTCTAGAAGATAAAGAAAGAATTAAAGAAAGCATTACTGGCGCCGATATGGTGTTTATCGCAGCAGGTATGGGCGGTGGCACGGGTACTGGTGCGGCGCCTGTGATTGCTGAAGTGGCGAAAGAACTGGGCATCTTAACCGTTGCCGTAGTAACGAAACCATTTAGCTTTGAAGGTAAAAAACGGTTGGCGTTTGCTGAGCAAGGAATTGAAGAGCTTTCTAAGCATGTTGATTCTTTGATTACAATCCCGAACGAAAAGCTTCTCAAAGTGCTAGGTCGCGGTGTGACTTTACTTGAAGCCTTTGCAAGTGCGAACGACGTACTTAAAAATGCGGTTCAAGGTATTGCTGAGTTGATTACTCGCCCTGGTATGATTAACGTCGATTTCGCCGATGTCCGTACCGTGATGTCTGAAATGGGACATGCAATGATGGGTAGTGGTGTCGCTAAAGGTGAAGACCGAGCGGAAGAGGCGGCTGAAATGGCCATTTCTAGCCCACTTCTTGAAGACATCGATCTTGCTGGTGCTCGTGGTGTTCTTGTGAACATTACTGCTGGTCTAGACATGCGCTTGGACGAGTTTGAAACGGTTGGTAACACGGTTAAGGCATTTGCTTCTGATAATGCAACGGTTGTTATTGGTACGTCTCTTGACCCAGATATGAGCGATGAAATTCGAGTAACGGTTGTTGCTACAGGTATTGGCAATGAACGTAAACCTGATATTACTTTAGTTGCTGGTGGTAAAGCCCCCGTTGCAACTGCTCAGCCACAGTCGGCACCACAAACTCAAGCTGCGAAAGTAGAAGAGAAAGTGGCACCAAATGTGCATGTAAATACTCAGAAGCCAGAGGTTAAACAGCAACCTGCACCATCGGCAAGCGCGCCGGCGAGTTCAGCAAACAACGCTGTACCAAAACCTGAAAAGGAAAATGGCTACTTAGATATTCCAGCATTTTTGCGTCGTCAAGCGGACTAACAAATCCGCTTGAATTTGACATAGCTCAAAATTCTGGTAGGATTCTCGGTTGCTTACATTATCAACAGTGATATGTAACGTAGATTAAGAGGTTTGCAGATGATCAAACAACGTACGCTGAAAGAAATAGTGACTACAGTGGGGGTGGGACTCCACTCTGGCCGTAAAGTAACACTAACTCTACGACCAGCTGCGGCCAACACCGGTGTTATTTACCGTCGTACCGACGTAAATCCTCCCGTGGATTTCCCTGCAGACCCGTTGTCAGTGCGTGATACCATGCTTTGTACCGCACTGGTTAATGATGAAGGTATTCGTATCTCTACCGTTGAGCACCTTAGTGCTGCGTTAGCGGGTATGGGTATCGATAACATTATTGTTGAAGTTGATGCGCCTGAGATTCCAATTATGGATGGCAGTGCAAGTCCGTTTGTTTACCTGCTTCAACAAGCTGGTATCGAAGTGCAGAGTGCACCGAAGCGTTTCATCCGCATTAAAAAGCCAGTGCGCTTTGAGGATGAAGACAAATGGGCAGAACTTCGCCCATACAACGGCTTCCGTATGGACTTTGAAATTGAGTTTAATCACCCTGCTATTGATTCAGATGAGCAGCGACTGAAGTTTGATTTCTCATCTCAAGGTTTTGTGAAAGAAATTTCACGCGCTCGTACTTTTGGCTTTATGCGTGATATTGAGTACCTTCAATCTCAAAATCTATGTCTAGGCGGTAGCTTTAACTGCGCCATCGTACTTGATGAGTACCGCATCTTGAATGAAGAAGGTCTTCGTTTTGAGAATGAATTTGTGACTCATAAAGTACTGGATGCAATTGGTGACTTGTACATGGCAGGGCATGCTATTGTTGGTGAGTTCTCTGCTTATAAGTCAGGCCACGGTCTTAATAACCAATTATTGAGAGCAGTGCTAGCGGATCAAGAAGCCTGGGAATGGGCAACATTCGAAGAAGAAGTTGGCTCTCCTGTTGCCTTTGCTGACCCTGCGATGGTTCTAGCATAAAAAGAATTTGAATGAAGAATCAGGCCTAGTGCCTGATTTTTTTGTTTAGGCTTTCCCACTTTCCCACTTTTGTATTTCTCGCTACAAATGACATGACCAAGTTTCCTGCCTGTCCTTTAATAACACTTTAATAGCTCTTCAATAACAACGGCAAGTCCTTGCCCCTTGTAAGTTATTTTTGCTGTAAAACGCTAGTTGAAATCGTCGTGCTATGGGTTTTGTGCGTGACTCCGCTGGGCTAGGGGCAGTATTGCTGCATGTTTAGATTGCATTTTTAACCGAGACTAGCGGTATCCTCATCACGCTATTTCGGCGACAATTTTGTTTTTTAAACACTCAAATTGCAAAAACTTCCAAATACATCAAACAAATTGAGGTTAGTTTGCCTAGTTACTTGGTTGTTAGGACAAAAATTCCTTACACTATGGCCATTAATTGGTAAGTCCGCCTTGAAATTTTTAAGTTTGAACTCAATATCAGCTTATATAGATTTTATCTCTGTTAGGTCAATAGACCCTAGTCGAGACGGAAGGCAATTTTAATAGGTCAGTATGATCTAATGGTAGAGAGAAAAAATTCACAATGATTACTAAGCTACTGACGAAGGTCATTGGTAGTCGCAATGATAGAACGTTGCGTCGACTAAAAAAAATTGTTAAACAGATTAACGACTTTGAACCTCAATTTGAGTCACTATCGGATGAAGATTTAAAAGCGAAAACGATAGAGTTCCGTGAGAGACTGGATAAAGGTGAAGACCTAGATCGTATCTTGCCAGAAGCATTCGCAACAGTACGTGAAGCATCGAAACGTGTATTCGGCATGCGTCACTTTGATGTGCAGCTCATTGGTGGCATGGTACTGAACTCTGGTCAAATCGCTGAAATGAGAACAGGTGAAGGTAAAACGCTGACCGCAACACTTCCAGCTTACCTAAACGCTCTACCAGGCAAAGGTGTTCATATCGTTACCGTCAACGATTACCTAGCAAAACGTGATGCTGAAACAAACCGAGCTTTGTTTGAATTCCTTGGCATGACTGTTGGTGTCAATGTGCCTAATATGCATCCGCAAGAGAAAAAAGAAGCCTATCAAGCGGACATTTTGTACGGAACAAATAACGAATTTGGTTTCGATTACCTGCGTGACAATATGGCGTTCCGCGAAGAAGATCGTGTACAGCGCGCTCGTTTCTTTGCTGTTGTCGATGAAGTGGATTCGATCTTGATTGATGAAGCGCGTACGCCGCTTATCATTTCAGGTCCAGCAGAAGATAGCTCAGAGCTTTATACTCGCATCAACACGTTAATCCCACACCTTCAGGTGCAAGAGCAGGAAGACTCAGAAGAGTACCGCGGCGACGGTCACTATACCGTTGACGAGAAATCAAAACAGGTACATTTAACTGAGACTGGTCAGGAGTTCGTTGAAGAACTGCTGATTAAAAATGGCATGATGGAAGAAGGGGATACCCTGTATTCTCCAACTAACATTAGCTTACTGCATCACGTGAATGCCGCGTTGCGTGCTCATGTGTTGTTTGAAGTTAACGTTGATTACATCGTTACCGAAGAAGGTGAGGTCGTCATTGTTGATGAGCACACTGGCCGTACTATGCCGGGTCGTCGTTGGTCTGAAGGTCTACACCAAGCTGTGGAAGCGAAAGAAGGCGTTAAGATTCAAAATGAAAACCAAACGCTGGCTTCGATTACTTTCCAAAACTTCTTCCGTCTGTATGAAAAACTGTCAGGCATGACCGGTACCGCTGATACTGAAGCGTTTGAATTCCAGTCTATCTATGGATTGGAAACTGTCGTTATCCCAACCAATAAACCAATGGTTCGTGATGACATGCCAGATGTGGTTTATCGTACTGAAGCAGAAAAATTCAACGCTATCATTGAAGATATCAAAGTACGTGCTGCAAATGGTCAACCGATTCTTGTGGGTACTGTATCGATTGAAAAGTCGGAATTGCTTTCTAATGCTTTGAAAGAAGCAAAAGTAAAACACAATGTACTAAACGCAAAATTCCATGAAAAAGAAGCTGAGATTGTTGCTGAAGCGGGTACGCCAGGTGCGGTAACTATCGCAACCAACATGGCGGGTCGTGGTACGGATATCGTGCTAGGCGGCAGCTGGCAGGCACAAGTTGAAGCGTTAGGTAATGCAACGCAAGAACAAATTGATGCGATTAAAGCAGAGTGGCGAGTAGTACACGATAAAGTGCTAGAGTCAGGTGGTTTGCACATTATTGGTACTGAACGTCATGAATCACGTCGTATCGATAACCAACTACGTGGTCGTTCTGGTCGTCAGGGGGATGCGGGTTCTTCGCGTTTCTATCTATCGATGGAAGATCAGCTCCTTCGTATCTTTACTTCAGACCGCATGGCGGGCTTGATTCAAAGTGGTATGGATGAAGGTGAGGCTATTGAAAGTAAGATGCTGTCTCGCTCGATTGAAAAAGCGCAACGTAAAGTTGAAGGGCGTAACTTCGATATTCGTAAGCAATTACTTGAATTCGATGATGTTGCCAACGATCAGCGTAAAGTTGTTTATGAGCTTCGTGATGAGCTTATGACGGCGGAAGATATTCGCGAAATGCTAGAGCATAACCGTGCAGACGTATTTACCTCGGTCATTGACGAGTATATTGCACCGCAATCTCTGGAAGATATGTGGGATGTGAAAGGTCTTCAAGAGCGCTTGAAAAACGACTTCGACTTAGATCTTCCTCTTACTACATGGCTAGAAGAAGATGACAAGCTGTATGAAGAAGCACTTCGAGAGAAGATTCTAGAGACCGCCGTTACGGTTTATAACCAAAAAGAAGAAACGGTTGGAGCTTCTGTACTGCGCAATTTCGAAAAGTCAGTCATGTTGCAAACGCTCGATACATTGTGGAAAGAGCACTTGGCTGCAATGGATCATCTACGTCAAGGTATTCACCTACGTGGTTACGCACAGAAGAACCCGAAACAAGAGTATAAGCGTGAATCATTTGAACTGTTTGAACAGTTACTTGAGTCACTTAAGTTGGATGTAATTACCATCTTGTCTAAAGTTCGAGTTCAGCAGCAAGAAGAAGTTGAGCGCATGGAAGCTCAGCGTCAAGCTCAAGCAGAAGAAGCGGCGCGCCGTGCTAAGCCTCAACATGCAAGTGCTGAAAACCAACTCGCTGACCACAGTGACGAAGAACAAAACGATGCTCACCAGCCAGTTGTTCGTGAAGAGCGTAAAGTTGGCCGTAATGAACCTTGTCCTTGTGGATCGGGTAAGAAGTACAAGCAGTGTCATGGTCAGATTAATTAAATAATGATGTAATTAAAAAGAGCCGCTTTCGCGGCTCTTTTTTTAAGGAAAATTTACAATGAAACGGGTACATATTGTCGCTGCTATTATATTTAACGCTGACAAATCACAAATCTACATTACTAAGCGTCCCGACAAAGCACATCAAGGTGGGCTGTGGGAATTTCCCGGCGGTAAAGTTGAAATTGATGAGAAGGCAGAAGATGCGCTAAAGCGTGAGCTTTATGAAGAGATTGATATTGAAGTGACAGAGCTTGCGTTATTTGAGCACCTGCTTCATGACTATACCGATAAATCTCTAGCGTTCGATTTTTTTGAAGTGACCGCATTTAATCGCCAGCCTTATGGGAAGGAAGGACAGCAAGGAGCTTGGGTTAGCATCGCAGCCCTTGCCGATCACGCTTTCCCTGAAGCTAACGTACCAATATTGAATAAAGTCATCGAAAAATACCGCTAAGCAGGATTAGCCTATAGCGAGTAGAAATACTTTGCGTTACATTGGTAGCAAATAATCAACGGAGAATGACGCAATGGTTAGAATTGCGATTGCAGGAGCAGCGGGCCGTATGGGTCGCAACTTAGTAAAAGCAACGTTTCATAATGAAGAGGCGACAGTGGGTGCTGGTTCAGAGCGACCTGAATCATCACTGGTTGGTGTTGATGTTGGTGAGCTGTGTGGTGAAGGGCGCTTTGATGTCGCGCTCGTCGATGACTTAGTCAAGTCTATCGATCAGTTTGATGTCATTATCGACTTTACGGCACCGAAAAGTACCCTGACAAATCTAGCGTTGTGCCAGCAGCATGGCAAAAAAATGATTATCGGTACCACAGGGTTCTCTGATGAAGAGAAACTGCAAATTGATGAGGCTGCGAAAGTGGTCCCTTTAGTGATGGCACCAAATTATAGTGTGGGTGTAAACCTCGTTTTCAAATTGCTTGAAAAGGCAGCGAAGGTGATGGGCGACTATTGTGATATCGAGATTGTAGAAGCTCACCACCGCCATAAAGTCGACGCCCCTTCTGGAACGGCTATTGGCATGGGTGAAGCGATTGCTGGCGCGATGGGCAACGAGTTAAATGACGTTGCTGTTTATGCTCGTGAAGGGATTACTGGTGAGCGTAGTCGAGATGAAATTGGCTTTGCCACGATTCGAGCGGGTGACATCATTGGCGAGCATACCGCAATGTTTGCTGATATCGGTGAGCGAGTTGAGATCACGCATAAGGCGACAGACAGGATGACCTTTGCTAACGGTGCTGTGAGAGCAGCAGTTTGGTTAGATGATAAACCTGCGGGACTTTACACTATGACCGAAGTATTGGGATTAGACCAAATTTAAATGGAAAAGCACTTCAGAATGAAGTGCTTTTTTTTCGTTAAAATAGGCGATATAAGAGAGCACCATACTACATACTTATGCTCAGATGCTGGGCTGGCGTTATGTAGGGTTATTTTGAATTAGAAAAATGTGTGATGAGTAAAAGTTGCTCATTATTTGGTGTTTTTAGTGCTATTAATGGCGGCTTGATTTGTATTTTCTGGCTTTTGGGTTGTTTTTGTAAGTTAACCCTACTTGGTTAACGTTTGCTTTCCCATATGTGAAATTATGATAACTCAGATAAGAGAATGTGCTCTGTAAAATAAATGCAATTCGCTAACTGATTGAATTTCGATCTTAAAATGTGTTTTTTTGAGGCTTTAGAGTGAAAACGTGCTCAGAGGCAATAAAAGTTAGCTTATTTTTTATCTTGTTGTTGACACTCGTCACAGTGCTAATTAGAATACCGCCAATTTGTCTGTACTACCTCATGCTGCTTTTACGCCGTGTGTTGGGTGTCAGCATTGATATTTTATTTATATTTTCTGCATCTTTATTCTGGAGGTTATCTTGAGTAAACCAGCACTGTTAGTCCTAGAAGATGGGACTGTGTTCCACGGTATTTCCATTGGAGCAGACGGGTTGTCCGTTGGTGAAGTTGTTTTTAATACCTCGATGACGGGGTACCAAGAAATCCTCACTGATCCTTCCTATTCTCAGCAAATCGTTACTCTTACTTACCCTCACATTGGCAATACCGGAACCAATTCCGAAGATGAAGAATCTTCTTCAATCCACGCTCAAGGCCTTGTGATTCGCGATCTTCCTCTTATCGCTTCTAACTTCCGTAATGAACAATCTCTTTCTGATTATCTAAAATCGCAAAATATTGTGGGTATCGCAGATATCGATACACGTAAGCTGACACGTATTTTACGTGAGAAAGGTGCTCAAAACGGTTGTGTTGTTGCGGGTCACAATATTGATGAAGCGTTAGCGCTGGCTAAAGCAAAAGAATTCCCAGGCCTAAAAGGTATGGATCTTGCGAAAGAAGTTACGACAAAAGAAGCGTATCAGTGGAAACAAGGTTCGTGGACGCTCACGGGTGGACTTCCTGAGGCGAAAGCAGACAGTGAATTGCCATTCCACGTTGTTGCTTATGACTTCGGTGCAAAAAGAAACATCCTGCGCATGCTGGTTGACCGCGGCTGCCGCTTAACCGTTGTCCCTGCGCAAACGTCTGCAGAAGAGGTGCTTGCACTTAACCCTGACGGCGTGTTCCTTTCAAATGGCCCTGGTGATCCGGAACCATGTACTTACGCTATCGAAGCGACAAAAGTGTTCTTAGAGAAAGGCTTACCAATCTTTGGTATCTGTTTAGGTCACCAAATCCTAGCTTTAGCATCTGGTGCTAAGACAGTGAAGATGAAGTTTGGTCACCATGGTGCTAACCACCCAGTAAAAGATTTAGAGCGTGATGTTGTGATGATTACGTCACAAAACCATGGCTTTGCTGCTGATGAAGCGACACTTCCTGAGAATCTACGAGCGACGCATAAGTCACTGTTTGACGGTTCTCTACAAGGTATCCACCGCACTGATAAGCCAGCATTTAGCTTCCAGGGACACCCTGAAGCAAGCCCAGGTCCTGAAGACGCAGCGCCGTTATTCGACCACTTCATTGAACTAATTAAACAGCACAACGCTTAATCCGGAGTAGTAGAGAATGCCAAAACGTACTGACATTAAAAGTATTCTAATTTTAGGTGCTGGCCCGATCGTTATCGGCCAAGCATGTGAGTTTGATTACTCTGGTGCGCAAGCTTGTAAAGCGCTTCGTGAAGAAGGTTACCGAGTTATTCTTGTTAACTCGAATCCAGCAACAATCATGACTGACCCAGATATGGCCGATGCAACCTACATCGAACCTATCCAGTGGGAAGTAGTTCGCAACATCATTGCGAAAGAAAAGCCAGATGCGGTTCTCCCTACAATGGGTGGTCAAACAGCACTTAACTGTGCTTTAGACCTAGAGAAGCACGGCGTTCTTGCTGAGTTCGGCGTAGAAATGATTGGTGCAACGGCTGACGCGATTGATAAAGCAGAAGACCGTTCACGCTTTGATAAAGCAATGAAGTCGATTGGCCTTGAGTGTCCGACAGCAGATACAGCGAAAACGATGGAAGAAGCTTACAAAGTTTTAGACATGGTTGGCTTCCCTTGTATCATTCGTCCATCATTCACTATGGGTGGTACGGGCGGCGGTATCGCGTATAACAAAGAAGAATTTGAAGAAATCTGTCGTCGTGGCTTGGACCTATCTCCAACTAACGAGCTTCTTATCGATGAATCACTTATCGGTTGGAAAGAATACGAGATGGAAGTGGTTCGTGACAAAAACGACAACTGCATCATCGTATGTGCGATTGAAAACTTCGACCCAATGGGTATTCACACTGGTGACTCAATCACAGTGGCTCCAGCTCAAACGCTGACAGACAAAGAATACCAACTCATGCGTAACGCATCTCTTGCAGTACTGCGTGAGATCGGTGTTGAAACTGGTGGTTCAAACGTACAGTTTGGTATCAACCCGAAAGATGGCCGTATGGTTATCATCGAGATGAACCCACGTGTATCTCGCTCTTCTGCTCTGGCATCTAAAGCAACGGGTTTCCCAATCGCTAAGATTGCCGCGAAACTGGCGGTAGGCTTCACGCTAGACGAACTCATGAATGACATCACTGGCGGCGCAACGCCAGCATCATTTGAACCAACAATCGACTACGTAGTGACTAAGATTCCTCGTTTTAACTTCGAGAAATTTGCCGGTGCTAACGATCGTCTAACGACACAAATGAAGTCTGTTGGTGAAGTTATGGCTATTGGCCGTAACCAACAAGAATCGCTACAAAAAGCACTGCGTGGCCTAGAGGTAGGCGCGACAGGTTTTGATGAAATGGTTGACCTAGATGCGCCTGACGCACTAACAACGATTCGTCATGAGCTTAAAGAAGCAGGCGCAGATCGTATTTGGTACATTGCAGATGCATTCCGTGCTGGTATGTCGGTAGATGGCGTATTCAACCTAACGCAAATTGACCGTTGGTTCCTAGTTCAAATCGAAGACATTGTTAAGCTAGAGCAAGAAGTTAAAGCTGCTGGTTTTGCTGGCCTTAATAAAGACGTACTTAACAAGCTTAAACGTAAAGGCTTTGCTGATGCTCGCCTATCTAAGATTTTAGGTGTAGCAGAAAGCGAAATCCGTCGTCTACGTGACCAATACGATATCCACCCAGTATACAAGCGCGTAGATACGTGTGCGGCTGAGTTCTCTTCAGATACCGCTTACATGTACTCATCTTATGATGACGAGTGTGAAGCGAACCCAACAGATAAAGACAAGATCATGATCTTGGGTGGCGGTCCAAACCGTATCGGTCAAGGTATTGAATTTGACTACTGTTGTGTACACGCATCACTAGCACTACGTGAAGATGGCTACGAAACTATCATGGTTAACTGTAACCCTGAGACAGTTTCGACGGATTACGATACGTCAGACCGCCTTTACTTCGAACCCGTCACTTTGGAAGATGTACTAGCAATCGCTCGTGTTGAGAAACCAAAAGGCGTTATCGTTCAGTACGGTGGTCAAACACCACTTAAACTGGCTCGTGCTCTTGAAGCGGCTGGCGTACCAATCATTGGTACTAGCCCTGACGCAATCGACCGTGCAGAAGACCGTGAGCGTTTCCAAGTGGCTGTAGACCGTCTAGGTCTGCTTCAGCCAGAGAACGCGACAGTGACTACCATGGAGCAAGCGGTAGAGAAATCTCGCGAAATCGGCTTCCCATTGGTTGTACGTCCTTCTTACGTACTTGGTGGTCGTGCGATGGAAATCGTATACGACGAGCAAGACTTACGTCGTTACTTCAACGAAGCTGTTAGCGTATCAAACGAATCGCCAGTACTACTAGATAGCTTCTTAGACGATGCTGTTGAAGTTGACGTAGATGCGATTTGTGATGGTGAGCGTGTGGTTATCGGCGGTATCATGGAGCACATCGAGCAAGCGGGTGTTCACTCAGGTGACTCAGCATGTTCTCTTCCTGCATACACGCTAAGCCAAGAAATCCAAGACGTCATGCGTGAGCAAGTTGAAAAGCTAGCATTTGAGCTGGGTGTTCGTGGTCTGATGAACACGCAATTCGCTGTTAAGAACAATGAAGTGTACCTCATCGAGGTTAACCCTCGTGCGGCACGTACGGTTCCATTCGTATCTAAAGCGACTGGCGCGCCAATCGCTAAGATTGCCGCACGTGTTATGGCTGGTCAATCTCTAGAGTCTCAAGGCTTTACTAAAGAGATCATTCCACCATACTACTCAGTGAAAGAAGTGGTGCTTCCATTCAACAAGTTCCCTGGTGTTGACCCACTATTAGGCCCAGAAATGCGCTCTACTGGTGAAGTTATGGGTGTTGGTGCAACATTTGCTGAAGCTTACTCAAAAGCTGAATTAGGTTGTGGTCACATTTACCCTGAGGGTGGTCGTGCACTGCTTTCTGTTCGTGAAGGTGATAAGGAGCGCGTCGTTGACCTTGCTTCTAAGCTAACGAAACTAGGTTACCAGTTGGATGCGACTCACGGTACGGCAGTGATTCTGGGCGAAGCGGGTATCAACCCACGTCTAGTGAACAAAGTGCATGAAGGTCGTCCTCACATTCTTGACCGTATCAAGAACAATGAGTACACCTACATTGTGAACACGGCTGCTGGTCGTCAAGCGATTGAAGATTCTAAAGTTCTTCGTCGTGGTGCTTTGGCTGAGAAAGTGAACTACACCACCACGCTAAATGCAGCGTTTGCAACGTGTATGGCTCACACCGCTGATGCAAAAACATCAGTGACGTCAGTTCAAGAACTGCACGCACAAGTTAACGCGGCAAAATAAAAACTAATAGGTTGGCTTTGCGCCTGCCTTTTAGACAGTCTTATCGCCCGCTCATTCGAGCGGGCTTTTTTGTGTAGGACCCTCTATACAGAGAGTGTTTTTCAATCAATTCTTCTTGGCGCTATATTCCTATTCTCAATAAAAATATAGGAAAATAGCAGTGAAAATTAAATGCGCTATGGGCGTTCTCTTGACGGCCACAACACTATCACTTCCGGCCATCGCCGATGATGGTTTTTACCTCGGTAGCATGTTTAGTACGGTGCAAGTTGCAAGTGACGCGGTCAAATTACCAGGCTTTAATGTCAGCAATTTTGGACTTCAGGCAGGGTATTCGTTTACTGAACACTTTGCTTTAGAGGGAAGGTATCTTTATGCCCTTAACCGTACAGGGTCATTACCTCAACACCAGTCCCAAGTTTACGCCAAAGCAAGCTATCCACTAAACGACACTTTTTCTATTTATGCTTTAGCTGGTATCAACATTACCAATCAAGACTCGGCTAGCAGTAAAACCAAGAGTTATTTTTCAGGTGGAGCCGGTGTGTCATATACCTTCACTGATAAGATCAAAGGATCGTTGGAATATGTATCTTTGGCGCAAAACAAAATCTATAAAGGTAATGCGGTCAATGTTGGTCTTAGTTACTACTTTTAACTTTTTGAATTTTTTGAGGCTTTAATAATGATGAATGTTAAATGGACTAAAGTAGTGTTCATGCTGTCTTTTTTGGTCAGCTCCTATTCCTTTTCTGGACCTTATATCGGGGTAAACTTAGGCTCTACTAAATATGAAATGAACCATGCATACAAAGTAGATAACATGGATAAAACCTACGGCACATCAGGTTCCTATTCTGCTGTGGGAATAAAGCTAGGCTACGAGTTTAATCCCTATCTTTCTTTCGAGGGGCGTTATACCAACAACAATTCGCTTAATACATACCATGTTCCTAAGCATCAGTTTGGGCTGTTAGCTAAGATATCGCTGCCCGTCAGTGAAAGGGTTGCGCTTTATGGTTTAGCTGGTACCAGTGTGTTCGATGCTCCAATTTATAACAGTTCGAGACCGTCTAATGGGACCGATGTCTTTCCCCATACTCATAAGGTACAGACGACCCTAGCATTAGGTGGCGGAGTAGAGTTTCGCCATTCTGAGAACGTTGCCTTTAATATGGAATACGTAAATTATGCCCATAAAGACGCATATAAGTTTGGCGGCGTAAATATCGGGTTGAACTATTACTTTTAACCAACTCCAAATAGGAATAGGTCAATATCCATCGTTTCGCTAGTGTTGATGTTTTTAGCAAGTAAAATGACGGAATGTTTTCGCTTTGACTCAGAATCATGGAAGTTACTATAGAAATTCTCGGACTGTTATTTCTCGTTGCAGGGATAGCTGGTTTTATTGACGCGATGGCTGGAGGAGGAGGGTTACTTACGCTCCCCGCCCTGCTTGCTGTAGGGGTGCCCCCAACCCAAGCGCTAGCGACCAATAAACTGCAAAGCTCATTTGGGAGCTTTTCTGCAACGTGGTATTTCGTTCGAAACGGCATTGTTGATATTAAAGAAATGCGCTTAGCGATTGCGTGTACTTTTATTGGCTCAGCGGTGGGGGCTGAGCTGGTTCAACATATTGATGCTGGTATATTGACGAGTCTTATTCCAGTCTTACTACTGGGTATTTCCTTATACTTTTTGCTGGCGCCTCAAGCTGGAGAGGGTGGGGGGAAGCCAAAGCTATCTGAGACCATGTTTGCTTTTTCTGTTGGAACTGGCGTGGGATTTTACGATGGTTTCTTTGGCCCTGGTACCGGTTCTATTTTTACGATTTGTTTTGTCGCCATTGCCCAACTTTCTATTGTGCATGCCACGGCGCGAACCAAGGTTCTGAACTTTACCTCAAATATAGCCGCATTATTGTTCTTTGTTTTGGCGGGCCTCCCTGTGTGGGAAATCGGTTTAGTGATGGCGATAGGAGGCTTTATTGGCGCTCGTATGGGAGCCAAAATGGTGGTCACAAAGGGCAAGAAGTTCATCCGCCCGTTGGTGGTCATCATGTCAATGGTGATGGCGATAAAACTACTCTTGGAACAGCATCCTCAATGGTTTCAATCACTGTTTTAGCTCGATTATTCTTTAATGCCGTTGGTCGGTAAATCAGGTGTATTGGCCGAGTAAGAGCGGATAAAAAGGCAAAGTCAAAACATAGCGCCTCATCAATATGTAATGTCTTAATAATGGACATCGGTACGAGAGCCGGTCCCGCCCCTTTGATCGCAAGCTGGGCAGCGGCCGTGTACGAATCCATTTGCATGCAAGGAACAATTTGGGATTGCTGCAGTAAGGCGGCTTGGTATGTGTTAGCTGGGTTATTGAGATCGTTGGTGATTAGAGTTTTTGGCGCACAGTTTAAAGGTTGATGACTAACAATTTTAAACGGTTCATCAAATAAGTGAGTCGCGTGTAGTCCTAATTTTGCACTGAGGTGCCCCGCACAGAAGCCAATCATGGCATCACCCGAACGGACATGCTCAACAATTCTTGGAGTGTGATTAGTCGTGATGGTGAGGTATGGGTCTTGAGCCAGTAATGGGCTAATAAACTCGCTAAGGTAGCCAGCAACGAGCGTTTCAGAGCAGTCAATACGAATCAGGGTTTGATCGCTATGTTGCTGCTCTTCTGATATCAATCCTTTCAGTTCATTAACGCTGGTGCCAATGCGCTCAATGAGATCTAACGCATCTGGTGTGAGCTTTATCTGCCTGCCGTCAGGCTCGATGAGCTTTTTTCCTAGACGCTTTTCTAAGTTAGCAATGCGCTTACTCACCGCCGACTGACCGATGTAAAGGCGACTGCCTGTACGGCTCATGGTTTTTTCTTGCGACAAGACTAAGAGTGTTTCAATACCTTCAAGTAGCATGGCTAATAACCGGTGAAAAATTGGAATAGATTAAGCTTACTCTACCATGGTTTTAGCTTGGATTTTATTGGTTGTGATTTTGACGTGGTAACCTGTATCTCCAGTATTAGGAATAAAATCAACAAAGTTCTGGATACTGTCTAGCGTATCTTCGGTGTAATGCGAGACGTATAACAGTTGGCTAAGGTTTTCTTTGGCAATCATGTTGAGCGCGTTCATCACCAATTTTCGACCTAGGTAATCGAGTCCTTGATAGGGCTCATCCAGAATGAGAATGGTGGGTTGTTTTATAATCGCACGGGCAATTAACAGCAGCCGTTGTTGGCTGTATTCAAGCGCCCTAAATGAGCTGTGAGCAAGGTGTGCCATGTGCAGTAAAGTCAGCCATTCTTTTGCGGTATCAATTTGCTTTTTCGTTGGTTTATCGTAGAGCCCAATCGAGTCAAAAAATCCTGAGAGCAACACATCAAGCGCATTGCAACTGACTCGATATTGCAGATGTAGTGAGGATGACACCATCCCAGTATGCTGTTTGATGTCCCACACTGTTTCGCCACTACCACGTTTCATGCCATAAATTTGAATATCGTTGCTGTAACACTGCGGATGGTCGCCAAAAATCAAACCCAGTAAGGTGCTTTTCCCACAACCATTAGGACCTCGGACTTGCCAGTGTTCTCCATGATTGATCTGCCAATTAACATTGGAGAATATCTTTTGGTCAACGTATTCGACACAACCGTTGGTAATTTGAATGAGCGGGTCACTAAATGCAGATGCATGTTGGTGTTTACGGATTAATTCCATCCACTGTTCACTCTGAATCGCGGATTGAGACAGTAATTGGGCGATAACAGGATGGCTGGTCCATTGTTGGTAGCTGAGTTCTTCTTTTAACGTACCGTTTTCAAATAGAGCAATGTGATTCACCCATGTTGGAATTTCATCTTCTCGTGAGGTAATGAGAATGAGTTGTACATGAGCGGAGAGATCGTAAAGGTAGTCGGCGAGTATTTTTCTGTGGGCATGATCGAGACCAACAAAAGGCTCATCCAGAATCAGTACCTGTGGTGAAGAAGAAAGAGCACGAGCTAACATCACGCGGCGAGTCTCACCAGTTGAAAGCTGTTTGAAGCCGCGGTCCTTTAAGTGCAGTAAGTCTAACTCCTGTAGTAGCTGTTCTATGATCACAGGGTTGTCGCAATGTTCAGAAATAAGCTGCATCACACTACGGCCATGATCGATTCTGTCTAAGAAGTCAGTGTCATCGTTGGCATGTTCTAATTCGAGCAGTCGTTGTTGTTCGGCAAGTGACACCTGAGCAATGTGGCAGTGGTTGGTATCGACATTACCCGTATCAGGCTCGATTTCTTGACAGAGTAGATCTCCAATCACGGACCCAACATTACCTTGGGTCTCGAAGACACCCCAGTGCTCTTTATGCTGAAGTTGCCAAAAAGGAATACATAGCTTTTGAGATTGATTGAATTGAACTTGATTGAACGTGATCGCCATGAGATCTCCTTATCTCGAATAAATCCATCATCCCGCATTACTTGAATAAAAAACGGTCAGGTATTCAACATACTAGAGCAATAAGGAAAATTGAAGAGTGAATGTCAGAGAATGGCGCAACTCTGACATTCATGTTGTGAAATATCGTTATTTATCGAGTGCAAACGTAGGTAGGGAGAGCTGCCAGCGAATAGCACCAAGCCGAATAATTAGCGTAGTGACCACACAGCTTAGAAAAGCACTTTCCGGCGTCGCGCCGAACATTAATGTCGTGGTGTAAAAAGCCCCACCGATAATACAGGCGGTCGCGTAAACTTCTCGGCGTAAAATCATCGGGATTTCTCGTGCGAGGACATCTCGAATAATGCCGCCGCCACAGCCTGTTATCACGCCCATAATAATAGCGACCAAGGCGGAATCTTGATAATTAAGCGCTTTTTCTACACCGATGCCAACAAAGACAGCTAGTCCGATAGCATCGGAGACAGGTAGTACCCACCATGGCAATCTACGGGGGTGTCTGATTAACATCATGGTGAGTAAACAGGTAACGATGATGACCCATAAATAGGTGGTGTCGGTGATCCAGAATACTGGCGTCGCGCCTAGCGCCATATCTCTTATGGTGCCACCACCAATCGCGGTGACACTGCCTAATACCATAACGCCAAAGGGATCCATCCTTAGTCTTCCTGCGAGAATCACCCCTGATATCGCAAATACCATTGTGCCGAATAAATCGACTAAATAGAGCATGGAGTCCACGTTATATACTCATTGAAAAATGTCTTATTAAAAGTGCGGCAATTTTACGGTAATTATAGACGCTTCGCACCTGATCTTGTCATGGTGCGAGTGAATTCTCACTGAGACTGCCTAACCGTATCGAAATGTTGGCAAACTTGTTCTATTGCCAACAAAGTACGTGGTGTTGGTCGGTTTAACCAATCAGACGTTAGTGTCCACATATGCTTCTTCTCAACGGCAGGGAGTTCGGCAGACCACTTCTGCCACATGCCGCCATTTTTAATAGCATGCTCTGAAGTGAAAATAGCGTCCGGTTGGCGAACAATAATTTGCTCAGGGCTGACCTGAGGGTAGGGTGCTTTGCTGTTGGCAAAAATGTTTTCACCACCACAAAAGCGAAAGACCTCACTTGGCCAGCTACCTTGTGCCAACGTGATAATGGGTTTTTCACTCAGTTGATAAAAATAACGAACGGGTTTATCCGTCTGTGAGGTTGATTTTAGCGAGTCTAATCGTTGTCGAAAATCGGCTGCGGCTCTTTGACCGATAGTAGGGTCATTAGCATAAGCACTGAGAGCCTCGATATTATCGGCGATATCCTCAAGCTTGTTGGTTTTTGAATAGACAAGGTTAAAACCTAGCTGACGGAGTTTATCTAACTCTCGAGCCGGATTACCTGCAGGCCAAACAAGTATGAGATCAGGTTGTAATGCGACGATGCGTTCTAGCTTAATGCCTTGATAGTTAGCAACTCGCTCGAGTTTTTTGGCCGCGTCCGGATAGTCACTGTATTCACTGGCTGCGATGAGTTGGTCACCTAGGCCTGCTGCATAAGCCAATTCCGTGGCGTGAGGGGCAAGGCTAATCACTCGCTCTGCAACCGCCAGTGCTGGTGAGGAAAGACAGGCCATAATCGTGACCGTCAGAATTCGTTTCATTGACTAAAACCCTTTATGAATAATAAACATGATGGCGCTTTGCAGCATTAACCAAATATAGATACGCCAGGCAATATCTTTTTGTAACACTGCGAGGTGATACGCCGATGGGACTATTTTTCCGCCAATTCGGGCGCGTTGATATTTCGTCGCGTCGTACATTGCTGGCCCACCGAGTGAAAGCCCAAACTTGTTTGCGTACCCACATAACAGCCAATTGGTGGTGGGGTTGTGCCAACTCCGGCTTTGCGTTATAGCCGATGTAATACTTTGGCGTGATGTGCCTATCATGATAAGCAGTGCGAATAGTTTTTGTGGTACGGAATCAAGCAAGGAAAAGGCGGCAAGAGCAGGCTTACCAAAATGTTGATAGTGAGGTTGAGCAGGGCTCCAACTGCGGGCTAATTCCATAGCTAGGCGATAAATGAGCGCGCCGATTCCACCGAATAAGCCATACCAAAACAGTACGCCAATGACGCGTCGAGAGTAGCCTAGTATGAGTGTTTCTGCCGAAGCTTTGCCTAGCCCAATCAGAGATAAAGGCGCAGTGTCTCTATTCACACACGTTTGTAAAGAGGTGCGCACATAGGCTTTATCTTCATTGGATAAGCCGCGGATGAGCTGCTGAGTTAACGTTTCATTGCCACGCCAGTCTAACGCCAACAGTAATAGCGCCAATTGATAAAATTGCGCCTGCCAAGCCAGTGATTGCATGGCGAGTAATACCGCAAACGCAGGCATCACGAACAGTACCCAAGTCAGTAATCCGGAAAGAGTTTGCTGGGAGGTTGTGTTAGTAGGTTGATTGACCTTGTTAGCAATCGCTATCGCCAAGCGTCGCCAGTAGTAAATTGGGTGAGCACTTTGGGGAATGGGGAGTAACAGATGAAAAATAAGTGCACCCCACATCACGAGAAGCGCACCATTGGCATAGAAACTCTCTAGAAAAGAGCTCATTAACGAATCCTTGTTATTCTAATTAACTCGTCCTTGCAGTTTGGTTCTTGTTATCAAATCTTTGTTGACAGCAGAACCCAAGATTAAGCTTGAGCTTATTTGAGCAAGCTGACCATTTTCACAACCATCTCAGATGAGCTTTGTGCTGCTAATGGTAGAAATTCTTCAAAACTCATTGGTGATTCTTTGTCGGCAACATCAGAGATAGCACGAACAACCACGAACGGAGTATTGAATTGATGACAAGTTTGAGCAATAGCTGATGCTTCCATCTCAACCGCAATAACGCCAGGGAAGTTAGCACGGATCGCTGCTTGGCGCTCTGGGCGACAAACAAACTCATCACCAGTGCAAATAAGGCCACGTACCGCGTGCTTGTCTTGCATTTGAGCAAGCGCTTGTTCAGCGATATCCATTAATTTTTTATCAGCAGTAAATGCAGCAGGTTGACCAGCCATTTGACCGATTTCGTAGCCAAATGCTGTGACGTCAGCATCGTGGTGACGAACTTCGGTAGAGATAACCACATCACCTAAGTTGAGAGTTGATTCAAAGCCACCCGCTGAGCCTGTGTTGATAACGACATCAGGTTGGTAGTCACTTAGAAGAACCGTGGTGCCGACAGCTGCTGCCACTTTACCAATGCCGGATTGAAGTAACACAACATCTGCGCCATTGAGTTGACCAGTAAAAAAAGTACAGCCGCCTTTTTTCACTTCGACTAAATTTTCTAGAGCAGATTTAAGGATGGACACTTCTTGTTCCATTGCGCCAATTACGCCGATTTTCATAGAGATTCTCTCAAGTTGGTAAAGGTGTTCGGCGTGCAGTATAGCAATAGTCTTGGTTGACCCCAACTATCTTCTCTCACCCTAGCTCTCTTCTCTGATCTCTTACAATTAAGGCTTTATGATGAGGCCTGTTTCGATGAGTTTTGCTCTAAATGCTTCGACTCGCTTTCTATTCACCTTGAAATCATAATAGCCAATACGGGCTTCTGAGCGTACCAGTAGTTTTCCATCTTCGATCTTCAGTTCCATATCATCCACATAGCGAAAGACTTTAGATTTGTACTCTATGCGTAAGTAGTTGCCTTCTTTCGCGGCAACGCTTGAACGAGGAAAGCTTAAAGCAACGGTTTCTATCTGGTTGATGTTTGCGCCGTCTGTGAGTTCAAATGGTGCAATATTAAAGTCTTCGCGATTATCTTGAGTGGATACACAGCGGGGGCTATCGCCACACGGTAAGTGAGTTCGGTCGGTCATAGTTGTCGTTCCTGCACCGCATGCGGTGAGTAATAAAAGAGAAAAGGTGCCAATGGTGATTTTGTTCATGAACCCTCCTTGCAATGCGCTGGAATGAGAGGTGAGGTTATGGTTTATGAGTACTTAAGCTTATCGATATGAGTACCGCCGCGTTTATCACTCCCTTTGAACTAACAAAGGGAGTGATTGGAGTGAGTATCCACACAATTTTTAGATGTCTAAGAAGTCTAGTATACCTTCAGCGCCTTTACGTCCTTCATCAATAGCGGTGACGACTAAATCAGAACCTCTCACGGCATCACCGCCGGCAAAGATTTTTTTGTTGGTCGTCTGATACATAAACTCTTGCGTCGCTGGTGCTTTAATTCGCCCCCATTGATCCAGCTCGACACCAAACGGTTCTAACCATGTCATTTGATGAGGCTGAAAGCCAAACGCCATAATAACAGCGTCGGCGGCTAACACATGTTCGCTGCCTTCAACTGGCTCTGGTCGACGTCTTCCTGCCTCATCCGGTTCACCAAGCGCTGTTTTAACCACTTTGACGCCGCAGGTATTGCCGTTGCTGTCGAGTTCAATGCCAAGAGGTTGCAAGTTGAACATAAAATTAACGCCTTCTTCTTTGGCGTTTTTTACTTCACGTCGAGAGCCTGGCATATTCACTTCATCACGGCGGTAGGCACACACCACGTTATTGGCACCTTGGCGAATAGAGGTTCGCACACAGTCCATCGCAGTATCGCCACCACCTAATACCACCACATTTTTTCCCGCCATGTCTAAAAATGGTTGAGTATCGGCAAGTTCCATGACCTTGTAAGTGTTGGATATCAGAAAGGGCAGCGCGTCATAGACGCCGGGGGCATCCTCATTCTCTAACCCTGCTCGCATGTTTTTATACGTACCAACGCCCAAAAAGACGGCATCATAGTCGTTGACCAAATCTGACATTTTGACGTCTTTACCCACTTCAGTATTGAGTTGGAATTCGACTCCCATATCGCTAAAAATTTGTCGGCGGTTGGTCATGACGTCTTTCTCTAACTTGAAGGATGGGATCCCAAAGGTCAGTAGCCCGCCAATTTCAGGGTAGCGGTCAAAAACAACGGGCTTGACGCCATTACGAACTAATACATCTGCAGCGGCTAGACCTGCCGGTCCTGCGCCAATGATCGCCACCTTTTTATCTGTCCATTCAACGTGAGAAATGTCTGGTTTCCAACCCATTTCAAACGCCTTGTCGGTTATGTATTTTTCGACATTACCAATGGTGACCGCGCCAAAGTCATCATTTAGCGTGCAGGCCCCTTCGCAAAGCCTATCTTGTGGGCACACTCTACCGCACACTTCAGGTAGGCTGTTGGTTTGATGAGAGAGCTCTACCGCTTCAATAATGCGCCCCTCATTGGCGAGTTTTAACCACTGTGGGATATAATTGTGGACTGGGCATTTCCATTCACAATAGGGGTTGCCACAGTCTAGACAGCGGTCAGCTTGTGCAGTGGCTTGCTGCTTGGTAAAGGGTTCGTAGATTTCGACAAATTCAATTTTACGAATCTTTATCGGTTTTTTGGCCGGGTCTACACGATTGACGTCGATAAATTGATAGACGTTCTGGCTCATAATTTTCGCTCCTTGCAATTATTGGGCTTGAACGCGCAGTTCGGCAGCGCTTCGGCTTTGATGACCTAAAAGCGTACGTAAATCAGCAGCTTTTGGCTTAACTAAGTAGAATTTCGGAATCCATTCATCAAAATTCGCTAGGATATTTTCAGCGTGTACCGATCCGGTTTCTTCAAGGTGTTCTGCAATTAAACCTCTTAAATGCTCTTGGTGAATGTAAAGGTCAGATAGAGCAAGGGCTTCAACGGACTCTTCGTTGACGCGACCATTGAAGTCTTCATTGGCGTCAAGGACATAAGCAAATCCTCCTGTCATACCCGCGCCAAAGTTAACGCCTGTTGCACCTAAGATAGCGACAATTCCTCCCGTCATGTATTCACAGGCATTATCGCCAGCGCCTTCAATCACCGTGATGGTGCCAGAGTTACGAACACCAAAGCGCTCTCCCGCTGTGCCTGCCGCAAACAGTTTTCCGCCAGTGGCGCCATAAAGGCAGGTGTTACCAATGATAGTGGCTTCGTTACAGATAAAGGTGGTGCCGACATGAGGCTTAATGACAATCTTTCCGCCCGCCATACCTTTGCCTACATAATCATTAGCATCACCAGTTAGAGTGATATCCACCCCGCCTGCATTCCAAACGCCGAGAGACTGGCCCGCTGTTCCGTCAAGGTGTAACTGAATGGGAGAGCTTGCCATGCCTTGATTGCCATAGCGCTTGGCTATTTCACCCGATAAGCGTGCTCCGAGGGAGCGATCAGTGTTTCGTACGTTGTAATACAAGCTGGTGGATTGTTTCTCTTCCACTGCTGTGCGCGCATCTTCCACAATTTGACTGTTGAGTTCGGCCTTATCAAATGGGTTGTTGGGTTGGGTCCAGTACAAAGGGAAATTCTGTGCTGATATCGGGGTTTCCAAGATTGGCGATAAATCCAGTTTACTTTGTTTTGCTGTTAACCCTTCAACCGCTTGTAATAGATCCGTACGCCCAATGAGGTCGGTTAGCTTTTCTACACCCAACTGGGCAAGGAGCAAGCGTACCTCGTCGGCTAAGCCGATAAAGTAGTTGACCACCATCTCTGGCAGCCCTTTAAAGTACTCTTTTCGCAAGGTTTCGTCTTGAGTTGCCACCCCTGTGGCGCAGTTATTTAAGTGGCAAATTCTTAAGAACTTACAGCCCATTGCGACCATTGGAGCCGTACCAAAGCCAAAGCTTTCTGCGCCTAAAATAGCCGCCTTAACCACATCAAGACCTGTCTTTAATCCGCCATCAACTTGTAGACGAATCTTATGACGCAAACTATTAGCGACTAAGGCTTGTTGAGTTTCCGCAAGCCCTAACTCCCAAGGACAACCTGCATATTTAACGGACGTTAGAGGGCTCGCAGCTGTGCCACCATCATAGCCTGAAATAGTAATTAGATCGGCGTAGGCTTTGGCAACGCCTGTCGCGATAGTACCCACTCCTGGCTCGGACACCAGCTTCACCGAGACTAAGGCATTCGGGTTAACTTGCTTGAGATCGAAAATCAGTTGGGCAAGATCTTCTATGGAGTAAATATCATGATGAGGAGGGGGAGAAATTAACGTCACGCCTTGAACGGAGTAGCGCAGCTTCGCGATCTCAGCGGTGACTTTGTGGCCTGGTAGTTGCCCGCCTTCTCCCGGTTTTGCTCCTTGCGCGACTTTGATTTGTAGAACGTCGGCATTACTCAAATAGTGCGGAGTCACGCCAAATCGACCTGAAGCAATTTGCTTGATTCGTGAATTTCGGTTGGTGCCAAATCGTCTTGGATCCTCACCACCTTCACCAGAGTTTGAATAACCACCGAGCTGATTCATGGCCATCGCGAGTGCTTCATGGGCTTCAGGGCTTAGCGCACCAATAGACATGGCAGCAGAATCAAAGCGTTTGAATAAGTCGCTGGCAGGCTCAACTTGCGATAAGGAAAGCGGAGACGCAGACGTTTTCAAGGTCATGAGATCGCGTAACATGGCGACGGGGCGAGTATTCACTTGTGTCGCAAAAGACTGATAATCTTGGGTATCACCGGTTTTCACTGCTTGTTGTAGGGTGCCAACCACGTCAGGGTTATAGGCATGATACTCCCCGCCATGAACATATTTTAATAAACCACCGTGCTCAGTTGGCTTACGTTTTGTCCAAGCTTTGCGTGATAAGTTGAAAATATCTTGCTGAAAATCCTCAAAGCTCGCACCTTGAATTCGAGCCGTCACGCCTTTGAAGCAAAGCTCAACGACGTCGTCATGGAGTCCGACTGCTTCGAACAGTTGTGAGCATCGATATGAGGCAATCGTTGAAATCCCCATTTTCGACATGATCTTATACAGGCCTTTATTAATGCCGTTTTGATAGTTTTGCATGGCAACGCGATAGCTTTTATCGAGTACGCCATCTTCTACCATTTTACCAAGTGTTTCATAGGCGAGATAAGGGTAGACGGCTGTTGCCCCAAAACCGAGTAAGACAGCAAATTGATGAGGGTCTCGTGCGGTTGCCGTTTCAACTAGTATGTTGGTATCACAACGCACGTTAGCGTCAATCAGGCGGGTTTGAACTGCCCCTACCGCCATTGCAGCAGGAATAGGTAAGTGACCTTGTTTCAGAGCGCGATCGGAAAGTACCAATAGTACCGTCCCAGCCTTAACCACTTTTTCAGCTTGCTCACATAAATCGATAATAGCTTGCTTAAGATCTTTCTGTTGTGGGTCAAAGTTGATATCAAGTATGGTGTGGCGATAGTGATCTTCACTAAGGTTTAGCAGTTGCTGCATGTCTGAATAAAGCAGAACTGGTGAGTTAAATGCCACACGGTAGGCGTGTCCGTCGGTCTCGCAAAAGACATTCATTTCTTGTCCTACGCTAGTCGCCAGTGACATGACGTGTTTTTCACGTAGTGGATCGATTGGTGGGTTGGTGACTTGAGCGAATTTTTGCCTGAAATAGTCAGTAATAAGGCGCTCTTTAGAAGACAGCACAGCCATAGGGGTATCATCACCCATGGAGCCTACTGCTTCTTGACCCATATCGCCTAATACACGTAGTACTTGGTCAGTTTCTTCATTGCTCATAGCAAACTGTTTTTGATAACTACTTAATTGCGTAGCATCGAAACTGCGTTTGCCTACATCATCGTCTGATAATTCCGAAAAAGGGATTAATTTATGGACATTGTTTTCCATCCACTCTCGATAAGGGTGGCGGCTTTTTAGATCGTTATCAATTTCTTTTGAGTGCCATAATTTGCCATCTTGAGTATCGATAACCAATAGTTCTCCGGGCCCAACTCGCCCTTTTTCTGCAACTTCGTCTGGGGCGTAATCCCAAATTCCTACTTCAGAAGCAAGAGTTATAAGGTTGTCTTTCGTGATGACATATCGGGCAGGTCTTAACCCATTTCGGTCAAGGTTGCAGGCGGCGTAGCGCCCATCAGAAAGTACAATACCAGCCGGGCCGTCCCATGGTTCCATGTGCTTGGAGTTAAAGTCGTAAAAAGCGCGCAGATCCGGATCCATATCAGGATGGTTTTGCCATGCAGGTGGTACGAGCATTCGCATCGCTCGGAATATATCCATCCCTCCCGATAAAAACAGATCAAGCATGTTATCTAGGCTTGAAGAGTCTGAACCCGTTTCATTAACAAATGGAGCGGCGGTTTGTAAATCGGGCAATAACGGAGAGGCAAATTTGTAAGCGCGCGCTTTTGCCCACTGCCGATTGCCTTCAATAGTGTTGATTTCACCATTATGAGCGAGGTAACGAAAGGGTTGTGCCAGTGGCCAGCGAGGTTGAGTATTGGTAGAAAATCGCTGATGGAATAAACAGATCGCTGATTCCATTCTAAGATCGGCAAGATCAAGGTAGAAGCGCGGAAGATCCGCAGGCATACAGAGACCTTTGTAGACGATAACTTGTGTGGATAGGCTACAAACATAGAATTCTGGGTCGTCAGTGATCGCTTTCTCAATACGTCTTCTGGCAATGTAAAGGCGACGCTCAACATCTTGCTCACGCCAGCCTGCTGGTGCTGAGATAAAACATTGTACTATGTTAGGTAGTGACTCTGCCGCGATTGGGCCTAATACGTCGGGGTTGACTGGAACCTTGCGCCAGCCTGAAATGGTTAGGGTTTCTTGCGCGAGTTCTTTGGTGATAGTGTCTTTGGTAGCCTGCGCTTTGACAGGATCATTGGATAGAAACAGCATGCCGACAGCGTATTGTTTACTCAGATTCCATTGATTTTCTTGTGCGAGAAGACGAAAGTAAGTGTCTGGCTTTTGCAGTAGTAGACCGCAACCATCGCCTGTTTTTCCATCCGCAGCGATACCACCACGGTGTGTCATGCGATCGAGCGCAGAGATGGCGGTACGAACTAATTTGTGGCTGGGCTGACCTTGCATATGTGCGATAAGGCCAAATCCGCAGTTGTCCTTCTCAAGACTTGGATCATAAAGAGCCATTGCCTTTCTCCCTTTGAGCGTGCTGTCTTCCTGACAGTAAATTGATGCTTTTTAATGATTTTTCTTTTTATAAGAATCAAAAATCCATGAGTTATATTTTTAACAAATAGTGCGAATTTTATTTGCACCAACTTCACAACGTATAGCTTATGGTTGTAAACGTCAAGTATTCAGCATGTCATCATGTAGAACTGAGAAAAACCATGCATTTACCTGAATCGTCAGGTGGTGTTGCAGCGAATATTGAAACATGGCAGGAAAAATGACGGGGAATGCATAGGAAAAAGCGACAAAAAAGGCCAGCAAGTGCTGGCCAAATTAGGAAGGAATGTGCTGGCTGCTTATTGATGCAGCCATGCATTTATTGCTAAGCGGAAAGCATCAATGAATTGGCTTTCGCTTCAAGGTTGGTGTTACCCATTAGGAACTCATCGATGGAGCGTGCACACTCACGTCCTTCGTTGATACAACGTACCACCAAAGATTGGCCAGTACGCATGTCCCCAGCGGCAAATACGCCTTGTTGGTTTGTTTGGAAGTCTTGTGTTGCGACGTTGCCACGCTCATCAAGTTTCACGTCCAATTGTGCCAGTACACCCGTTGGTTCTGGGTGAAGGAAGCCCATTGCAAGGAAAGCTAAATCACATGGAATAACACGCTCGCTGCCTGCGACTTCATCAAAGCCAGGACGTTCGCCTGGTTTTGCATCTTGCCATACGATGTCGGCAATACGTAAACCCGTGACTTCTCCTTTATCATTACCAATAAATTCTTTGGTTAAGATATTCCAATGACGCTCACAGCCTTCTTCATGAGAGGTGGTGGTTTTCATGATCATTGGGTATTGAGGCCAAGGCATATTTGCAGGACGCTTCTCTGGTGGAATCGGCATGATTTCTACCTGAGTGATGCTGCTGGCTTTGTGGCGGTTAGAAGTACCAACACAGTCCGAGCCTGTGTCACCACCACCGATAACGACAACGTGCTTATCTTTTGCGTGAATTTCTTTGGTTTTCAGATCCATATCGTTAGCACGACGGTTGTTCTGACCTAAGAACTCCATGGCAAAATGTACGCCTTGTAGCTCGCGGCCTGGGATAGGTAAATCGCGAGGTACCGTTGAGCCACCTGTTAGCAGAACAACATCGAAATCTTGGCGCAGCTGTTGTGCATTGATGTCGACACCGATATGCGCATTGACTTCAAATTTCACGCCAGCATCGGCCATTAAGTTGATCTTACGATCAATGATGTCCATGCCCAGTTTGAAGTCAGGGATACCAAAGCGAAGTAAACCACCGACTTTTTCATCACGCTCAAAAACCGTCACAGAGTGACCTGCGCTATTAAGCTGTTCGGCTGCAGCAAGTCCTGCAGGGCCTGAGCCAATGATCGCGACCGTTTTTCCACTGCGAATGCGCGGTTTTTTCGGCTTGGCGTAGCCTTCGCGATACGCTGTTTCAACGATGGTTTTTTCGATATTACAAATGGTAATAGGGTCTTGGTTGATCCCCAGTACACAAGCACTTTCGCAAGGAGCAGGGCAGACACGGCCAGTAAACTCCGGGAAGTTATTGGTCGAGCTTAGAATGTTCCATGCCTCTTCCCAGCTGTCACGAAAAACCGCGTCATTGAACTCCGGGATGATGTTACCGATTGGGCAACCGTTATGACAAAACGGCACACCACAATCCATACAACGAGATGCTTGAGTATTGATTTTTGAACCAAACTCTTCATTGAGAACGAATTCTTTGTTGTTCTCAATACGAACTGACGGATCAAGCTTGTTAGGGAGCTCGCGACCGTGTTCTAAAAATCCAGTAGGCTTACCCATTATACTGCCTCCACTTCTTCCGATTGTGCTTGTTGTGCTTCAGCTTTGCGCTTTTGAAGAACCGCCTTGTAATCACGCGGCATGACCTTAACCAAAGAGGTTAGGCTGGTTTCAAAGTTAGCAAGGAAAGACTGAGCAACTTCACTTCCTGTGAATTCAACGTGCTTAGTTAGCATATCAAGAAGAAGATCTTTATCTTCCTGCTCGATTGGATCTAGGTCGACCAATTCAGGGTTTAGCTTGGTTTCAAAATCACCAGCGTTATCCCAAACATAAGCCACACCACCACTCATACCCGCAGCAAAGTTGCGACCTGTTGAGCCAAGAATAATCGCTACGCCACCAGTCATGTATTCACAACCGTGGTCACCGACACCTTCAACAACGACCTTCGCACCTGAGTTACGAACACAGAAACGTTCGCCTGCCATACCGCGAATGAAAGATTCGCCTGAGGTGGCACCGTAGAAACAGACGTTACCAACCACGATGTTATCTTCAGCAATAATCGAAGATTTAGCATCTGGGTACAGCACTAGCGTACCGCCAGATAGACCTTTACCCCAGTAATCGTTCGCGTCGCCTTCTACTTCGAATTTAACGCCTTTTGCAAGGAACGCACCGAAAGATTGGCCAGCACTACCGTGGAACTTGACGTTCATTGGTTGTGGTAAACCTTGGTCTTTGTAAACCTTCGAGATTTCGTTCGACAGCATGGTACCCGCAGAGCGGTCAGTGTTGATGATAGGGAAGGTCGCATTAACGGCTTCGCCTTTTTCAAGCGCTGGGATAGCGGCTTGAATCAACTTGCGGTCTAGAACATCTTCTAGGTTATGGTTTTGTTGTGTCTGGTTGTAGATACCGTCTTCTGCACGAGCCTGTTCAATATGCAGAACTGGTGTGAGATCCAGGTTCTTGTATTTCCAGTGACCGATGTCATCACGAACTTTAAGTTTGTGCGACTGACCTACCATTTCGTTAATAGAACGGTAACCTAGTTCAGCCATGACTTCACGTAGACCTTCCGCCATGTACTGGAAGAAAGTCACGACGTCTTCTACGCGGCCGTCGAAACGCTCACGCAGTGTTTTGTTCTGTGTTGCGATACCAACAGGACAAGTATTCTTGTGACACTTACGCATCATGATACAGCCTTCAACAACCAGTGCTGCTGTTGCTACGCCCCATTCTTCAGCGCCAAGTAGCGTTGCTACCGCAAGGTCACGTGGTGTTTTCATCTGACCATCAGACTGAACAACGATACGGTTACGTAGGCCGTTTTTCAGTAGTGTTTGGTGAGTTTCTGCTAGACCAAGCTCCCACGGCAGACCTGTGTGACGAATCGAAGACATCGGAGATGCACCAGTACCGCCATCAAAACCTGCGATGAGTACCACGTCAGCTTTTGCTTTCGCTACACCTGATGCAATCGTACCGACGCCTGCTTCCGAAACGAGCTTCACGTTTACGCGACCATTACGGTTGGCGTTTTTCAGATCGTAGATTAGCTGAGCCAAATCTTCGATTGAGTAGATATCGTGGTGTGGCGGTGGCGAAATAAGACCGACGCCCGGAGTTGAGTGACGTGTTGCACCAATCCAATCATCGACCTTATCACCAGGTAGTTGACCACCTTCACCAGGTTTCGCGCCTTGAGCCATCTTAATTTGTAGCTCATCAGCGTTAGATAGGTAGTAAGACGTGACACCAAAGCGACCAGAAGCCACTTGTTTGATAGCCGAGCGTTCCCAGTCACCGTTTTCTTTACGTTCGAAACGTGCTGGATCTTCACCACCTTCACCCGAGTTTGATTTCGCGCCAATGCGGTTCATGGCAACAGCCAGTGTCGAGTGAGCCTCATGCGAGATGGAACCAAAGCTCATTGCGCCAGTGGCAAAACGCTTCAGGATGTTTTCGATCGGTTCAACTTCTTCCAGAGGAATAGAGCCTGCTGGATTTTTAATGAAATCTAGTTGACTACGTAGCGTTGCTGCGTTGTCGCCTTGGTCATCAACGGCTTTAGCGTACTTCTTGAACTGACCGTAATCTTTGTTACGCGTCGACTCTTGAAGTAGAGAAATGGTTTCTGGATTGAAGAGGTGCTTCTCACCACGTTGTTTCCACTGGTAAACACCGCCAACATCAAGGATTTGAGCTGGGATTTCACGAGCTGGGTAACCAACGCGGTGACGAACTAGAACTTCACGTGCGATATCGTCAATCGTTAGACCTTGGATACGAGATACAGTACCAGTGAAGTATTTCTCAACCACTGATTTGCTGATACCAAGTGCTTCAAAGATTTGTGCACCGTGGTAAGACTGCAGCGTAGAGATGCCCATCTTAGAGAAAATTTTCAGTAGACCGCCATTGACCCCTTTACGGTAGTTGTCGAACAACTCGCGAGGGTGAAGGCTTGGGTCTAGCTTTTTAGTGCGCTGCAACTCAACGATGGTTTCAATAACCAAGTATGGGTTGACGGCATTCGCACCGTAGCCAATTAATGTCGCAAAGTGGTGCGTTTCACGAGCATCACCCGTTTCAACCACGATGTCACACTTAGCACGTAAGCCTTTACGGATTAGGTGGTGGTGAACAGCACCAACAGCCAGCATAGCTGGAATAGCGGCGTGGTTAGAGTTCACCGCACGGTCTGTCAGTAGAATAATGGAGTAACCATCAATCACAGCGTCTTCGGCATACTGACAAATACGTTTCAGTGCACGTTCTAACTTACCTGGCTCTTCGTTTGCTTGGAATACGATATCCAACGTCTTCGCTTGCAGGTGCTCATTATCAATAGCACGCAGTTTTTCGAGCTCGGAGTTAGAAAGAACCGGTGACTCAAGCTCTACTTTTTGACAGTGTTCAGGGGTTTCAGCAAGGAGGTTCTGATCTTTACCTAGGTAAGTGTTCAGAGACATGACCATGCGTTCACGAATCGGGTCGATTGGCGGGTTTGTTACCTGGGCAAAAAGTTGCTTGAAGTAGTTTGAAAGGTGCTGCGATTGATGAGAAAGAATCGCTAGCGGCCAGTCAGCACCCATGGCAGAAAGTGGCTCGTAGCCTGTTTTCGCCAGAGGGAGAATGATTTCGTTCACTTCTTCAGAGCTGACACCAAACGATTGTTGTTTGTGTAGCAGTTTTTCTGGAGAAGGTTGGCTAAATTCGTTGCTCGCATCGGGTAGCTTTTTCAAGCTCAGTAGGTTTTCTTCAACCCACTTTTCGTAAGGCTGTGCTTTAGCGATACCATCTTTTACTTCTTCATCCGAAATGATGCGGCCTTGCTCAAGATCAGCAACGAAGATACGACCAGGTTGTAGACGACCACGGTACTCTACGTTTTCTGGTGCGATTTCAACAACGCCAGATTCAGATGCCATGACTAGGAAGTCATCTTTAGTCACTGTGTAGCGAGATGGGCGCAGACCGTTACGGTCTAGTGTCGCACCTACTTGAACGCCATCAGTGAAACACACAGAAGCCGGACCATCCCATGGTTCCATGACGTTGGCATGATATTGATAAAATGCGCGACGTGTTGGGTCCATGTTTTTGTTTTCTTGCCATGCTTCAGGAATCATCATCATTAATGCATGTGGCAAAGTGCGACCAGACAGAACCAGCAGCTCTAGCGCCATATCAAAGTTTGATGAATCTGAGCTACCTTCCTGACAGATAGGCAACAGCATGTCGATTTCAGCTTGTGTAAACAGATCCGATTCAAGGATCGCTTCACGTGCTTTCATCCAGTTTAGGTTGCCTCGTACCGTATTGATTTCACCATTGTGGGCGATGTAACGGAAAGGCTGTGCTAAACGCCAGCGTGGGAAAGTATTGGTAGAGAAGCGAGAGTGCACGAGTGCAAGCGCAGTTACCATGGTTGGGTTTTGTAGATCTAAGAAGTACTGAGGGACTTGCTCGGTGGTCAGTTGACCTTTATAGACTAATGTCTTGTATGACATTGAGTTGATGTAAAAGTCATCACCGATGTTAGAAATACTTTCTAAACATACGCGTACCGTGTAGTTACGCAGTACATATAGCTTACGCTCTAATTCTTCAGGTGTGCAACCTGGACCGCCTGATACAAATACATGCTCAAATTGCGGTTCTGTGCTTAGAGGGTCTGCACCAATCATGGAGTTATCTGTTGGCAATACGCGGTAGCCAATGACCTCAAGGTCAAGGCGTTGAGCATTACGCTCTAAGATATCGCGACATTGTGCGCGTTTGTGCTCGTCCTTAGGGAATAGAACAACACCAACACCGTACTTTTCAAAAGAAGGCAACTTGATACCAAGTTTTACCGCCTCTTCTAAAAGAAATTCATGGGGCTTTTGCAGTAAGATGCCGGCGCCGTCGCCACTGCATGGATCGCAGCCTTGACCGCCACGGTGTTCCATACGCGCAAGCATATCTAGGGCTTGCGTTACTACATCATGCGATTTACGGTTTTTAAGGTGAGCAACAAAACCGATACCACAAGCGTCATGCTCCAGTTCTGGAGTATACAGACCTTGTGTATTCTGCTCTCTATCTACCATAGATACTTCCTTCCAGTTAAATCCAGGCACAACAAAAGTGTGTGGTTGTGCCTTGTCCTTTGTAATTTTGATTCTTGACTGCCAGAGGGGGCAGTGTCGATTCCATTCTGCATCTCGCAGGAAAAGTATTGCGAGAAAAACAATCCGTGGTGATATTCCGCAACGTCTACTCACTTTCTAGTGAATTATTTTGGTGGGAAAGGAATATCGCCTTTATTCTACTAATCTGAGCTGTAATCCTAACAGCAGAATTAGAAGAATTGTGTAAGTATCCTACAATTTTGTTCTCGGTAATTCCAACTAAAGTTTCTTCTGTAACCCATTTTTTTTATTTGAAATTGAATACAATTGGTAACAGAACGCTAACATTCGGCGCTTTTTTCTTGTTTTTGTGCATATTTATTGATTTTGATTAAGTTGAAAGTAGGCGGGTATTGCTACTGTGCCTGGTTTTATTTTGCAGGGATGTAATTTAGTTTCAAAAATTAGAGTGATAGTCATTCTTATTTAATCGAGTTTGTTTGATATGCAGTTACACGAATTAGTTAATACCATTGGTCAAGATCTTCAGCGTCGCTATGGCGAAAAAGTCCATAAGCTGACGTTACATGGTGGATTTAGCTGCCCAAATAGAGACGGTACCATTGGGCGTGGTGGGTGCACTTTTTGTAATGTTGCCTCGTTTGCCAATGAAAATACCAGAATACAATCTATCCATGAGCAATTGACCGATCGAGCTGGCGAAGTCAAACGAGCAAAAAAATATCTCGCTTACTTCCAAGCCTATACAAATACCTACGCCGAAGTTCAAGTCCTTAAAAGTATGTATGAAGAGGCATTAAAATATGCCGACATCGTAGGGCTATGCGTGGGTACTCGTCCAGATTGTGTCCCTGATGCCGTGCTAGATTTATTAGCCGATTATGTGAAGCAAGGCTATGAAATATGGTTAGAACTGGGTCTGCAAACAGCAAACAATCAGACGCTAAAGCGTATTAATCGTGGTCATGACTTTGAGGTGTATGATGCTATTACCAAGCGCGCACGTGCGTTAGGTATTAAGGTTTGTACTCATCTTATTGTTGGGCTGCCGAAAGAAAGTAAGCAAGATAACCTCGATACGTTGGATAAAGTATTGCTAACGGGGACGGATGGGATAAAACTGCACGGTTTGCATATTGTTGAAGGCAGTACCATGGCTAAGGCATGGCATGCTGGTAGGTTAGAAGCGCCAACATTAGACTTTTATCTCGATGTCGCTGGTGAAATGATTCGCCGCACGCCATCAGACATTGTTTTCCACCGTGTGGCATCTTCTGCGCGAAGACCGACACTGCTAGCGCCGTTATGGTGTGAAAATCGCTGGTTAGCGATGACGGAATTAGGTAGAAAGCTGTGTCTTGAGGGGCCACAAGGTTCACTTCTTAATAATCCTTTCGTTTATCACAAACCTATACTCAAATAATCGAGCATTCGTGCATGGCAACTAGGCGAAGTGATACACTTGGCTAAGTAACCATGCACGGAGTGCTGAATGAAACCCATCAAAAACCTCGCTCAATATTATGTCGATCTCTTAGTGAGACTTGGCATTGTTCGTTTCTCTATCTTACTCGCTCTTGCGCTCGTGGCTCTAGCCGTGGTTGTGCAGGTTGGTATTACCTTAGTATTAAATGGTCGAGTGGATGATATCGATATCGTTCGCTCGGTATTCTTTGGTCTCATCATCACCCCTTGGGCGGTCTATTTCTTGTCAGTGGTCGTCGATCAGTTGGAAGAGTCGCGACAACGATTAGCTAAAATGGTCTCCAAACTTAAGGATATGCGTTCTCGTGACCAAGAGATGAACGTCAAGCTGCAGCAAAACATCAGTAAGCTGAACCTAGAAATTGAAGAACGGGAAAAAGCTGAAGATGCACGCAAAGAGGCAATGAAGGACCTTGAAAATGAGGTATATCAGCGTGAGCGAACTCAGCTAGAACTTGCTGAACGAACGGCACTGTTACGGTCGTTTATTGATGCTTCTCCGGATTTGATCTATTACCGAAACGCAGAAGGCGTCTTCTCTGGCTGTAATAAAGCAATGGAAGACCTAACCGGTAAAAAAGAAAAAGAGTTGGTGGGGTTAACACCGTGGGATGTGTACTCGGAAGAAATTGCTGAGCAAGTGGTTGAAACCGACCATAAAGTCATGAGTAACAACCAAGCACTGACGTATGAACAATGGTTAGAGTACCCCGACGGTAAGAAATGTTACTACGAGCTGCGTAAAGTCCCCTTCTATAGTAAAGATGGACGCCATCTCGGCCTCGTTGGTTTTGGACGCGACATCACCGAACGAAAACGCCATCAAGAGTCACTAGAAAAAGCCAGTCGAGACAAAACGACGTTTATATCTACAATTAGCCATGAATTAAGAACACCGCTTAATGGTATTGTGGGTTTGAGTCGCATGCTACTTGAGAGTCCACTCGATAAAGAACAGCGTAGTCACATGCAAACGATCAATGTGAGTGCAATAACGCTGGGTCATATCTTTAATGACATTATCGACATGGATAAATTTGACCGACGTAAACTGGAACTCTATCCAGAGCCACTTAAATTTGATGACTTCATTGTAGAAATAGAAAGTATTTCGGCCTTGATGGCAGAGCAGAAAGGCTTGCGCTTTGATTTGGAGCGATTAACGGATCTTCCTGAAGGGATCTGCGTGGACGCGACGCGATTAAGGCAGGTGATATGGAATCTTGTCAGTAATGCGATGAAATTCACTAAGCAGGGTGGCGTGGTGATGACGGTCAGCGCTGATGTCATGGATGGCATTGCTCACATCGTTATTGAGGTAGAAGATACCGGTGTTGGCATTCCACAAACAGAGGTCGATAAGATTTTTGCCATGTATTATCAGGTGAAATCAAAAACGGACAACTTGCATGCCGTGGGCACTGGTATAGGCTTAGCGGTGTCTCAGCAGTTAATTCATATGATGGATGGAGAGATTACGGTTGATAGTGAAGAAGGGTTCGGTAGCACCTTTACTATCTCGATCAATGTGCCTTGTGCTGACGAAGGACAATTGGTTGTCGAGCCAGTACGTTCCCCACAGGGGTTACGAATATTCATGCTTGAGGATATTGAATTAAATATTACCGTGGCACGCAGTCTACTGGAGAGCTTAGGGCATACCGTGACGGTGGCAATGACAGGTAAAGAAGCGATAAGTGTCTTTCAGCCACAAGACTACGATTTAGCATTATTGGATATTCAGTTACCCGATATGACGGGTTTTGACGTCGCCCAATATTATCGAAACCATTACGAACAACTGCCTCCGCTTGTTGCATTGACGGCGAATGTGGTTAAGAACAAGCAAGATTACCTTGAGCAAGGAATGGATGACGCGCTCAGCAAGCCACTAAATGTGAAGGCTCTGACCGAAGTGATCAATGACTTCTCATCTTCGATGGAACCCAAATCAGTCATGATACCTAATGAAAAGGATGAAGAGTTGATGAATGCTAATCGTGATTTATACGAACGCTTACTTGATATTGGGATGCTAGACTCGTACGTTGATATTGTGGGAACGAAGCCAGTACTCGATAGTATCACCATGTTTGAGGATATGATGCCGGGTTATATGGAGATCCTTCAATCCAATATGACGGCACGGGATCAGCCGGGAATTACTTCTGAAGCGCATAAAATTAAAGGCGCTGCAGGGTCTATAGGATTGAAGCGAATTCAATCTGTGGCACAACAAGCACAGTCGCCAGACTTACCCGCGTGGTGGGAAAATATAGAAGACTGGATTGAAGAAATAGAGAACGAGTATCGTAACGATATCCAAGTGTTAAAATCTTGGTTAGAAAGTAAGGGTTCATAATGAAAAGAATGATCACAGCGATGGCGTTGGCCATTGCGCTTGGTGGGTGCGTATCATCATCGACTAGCAACCCAGAGGTATGGGCAGCGAGTGATACCGCTATGGTTGAGCAGCAATCAATTTCATTGGCATCAAATTTATGGATCGATATGATGCCAAAGGTGGGCGAGACGCTGCCATTAATGAAAGAACAAACGATCCATGGGGCGCTTAATCTTAGCGGAAAGGAGCAGTTACCGGCGGATATGGACGTATTGAAAGTGGTCTTGAAGCAAGGTGACGAGGTGTGGGAGCTAAGTGCAGATGACTTTGAGCTACGCAGCCATAGTGAGCAGCAGTGGGAAGTGGCCTTTAAGTGGCAATTAGAGTTTAATAACTCACAGCCGATGGATGTTGCGCTATTACTAGTGAATCAAGGTAAAGAGACGTGGTTGCTCAATAAGCAGGTTTCGGTTGATACCGTCTACTAAGCGAGCTGAAGCAATAAAAATTATACGCAATAAATAGGGACGCTGATGCGTCCCTTTTTTACAATCATGTAGTGATTATTCTTCTAGGTCGCCGCAGAAGCGGTAGCCTTCACCGTGAATAGTCGCAATGATCTCTGGCGTACCAGAGACAGACTCAAAGTGCTTACGGATACGACGAATGGTCACATCAACAGTACGATCGTGAGGCTTAAGTTCACGGCCTGTCATTTTCTTCAAAAGGTCGGCACGAGTTTGAATCTTGCCTGGATTTTCACAGAAGTGAAGCAGGGCACGGAACTCAGAGCGTGGTAGCTTGTAACCTTCACCGCTAGGGCTAACGAGTGAACGGCTGTTGATATCAAGTATCCAACCATTGAACTCGTATTTCTCAACACTACGTTTCTCTTCTTGAGACACATTGCTGCTCATAGAGCGAGTGAGAAGGTTGCGTGCACGAATAGTCAGTTCACGTGGGTTAAATGGCTTAGTGATGTAATCATCTGCGCCGATCTCTAAACCAAGAATCTTATCTACTTCATTGTCGCGTCCAGTCAAGAACATAAGGGCAACATTTGCCTGCTCTCTAAGTTCACGAGCGAGAAGTAGACCGTTCTTACCTGGAAGGTTGATATCCATGATAACAAGGTTTACTGAGTTGTCAGACAAGACCTGATGCATTTCTTGACCATCGCTGGCCTCAAATACAGCATATCCTTCTGCTTCAAAAATGCTCTTAAGAGTGTTACGTGTTACTTGCTCATCTTCAACAATAAGAATTTGCGGGCTTTGCATTGGCTGTACCTAAATTAAACTTGTGATAAATCGGGCTGTAGTAGAATAAATTCTAGGCAATAAGTTAACATATAGGTAATGTTTCTTGGATGTTCTGCTTACAATCAGAGAAACAGTTACGATATGCGTCGCCATCCATGAAGCTGCCAGCTAACGAGAAATCCCTTAAATCTCTTATTATTCCGCTAGTCATTGAGGCGAATTCTAATATGTTAACAGCATGCTAACAATGGTCAAATGTTAATTCCTTGCAGTTTGTTGATTTAAATCAATAGCTGACTTGTAACAAATATTAATAGTAATAGGTAAATCGGGTGCGGTAATCAATATGTGTGTTAATGCGCAGTTATGGGCTTCTTATGCAAATGCTTGCTTTAGATTTGAACGAGCATGGTTAGTTAATCAGTATGCGATAATCACAGCATGGAACCCGAGAAGCGTTCGTTTGTCTAATGAGTGTAATTACATTAAAAACAATGAGTTGTCATTTGATTTTGGCCATAAGTCAAGATTGAAAGTAATGGTTGGTGATGCAACTTTTGATTGGTATGAAGAAAGTTATGCTGTTGAAATGACGCTTGCTGAAGCGTGTGACTTAGGACAAAAATATCATCAAAATGCCATTTATTTTGTCGACAATGGTGTACTGTTTTTGGTTCAGTGTGATGGCAAGCGCCAACCCCAAAATTTAGGTTTATTGAGTGAGCGTGTGGCTGATTAGCTACAAACTGCTGGATAAATGAAAAGGATTTTTAATTTAATGCTCTCTAAAGGTAAGCCTATTGAGTAGAATTCATGGAGGAAAGATGAGAGATATCACACCTGATATTTGCGACCAACACGAAGATAAAGTGATGCTGCTGAACGTACCGCTGCAAAACTTTGGTCAAAGAGCGGCTTTTTGGGGAGAGATAGTGACTATTCGTTGCTATCACGATAACTCAAAAGTACGTGAAATACTGGCGACCAATGGCGCAGGAAAGGTCCTTTTCGTCGACGGAAATGGTTCTTGCCAAAAAGCATTACTTGGTGACCAGCTTGCAATCATGGCAATAGAGAATGGTTGGGAGGGCGTTATTGTCAACGGCGCCATTCGAGATGTTGCTGCGATGTCTGAGATGGATTTAGGCGTTAAGGCGTTAGGGTCGTGCCCGTTTAAGACTGAAAAGCGTGGTGCTGGGGAAGTGAATGTCACACTTACGATGAATAACCAGATAGTTCAGCCGGGGCATTACATCTACTCAGATTGGAATGGTATCTTAATTGCCAAGGAAGCACTGTCGTTTTAATTACGCGCTAAAAGCGAAAGCCTAGGCCGACTTCTACGCCTTGTTGAACTTTCTCAAAGTCAAAGGTGGCGTGTACGTCTAGGTTTTCCGTTAATCGCATTCGGCTTGATATCTCAGCCGCCATCCCTGCTTGCTTCACGTTATTTTCTTCATACTGGTAGCCGCGTAGCATACTTTTTACCGAAATTCGTTCCGAAACTTGATAGCTCATACCACTGAGGAATCCTCTATCGCTTGATTCTAGAGAATTATTAAGGCGAGCCCCGATATAGACATCAACAGAGTCGAAGGCTGAGTAGGCGTATCCACTGTCGACATTCCATTGATCTAAGTTATTGCCAGATGACTTACTGCCAGACAGCAGGAAAAAGTTATGGGGAGAGGCGTCATGTTGAGAGGGCAATGAAGGTAGATCAGCCGATCGTGCGGTGTTTAATGACAATAACACGAACAAAGCAGACACAATTATTGCTTTCATAGCACCACTCCTTGTTCATTATTATTGTTTTTTATTTGTCCACTAATTAAAGCACAATATCTAAGCAAAAAGTTGTAAATCTATATAGCATTTAACGATTTGCTCATAACCTAATGACATATATCTGCAATAAATGTCTTTTTTTAGTGATTGACCCTAATAACGCCCTTGATTTAAGAAAAGTACAGATTTTGATTGACTAGCCTACGGAAAGTGCGGTAAACGTATGGGTAAGCACATAAGAAAGTTTGTAGATAAACCTATGTATAGAAGCCAGCTAGTAGTAATGACCACCACGATTATTATTACCGACATGACCAATGTTGGAGCAGGCTGGTAGACGGAAGAAATTCAAAAACAAGGCCTGTATCACCAAGATACGGGCCTTTTTTTTACCTGTTTTGAGTATTTCGGGAGGAAAGGATGCGAGTACTAAAATTTGGCGGCTCATCGTTAGCCGATGCTGACCGCTTTTTACGAGCGGCAGATATCATTGCCAACAACGCCCAGCAAGAAAATTTAGCTGTGGTGCTATCAGCACCAGGAAAAACAACCAACAAACTAGTCGCGGTCATTGAGGCGGCACTTAAGAATAGTGAAGTCGAACTCCAGATTTCGGAGCTGGAGGCGTCATTTAAAGCGTTGTTTGCCAACATCCAATCGGTTCTTCCCAATATTCAAAGTACAGACTTTGACAATCAGGTGAAAACTTCCCTGTTTCAATTACATCAATTTGTACACGGCATCCGTTTACTTGGTACCTGCCCTGATCATGTGAATGCTCGCATCATCTCGAAAGGTGAGCGTATCTCTATTCAATTGATGAAGGCGGTACTTGAAGCCAAAGGCCAAGCTGCGGCATTAATTGACCCGGTAAAGTATCTTTACGCGAATGGCGACTATCTTGAAGCGATGGTTGATGTAGGTGTGTCTACTCAAAACTTTCAAGCTAGCCCATTAGAGGAAGGCGTTGTTCATATCATGCCAGGCTTTACGGCAGGCAATGCAAAAGGTGAGTTGGTCACATTAGGTCGTAATGGCTCAGATTACTCTGCTGCAGTACTCGCCGCCTGTTTGCGAGCGGACTGCTGCGAAATTTGGACAGACGTAGATGGTGTTTACAACTGCGACCCGCGTTTAGTTGATGATGCTCGTTTGCTTAAATCACTTAGTTATCAAGAAGCAATGGAGCTATCGTATTTCGGCGCTTCAGTACTTCACCCTAAAACGATCGCTCCTATTGCTCAATTCCATATCCCATGCCTTATCAAAAACTCATTTAACCCTCAGGGTGCGGGTACTTTGATAGGCCAAGATACCGGTGAGGATAACTTACCAATTAAAGGGATTACTACGTTATCTAACTTAATTATGGTTAACGTATCCGGTCCTGGTATGAAGGGCATGGTGGGTATGGCGAGCCGTGTCTTTGGTGCCATGTCTTCTGCCGGGGTCTCCATTGTTTTAATCACTCAGTCGTCTTCGGAATACAGCATCAGTTTTTGTATTGAAGAAGAAGACCGAGTGAAAGCGTCGCTAATCCTAGAAGAAACCTTTGATCTAGAACTGAAAAATGGCTTACTTGAGCCAGTAGAGTTTATGGATGATGTGGCGATTGTGACGCTAGTGGGTGATGGAATGAGAACATCACGCGGCGTGGCATCGCAGTTTTTCTCATCGCTGGCTGAAGTGAATGTCAATATTGTTGCGATTGCTCAAGGATCGTCAGAGCGTGCGATTTCTGCCGTGATCCCAGAAGATAAAATTTCAGAAGCGATCAAAGCTTGTCATGAAAATCTATTCAATTCTAAACACTTTTTGGATGTATTTGTGGTTGGTGTCGGTGGTGTTGGTGGCGAGCTGGTTGATCAAATTCAACGTCAGCAAGTTAAGTTGGCGGAAAAAGGCATTATCATTCGTGTTTGTGGTCTAGCGAATAGTAAAGGTGTGCTACTCGACGGTAAGGGATTACCACTTGAACAATGGCGAGACCGTATGAATGATGTTACGGAACGCTTTAGCGTGGCTGGATTAGCTGCATTAGTTCAACGTAATCACATCATTAACCCGGTATTGGTTGACTGTACATCAAGTGAAACGATCGCTAATCAGTACGCAGAGTTTTTAGCCGCCGGCTTCCACGTAGTTACCCCGAACAAAAAGGCTAATACCTCAAGCATGGCTTATTATCATCAGCTTCGTGATGTGGCGCGTAGCTCTCGCCGTAAACTGATGTATGAAACAACGGTAGGCGCAGGTCTTCCGGTTATTGAAAACCTACAGAACTTAATTTCTGCTGGTGACGAATTAGAAAAATTCAACGGTATTCTATCGGGTTCATTGTCATTTATTTTTGGCAAGTTGGATGAAGGACTGACCCTAAGTCAGGCAACGAATGTTGCGAAAGATAAAGGGTTTACTGAACCAGATCCACGTGATGACTTATCAGGAATGGATGTTGCTCGTAAATTGTTAATTTTGGCTCGAGAAGCTGGCATGGCACTGGAGCTTGAAGATGTGGAAGTGGATCAAGCATTGCCACCGGGCTTTGATGATTCCGGTTCAATTGAAGACTTTATGGCTCGCTTACCTGAAGCCGACGCGTACTTCTCTAAACTTGTTGCTGACGCAGCCGCAGAAGGTAAAGTGCTGCGTTATGTTGGTGAAATTGCCGATGGCAAGTGCCGAGTTCGCATCGCGTCTGTTGATGAAAATGACCCTATGTTTAAGATCAAAGATGGTGAAAATGCGCTGGCTTTCTACAGCCGTTATTATCAACCAATCCCTCTTGTACTACGTGGCTATGGCGCAGGTACGGAAGTGACCGCTGCTGGTGTCTTCTCTGATGTGATGCGTACACTTGGATGGAAATTAGGAGTATAAAATGAGTCAGAATGTCGTGGTTTATGCTCCTGCGTCTATCGGTAATGTAAGCGTTGGTTTTGATGTGTTAGGGGCTGCAGTATCGCCAATTGATGGCACCTTGCTGGGTGATTGCGTTGAAATTAAAGCCAGTGATGTGGCCTTCGAGCTTACAACGAAAGGGCGCTTTGTTGACAAGCTGCCATCCAATCCACAAGAAAACATAGTTTATGATTGCTGGAAAGTGTTTGCGAGAGAGTTGGATAAAAAAGGTATCCCGCTTCAGCCGATTCACATGACGCTTGAAAAGAACATGCCAATTGGTTCGGGGTTAGGTTCGAGTGCTTGCTCTATTGTGGCAGCATTAGACGCGCTTAATCAATATCATGGTAATCCACTGGATGAAATGGCGCTGTTGGCCTTGATGGGCGAAATGGAAGGACAAATTTCTGGTGGCATCCATTATGACAATGTGGCACCTTGCTATCTAGGTGGCGTGCAACTGATGCTTGAAGAGCTTGGTATTATTAGCCAAGAAGTCCCTTGCTTTGATGATTGGTATTGGGTCATGGCGTACCCAGGGATTAAAGTCTCGACGGCAGAAGCGCGAGAGATTTTACCTTCTCAATATCGCAGACAAGATATCATCGCACACGGTCGTCATCTTGCTGGCTTCATTCATGCGTGCCATTCTGGCCAGCCTGAATTAGCCGCGAAGATGATCAAAGATGTGATTGCTGAACCATATCGTGCCAAATTGCTACCAGGCTTTAGTCAAGCAAGAGAGTATGCAAAGGCGGCTGGTGCGTTAGCAACGGGCATCTCTGGCAGTGGACCAACGCTGTTTAGTATCTGTAAAGAAAAAGACGTGGCAGAGCGCGTTGCTCGATGGTTAGAAGAAAATTACGTACAGAATAACGAAGGATTCGTGCATGTTTGTCGTTTGGACAAGCAAGGCTCGAAAGTAACAGGAAGTGAGCAATGAAGCTTTACAATATCAAAGAAAATGATGAACAAGTCTCTTTTGGTCAGGCCGTCCGTCAAGGGCTAGGCCGTAACCAAGGGCTATTCTTTCCCTCTGAACTACCAAAGTTTGAGGATGTCGATGCGCTATTAGCGGAAGATTTTGTATCTCGCAGCGCAAAAATTCTCTCGGCACTGATTGGTGATGAGCTTCCAAAAGAGAAAGTGACGGAAATGGTGGATGCCGCGTTCCAATTCTCTGCGCCAATCAAAGAAGTGAAAGAGGGCGTGTATGCGTTAGAGCTTTTTCACGGCCCGACGCTAGCGTTTAAAGATTTTGGTGGCCGCTTCATGGCTAACTCCCTTGCTGCGGTATCGGATGGTGGAAAAATCACGATCTTAACGGCAACGTCTGGTGATACTGGCGCAGCTGTTGCTCATGCGTTTTATGGTATGGAAGACATTAATGTCGTCATTTTGTATCCAAAAGGGAAAATCAGCCCACTGCAAGAGAAGCTATTTTGCACGCTAGGTAAAAACATCCACACCGTGGCGATTGATGGCGATTTTGATGCCTGTCAGGCGTTAGTGAAACAAGCTTTTGATGATGCGGAGTTGCGAAAAGAAATTGGTCTTAACTCGGCAAACTCAATCAACATTAGTCGATTAATGGCGCAGATTTGTTACTACTTTGAAGCTGCGTCACAGCTAAGCAAAGCACAGCGTGAAAACCTGGTTATCTCAGTGCCAAGTGGTAACTTCGGTAATTTAACCGCAGGGTTGCTTGCTAAAGCACTTGGGTTGCCGATTAAACGCTTCATTGCGGCAACAAATGCGAATGATACCGTACCCCGTTACCTAGAAACGGGGCAGTGGGATCCTAAACCGACCGTTGCGACAACGTCTAATGCAATGGATGTGAGTCAGCCGAATAACTGGCCACGTATTGAAGAGCTATGTCAGCTGAAAGGCTGGGGGCTTGATACGCTAGGCAAAGGGGCGGTTACTGATGAGCAAAGTGCACAGTCGGTACGCGAACTCAATTCACTAGGTTATCTATGTGAGCCACATGGTGCGATCGCGTATCGCGTCTTAGATGAGCAACTGCAAGAGGGTGAGACCGGCCTATTCTTGTGTACCGCGCATCCGGCGAAATTTAAAGAAGTTGTCGATGATATTCTAGATACAGATATCGAGCTTCCAGCACCGCTTGCAAAACACGCTGCGATGGAATTGTTATCAGAAGATCTGAATAATGATTTTGAAGCGCTAAAAGTGGTGCTACGACGCGTTCAATAGGGCGTTTAGCCTATCTGAATTTAGAACGGTGAACGTAAACGCTTGAGTATGAATCACTCTTACCGCTAAGTGAGTTAGCAAGGGAGAGTGATTTCATATTTGAGCGTTTTTTTGTATCCGCGTAGTATAAATCACCAATGAGCTATTCGCATTTTACTGGTTAGGGAAGCCAACAATGATGACGTCAATCCAACTTAATCAATATCTCTCTAAGCTAGGTGTTGCTTGTCCCATCACTGTCGATCTAGACGGTTTGCGTAAGCTGCACAAGTGTCAACATCGTAGGATACCGTTTGAGAACTTTGATGTTGCCGCTGGACGTGCGATTCGTTTGGGTCTAGATAACCTTTTCGAGAAGTTAGTTTTAAGTGAAAGGGGCGGCTATTGCTTTGAAGTGAACGGTTTATTGCTCCATGCATTACAAGCGGTTGGTTTTGATGGTCGGGCATTGCTCGCACGTGTTCACCTTTCTGGTGAGCCGTCGGGTAGAACGCATCAGGTTTCTTTAATCACATTGAACGACCAACGCTGGATTGTTGATGCTGGCTTTGGCTCTCAGACGCCCAGGAAGCCTTTGTTGCTTGAAGTAGGGCAAGAGCAGCATATTGATTATCAAACGTTTCGGTTTATTGAAGAAGAGCGCTATGGCTTTATGTTACAAGTTAAGCGTGATAATGAGTGGTTCGATTTATATAGCCTTGATCTTTCCTTTGTGTGTCAGGGGGACATCGAATGTGGCAATCACTATACGTCAACCAGTCAACACTCGGTATTTACATCGGCTACAATAGTGGCGCTTCCTATCGAAAATGGAATGATTACTTTGCTCGATAACATACTAAAAATCACCCAAGGTGATAGCGTGATGAGTATTGATGCCCCCTTCGATGATCGCTACGCTGAACAAGTGAAAAAGCACTTTAACATTGACATGGAAGCTCATTCTCTCAAAGTGCAGTAGCAGACCAGGAACTTACCAGGATTATGGCCTAGTTGATGACCGATTAGTGTAACAACTAGGCCGAAATTTTATGGTATTTTGTTTGCTATAAATCCTGCGGTGGTGGCTGGTTGCCAAGTCTGTCCGTTATCAGAGCTGACAAGCAACACGGGATCGTGTTGATAAGCTTGACTATATCGGTTTGAGTTACCTGCCAGCTCTTCATTGGGCCAACGTTGATAATGTACTTGATAGGTGTTGATACAATCCTTGCTTGATGTGGCCAGCGCGCACTCTTCAGCGTTGCTATATGAACGTCGCGCTTGTGTGTTGAACCAAGTGCTTTCTTTGAAGTTTTGAATCTCATAGGTATAGAGCAAAAATAGATTGCCGCGCTTATCTTGATGCAGCTTCTGGGTGTAGTTTGAATACTGCTGCCAGTTTGGCATGACTACAACACCTTGGTCTTGCCATTGGTACTCTCCAGAACCCTCTAGCGTGCCTTTAACCCACTCTAAACGATAGCCTTGCGGTGCCAACGTATTTGGTGCAGTGTTTCTCATCGCTAAGTAGACATCATCGTTGCTTGTTAAGACTGCATGGATATAGGTATAACGCCCGTATGGTTGCCCTACATAATTCACAGTATCGGAAAGAGGTTTATCTTCTGGGTATTGACCAAATGCTTCATTAGGCCCAGCGGAAAATTTATCATTTGCCTCGACTGTATTCCCCCATAGGTTATGATCGCTGTTCCAATCAGTATTGGTGACAGGTTGAAGAGAGTAGCGATGCCAAATCTGATGGTTGTGTGCCCCAGAAATGTAGTGTAGACGCTTGTGGCTATCGATAAGGATTATCGGTTGATTATGTGAGTCAGGCGTTGCTTGTGACGTTGAGCCACTCCAACCCATAAACATCACATCTGCCGCTTCACTACCTAATTGGTAGCGCACATAGTATTGCCCCGTATTGTATGACTCTCGGTTATTTACATCGCTTTCAAAGCTAATCGCAGCGATATGAAGCGTATTGCCTTCCCATACAATCGGATGACTACCTCGATATAAACCAAGTGATAGCGGTAGCGTTAGGGTTTCTTGCTGCCACTCTAGCTCATCATTCCCTTGCTCGACCAGGCGTAAGATGGTGTAGGTGCTATTTTTGGAGCGGACAAATAAAGGGGCGTCCTGTCCGTTGCCAACCATTTCGGTTTGAGCAATCCAGTTTTGTGGATAGCCGAGCCACGTTTGTGTTGACGCTTGATAGCGGATCACCCCATGGTCGAGTTTAAAAAAGACATCGCCATTGTCTCGGAAATAAACCTGTTCAATATAGCGGTAGCGATAGCCGTCAAGCCCATCGGCATTTTGCCTAAAGCCAAATTCTTGCTCTAACCCTCTTAGAGAAATAGAAACCCACTCACCATTCGCCGTCAGTCGTACTAAGTAAGAATCACAATCAGTACACTCGGTGCCGCTAGGATATAGCGATGAATACACACGATCATCATAGGTGAGTGCGTGCAGCGGCTTCCCCGTTTTCTCTAAGGTAACAGGGTCTTGATGATGACCCGGTTGATCGTTACCACGGTTAAATTGATTCATATTATTGACAATCATCCAAGGGAGATTGTTGGCATCGAAGTAGGGGCGACCCGGAATAAATCGTGGGTTATAGCCGTAAAGTTCTCGTTCTCGGTCAAAAATGTTTTGATAGTTCAGCGCATGTTCTGCGGTTGTATCGGTTTCTATTGTAGGGAAATTAGCGTTACCTTCATTACAGCTGTGATCATAGCGAGAGCGTTGCCATGCGCGATTGAGGTGTTGGAATTCGGTTTGCCAGTTCACTTTACAATCGGTAACTGGTGGCTTAGGGGGCAGTGACGGAGATGAACTTTTTGAGTTACACCCAGCGAGTAGCAACACGCTAAACAATGAAATGGCAAGCAAACGTGGGGAAATAATACGCATGATAAATCGCTAAATAGTTAAGAAAGGTAAAAATTAGTTTCAACAGAGAAAATGGGCTTTACTCAGTGAGTGTTTTTGGTATTCTAGCGCCGCTATCGAGTCGATAGCTTTTTCGGAGATACCTATGAACAATACCGACCATCCTCCTAGTATCAAAGGAGAAAAGTAACACTTTTTCGGTATTTTGCGATCTTCGTTCCTGCCGTCAAGGTGGGAGGCTATTTATCTATATTCCTTTCTTATTTTTCTCCTTGTCTACTATTTTGCAAATGAATGTCAACCGAGTTTGGTTGGCGGATATTTGTGACAATTGATGGTCGTTACCAACGCTAATCGGGAGATTCGCCATGACGGTAATGAGCAACACTTATATTGAAAACACGCCTCGTTTCTCAGAAGAAGAGATCAGTGCGGCAACCAAAGCTTTCTTGCAGTACGACGACGATCAGCAACTCAATTTATTGACAGTAATGCCAATTGATGAGGCTGTAGGCGTGTTGCAACACTGCGCGTTTGGACAAGTCCAGCACCTGATTCAACAGCTAGATTTGCAGGGGCATGATAAACGGGCACGACATTTTGCCCACCAACTTGGCTTTATTCACTCCGAAGCAGAAACCACACAAGGGTATTTGACGACGGGAGTGTTAGAGCACGTTAAACAGCGTATTGGCTGGATTATTACCCTTGCTTTAATGGGGATTGTCTCGGGGCTTATTATCGCTCAGTATGAAGACATTCTCAGTCAGTTAGTGTTATTGGCGGTGTACATGCCGGTGATTGCTGCAGCAGGAGGAAATACTGGGACACAAGCTGCAACCTTGGTGATACGCGCGTTAGCAACAGGTGAGCTGAGAAAGCGGCAATGGTTGGATGTGCTGTGGAAAGAGAGTCGCGTCGCCATTTGTCTAGCGTCTGCAGTGGCTTTAGTTATGGTGGCAAGAATTCTACTATTTAGCCATCCTGATGCCGGAAATGGCTTTGATTTAAATACCATAGCACTATCAATCGCCGTCGCGCTCTTTATACAGGTGACGATTTCTACCACCCTTGGTGGTGTGCTGCCGATTATTGCTCGAGTATTTCGTTTAGACCCTGCGGTATTAGTAAGCCCGGTCTTAGCATCAATTGTAGATATATCGGGTATGTGGATCTATTTCACGGTTGTGAACTACTTCCTAGGCTTATCGTAAGGGGTGAGTTAGCCCATTCAATATGCTTAACTCACAACCTAGTTAACACTTTCCGCTCAGTAACACTTACCGTTCAGTAACACTCAAAGCACAGCTACGGCTGTGCTTTGTTGTTAGAGCGCTCTAAAGCGCTGCTGTAATCGATGATTTGTCGATACAAGGTTTGCTCGAAATTGGTCAAGGGAGATATCACAGGTTTAGCCGCTTGTGATTTATCGAGATGGTAGTCGGTGACAAATTGCACGAAAATGGTTTCGACTTTACCTTTTGAGTTCAGCCCATAGCCCATCATGTTGTAGGTCCCAAATAATGAACCACTTTTCGCGGATAGCGCCCCTTTAATTGGGGGCTTTCTCATACTTTGGCGGTACTTCAAGGTGCCATTATTGCCCGATATCGGTAACAGAGTAATCAGATCGAGAGTGGCGTCGTGACGATAGATATAATGGAGCACGTCGGCCATTTGCGTGGCAGTCACGCGATTATTACGTGAAAGTCCTGAGCCATCTTCTAATACCGCACTATCGATATCAATATTGGCTTGTTGCTTTAAAATGGCTTTAACCGCAGTGGTACCGTTGCTGAAAGACCCTGGTTGCTTGAAGTGTGTTGCTCCAATAGTTTTCAGGATATTGTCAGCGTAGAGGTTATTGGAATCACGCAGCATTGTGGCGAGCAGTTCAGGTAAAGGCGCTGAATGGTGAGTAACCCGTTCAGTGAGCTTAGTGTTTTCTGGCGCACCAATGTTGATGCCGCCAGAGATGGTCACACCAAGCTTATCCATTTCATCTCGAATCACCGCTTGAGTAAATTTTGCTGGAGAGGACATGGCAAAATTTAGTGGTAGAGGGGATTGACGCTGTACCACACAGCCATCAAGTGAATAACGATTATCTGCTGTGGTTCTTAGCTCAAGGTCGCAATGTTGTTCTTGTTGCTGTTGCTTAGTCACACTGCGGGCGGTCGATATCGCGACTATGGGCTGATGTGGCGGAATGTGGATACGCGTTGTGCCATCATTATTGGTGTACAGCGCACCTTGGACACAATTTCCGTCTAGTGTAATTGCCGATGCAGGGGCGCTGTAGCAGACGCCTAATATATCCCAAGGCCAGCCAACCGCTCGGTTGTAGCCAGCAAATGTGCGGTTATCGAGCCATACTGTATCAACCTGATTTCCAGTAAATGTTTTTACTTTGCGTAGCATGGCGCGAAGATCTTTTCTTGAAAATGACGGATCTCCAGAGTAGCGAATGATGACATCATTTCCTGCTGTAGATACGGTTGTTTTGAAATGGAAATCATCGCCAAGAGAGAGCTTTGCCGCAAGAGCTGTAACAACCTTTAGTGTACTAGCCGGAGGAAAGTAGTCTTGTGTGTTTTGGCTGACTAAAGGCGAAGAAGTCTGCTCAATGGAGTCTAGATAAATACTGGCTCGGCTCCCTGCTGGTAATAGTGTACTTACATCAGAGGCATGGATGAACGGTGAAATAATGGACAAAGTAAGTGCGACTAGCGTGTGCTTGATGGTCATAACCGTAGAGTCAGTCTTAGTGTATGTTGTTGTAGGCTAGCAACCAATATTGCGGAGATAAAGCGCTATTTGGGAAACTTTGGGTTAAATTTACTTGGATGGTCGAGTTGTTGTATGTCGAACAAAAAAACTGTGCACGATCCTGAGCTTTTCTGTTGGTGTTGAACTTGCAGCAATAGAGATTTCTGCGTTATATTGATTGGCTGTTATGTGCCTAGTCAGGCACGTTGACGTGATCTCATTGTTATGAAGCCAGTAAATTGAAGTTATGAAGCCAGTAGATTGAAGCTCCATGTTGATACAACATAGTATCAAGCTATGAATTTCGATGATTTGTATCCTTAGATTGATTACACTAGGCTTAATCCAGTTATTTTTAAATTGTACTCAAGCTTTGTTTGAGTAGGGTTTTTTTGTCCAAAGTAAAATTTGGAAAAGAGGTTGTTAAAATGGAAAAGGTTCCAATGACCGCTCGCGGTGAGCTTAAATTACGTGAAGAACTAGAGCGACTACTTAAACTTCGTCCTCTTATTTCTCAAGCAATTGCGGAAGCTCGTGAGCTTGGTGATTTAAAAGAAAATGCTGAATACCACGCCGCGCGTGAAGAGCAAGGCATCTGCGAAGCTCAGATTCGTGACATCGAATACAAGCTTTCTGTCGCACAAGTTATTGATGTGACGAAAATGGATAACAATGGAAAAATCATTTTTGGTACTACCGTTACCTTGATTGATGTTGATACTGACGAAGAAAAGACCTATCAGATCGTTGGTGATGATGAAGCGGATATCAAAGCGGGTCGTATTTCAGTCAGCTCTCCAATTGCACGTGGTTTGATTGGTAAGATGGAAGGTGATGAAGTGACGATCACAACACCGGGTGGTCAAAAAGATTTTGATATCGACAAAGTTGCATACATCTAAATCTTCACTTATATAATAAAAAGTCGCGTAGCGCGGCTTTTTTTGTACTTCGTGTCGTCGGTATGTACGACTTGTGCATACTATTAGCGAGTAATAACGTTTAGCACAGTCAAAAAAGGCCGCATTACGCGACCTTTTTAAGTTGAAACGAGATGTTTCAACAATGTGACGAATAGAACGCTCGCTATTTACGAGGTAATTCGATTTTCTTTTGCTCTGATTGGCGATAAAGAACAAGTGTTTTACCGATAACTTGTACTTTTTCTGCTTTTGTCTCACGGATAATCGCATCAACAATCAATAGCTTAGTTTCACGGTCTTCCGAAGCCACTTTAACTTTAATCAGTTCGTGGTGGTCAAGAGCGATTTCGATTTCCGCTAGAACAGCCTCTGTTAGTCCATTTGCGCCTAGAAGCACAACGGGTTTCAGTGCGTGTGCTAGGCCTTTTAGGTGCTGTTTTTGTTTCGTGCTTAAGTTCATAACGCGGCCAAATTTATTTAGTGTTAGGGTTGAAAAGTCGTATTTTAACGCCATCTAATGACGAAGACTATACTTTATTCTAAGGGTTTGCCCTTGTTACGTTGGATTTTGAATGAGTAAGCAAAAACACTCGGCCAGTTCAGGCCGTTGGTTGAAGGAGCATTTTGATGATAAATATGCGAATGAAGCCAGAAGAAAAGGGTATCGATCTCGTGCTATCTTTAAAATTGAAGAGATTCAAAACAAAGATAAGTTACTGAAACCTGGAATGACTGTGGTCGATTTGGGTGCAGCACCTGGAGGTTGGTCACAGTATGCCGCTAAAGTTGTCGGTGACGAAGGACAGGTCATTGCTTGTGACTTATTACCGATGGATTCAATTGCTGGAGTCAGTTTTTTACAGGGTGACTTTAGAGATGAAGCGGTACTTGATGCACTGCTAGAAAAAATACAACCAGATATGGTCGATGTTGTGATGTCAGATATGGCACCAAACATGGCTGGAAATTTATCTGTTGATCAACCTAGAGCAATGTATCTTGTTGAACTAGCATTAGATATGTGTAGACAAGCCTTAGCTCCTGGAGGCAGCTTTGTCGTCAAAGTTTTTCAGGGCGAAGGGTTTGATCAGTACGTAAAAGAAGTGCGCGAAATGTTCAAAGTGGTGAAGATTCGCAAACCGGACTCATCTAGAGCTCGCTCTCGTGAGGTATTTATTGTAGCTAATGGATACAAAGGCTGAACATTAGTTTACAAAGAGAAAATTAACATTGTAGCTACAGCTGAAAAACTGTAGTACCCTACCTTTAATTACAATTAGTTATCGAGGACTGACACCTTGAGTGACATGGCAAAGAATTTAATTTTGTGGTTAGTCATCGCCGTTGTGTTGATGTCGGTATTCCAAAGCTTTGGACCTGGCGAAAGCAATGGTCGAGCGGTAGATTACACCACGTTCGTACAGGAAGTTGGCAATGGCCAGATTCAAGAAGCGCAGTTTAAAGACAGCGAGATAACCTTTACTCGCCGTGGCGGTAGTCGTTTTGTGACTTACATGCCGGTTTATGATCAAAAACTTCTTGATGACCTTATCAACCAAAACGTAAAAGTTTCAGGTACACCGCCAGAAGAACAGAGCCTGCTAGGCACTATCTTTATTTCGTGGTTCCCAATGATTCTTCTTATTGGTGTTTGGATTTTCTTCATGCGTCAAATGCAAGGCGGCGGTGGCAAAGGCGCAATGTCCTTTGGTAAATCCAAAGCTCGTATGATGAGTGAAGAGCAGATCAAAACTCTGTTTTCTGACGTTGCAGGTTGTGACGAAGCAAAAGAAGACGTGAAAGAGCTGGTGGATTACTTACGTGATCCAAGCCGATTCCAAAAACTCGGTGGTAAAATCCCAACGGGTATTCTTTTAGTCGGTCCTCCTGGTACGGGTAAAACCTTACTTGCAAAAGCCATTGCGGGTGAAGCAAAAGTACCGTTTTTCACGATTTCAGGTTCTGACTTTGTTGAAATGTTTGTCGGTGTCGGCGCATCTCGTGTACGTGACATGTTCGAACAAGCAAAGAAAGCCGCACCGTGTATCATCTTTATCGATGAAATCGATGCAGTTGGTCGCCAACGTGGCGCAGGTGTGGGTGGTGGTCATGATGAACGTGAGCAAACACTAAACCAAATGCTTGTTGAGATGGATGGTTTTGAAGGTAATGAAGGCATCATTGTTATTGCCGCGACTAACCGTCCAGATGTACTAGACCCAGCATTACTTCGTCCTGGTCGTTTTGACCGTCAGGTTGTGGTTGGCCTTCCAGATGTACGTGGTCGTGAACAGATCCTTAAAGTGCATATGCGTAAAGTGCCATTGGCATCCGATGTTGAACCATCATTGATTGCTCGTGGTACACCTGGCTTCTCTGGTGCTGATCTTGCTAACCTTGTGAACGAAGCTGCTCTATTTGCCGCTCGTGGCAATAAGCGTAATGTCTCTATGGTCGAGTTTGAACTGGCGAAAGACAAAATCATGATGGGTGCTGAGCGCCGCTCTATGGTGATGTCGGAAGAGACGAAAGCGTCAACAGCGTATCACGAAGCGGGTCACGCAATTGTTGGACGTTTAGTGCCAGAGCACGATCCTGTATACAAAGTGTCTATCATTCCACGTGGTCGCGCACTGGGTGTGACCATGTACTTGCCAGAACAAGATCGTGTTAGCATGTCTCGTCAGCATCTAGAGTCTATGATTTCTAGTTTATATGGTGGTCGACTAGCGGAAGAGCTTATTTACGGTAAAGACAATGTTTCTACTGGTGCATCAAACGATATCGAACGTGCAACAGATATCGCTCGTAAGATGGTGACGCAGTGGGGCTTCTCTGAAAAACTTGGTCCACTTCTTTATGCGGAAGAAGAAGGTGAAGTTTTCCTAGGTCGCGGCATGAGTCAAGCAAAGCATGTTTCTGACGAAACGACTCGATTAATCGATGAAGAAATTCGCGTATTAATTGACCGCAACTATGACAGAGCGAAACAAATCCTTGAAGACAACATGGATTTGATGCACGCAATGAAAGATGCGCTCATGAAATATGAAACCATCGATGCGGGTCAAATTGATGACTTGATGGAACGCAAAGAGACCATTCGTGAACCAGCTGGTTGGGGTGACCAAGCCAACGCTCAAGACACTTCAAAACCAGAAGCTAAGAGCGAGCCTGCGAAAGCAGAGGCAACGCCGGAGCCTGAAGTAGCAGAAACTAAAGCTGAAGATGTTGAAGATAACAGTTCAACTACATCCTCAAAAAAAGATTCTGAGTAGTCTTTAATTATTAAGCCCCGAGGATCTCTCGGGGCTTTTTTCGTTTATACAGCCATGATTTATTGCCATGTTATTAAATGCTAATAATAAAACCCTTTATTTAGATCGCCCGCAAATTATGGGCATCCTCAACGTGACACCTGACTCTTTCTCCGATGGTGGCCAGTTCAACTCTATTGATAATGCGCTTGAGCAAGCGGCTGCAATGATCCGAGCCGGTGTGACTATTATTGATGTGGGTGGTGAATCCACACGACCGGGCGCGCCCGACGTTGCGCTAAGTGAAGAGTTGTCACGTGTTATTCCTGTTATCCAGGCTATTCGTCAACATCATGATGTTTGGATTTCAATTGATACTAGTAAAGCTGAAGTAATGAAACAGGCGGTTGAAGCAGGGGCTGATATCATCAATGATGTTCGGGCGCTGCAAGAGCCCGGTGCTCTTGAAGTGGCAGCCGCGGCTAATGTCCCTATTTGTTTGATGCATATGCAAGGTCAACCGAGGACAATGCAGCAGGCACCGACGTATCATGATCTGCTTAAGGACATTCAAGACTTTTTGGACGAAAGAATTAGAGCTTGTGAAAGCGTGGGTATCGCAAGAGAGCAGCTTATTCTTGATCCAGGCTTTGGTTTTGGTAAGACCCTGGAACACAATTATCACTTGCTGGCCCATCTTGATAAATTTCACCAGTTCGGTTTGCCCGTGTTGGCGGGGATGTCGAGAAAGTCGATGATATTTAAATTACTCGATAAAAAACCTGCCGACTGTATGGTCGGAAGTGTCACTTGTGCAATACTCGCAGCACAAAAAGGCGCGCAGATTATTCGAGTTCACGATACAAAAGAAACCATCGAAGCAATGGCTATTGTTGAGATGATGCAGAACAATATATAAAAATAGAAAAAGGAAATTACATGTCACAACGACGTTATTTCGGTACTGATGGTGTGCGCGGTAAGGTAGGACAATATCCGATCACACCTGATTTTGTACTAAAGCTTGGCTGGGCTGCTGGACGTGTTCTTGCAAAGCAAGGCACAAAAAAAGTCATTATTGGTAAAGACACCCGTATTTCTGGTTATATGCTGGAATCAGCATTAGAGGCTGGTTTATCGGCTGCGGGGCTAAAAGCCATTTTTACCGGACCATTGCCGACTCCTGCCGTGGCGTATTTGACGCAAACGTTCCGTGCAGAGGCGGGGATTGTTATCTCTGCCTCTCACAACCCGTACTATGATAATGGCATTAAATTCTTTTCTTCCGAAGGAACAAAGCTTCCTGATGCAATTGAGCTTGCGATTGAAGCTGAACTCGACAAAGACATTGAATGTGTCGAATCTGCGCAATTAGGTAAAGCAAGTCGCTTGAATGATGCGGCAGGCCGTTATATTGAGTTTTGTAAAAGTACTTTTCCGCACGACTTAGATTTATCGGGCGTGAAAATTGTTATCGACTGTGCACACGGTGCCACATACAAAATTGCACCAGCAGTCTTTAGTGAACTAGGTGCAGACTTGATTGTTATGGGCGCAGAACCCGATGGTACCAATATTAACGACAAAGTGGGTGCCACTGATGTCGCCGCGTTGCAAGCTCGTGTATTGGAAGAGCAGGCAGTACTTGGTCTTGCTTTTGATGGTGATGGTGACCGTATCATTATGGTTGATCACTTAGGCAATAAGGTTGATGGTGACCAAATTGCGTACATCATTGCTCGTGATGCGCTGCGCCGAGGAGAGCTTAAAGGTGGCGTTGTAGGGACGCTCATGACCAATCTTGGTATGGAAAACGGTTTAAAGCAGCTGGGTATTCCATTTGTCCGTGCAGCTGTAGGTGACCGCTATGTCATGGAACAACTGCTAGAAAAAGGCTGGAGAATTGGCGCAGAAAATTCAGGTCATGTTATTTTGCTAGATAAAGTCACCACAGGTGACGCGATTGTTGCTGGCTTACAAGTGTTGGCATCGGTGGTTGGCTCGAAAATGTCACTTAATGAACTCGCAAGCGGCATGACACTTTATCCGCAAGTGCTTATCAACGTTAGATTTAGTGGCGACGCAAACCCACTTGAAGCAGAAGCGGTTAAACAAGCTGTGTTGAAGGTAGAAAGTGAATTAGCGGATAAAGGCCGAGTCCTGTTACGTAAATCAGGTACGGAGCCATTGCTTAGAGTCATGGTGGAAGGTGAAGATGATGCCCTAGTGAATCAATCAGCACAATATATTGCAGATGCCGTTAAAGCGAGTTGCTAATCACAAGCGATGGCTGTGATAGTTAAGGGGAACAACATTGATTTATTGGTCACCCTAGACATTCATCATCGTGAGTTTTTGTCGAAATGAGCCTAATTGCCCCTTTTTTGAGCGTTTAGGCTCTAAAGCTACGGTTTTTCTTATTTTTATCTTGTCAGTCAGTGCGGCATTCGTTAGTATTGCCACCGCCTTCTCTTAGGAGGTCATAGCCAGGTTTTCTAAATATGGTGAATACTTCACTATTACGAAGAAAGCAGCGCTGGCTCAACAATTAGGAACATAGGTGGACATATGATTCAAGTTCTACTTGTGATTTACCTGTTGGCTGCGCTTGGTGTTATTGGCCTAGTGTTGATTCAACAAGGTAAAGGCGCAGACATGGGAGCCTCATTCGGTGCTGGCGCGTCAAACACAGTGTTTGGTGCTAGCGGCTCAGGAAATTTTCTAACCCGAATGACTGCAATTTTTGCAATTGTATTCTTTGTTATTAGCTTAGTGTTGGGTAACATGTATACCCACAAAGGCGAGTCTCAATGGGTTGACCCTTCACAAGGTCAAGTTATTGAACAGCAAGCTGATAATACTGTGAGTGAAATTCCTGCTAAATCAAGCGACGAAATTCCTCAATAAGCGAACAGCTTAAGCCGAGATGGTGAAATTGGTAGACACGCTAGCATGAGGTGCTAGTGCCTTATGGTGTGAGGGTTCGAGTCCCTCTCTCGGCACCATTATTTATAAACTTGTAATACAGTTTGTTGAGCGTATAATGCACAGCAAGTCGGACGCGGGGTGGAGCAGTTTGGTAGCTCGTCGGGCTCATAACCCGAAGGTCGTCGGTTCAAATCCGGCCCCCGCAACCAATACTTTCTAAGTGTTGATGGATTGCAAGTTTAGCAGTGTGAAAAAATCACTGCACATTAAGGAAATAAATGAATAACTTTTTAAGTTTGCCATTTATTGCGTATCCTTAATGCATCAGGGTCCAGCAACAAAAAACCCCGACTTTTTCGGGGTTTTTTGTTATCTGAGCTTTTTAAAGTTCAGGTATGTGTGCTTGGGATTTAAATTGGGCTTTAAGCCCTTTTTTTGTTTCTGGAGTGGTTAAATGACTGGTTTAGAAAGACAACTTACAGAATTACTTGAAGCTCCGGTTGAAGCTTTGGGTTACGAATTGGTTGGTTTAGAGTTCATCCGTGCTGGTGAGCATTCAACGCTTCGTATGTATATCGACCATGAAAATGGTATCACCGTTGATGATTGCGCAGAAGTGAGTCGTCAAACAAGTGCAGTGATGGATGTCGAAGATCCAATTACGGTGGCTTACAACCTAGAGGTGTCTTCACCTGGTCTTGAACGTCCACTGTTTAAAGCAGCACACTACGTACAATTCATTGGTCACGAGGTCAACATCGTTCTCAAAATGGCTGTGGGTAACCGTCGTAAGTGGAAAGGCATTATCCAATCTGTTGATGGCGAAAACATCACAATCCTTGCTGATGGTAACGAAGAAGAAATGGTGCTTAGCAACATTTCTAAAGCTAACCTGATTCCTAAATTTTAGGTCCCTAAAAAAGAAAGCTTAGAGGCTAGATAAATGAGTAAAGAAATTTTAGCGGTAGTTGAGGCGGTTTCTAACGAGAAAGCGGTACCTCGTGAACGTATTTTCGAAGCGTTAGAAACAGCGCTAGCAACATCAACGAAGAAGAAGCACGAACTAGAAATTGAAGTTCGCGTTGAAATTGATCGTAAAACAGGTGAGTTTGTGACTTACCGCCGTTGGATGGCTGTTGCTGAAGTAGAAACGCCAACAACAGAAATCTCAATTGAAGCAGCACAATTTGAAGACGAATCTGTTCAAATTGGCGACTACGTTGAAGATGAAATTGAATCGGTGACGTTTGACCGTATTACGACTCAAACAGCGAAGCAAGTTATCGTACAGAAAGTTCGTGAAGCTGAACGCGCTCAAATCGTTGAACAATTCATTGATAACGAAGGTGACCTAGTTACCGGTGTTGTTAAGAAAGTGACTCGTGAAACGATCATTCTTGACCTAGGTAACAACGCGGAAGCGGTTATCCTACGAGATGACCAATTGCCACGTGAAAACTTCCGTCCAGGTGACCGAGTTCGTGGTTTACTTTACGCTGTTCGCCCTGAAGCGCGTGGTTTCCAACTATTCATTACTCGCTCTAAGCCTGAAATGCTAGCTGAACTATTCCGTGTTGAAGTGCCAGAAATCGCGGAAGAGCTAATTGAATTGAAAGCAGCAGCTCGTGATCCAGGTTCTCGTGCTAAGATCGCTGTGAAAACTAACGACCGTCGTATCGACCCTGTTGGTGCGTGTGTTGGTATGCGTGGTGCACGTGTACAAGCTGTTTCTGGTGAGCTTGGTGGTGAACGTATTGATATCGTGCTTTGGGATGATAACCCGGCACAATTTGTTATTAATGCGATGGCACCGGCAGATGTTGCTTCAATCATTGTTGATGAAGACGCACACGCAATGGATATCGCGGTAGAAGCGGATAACCTAGCGCAAGCGATTGGTCGTAACGGTCAAAACGTTCGTCTTGCTTCTCAACTGACTGGTTGGGAGCTGAATGTAATGACAGTCGCTGACCTGCAGAAGAAACACCAAGAAGAAGCGTCTGCTTCAATTGAAAACTTCATGAAGTATCTTGATATTGAAGAAGATTTCGCGCAGATGTTAGTAGAAGAAGGTTTCTCGACTCTAGAAGAAGTGGCGTACGTGCCAGTGAACGAGCTTCTAGACATCGATGGCCTAAACGAAGAAATCATTGAAGAACTTCGTGGTCGTGCTAAAGACGCACTAACGACAATGGCTCTTGCACAAGAAGAATCATTTGAAGGCGTTGAGCCAGCTGAAGACTTACTAGCATTAGAAGGTCTTGAGCGTGAAATGGCATTTAAACTGGCTGCTAAAGGTGTAGCAACTCTTGAAGATCTTGCAGACCAAGGTGTCGACGAGCTTGAGGGTATCGAAGGATTAACAGAAGAACGTGCTGGTGAACTTATCATGGCTGCACGTAACATTTGTTGGTTCGGCGACGAAGAATAATAATCAGCAAGGAGGTAGTTGCATGACAAAACTTACGGTTAAAGCACTTAGCGAAGAAATTGGTACGCCAGTTGAACGCCTAATTGAACAACTTGCTGATGCTGGTCTTAAAAAATCAGAAAGTGATCAGGTTAATGATGATGAGAAGCAAACACTTCTTACACACCTGAAAAAAGAACATGGTGATACATCTGGTGAATCTGAACCAACGCGACTAACGCTACAACGTAAAACACGTAGTACGTTATCTGTTGCCTCTGGTGGTGGTAAGAGCAAAGATGTACAAATTGAAGTACGTAAAAAGCGTACTTATGTAAAGCGCAGCGCTATTGACGAGCAAGAGAAACGTGAAGCTGAGGAAGCAGCAACACGTGAGGCGGAAGAGCGTGCACAACGTGAAGCCGAAGAGCTAGCCAAACGTGACGCTGTAGAGAAAGCACAGCGCGAAGCTGAAGAGAAAGCAAAGCGAGAAGCTGAAGAAAAACGTGCAGCAGAGGAAACTGCTAAACGTAAAGCTGATGAAAAACGCAATGCAGATTCAACAGATCAAAAGCGCGACGAAGCGGAAAAGGCCAAGAAACAAATGAACGCAAAGAATGCTGAAGCGAAAAAAGAAGCTGACGAGTTGAAGCGCCGTCAAGAACAAGAGGCACAACGTAAGGCTGAAGCGGAAGCCGCTCGCCTCGCAGAAGAAGCGAAGAAGTTGGCTGAAGAGAATGCTGAGCGCTGGTCTGAGCAAGAGAAGAAGTCGAAAGAAAGCGAGAAAGGTGACTATCACGTAACGACTTCAACTTACGCTCGTGAAGCAGAAGATGCTCAAGACCGTAGCGAAGAGAAAACGCCTCGTCGTCGTAAAAAGAAATCAACGCAAGATCGTGATGATTCTCGCGGTGGCCGTGGTGGTCGTAACCAACGTGGTCGTAAAGGTAAGTTGGCGAAACCTAGCTCAATGCAGCATGGTTTTGACAAGTCTGCACAAGTTGCTAAGCAAGATGTTGTTATCGGCGAAACGATTGTTGTTTCTGAGCTGGCACAAAAAATGTCAGTAAAAGGCACTGAAGTCATCAAAGTAATGATGAAAATGGGTGCAATGGCGACAATCAACCAAGTTATTGACCAAGAAACAGCAGCGCTTGTTGCTGAAGAAATGGGTCACAAAGTGGTTCTTCGTAAAGAAAACGAACTTGAAGAAGCGGTACTATCTGACCGTGATGCAACGTCTGAAGCCGTATCTCGTGCTCCAGTTGTTACTATCATGGGTCACGTTGACCACGGTAAGACATCTACACTTGACTACATTCGTCGTACGCACGTAGCGTCAGGTGAGGCGGGTGGTATTACTCAGCACATCGGTGCATACCACGTAGAAACTGAAAACGGTATGATTACCTTCCTTGATACTCCTGGACACGCCGCATTTACTGCTATGCGTGCTCGTGGTGCTCAAGCGACGGATATCGTTGTTCTAGTTGTTGCTGCAGATGATGGCGTAATGCCACAGACTGTTGAAGCTATCCAACACGCGAAAGCGGCTGGCGTACCTTTGATTATCGCGGTAAACAAAATTGATAAAGAGGGTGCAAACCCAGATAACGTTAAGAATGAGCTTGCTCAATACGACGTTATTCCTGAAGAGTGGGGCGGTGAGAACATCTTCGTTCATATCTCTGCAAAACAGGGTACAAACATCGACGGTCTTCTAGAAGCAATTCTACTTCAATCTGAAGTTCTAGAGCTAACAGCGGTTGCTGATGGTATGGCTTCTGGTGTTGTGGTTGAATCTTTCCTTGATAAAGGTCGTGGTCCAGTTGCAACTGTACTTGTTCAGTCTGGTACACTTCGCAAAGGCGATATCGTTCTTTGTGGTCAAGAATACGGTCGTGTACGTGCGATGCGTGATGAGATTGGTAAAGAAGTCTTTGAAGCGGGTCCATCTATTCCAGTTGAGATTTTAGGTCTTTCTGGCGTGCCGTCATCTGGTGATGAAGCAACGGTTGTTCGTGATGAGCGTAAAGCTCGTGAAGTAGCGAACTACCGTCAAGGTAAATTCCGTGACGTGAAACTTGCTCGTCAACAGAAAGCGAAACTAGAAAACATGTTCTCTAACATGACTGCTGGTGACGTTGCTGAGCTAAATGTAGTACTTAAAGCAGACGTACAAGGTTCTGTTGAAGCTATCGCAGACTCACTATTGAAACTTTCTACTGACGAAGTGAAAGTGAACATCGTAGGTTCTGGTGTTGGTGGTATTACTGAAACTGACGCATCACTTGCTGCTGCTTCAAATGCGATCATCCTAGGCTTTAACGTACGTGCTGATGCTTCTGCTCGCCGTGCGATTGAAAATGAAAACCTAGATCTTCGTTACTACTCAATCATTTACCAACTGATTGACGAAGTGAAACAGGCAATGGGCGGTATGCTTGCTCCTGAATTCAAGCAAGAAATCATTGGTCTTGCTGAAGTACGTGACGTATTTAAGTCTCCTAAACTTGGCGCTATTGCAGGTTGTATGGTTACTGAAGGTACAATTAAGCGTAATAACCCAATCCGCGTTCTTCGCGATAACGTTGTAATCTACGAAGGTGAGCTAGAATCTCTACGCCGCTTCAAAGACGACGTTCAAGAAGTTAAGAACGGCTACGAGTGTGGTATCGGCGTTAAGAACTACAACGATGTTCGCGTAGGCGACCAAATCGAAGTATTCGAAATCGTTGAGATTAAACGTACTCTAGATTAATTGACAAAATAGCTGCTGACTTTTTTAATTAGTAGTAATGGTTGTTAAATACACCATGGGGGGCGCAAGCCCCCCATTTTTCCTATAGTGAGAAAAGAAATGTCAAAAGAATTTAGCCGCACGCAACGCGTGTCGCAGCAATTGCAAAAAGAACTGGCGCTTATTCTACAGCGCGAAGTTCGTGACTCTCGCATTGGCATGGTGACGATTTCTGATGTGGAAGTATCACGTGACCTAGCATATGCCAAAGTTTTCGTTACTTTCCTTTGTGTTGGTGAGCAAACACCAGAGTCGTGTCTAGCGGCTCTAAAAGAGCATGAAGTACCAGTACGTATGGCGCTTGGTAAGCGTATTCGTCACCGTCTAACGCCTGAGGTTCGCTTTACTTACGACAACACATTGGTTGAAGGTATGCGCATGTCTAACCTCGTGAGTGAAGTGTTGAGTGATGACAAGCGTAAACAAAAAGAAGCAGGTCGCGAGGACGAAGAGTAATGGCTCGTCGTCGTAAAGGTCGTCCAGTTCATGGGGTTATCTTGCTGGATAAACCAACCGGGATTTCGTCAAACGATGCTTTGCAAAAAGTTAAGCGACTCTACTTCGCTCAAAAAGCCGGTCATACGGGCGCTCTTGATCCGTTAGCGACAGGCATGCTGCCAATTTGTTTAGGTGAAGCAACGAAGTTTTCTCAGTTCTTACTGGATTCGGATAAACGTTATGTTGTGAAAGCTAAGCTTGGTGAGCGTACTAATACGTCCGATTCTGACGGTGAAGTCGTTGAAACTCGTGAAGTGAATGTAACGCAAGAGCAACTTGAACGATGTGTCGCTAGTTTTAAAGGCGAAACCGATCAGGTTCCTTCTATGTTCTCAGCATTGAAGTATCAAGGTCGCCCGCTCTATGAGTATGCCCGTGAAGGTGTTGAGGTTCCGCGTGAGTCTCGCAAAATCACGGTGTATTCCATCGAACTATTGCGTTTTGAAGGCGATGAGATTGAAATGGAAGTCCATTGTTCAAAAGGGACTTACATTCGAACCATTACCGATGATCTTGGCGAAATGCTAGGTTGTGGTGCGCACGTGACTTACTTGCGTCGCACAGGGGTTGCAAAGTACCCATACGAGAAGATGGTGACGCTGGAGCAGCTCAACGAGCTATTAGTACAAGCTGAGCGCGAAGAGATTGCTCCTAGAGAACTTCTTGATCCACTGCTTATGCCAATGGATACGGCGGTTGAAGACTTACCGGAAGTGAACATGAATGCGGAACTGACCGATCTTGTTCAGCACGGTATGCCAGTGCAAGTCTCTGGAGCACCATCTGAAGGCACAGTGCGTATGACGAGTGGTGACGAGAAGTTGTTCATTGGTGTCGCAACCATTGACAGTAATGGCAAAGTTGCACCAAAGCGTTTGGTCGTGTTTTCTGAAGAAACAGAATAACGGCTTGCTATAAGCGCTAGATAGTCTATTTGATCTAACTTACTGTAAACGTTAAGTAAGATTTGGCTAGATTATGCAGACGTAAAATTAAAGGGTGAGTGGGATTGAACCTACTCGCCTTTATTATTTTAATCTACGTTAGCGAGAGTATTTTAACTGACGTTAGCTATTGCACCCTTCGATAAACTTCCCTATAATTCGCGCTTCGCGTAGCGGCTGAATCAGAGATTGGCTGCTACAACTATAAACCTACTCTTATTAGGAGAGCATTATGTCTCTGAATGCAGAAACTAAAGCAGCAATCGTTGCAGAATACGCACAATCTGAAGGCGACACTGGTTCACCAGAAGTACAAGTAGCACTACTTACTGCTTCTATCAACCACCTTCAAGGTCACTTTAAAGCTCACAAAGGCGATCACCATAGCCGTCGTGGTCTACTACGTATGGTTTCTAGCCGTCGTAAGCTTCTAGACTACCTTAAAGGTAAAAATCTAGCTCGCTACCAAGATCTAATCAAACGTCTAGGTCTACGTCGCTAATAAGCGTCTGCATAGAACAGTTTGTATAAAAGGGGCTATATGCCCCTTTTTTGATGCCTAAATTTCGCTGTTATTAGCACAATCCGCATTAAGTAGTTTATACTACGTCCCGTTGGAGCCGACTGACAGGTTCTAATGCTCCACTCATTGCATTGCAGTCCAATTAGTCGACCATTAGGTCGCGACTATTCCAAGTTAGCTTAGGCGTTATCCTCTAGGTGAAACATGCTAGAAGAGAAACCCTTAGGCGATTTGCACTAGTCGCGATATGTGATGCCTTGAGCCAATAAACACTCAATCTAGTTGGTTCTAGATAAAAGGAAATACAATGTTCGAAAAACCAGTTGTTAAGTCGTTTCAATACGGCAACCACACTGTAACGCTAGAAACAGGCGTTATCGCTCGTCAAGCAACTGCTGCTGTAATGGCAACAATGGATGACACATCAGTATTCGTATCAGTTGTCGCTAAAAAAGAAGCGGTAGCGGGTCAAGACTTCTTCCCACTTACAGTTAACTACCAAGAGCGTACTTACGCTGCAGGTAAAATCCCAGGTGGTTTCTTTAAGCGTGAAGGCCGTCCTTCTGAAGCGGAAACGCTAACGGCTCGTCTTATCGACCGTCCAATCCGTCCACTATTCCCAAGTGCGTTTAAAAACGAAGTTCAGGTTATCGCAACGGTTGTTTCTATCAACCCAGACGTAAACCCTGACATGATCACAATGATTGGTACTTCTGCAGCACTTGCTATTGCTGGCGTTCCTTTCAATGGCCCTATCGGTGCGGCACGTGTTGGCCACATTGATGGTGAGCTTGTACTTAACCCTTCAAATGCTGAGCTTGAAAACTCTAAACTGGACCTAGTTGTGTCTGGTACAGAAGGCGCAGTACTAATGGTTGAATCTGAAGCAGATAACCTATCTGAAGAAGAAATGCTTTCTGCTGTAGTTTACGGTCACGATCAACAACAAGTTGTTATCAAAGCGATCAACGAATTTGCTGCTGAAGTTGCGACGCCTTCTTGGGATTGGACTGCACCTGAAGTAAACACTGAGCTAAAAGCAAAAGTGGCTGAGCTTGCTGAAACTCGTCTTTCAGATGCTTACCAAATCACAGAAAAAATGGCGCGTTACGAGCAAGTAGGCGCAATTAAGAATGACGTAGTTGCAACGCTTCTTGCTGAAAACGAAGAACTTGATGAGCGCGAAATTCGCGGCATGCTAGGTTCTCTAGAGAAAAACGTTGTACGTAGCCGCATTATTGCAGGTAACCCACGTATTGATGGTCGTGAAAAAGACATGGTTCGTGCACTTGATGTACGTACTGGTGTACTTCCACGTACTCACGGTTCTTCTCTATTCACTCGTGGTGAGACTCAAGCACTTGTTACTGCAACGCTTGGTACACAGCGTGATGCACAAATCATCGATAGCCTAATGGGTGAGAAGAAAGACAACTTCCTTCTACACTACAACTTCCCTCCATACTGTGTAGGTGAGACTGGCTTTGTTGGTTCTCCTAAGCGTCGTGAAATTGGTCACGGTAAACTGGCGAAGCGTGGTATTGCAGCAGTGATGCCTTCAGTAGAAGAATTCCCATACACAGTACGTGTTGTATCGGAAATCACAGAATCTAACGGTTCTTCTTCAATGGCTTCTGTATGTGGTACTTCTCTAGCACTTATGGATGCTGGTGTACCAATTAAAGCGTCTGTTGCGGGTATCGCAATGGGTCTAGTGAAAGAAGGCGACGACTTTGTTGTTCTTTCTGACATTCTTGGCGACGAAGATCACCTAGGCGACATGGACTTTAAAGTAGCAGGTACTAACGATGGTATCACTGCACTTCAAATGGACATCAAGATCGAAGGTATCACTAAAGAAATCATGCAAATTGCACTTAACCAAGCGCAAGGTGCACGTAAGCACATCCTAACAGTTATGGATGAAGCGATTTCTGGTGCTCGTGAAGATATCTCTGAGTTTGCTCCTCGTATTCACACGATGAAAATCAGCTCTGAGAAGATCAAAGACGTTATCGGTAAAGGTGGCGCTGTTATCCGTGCTCTTACGGAAGAAACTGGCACTACAATCGAAATCGAAGACGACGGTACTATCAAGATTGCAGCAACTGAAGGTGCTGCTGCGAAAGAAGCGATTCGTCGTATCGAAGAAATTACTGCTGAAGTAGAAGTGGGTCGTATCTACGCTGGTAAAGTTGCACGTCTTGCTGACTTCGGTGCATTCGTGACAATCCTTCCTGGTAAAGATGGTCTAGTACACATCTCTCAAATCGCTAACGAGCGTGTTGAGAAAGTGACGGACTACCTAAAAGAAGGTCAAGAAGTTCAAGTTAAAGTACTTGAAATCGACCGCCAAGGCCGTGTACGTCTAAGCATGAAGGAAGCGCTAGAAACTCCAGCTGCTCCTGAAGCTGGCAATGCGGCGCCTAGCGCAGAATAATTTGCGTAATTCGCACATTATGTGAGAAAGCGTGTTATAAAGAGGGGTCAGTGACCCCTCTTTTTTATGCGCGAAGGAAAATACCTGCTAAGACTTAATGATCAATGATTTAAATTGATTGTCTTATTGCATCAGGTTCAAGGAGATATTTATAGTGAAGTGGTTTCGAATTTTAGGATTAGGTTTAGTTGTTGCCGTGACAGGTTGTGCCTCTAATTCATCGAAAGATGACTTACAGTGGTTAAACCCGCCAATGGCCGTTCCTTTACAAGCCAATGTTCAGTATGAAGTGCAAGTGGCCCGATTAACTCAGCTCCTACAGCGCAGTGATCTCGAGAATGATGTACGTGCAAAAATGCACTTTGAGCGAGGTTCATACTACAACAGCTTGGGTTTACGCGATCTTGCTCAGCTCGATTTTAATCAATCCCTGCAGTTAAACCCAGCACAGTCAGTGGTGTTTAACCAAGTTGGTCAGTACTTTACTCAAATTGGTGATTTCGACTCCGCCTATGAAGCATTTGATTCAAGCTTAGAGTTAGATGCGGCAAACTCTTACGCATTACGTAACCGTTCTATTGCATTATATTATGGAGACCGTTTTCCTTTAGCGATTGAAGGAATGACGTCATATTATAATGAAGCGCCATCTGATCCTTATCGTGCGCTTTGGCTGTATATCATTTCCCGTGAAGTAGGGCCGATGGATGCGGGAATTGCCTTAGAAAAGCGCTATCAGAGTGCCAATAACGAGTGGGGTTGGATCCTTGTTGCATTGATGCTAGATAAAGTGACGGAGGAGCAAGCCTTTAAAGCCGTACTAGCAAGCAGCAGAGATAACAATGTACTTGCTGAACGATTGACTGAAGTGTATTTCTATTTAGCCAAGCGTCATCAAATCGATGGAGATTACCCAGCAGCAGTATCTTTGTATAAATTGGCGATAGCTCAAAATGTTTATGATTACGCGGAACACAAGTATGCGTTTTTGGAGTTAACGAAAATATTTGAGATTGCTAGAGCGCAACAGGTTGAAAAAGAAAAACAAAAGCTGGCTGAAGAGGCGAAACTTCAGTCTGACAGTGCCGAGTAGTTTTCTTTTTATACTAAAAACCAGCCTATATGGCTGGTTTTTTTGTATCTTGAGATTTTATTTCAATTCATTTAAACTAGTTAGCCTGGCTAATTAATGGGTCGTATGAATGTCTATTGAAGCAAGTATAGAGAAACTAGAGCGGTTAACATCACGAGTATGGCGAACCAATAGTAAAGAAGATCCATTAGGTCATCTAAGTTTCAATGAATATGACTACCTGAAAGCAATCCAGAGTTCGGCTGAACCCATTCGTTTAACTGACTTAGCCAATGAACTTGATGTGTCTAAGCCTTCTGCCACCAATATGGTGAAACGCTTGGAACGGAAAGGCTTAGTTGAACGGATTGCGTGCTTGGAAGATGCTCGCTCGAAGCGAGTACGGCTGACGGAGAAGTCGCGAGTACCACTAAGTAGTGAAGCTCATATTTATGCCATAGTCGCGACTAAGCTAAGGACGAAGTTAGATGATTCAGAGTCGGATCAACTAAATCAATTATTAAGCAAAGCGCTATCTTAAAATTTGTCTATTTAGTTAGCTTGAATAACTAAAGTGAGAGTGAAAAATGCAACAATCTATTTATCGCCAGTTTTGGCGTTATGCTATCCCAACGATTGCAGCCATGCTGGTCAATGGCCTTTATCAGGTAGTCGATGGTATTTTTATCGGGCAGTACATGGGCAGCGAGGGATTAGCTGGAATTAATGTTGTGTGGCCAGTGATCAGTGTGATCTTAGGTATTGGCATGATGATTGGTGTTGGTGCGGGGGCGCTGTCATCAATAAAACAAGGTGAAGGAAATATCGAGTCGGCTAAGAAAACATTGGCGACGGGCTTGATGTTACTGCTTGGTTTAGGACCTGTGGTTGCAGTGGTACTTTGGAATTTCTCTGATTACGCGCTGCAAATTCAAGGTGCGCAGGGACGTATGTTGGAGCTTGGCATCCAGTATTTGGATGTACTAATCATTGGTAGTGTCTTTTCGTTGGGATCGATTGCGGTTCCTTTCTTACTACGTAATGACGACAGTCCAAACATTGCCACGTTGCTCATGATTCTCGGTGCCGTGATTAATATTGCTCTAGACTATTTGTTCATTGCGGTTCTAGCGTGGGAGCTCACTGGCGCTGCTTTAGCCACTGCGATTGCTCAGGCAGTAGTGACTATTCTAGGCGTGGCTTACTTTTTCTCTAGCCGTGCCAATATGCGTTTAACGCTGAAAGACTTTAAGTTTCAATATAGCGTTGTTCCACCAATGCTCTCCATTGGTCTCGCCAGCTTTTTTATGTTCGCATATAGCTCATTTATGATAGCGATACATAATAAGTTATTTGCTGATTATGGCTCGGTAGTTCTGATAGGAGCGTATGCAATTCTTGGCTATATCATTACCTTTTACTACTTAATTGTGGAAGGTATAGCAAACGCGATGCAACCATTACTTAGCTACAATTTTGGCGCTGGTCGTAAAGACAATATGCGTAAATTATTTAAAGTGGCGATGATAAGTGCTGTCGCAGGTGGGGTGGCGTTTGTCACGCTGCTGAATCTGTATCCTCTTGAAGTCGTCTCTATTTTTAACTCCGGGGATACAGAGTTAGTCGACAACACGGTTCTAGGGATTCGATTGCATTTGTTTTCTATGTTTCTAGATGGCTTCTTAGTTGTCGCTGCCGCGTATTATCAGGCTATCAACAAGAGTAAAAAAGCGCTATTTGTCACCTTAGGTAACATGTTAGTACAACTGCCGTTTCTTTATGTGCTGCCTAAGATTTGGGGTGTGACGGGTATATGGATTGCTTATCCAATTTCTAATGTGGCGCTGGCTATCGTCGTTGTGTATATGATGTGGCAGGATGTAAAGCTGTTGCGTGAAGACCATGCAACCCCAGTAATGGCGTAACGTTAGGTATAAACACACATAAAAGTGAGCTATATGTTCTGCCTAGGTAGGCATCAAGCTTAAGGTAATATGATGCGCTTGTGATTAGGACAAGCGCATCATGCGGTTTATTGGACGTTAAGTCCTGCAATCTGGTGCCAGTAGCCATTACATTGACGATCTAAGTGGCTTGCTGGATTACTGCCATTCTCATTAGCTCGGAAGCGTTCAACTTCTGAAAACGTATCCAAGCCAATGGGACTAAGACGAACTACGTCGACCAACCCCTTCATAGACTGAAGGTCGTTGATAAGGTTGTACTCGTAGCCCGATTGCGTTTGAATGCCGTTAAGGTTAAAGACAGATTGACCTTCTTGGCTCTCTACTTGTAGCCCCGTCGGGTATTTTATACAGCAGGTTTCGCAATCATCTTTGGCGCGATTCTCAGCTCTCGCCGTAAAACAGCGTGCTGAATAAGCCAAAGGAATATAACCATGGCTAAATACTTCGACTTCAAATTGATTACGAATACCAATGTCATCGGCCTGATTTAAGGTATTCACCAACCATTCGCGAGACAATTCAACCGGCATGCACCAGCGTGTCATACCTTGCTCTACAAAAAGCTTGAGGGTACGAGCGTTGTAGGTATTCACCGCCGGGCCGACAACAAACGGCACTTTATTTTGGCTGGCAAGCTGAATAGCCGATACATCATTAGCTTCAATCGCAAAGTCACCGTTGTCGATGTACTTCTTCATGATGTTGACTTCACTGGGTGCTTCCAACAGTGCCATGGTGGATATCACGACTTGCTTACCCGATTGAGACAGTGACTTAGCCATATCAAGCCAGTGTGCAGCCTTCATTTCTCGGCGTTTTGAACAGACGGTTTCCCCAAGATAAATGATATCGGCTGAACTGGATTTTGCTTGTTCATAAAAGCTTTCTACATCTTGTTTTGGCCAGAAATAGAGTAGTGGCCCGAGTGCATATTTCATCAATTAACCTCTGATTATTGCCACTTGCGATGGTACGCGCCGAGAGTGGTTTGTGTCCCTTCTGAGACATTGGCTAGGGCTTGATCCCAAGCTTGTTTGACTTGGTACTGCTGTGGATCGCGTTGATAAAGATCGATGGCTTCGCGCCACGTTCTAGTGACTTGTTCCACATAAGCAGGACTACGTTGTCGGCCTTCAATTTTCACTGAAGACACATTGGCAGCAAAGAGATCGGGAAGCATCGATAATGTGTTTAAGCTGGTCGGCTCTTCAAGTGCATGATAACGCTTTCTCTCACCATCGATATTGGCCTCAAATCGACCCTTACATAAGGTTGGGTAGCCAGCGTTTTCGCCTGCGGCATAGCGATCAATGAGTATATCGTTTAAACGAGACTCTAAGCCCGTCTCGGTTTCTTGCCAACGAACATATTTTGCTGGAGAGCATGCCCCAACCGTATTTGGCGATTCACCCGTTAAGTATGAAGATAAGTAGCATCGGCCTTCAGCCATGATGCATAAACTGCCAAATGCGAACACTTCAAGCTCTACATCTGAAGTGATGTTTCTCGACAGCTGTTTAACTTGGTGGATAGATAGCACGCGTGGCAATACCACTCGTTTAACATTGAAGTTTTGGTGATAAAAGTCGACAGCCGCCGTATTGGTTGCTGACGCTTGAACTGATAGGTGCAGCTCTAAATCAGGGTACTTGGTAGCGGCGTAATCGAGCACCGCAATATCCGCAACGATCAGGGCATCGACGCCAAGTTCAGCCGCTTGATCGACGGCATTAGTCCAACGCTCAAACCCATCAGGGTGGGCAAACGTGTTTAATGCGATGTGGATTTTTTTATTGCGATCATGAACATATTGCACCGCGCGTTCTAGTTTTTTTCCGGTGAAGTTTAATCCTGCAAAGTGGCGAGCGTTCGTGTCATCTTTAAATCCAATGTACACCGCGTCTGCGCCGCAATCTATTGCCGTTTTAAGCGCAGGTAGGTTACCTGCTGGGCATAAGAGTTCCATAAGCTCAATACCAGTTTATCCTATATAGGCGGGCATTTTATGAAGAAAGATGAACGGCCAATTTGATGTGAGGCAGGTTTACATTAATAAACATGCAATTAACACCAAAGAGGTAAACTCACAGGGCAAATAACAATAGATTGAGCACAATGGGGTGAGGCTTGGTGATTAAAGCCGCGAAATAAGGTGAGCAATGCATTCGCCACAGCATTTGAGTTTGACAGTACTAGTGCTCACCGACTTGGCACTAGTACAATGATGGTTTAATTACGATGACGTCGATTTTGAGCAAACAGGGCTTCGACTTCATGTTTAGGTTGCGGTCGGTGGAAGTGGAACCCTTGGATAGAGTGGCAATTAAGATTAGAGAGCAACGTCGCTTGATGGCGAGTTTCTACCCCTTCCGCCACAACGGATAGGTTTAATGACTTACCGAGGTTAATGATGTTCTCAATCACGGTAAGTTGCTTGGGCAGCGTATCAATATCCATAATGAACGCTCGGTCTATTTTGAGTTCATCAATAGGGAAGTGGGCAAGATAAGAAAGCGAGGAGTAGCCCGTGCCAAAGTCATCAATTGACAAGGCAAACCCTAAACGCTTGATTGCATCAAGCATCTGCAAGGTATGTTCACTGTTGCTCATTACGGCGCTTTCTGTCAGCTCAAAGGTAATGCAGCTTGGATCGAGCCCTGTGGTATGCAGCAGCCTTTCCATGTAGTCAATGAGCTTAGGATTGCCAAATTGCTCTGGCGATAAGTTAATCGCAACTCGACCCGGCAAGATTCCCTGTAGCTTCCAGCGTTTTACTGTATTGAAAACATCGCGCATGACCACGCGACCAAGATGCTCAATAAGACCCGCTTGTTCGGCTACCGGGATAAAAGAGGCGGGGCTAATATAGCCTTCGACAGGATGCTTCCAACGAACCAACGCCTCGGCACCATTGATACTAAAATCACGGGCATTAACTTTTGGTTGATACCAGACCTCTAACCCGTTTTGCGCTAAAGCTTTTTGCAGCTCGATCTCTAGCCAAAGTCGCATGCGTGCTTCTTTGTTCATTTGATCGTTGAATTTAATCAATCTATTTCGACCGCGAGCTTTCGCTTCATACATGGCGGTATCGGCATTTTGCAGCAAGATTCGCGGGTCATGCCCATCATTGGGGTATGTGACGCTGCCAATGGAACAGGCTAGCCGTTTACTAAAGTGGTGTAAGTCAAAAGGTTGGTTAATGAGTTCAATGATTTTTTCTGCGAGCATATCCGCGGCACTACTGCCTTCGGGCTCTGGTAAAATTATGCCAAATTCATCGCCGCCAAGGTGAGCCAGAACGGTTTTTTGAGGAAGGTGGCGCTTTAGCCTTGTCGATACCTCTTGAATCACTCGGTCACCAATATGATGCCCCAATGAGTCGTTAATGTTCTTAAAGTTGTCCAGATCAAGATAGAGCATGATCAATGGCGTTTTCTTTTCGATAAAGTGATCGAGGCAGCGAGTAAAACCAAGTCGATTGTAGAGCTTGGTCAGCGCATCAATATTGACATCTTCATGGCTATCTTTCGAAACGGGTTTTGGCTTTTCATCCATGTCTTGGATGAGGATCAGATGCGCACAGTTACCAAAGAGATTCGCGTCATCCACATGCAATACCAAACGGCGTTGCGTACCACAGTAATCGCTCGTTCTGAAATGAAGTGGCTTACTATCAATCGTCGAATTTAGATTTAAACTGACGGGTGCTTTGCTGTGTTCGTCGACCAGGAGTCGACTAAGGGGTTCGCTTAATAAATCGGTTGGAGAAGAATAGCCAAACAAGCGCGCCGCTGCAGGGTTAGCTGATAAGATGCAATCATCTTCAACTAGCAACAGTCCATCGGGGATCAGTCGCGATAGCTTGAGAAATTTGCTTTCAGATTCTTCTAGTGAGCGTGTGAGTATCTGTTTTTCTGAGGTATCAATGGCGTGGAATACGATATTTTCGATGACACCATCGACAGAAATAGGTGAAACGCTAAAATGCAGACTCGACTCTACATCAGATTCATCGAGGGTAACCTCTGCTTCGATGGACTCACCAGATAATGCACGATCGTAATAAGGCTTAAGTTGGCAATAAAACCGCTCCCCTAGAATTTGTTGATCGTTCATGCCGACCAGATCACTATGGGTCAGTCCTGCAACATCACAATACCGATCATTGACCATACAGTATTGGTGTTCGTCATCCAAAATAGCAAAAAAGAAAGGGCTATTGGACGTGAGCTTGGCGAAGTATTCCTTTAACGATTTGGATGACATCAATGTACTACCAGTTCTCCGAAGAGCTTATATATCAGTAACCCCCACACTATAACCGTGATTAATCAGTTAGAAAAGGGGAGAGTCCAAAGCTAGAAATATTTGACACATAACAGGATTTTTTTTGTTCGAATATCGTATTATGAGGCAATTGAAGCATAAATTAACGGAAAAACCGCGTGTTAGACAAGATTCGAAGTCAACTAGTTAAAAACGCAGCACAAATTTTGCGATCTCCAGTCCATTTTTTGCCAACGAAGTTTCAAAATATGGCATTGTCTGAAGCACTAAAAACCGTTTTTAAAGAATCACTTGAAGATGGTGACTTTGAATTTCTTGAAGGAAAGTGGTTAAAAGTTCATATTCGTGATCTAAACCTCAGTTGGTATATTTCCTACGAGAATGAAAAGTTGCTTGTTGCAGAGCAACCTCAGGCTGAGGATGTGAGTTTTAGTGGCAACCTAAATGATTTAGTTCTTATCGCAGGCAGAAAAGAAGACCCGGATACATTATTTTTCCAACGTCGACTCAGTATCGAAGGGGATACGGAGTTAGGGCTTGAAGTGAAAAATTTGATGGATAGCGTCGATCTTGATGCGTTACCTAAAGCGATGCTAAGCGCATTGAACCATCTGGCCGATTTTGTTTACAAAGGCACACAATCACCAGCCAACCGTAGTGAGGTGTCCCATGCTTATTCGAACTGAAGCACCATCTGATATTTTGACTATTGATCGGTTGCTAAAATCTGTCTTTGAAAGTGAAGCAGAAGCTAACTTAGTGATGTCTCTAAGAGAGAACAGTAAGTTAACGCTTTCATTAGTGGCGTGTACCGATGAGGGTGAAGTAGTCGGCCATGTCTTGTTTACGCCAGTCACGGTAGATGGTGAAGACTATGCTTGGCAAGGGTTAGCACCATTAGCAGTGAGTGAGGGTTATCAAGGTCAAGGAATTGCAAGAGCGCTGCTAAAAGAAGCTTTTGAAACGTTGCCTGAACTAGGCTACCCCGCCTGTGTGGTACTCGGCGATCCAGATTTCTATGGGAAATTTGGTTTTCAATCAGCAGCGGTATACGATTTAGAATGCCAGTGGGAAGTACCAGAAGGCGCATTTCAAGCCCGTTCATTGACAGAAGCGTCGCTTAAGGATCTTTTCCCAGCTGGTAAAGGTCTGGTGGAATACTGCTCAGAGTTTAACGAGTTATAATTTGCCGCTGGTTAAGATTACTATCTTTATGTTGGATTGAGTTAATCTAGATTAGATCTGACGAGTGTTGCCATTAAGTGAAATACGCGAGTCATCACAGTTAGGTGAGTCGCGTATTTACGTTTGGTGATTGTTAGCAGCTTTGCTAAACTTCGTTCCTTCCTTTTGCATCGCCCGATGACAGACTAAGTTGTGTATACGGTGGCGTCAGATAATGGTATGACATCATGCTAAGAGATAACGTAAAGCTGCAATTGATGGGTATCCAAAGTTGGGCACTTGCTCACCCGGAACGGCTCACGATTTTACCCGAGCAAAAGCTGAGCTTGCCAGAAGGTTGTGAGTTGCTGTTTATTTCTCCCATTCAGCCTAAAAATGAAACGGCGCTGTTTTACCAGAAAATCCTTAAAGCAATGAAGCTTGAGGTAGTGAACACGCAGCATATATATCCTGAACAACTGATCTATTTAGACACGTCATCGTTGCCTAAGTGGTTATGGTTTTCCGGTGCAGAGCACGAAAAAGAATGTTATCAGCAATTGCTAGCACAACGTTCAATTCAATGTAATCAATTGGTCTCTCCTTTACTATCGAGTATTGATGGCAATGACGCAGAGAGACGAGCCCTTTGGAATCAGATCCGTTCTTATGCGTAATTTAGAATTTGCTCCGCTTGCTCAAGAGCATGTAGCGGCGGTACTCGCTATTGAGTTACAAGCGCACTCTCATCCATGGAAAGTGTCCATGATTGAAGAAATAAACGGGCGAGGCGCGCAAAATAGCGTCATGCTGGTTGATGGACAAGTCGTCGGCTACTTTTATGCCCAAAATATTGTCGGTGAAGTATCGTTACTGAATATCGCTATCGGTCCAAATCACCAACGTAAAGGCTATGGCCGCGCGTTATTAGGGCATTTTCTCGACCAATGCCAGAGTTGCGAAGCGGAAAGTGCATGGCTTGAAGTCAGAGAAAGCAATCTATCAGCGATAAAACTGTATTTAGATGAAGGCTTTAATGAAGTCGATCGTCGCAAGGATTATTACCCAACAGAAGCGGGCCGTGAAGATGGTATCATCATGAGCTATTACTTCATGTTTGGTATGTAATTAGTTTGTAAGCCGAGCAGGGGCGTTACTGTGCTCGGTGTTTATTTTATCCCTCCCTTATGACGCTGTGCCAACCATGTTAATCCTAGATTGATAGAGTGCCATATTGCCGAAGGTTCCAATAGGTTACATTACCCTGAGTTACTTCGATTTTTCTACTTAGTCTTCATACTCCCCATTAGTTATTGACAATAATGGGAACAAATGATGAAGCGATTTTCAATTCTCTCTCTGAGTGTATTAAGTACCCTTACCTTCTCGGCCCATGCCCAAGAAGAGCAAAGCAACGATCCTGCTGATGTGACTCGCCCGCAAACCTATTTGAAAGTAGATTCTGGTGCCAAGGGCAAAGATGGTTTAACTCGCCTGCAGCTAAATATGGCTGGATCTTATACTGAAGAGATCGGTTTTCTTGCGCAGTTAGAGGGTGATTTTCAAACCAACGTTGACGCTGATAAAAAGAATGGCAAGTCTTCGGACTTCGGTATGTCTCGTGTCCGTGCTCGTTATTTCCAAGTCCATGCGACGGGTTTTGAGTTGTTACCTGAGATTGGTTTCTCGCTAGACTATATCGATTATGCTAGCAACTGGGTAGCGAAAGATGCTGGTGTCAACAATACCGTTGCCGTGGGTGCCGTTGCTAAAGTCATCACCCCATTTGAATCTTGGGTTTCTTATCCTAACGTAGCGGTTATGCGTAACTCGTACGACAACGGCAAGTCTGGCGACGGCTGGCAAGCTAACTGGTTTAACTCTTTTTATCTGACAGATAAAGGGTCGTACATTACGGTTAACCCTCAGTACGCTAATTACCAAAACTCCTTTGGTCAAAATGAACAGTCACTGGAAATGATGATGGAAGGCGGTGTCCCGTTGTCATCAGATGGCAGTGTTTGGGGTAACTTGACCTATTCTGAACATTTCTTTAAAGCGGGTGGCGAATCTCGCATGAAGCACTTAGATGGTAACCGTGAAGTTCGCATCGGTGCGACGTGGTTCTTTTAAGCGCGCTAAATAATGACTTAATGATGAGTACTCCGTAACGGCCCCGTTGCTGGATGTTCTCTCGTCTAAATAGGGCATGGAAGCCTTATATTCCCTTCTGTATCGCTTCTCCGATTTTATTCTGTGTTACTGGATCGATCCAAGTTTGTAACTGCGATTTAGCATTTTACTTAGGTACTATTTAATTTGACTGACTACACGCTCACGAGAGGAAGTATCTATGGCAATGCCATTTCACTTGGAAGATAGAATAATTGTCATCATCGGTGGTACATCAGGCATTGGTGAGGCGACAGCAAAACGATTGCATGCCGCGGGAGCGCGTTTGGTCATTGCTGGATTGGATGCGGTAGCGTCTAAAGTTGAAGGTCTAGAGGCGTTATATATCGATGTTGATGTCACTGATGAGCTTTCTCTTAGTGAATTAATGGCGATTACCTTTGAGCGCTTTGGGCGCATTGATGTGTTGGTAAACTGTGCTGGTTCTACTAATGGCTATAGCACGATCATGGAATCTAAAAAGACCGAATACGACGCGAATTATTCAGTGAATGCTTTAGGTACCGCACTAGCCATTAAACATGCCGTGCCCTATATGCCTTTGCATTCCAGCATTATTAACGTTGCCTCAGTAGCGGGGACATCGGGTGTTCCCTACTTAGGCGCACTTGCAGGCTCTAAGTGGGCTGTTTTGGGGATCACCAAAACGGCGGCATTGGAATTAGGCAGCAAACAAATACGTGTCAATGCGGTGTGCCCAACTTCCGTGGATACGCCAAGAGCGCACGCAGCAGGCGGTGAGCCTCAGTTGCGAATGGAGCAACGAGCCGTGCCGCTTGGTCGTATAGGTCAGCCAGAAGAGGTGGCAGCTGTTGTCCACTTTCTTGCGTCACAAGATAGTAGTTTTGTTAATGGTCAAGCTGTAGGTGTAGATGGTGGGTTTAGTGCTGGAATGAGTATTGAAGCCTATAACCAGCTCGCCCAATAATAGGAATAAGATGTAATGAAAGAAAAATTGAATATTATCATGCTGTGTGCAGTATTACTCTCGCTGCTTAGCGCGCCAAGTTTTGCGTATTACTGCGATCAAACTGCCGAGGGTGCGATAGTAGGTGCCGTTGATGGTGCAATAACAGGCGCGGTTGTCGGCGGCATTGTTGATGGCTCTCAAGGGGCGAAGGCTGGTGCTATTATTGGTGGCGGTGCGGGCGCGGTGGGTGGCGCTGTTGATGGCGCTTACTATGAAGGCGCTTGTGAAGTGGCGACAGACGTTATTGTTGAAGATGAAATAATAGCGGAAGAGTATATTGCCGAAGAGTACATAGAAGAAGAGATCATTGAAGAAGAAATCATCGAGGAAGAATACCTAGAAGAAGAGTATTTGGATGACGAGTATGATGACTACGATGATGCACTTTACGATTAAATAGCGGTCACCTCTCTGTGAGCGCGCTAAATGTAAGCTCTCAATATGAGTGAGTTGATCCCATGTATAAAAAAGAGAGCGTCTGCTCTCTTTTTTATTTGGCTGCTGTGCTGTTAGTACATAGTGTAAACCGATGATGCTACAGTCGAGCTAGCGACGTTAATAGCTTATTTTTAATCTCAGGGCTGGCTATAAAGGCGCCTAAATAACGAGCTTCGTTATCTTCAAAGTCGGGGCGAAGTTGTAGCATTTCTTTATAGCTGGCCTGAGCCTGCTTAAATTCACCTTTTTGTACGTGAATAATCGCTTTAAGCATAGGTACCCAAAACAGGCGCCTAAGTGAAAGCTTGCTCACGGACTTTTCCGCATCATCATAGTTATCTTGCATGATCTGATGAATAACCGTTGCAATTGAAAACCATGGTGGTCTAAACGGGTTGAGCGCCTTTGAATCGGCAATGAGTCTAAGTCCACGTTCAAACTCACCCGCCATACATAACGCCCACCCACATAAGCCAATTTGGTAAGCGGCATTCGGGTTAATGGCTAAGACTTTATCGACAGTTTCGATGATTCCGTTGATATCTTCTTTAACTTGATGTGCCATCAGCATAGCGATCTGTGATTCTTGGTTTGTTGGTTCGAGCTCTACAGCGCGCTTGGCGTAGCTAAGTCCAGTCTCCACGGCGTTCTCTACTTTCCCCATACCTAGCATCTCGGCATCGAAATAGAGGACAGCAAGCATAGCGTGCAGCAAGGCGATATAAGGCTCGCGTTCTACGGCGCTCAGCAAGGCTTGCGTGGCCTGCTGATGGGTGTCTTCCGATAGCGTCATTAAGTAGTGACGGTAACGAAGTGTTGCTTCGTAAGTAGAGAGGTGTTCGATTTTTTTCTGATTGCAACTTTGATAAATTTCACGGTGAATAATACCAAAGCTTGAGGCTAGCTCTGCCACGACTTCAGCAATGATTTCATCCTGAACGGCAAATAAGTCGTCAGTAGTGAGATCGCAAGTGTACTTTTCTGCCCACACTTGCTCGCCGCTATCGGTGCGGTAGAGCTTAGCATAGATGCGAATTTTGTTACCGAGTGTTTGCATTGTCCCTGATGTAATAAAAGAGACCCCCAGTTCTTCGCCTAAGCCTTTTACATCGGCAGAGGTTCTGGGATCAATACTGGTGTCGCCAAGAGCATGCATCGATACGACTTTTAACATATCAAAGCGGGCAAGTTCAGTTGCAAGCTCTTCGCCAAAACCCTCTGCGAAAAAACGTTTTTCGGCGTCGTCTGATAGCGATAGGAAAGGCAATACGGTAATCGTTGGGCTAAGTGTACGTTGATTATCTCTGGCCATTTGAGCCAATGTCGCCGTTTGTCTTACGGCCTGAGGTGTTTGCGGCGTAAATACTGGGCTATAGCGACCTTTGGGGATAGCAAGGAAAAGTGGATCGTTTACCCCTTCGGTAAGGTAATAAGTCTCTAGCGTGCGTCGTACGCGACCAGCCTGAATACGAACAATCGGGTCGGCCTGATGGTCAAACTCCGCATCACGGTCAAAAACTTCAGTGGCAATAGTAAATTGCTTTAGACGATCGCCATTGCCAGCCAAGGTTTGCTCCACGACAAAAGTCAGTAGTTCTTTCATTTTTGGGCTTTGATCAAACGCCTTGCTGGAAAGAATTCGATTTAGCTGTTCTTTCACTCGGGTTTGATTTTCTTCAATGCGAATATCTAGTGGAGCTTGTTCTGACACAGTATCGACTCTCTTCTTTTATGAGCTGCCTATTTTGCCACTATAAGACAGCTAAAAATAGTAATGAGTTCACTGTTTTGCTAGGTAAAGCACGCTTTAATGTAACGAAAATTCTAATGGGTTGAGAGGTAGATCGCTTAAGCAAATCTATGGTTAATGGTAGCAGCTATTTGAAAAGCTGCTCTAAATGACGATCGCTAAGCGTAAACAAACTCGCTGAAAGTCAGATTAATGTTCTATTGTGGAGTGAATACTGGTACGTACAAATCGAATAGTCCTGTATGTTCGGTCGTATGGAGAATGATGAGTGTTTGCAAATAATCACTAATGCGTTGCCAAAGTTAACATTATTAGGTCACAATTGATCATTAAGGCGTAAGTAAGGGGCTTGAGAAGTGAGCCTACTTACTTAGGCGTATGCCTATATTGTTATAGCAGTCGCGGAATTCACCTGCTTTCTTTTTTGGGTGATGAGCAGCATTCACACGGAGGTGTCTGTGAAAAGACGAGCATTAACGGCGATCAGCTGTGCTTTCATGAGTTCTTCATTATTGGCCTTTGATCAGTTTATTGATTCTAAGGACGGCATGTTTGATGCGAGTGCTTGGGTACTAGATAACGCGGTGGGATTTATGCCTGTCCCGATTATCATCACCGACCCAGCAGTTGGCACTGGGGGAGGCGCCGCATTAATGTTCTTCCATGAATCGGAAGAGCGCGAACGACAAAGAAAAGAAAACCCAGATGAAGTCGTAGGTTTGCCACCGAGTGTGACGGCGGTCGCTGCGGCTGGTACCTCGAATGGCTCATGGTTAACTGGGGCATTTCACTTTGGGTCTTGGCAAGAAGATACTTGGCGATACCAAGGTGGGCTATTCTATGGATCCTTTAACTTAAAATACTATGTGCTGGACGCCCCTTTGGATTTCAATATTGATGGCTTGTATTTTATGCAAGATATCGACTATCGAATCGCGGGGAGTGATTGGTTTATTGGTGCAAAATATTCCCTCCTTTCTTCCAAGAGTACGTTCGATTTAGGCAATGATCTGATTCAACTGCCACCGATAAATTTTGACCTCAAAGATGCTGCGGTTGAACTTAAGGTGACCTACGATAGTCGAGATTCTATCTTTACTCCTAATGATGGCCTCAAAGCGAAACTCAGTACTGACTTTCACGATCAAGCATTTGGTGGTGATGTGTCGTATCGTAAATCCAGACTGCAGGCCAACTATTTTGCGCCGATCCTAAATGATGTCGTGATTGGCTTGCGTGGTGATTATCAAACGGTCACTGATGACGCCCCTTATTACGCAAGACCGTTTATTAATATGCGAGGTATCCCAGCAATGCGCTATCAAGGTGATGATATGGCGCTAATGGAACTCGAAGCACGTTATGACATTACACCAAGATGGTCGTTAATTGGCTTTACAGGGACAGGAAAAGCCATCGATGATGGGCAAGACTTTTCAGACGCTGATTATCAATCTGTTGTGGGCGGTGGCTTTCGTTACTTAGTCGCTCGACAGCTCAATATGCGAGCAGGTGTGGATGTAGCAAAAGGGCCGGAGGAGTGGGCTTATTATATTACCGTTGGCCATGCTTGGCAGTTGTAGCTATCGAGTTAATGGGTTGGACTGAGCCCAACCCATTCTAGTGTCACTTACGTTTAAATATCAGCGTGCCAAAAGCCAACACAAGCGTAGCGATAATACTTGCGGCGCAATAATCCACCACCGCAACAAAACCATTAGAATCAATCAACTGACCAGCGATATAGGTACCGACACCAAATCCGATAGCCATAGCAAACATCAAAATGCCTTGCGTTAGTGCAGGGGTGCTTGGACTGAGTTCATCAGCAATGGCTGGGATCGCCATATCAAACCAAGATATGGCCTGCATCAATAATACAATAAGTAAAATAGGGACCAGGCTAGAAATGCCGCTACCTACTGCAAGCCACAAACCGATAGAGGTAATGGCATAGCAGCACAGTGAAATCATCCAGATAAGATAAGGGCTACTTTTCTCCGCTAATCTACCCGCAGGTTCCAGTAATAAAATGGTGATGATCGCCGAGCCAGCTAACCCAAAAGCTGAATGCCCAAGATCCACATTGAACACCTCTTTAATTATGATAGGGCCAGATTCCATAAGGTTGCTGGCGGTGAACATTGATACAAAGACGGTAGCGAGAAAAAAAACAAAGGCAATAGCGGTTCGGCTGCTTTTATTTTTAGAGCGGCTATCTTTGGAGGTTTGTTCACTTTGTGTTTCTGTATCGACCGCGATCTTTGGTGGTGGTGCAATAAACACGGAAACAATCGACACACAGACCAAGGCCATCATTAATAGTAATTGTTGCTCACTTGTCCACCCAAATAAACTTACGGTACCGAGCAATGCACCTGCAATGACAACACCAAAAAATTGAAATTGGTACAGGCGACTTAATCCACGAGTTTGCAGATCTGCTGGTAGAGAGTTCAGCACAAACGTTGGATTGAGCACGAGTTGGGACACAGTACCGATACCAATAGTCAGTCCTACAAGCAAATAAATAACAGCATTATCTTGTGCGTAGTAAAGCAAAATTAGCGATAGTAGGTGCGAAAATAGCGCCGCTTTTTGCATTTGGCGGTGAATATTATATTTATCCGCAACCCAGCCAATAAGTGGAGCTGAGATCCCAAAGAGGCCGAGCAGTGACATGACGCTGCCCATTAAGGCGCCACTGCCTGTGCGTTCAATAATGAGTGGTGTTAAAAGTAGTGCAATGCCGACCCACTGAACGACCCCGTTAGACATCTGAGCGATGTACCAAGGTTTAAAGGCTTTCATAAGTCATTTCCTCAAATGATAAAGTAGTGATAGCAAAACCATTTGAACAAAAGTGCCTTGATTATCACGACTGCAATTGGCGCTTAATCGTCAATATTAGTGAGGAAATTAATATTGAGTGAAGTGTATAACTGGCTGTTACTTTACTTTGTTGGGTATGTTACAGCGTATTTTTCAGCGAGATTTATTTACAAATAGAGGCTTTGAGAAAGTATTCATTGAGAAACCCTGCCAGATCGGTGAAAATAGCGCCCATTATTTTTTCGACGCCTTCGAATAGCCGTGAACTGTCAGCAGGGTTTGCGATGGGCTGTTCTACAAACCTAGAAGATCGAGATTCATGTCAAATCAATTTCAGCAAGAAGTTTCTAAACGCAGAACTTTTGCGATCATTTCTCACCCGGATGCGGGTAAAACCACGATTACCGAAAAAGTACTTTTATTCGGAAACGCAATTCAAAAAGCGGGTACCGTAAAAGGTCGCGGCTCTAACCAGCACGCTAAGTCTGACTGGATGGAGATGGAAAAAGAACGTGGCATCTCGGTAACGACATCGGTGATGCAGTTTCCATATAACGACTGCCTTGTTAACCTTCTAGATACGCCGGGACACGAAGACTTCTCGGAAGATACCTACCGTACATTAACCGCTGTCGATTCTTGCTTGATGGTGATTGACGCGGCAAAAGGTGTCGAAGACCGTACGCGTAAATTGATGGAAGTAACGCGTTTACGTGACACGCCTATCGTCACATTTATGAACAAACTTGACCGTGACGTTCGTGATCCGATGGAAGTCTTGGATGAAGTGGAAAGCGAGCTGGGTATGGCTTGTGCTCCAATCTCATGGCCAATTGGTTGCGGTAAAGAGTTTAAGGGTGTGTATCACATTCACCGTGACGAAACCATCTTATACGAATCTGGCCATGGTCATGAGATTCAAGAAGTTCGTATCATTAAGGGGCTTGATAACCCTGAACTTGACGTTGCAGTTGGTGAAGATCTAGCGGAAAGCGTGCGTGAAGAACTAGAGCTTGTTATTGGTGCGTGTCCTGAGTTTGATTTAGACCTATTCCTTGCCGGTGAATTAACGCCAGTTTACTTTGGTACAGCATTGGGCAACTTTGGTGTTGACCATATGCTAGACGGCCTAACTGAGTGGGCTCCAGGGCCGCAAACTCGTCAAGCTAATGAGCGTGATGTTGAAGCAACGGAAGAGAAGTTTTCTGGCTTCGTATTTAAGATCCAAGCCAACATGGATCCGAAGCACCGCGACCGTATCGCCTTCATGCGTATTGTGTCTGGTACTTATAACCAAGGCATGAAGATGAACCATGTTCGTACTGGCAAAAATGTGAGTATTTCGGATGCGGTAACCTTTATGGCGGGCGACCGTTCTCGCGCAGAGAAAGCGTACGCTGGCGATATCATTGGCTTGCATAACCACGGTACGATTCAAATTGGAGATACCTTTACACAAGGTGAGAACTTGAAGTTTTCTGGTATTCCAAACTTTGCACCGGAATTATTTCGTCGTATTCGCCTACGTGATCCTCTGAAGCAAAAGCAGTTGCTAAAAGGCTTAGTCCAGCTTTCTGAAGAAGGCGCTGTACAAGTATTCCGTCCATTGCAAAATAATGATCTGATCGTTGGTGCGGTGGGTGTGTTGCAGTTTGATGTCGTCGTGGCACGCTTGAAAGCTGAGTACAATGTTGAAGCTATCTATGAGAGTGTCAACGTTGCAACAGCGCGTTGGGTTGAGTGTGGTGATGCGAAGAAACTGGAAGAGTTTAAGCGTAAGAGTCAGCAAAACTTAGCACTTGATGGTGGAGATAACCTAAGTTATGTTGCCCCAACGATGGTTAACTTGAACTTAGCGCAAGAGCGTTTCCCTGACGTGACGTTCCGTGCAACACGCGAACACTAAAGATTCTGTTGATACAAAAAACCGCTCATTGAGCGGTTTTTTTATGCCTGTTTTTTTATGCCTATAGGATAGCGCGCTCTTACTCGCGCGCGTTTGTCATCTTATTCACGTTCTTTTGTATAAGGCACGCCAATCGCTTTTGGTGCGACGGCCTTGCCAATAAACCCTGCTAACAGGAATACTGTGAGTATGTAAGGTATTGCTTCGATGGCTTGAACCGGAATAGGGAAGTCACCGATTTTGACGCCCTGCATGCGAATGGCTAATGCATCTAAGAAACCAAATAACAAACAAGCGCCCATTGCCGTAAACGGACGCCATTTACCAAAGATGAGCGCCGCTAGTGCCATATAGCCTTTTCCGGCACTCATGTTAGGAATGAACTGAGCCGTTTGAGCAACGGAGAGATACACTCCTCCAATCCCCACTAGTACCCCACAAATGGCGACGGCAGCGTAACGAGTACGTACTACGGAAATACCCGCGGTATCGACAGCTGAGGGGGATTCACCGACCGCGCGTAGACGAAGTCCAAAGCGCGTCCTAAACAGTAGGTACCAACAAGCTGGAACGATAAAGACCACCATGTAGACTAAGATCGAATGCCCACTAATCAGTTCCGAATAAAGGTGACCCAATACAGGAATATCCGCGACGGCATCGGCACCTGGAAAGGTAATGGGGGCAAAACGAGCATCACCAGATAATGCTGGTGTTTGACCGCCTTGCTGGAACCAGTGACGCCCCAAGGTAATAGTTAACCCTGCTGCGAGAATATTGATCGCCATGCCACTGACCACTTGATCGCCGCGATGGGTAATACACGCAAAGCCGTGAAGAAGGGCTAACAAAACCGATACGCCGATCCCAGCGAATAAACCAAGCCACGCAGATCCGGTAACATGGGCTGTTGCTGCTCCCGCAAACGCAGCTGCCAGTAATTTACCTTCTAAAGCAATATTCACTATCCCAGAACGTTCACAGAACATTCCAGCCAATGATGCAAGGATCAGCGGTGTCGCCACGCGTAATGTGGCGTCTAGCATGAGAATAATCGTTTCAAACATAATTAAGCGACTCCCTTCTCAGCGTTAAGGTTAGGTTTAGAAAAGAGTCTGAGGTAGGTTCTTTCCAGCGAGGGTCTAAACATGTGTTCCAGCGCCCCAGAGAATAAGATCACTAAGCCCTGCAGTACCACAACGATGTTACGGTCTACGCCATATTCAAAACTCAATTCGGCTCCGCCTTGGTAGAGAAAACCGAACAGCAAGCTCGCCAGCAAAACACCAATTGGGTGATTACGCCCCATCAGCGCCACGGCAATTCCGGTAAATCCGAATCCTTCAACAAAGTTAAGCTTTATTTGATGAAGCTCACCTTGTAATACGTTAAGACCAAAGAAACCCGCGAGCATGCCGGAGATTAACATAGTGATAATAATGGTTTTGCTGTATTTGATTCCAGCATAGCCTGCTGCTGAAGGGTTAGCGCCGACCGAGCGAACTTCATAGCCCCAGCGAGAGTGCCACATAAATAGCCAGACGAAGGCGCAGCAAACTAAGGCAAATATAAAGCTTAAGTTCATCGGGCTCGGCGCCATATCAATCCCAAATACCGCCAAGATTTCATGCATTTTAGGTAGCCAGCTGCTCACCGCGAACACTCGGCTTTCGGTTGCCATGGTATTGTCTGGTTTGAGCACTTCTACTAACAGATACGCCATGAATGAGGCGGCGATAAAGTTAAACATGATGGTGGTGATAACAATGTGTGAGCCGCGTTTCGCTTGTAAGTAGGCAGGAATAAACGCCCAAGCGGCACCAAACAGCCCGCCCGCTAAAATGGCCACAGGGAAGGTAATATACCAAGGCGCGTATTCACCCAACGTTAAGCACACCAGCCCCACACCGAGCCCACCAATATAGGCCTGTCCTTCACCACCAATATTAAAAAGCCCAGCGTGGAAGGCAACGGCGACCGCGAGACCGGTGAAAATAAAGCCCGTCGCGTAGTACATGGTGTAGCCAAATCCTTCCGCATAACCAAAGGCGCCCGTCCACATGACTTTAGCGGCATCAATTGGGCTGATATCGATATAGATAAATAACAGCGCAGACACGAGAAAGGCGACCATGACATTGATGGCTGGCAATAGTGCCATGGTTACCCAAGCGGGTACTTTTGCTTGGCTCATGCCACATCTCCTTGTGTTTCCTGGCCAGAGGTCATTGCTTTTTTCTGTAAGTGTTCCGGCATAATATTGGCCATCATTAACCCTAGTGTTTGCTCGTCTGCTTCATTAATGGCGACCTCCCCCACAATAGCACCATCAAAGACCACTAGAATGCGATCGGCAAGGCTGAGAATCTCGTCCAGTTCAACTGAGACTAAAAGCACGGCCTTGTCCTCATCTCGAGCCGCGATAATCTGTTGGTGGATGTATTCAATCGCGCCGATATCGACGCCACGAGTTGGTTGCCCTACGAGCAGGACATCGGGGTTTTGCTCCATTTCACGAGCAATCACGAGTTTTTGCTGGTTTCCTCCAGAAAAGTTAGCTGTTTTTAATGTGGTATCGTTTGGACGAACATCCCACTTATCCATACTGGCTTGGCAATGAGCTTTGATCGCTTGCTTGTCTTGTAACAACCCCTTGTTGTATTGGGGCAGATGGTGATAGCCGAGAATGTAGGCTTCCTGGGCATTAAATTTATTGATGAGCCCTTGTTTATGACGATCTTCAGGAATATGTCCGACGCCAATCGCTCGGACTTGTTGAGGGTTGAGTGGGTTCAGCTTATCAATGGTGCTGTTGTTAATGTGTATGGACCCCGAATGAGGTTGTAAAATACCAGATAAGAGGGCGAGAATTTCAGATTGACCATTCCCAGACACTCCAGCAATACCGACAACTTCACCTTGCCTAACGCCAAAGCTGACGCGTTTCACCCGCTCAACACCAGCGTCATCAAAATACTGCAGGTTGTCGACAGTAATCAGCTGTTTTTTTGGGGTTGAGGTGTGTTTGTCTACTTTTAGGCGAACTTTACGACCCACCATAAATTCAGCTAATTGTTCTTTATTGGTGTCCGCAGTGACCACATGTTCAACCATTGTCCCTTGACGCATCACTGAAATATTGTCTGTGATTGCGAGGACTTCACGCAGTTTGTGCGTGATGATCATGATGGTTGTACCTTGTGCTCTTAATTTGTCTAGAATGCGAAATAGATGATCCGCTTCCTGCGGCGTTAATACCCCTGTGGGTTCATCAAGAATGAGTATTTTGGCTCCACGATAAAGGGCTTTTAGAATTTCGACTCGTTGCTGTAGACCTACTGGCAATTCGCCAACGATAGCATCAATTGGGACATCAAGACCGTAGTCTTTCGCCAGTGCTTTGAGCTTTTTATGTGCTTTTCCTAGGCTTTCTTCTAGCTTCCAGCCATCCTCAGCGCCAAGTACAATATTTTCGAGTACTGAGAAGGTTTCTACCAACATAAAGTGTTGATGCACCATACCAATCCCTGAGCGGATCGCTTCTTGTGAGTTGGCTGGCTTATATGGCTGGCCATTAACCCACATCGAGCCTTCATCGGCATGATAAAAGCCGTAGATAATGCTCATTAAAGTCGATTTACCAGCGCCGTTTTCACCGATAATGCCGTGAATAGTGCCTTTGGGAACGCGAAGGTCAATGTCACGATTGGCATGAACGGCGCCAAAACGTTTATTGATGTCTTTGAGTTCGATGGCAATAGATTGTCCTTGTGTCACGAGATACTGCCTTATATTTAATTAGCGACGTCAATGGTGCCCGCTAATGATTCCCTGCTAATTACCTAAATATCGTTTTAATTTTTATAGGTCGTTTTATTTTTTATAATCGTTATTGAAGATGGTTATGTCATGGGGTGTAGGGTGTGTGATACGCCACTGTGTTTGAAGCAGTGGCGTAAAATTGTCGCTAGGCTGAAAGCTTAGCCGTGCATGCTAGTGGTTTGTGGAGCTTAGTAATTACAAGTATTGTCTGACATGTAATCGTGGACTTTGATATCGCCAGCGATGATTTGCGCTTGTAGCTCATCAAGATAGGTTTTCATTTCCGGTGTGATGAGATCCTTGTTGTTATCATCGTAAGCCCATTCAACAGCGCCTTCTTTAAGGCCAAGTACTTTGATCCCTGCTTCCCATGATCCTTTCTCTGCTTCATCCCATGAGTTGTAGGCCGCGACACCGACCTTTTTCACCATAGACGTCAGCATTGTACCTGGCTGTAAATGGTTTTGGTTTGAGTCCACACCAATAGCGAATTTACCGCCATCTTTTGCCGCTTGATAAACACCCATACCCGTACCGCCAGCTGCGGCGTAGATGACATCAACACCTTTAGAGAATTGAGATTTAGCCAGCTCTGAGCCTTTAGCAGGGTCAGCAAACGCAGCAGGTGTTGAACCTGTCATATTTTGGAAAGTTTCGATTTTAGGGTTTGCGTATTGTGCGCCTTGACGATAACCACACTCAAACTTACGAATCAGTGGAATGTCCATTCCGCCTACAAAACCAACTTTTGCAGTTTTAGATGCCTTAGCCGCCAATGCACCCACAAGGAAAGAACCCTCATGCTCTTTAAATACGATAGACTGAACATTAGGCTTATCAACCACCATATCGATGATAGTAAACTGAATATCAGGGAACTCTGTTGCCACTTTCTCAACAGCAGAAGCCATATTGAAGCCTACAGCAACGATTGGTGTGAAACCGCGGCTGGCAAGGCGGCGTAGACCTTGCTCGCGCTGTGCTTCATTTTGGGGTTCGAACTCACGTACTTTGACGCCTTTGTCGGCATTGAAAGGCTTAACACCGTTTTGAAAAACGGCTTCATTAAATGATTTGTCGAACTTGCCTGCTGTATCATAAACAACGGCTGGTTTTGCTGCGAATACGCTGAAAGACGAGACCGCCACTGCAAGTGCGGAGAGTTTTAGAATAGTTTTTTTCACGTTCAGTTCCCTTGTGGTGTCAGATAATGGGGGTACCATTGATGAATCAATAGACCCGGCTAACGCTGTGGTTAGAGGCTGGAAATTAAACGTTTGTAAATAACGCAGCCTCATGCTTTGTTTAATTTACAAACAGTGCGAAACATTTTATCGTTTGCTTGGTTGAAAAAAAACCGCTTCTATCACAGCAATGAGTGTTGAATCACAACTTAGTGATAAAACTCTAACTATTGGCTATCCTTTGCGTAACAAGGGGTTTGGTAGAATAGTTTGCAATCGATTACATTTGCTCATTGGTATGTTGATAGCTATTTTACTGTGTGTCTATGCCAATAATAGAGAGAGTATTATGCATGCTTAAATGGTTACGTGTTTGGTTAAAAAAGTACGATAACTGGTGCCAGTCTATGGGGCTGACGCCGGAGAACAAACGTAGCTGTACACCGTATAAACAAGATCCCGCTAACGATGATTGATACTCACTGTCATTTAGACCTCATCGCGGCTAAAACCGATCTTTCTGCCGTACTGAAGGGGGCAAGAGTCGCAGGAGTAGAGCGCATAATAGTTCCAGGTATCAATGAAGAAAACTGGACTGAAATAGCGCAGCTAGCACTGCAACATTCCGATATTTATTATGCCCTTGGCTTTCATCCTTCATTTTTATCAGGCGTGTCCGCTGCCAGTATTGAACGATTAAAACAGGCGCTCGCCCAAGCGCAAGGTTTGTCTAATAAATGCATCGCGATTGGCGAGTGCGGGTTAGATTTCTATCACTTAGGCAAAGACGGTGACGCTGAACTTGTGAAGCAGCAGCAAAAGCAGATCTTACGTGAGCATATTTTACTGGCGAATAAAGCCAAGCTACCGGTTATTTTGCATTGCCGAAAAGCGCATCAAGACATGATGGCTTTACTTAGAAAAACTGCTCCCATATATGGGGGGGTGATTCATGGTTTTAATGGCAGTTACCAGCAAGCGATGGAATATATAAAATTGGGTATTTATATAGGGGTCGGTGGCGTCATTTCTTATGAACGCGCAAAGAAGACTCGTGACACCATCTCTAAGCTACCACTTGAATACTTATTAATCGAAACCGACGCACCCGATATGCCATTAAGTGGTTATCAGGGGGCTATCAATAAACCGGAAATGCTAAAGTTGACCCTATCAACTCTTATCATGCTGCGAAGTGAAACTGCGAAAACGGTTACGTCACAAGTCCTAAATAATAGCAAATTGCTGTTTTTTATTTGTGACTAAAGTTACTTGTAATTGTTAAATTAAGTTTTGTTACAGAGTGAGCTTGTGATCTATGTCGCAAAATTGCATGTACGTCTTATGTGTTGAGGACGAAAGTGTGAAGGGGGTACTACTTTCTTTTTTGAGGGTTTGTATAATCGCCCCCGCTTTTGAGCTTCAATTTTTATTACACGCCAAATAATTAAATATAAGGAAGTCATAAACCATGAGCCTGTTTATGAGCCTGGTTGGAATGGTAGTACTGATCGGTATCGCAGTATTATTATCAGATAACCGCAAAGCTATTAATATCAGAACGGTGGGTGGCGCTTTTGCTATCCAATTTTTACTCGGTGCATTCGTTCTTTACGTCCCATGGGGACAAGAAGTACTTCGCGGTGTATCAGACGCTATCTCTAACGTCATCAATTACGGTAATGATGGTTCTTCATTCCTGTTTGGTGGTCTTGTATCAGGCAAGATGTTTGAGGTCTTCGGTGGCGGTGGCTTCATCTTCGCATTCCGTGTACTACCAACACTTATCTTCTTCTCTGCGTTAGTTTCTGTATTGTATTACCTAGGTATTATGCAATGGGTAATCAAGATTCTTGGTGGTGGCTTACAAAAAGCACTAGGCACATCTCGTGCGGAATCTATGTCTGCAGCAGCAAACATTTTCGTTGGTCAAACTGAAGCCCCTCTTGTTGTTCGTCCTTTTGTACCAAAGATGACTCAATCAGAACTATTCGCAGTAATGTGTGGCGGTCTAGCGTCTATCGCTGGTGGTGTTCTTGCGGGTTACGCTTCTATGGGCGTGCCAATTGAGTACTTGGTAGCAGCGTCATTCATGGCAGCACCTGGTGGTCTATTGTTTGCTAAAATCATGAAACCTGAAACTGACGAGCCAATCGATCAGCTTCATGACATGGAAGCAGAAGGCGATGACAAACCAGCTAACGTTATTGATGCAGCAGCAGGCGGCGCTTCAGCGGGTCTTCAGCTAGCGCTTAACGTTGGTGCAATGCTTATCGCATTCATCGGCCTTATCGCGCTTGTGAATGGTATGCTTGGTGGCGTTGGTGGTTGGTTCGGTATGCCTGAACTTCGCCTTGAATTGCTACTTGGTTGGGTTTTTGCTCCTCTTGCATTCCTTATTGGTGTGCCATGGGAAGAAGCGGTTGTTGCTGGTGAGTTCATCGGTATGAAAACTGTTGCTAACGAATTTGTAGCGTTTGCAAACTTTGCCCCTTACCTAACTGAAGCTGCGCCGGTTGTTCTTTCTGACAAGACAAAAGCAATCATCTCATTTGCACTTTGTGGTTTCGCGAACCTTTCTTCTATCGCGATTCTACTGGGTGGTCTAGGCAGCTTGGCGCCTAAGCGTCGCGGTGATATCGCTCGCATGGGTGTGAAAGCCGTTATCGCTGGTACGCTATCTAACTTGATGGCAGCAACGATTGCTGGCTTCTGTCTTAGCCTTGCGGCAATGTAACTGTTAGCCGTAGGTTATTAGTATATAGACGTCATAATAAATCGCCCCGTAGCAAGAGATTGCTGCGGGGCTTTTTTGGTTTTGGGACCCTTAAAACCCTTGGTGAATCGTTATTGGACAAACGATTCAAATATTGAATGGAAGTTTTTTGAGAAGCAAACCGTTTGCGTTTTAATCAGCTCTACCGTTTTGAGTAAGAGTCCTATACTGTAGAGGCTACTTAGTAATTCCTTCGTATTTTCACGAAGCTTATTTAGCCAGAGCCAGTTCTCACCAGATAGGAATCAGGTGATTATTACGAGCAGGTACTGTGCGGTGACAAGGATAGCAATTGGTGTTGGTTGTCTTGCTGTTTAAGCATAATAGCAATGCATAACAACTGAGCCGAGTCTTCAAGGAACCAAGTCCGTTCATTTATTGCTGACGTGTTTGTCAGATAATTAATTGAATATTTTGACCGGAGATAGAAATGAGCGATTTAAAATCAGCAGCTCTACGTGCACTTAAACTTATGGATCTAACCACGTTAAATGACGACGACACTAACGAAAAAGTGATTGCGCTTTGTCACGATGCGAAAACGTCAGTAGGTAATACTGCTGCGATCTGTATTTACCCTCGCTTTATTCCTATTGCTAAGAAAACGCTACGAGAGCAAGGTACTGCAGACGTACGCATTGCGACCGTGACTAACTTCCCACATGGTAATGATGATATTGACATCGCTGTAGCGGAAACTAAAGCGGCGGTCGCATACGGTGCAGACGAAGTAGATGTCGTTTTCCCTTACCGCGCACTGATGGCAGGCAACGAAGAAGTCGGCTTCGAGTTAGTTAAGCAGTGTAAAGAAGCGTGTGGCGACATCCTTCTTAAAGTGATCATCGAAACCGGTGAACTGAAAGAAGAAGCACTTATCAAGAAGGCATCAGAAATCTGCATCAAAGCTGGTGCTGACTTCATTAAAACCTCAACGGGTAAAGTGCCAGTTAACGCAACGCCAGAATATGCGCGCATGATGCTAGAAGTGATTCGCGATATGGGCGTAGCAAAAACGGTTGGCTTTAAGCCTGCTGGTGGCGTTCGTACCGCAGAAGATGCAGCCGCATACCTTGCTATGGCCGATGATATCCTAGGCGCGGATTGGGCAGATAACATGCACTACCGTTTTGGTGCATCAAGCCTGCTAACCAACCTCCTTAATACATTAGAAGTAACAGACGAAACTGCAGATCCTACTGCGTACTAATCTAACGCTTTTAGGTGGTGACACACTTCTTGTCACCACCATTCCCTCTATACTCTACAACCCAAGCTAAGACTGGGGAGGTACTAATGTATTTACCACAAGAAATTATTCGTAAAAAACGCGATGGCCAAGTACTGAGCGCGGAAGAAATTAACTTCTTCATTCAAGGTGTCGCGAATGACACCGTATCAGAAGGCCAAATTGCGGCTTTTGCCATGACGATTTTTTTTAATGAAATGACTATGCCAGAACGTATTGCGCTGACTTGTGCAATGCGTGACTCTGGCATGGTTATCGATTGGGGCCATATGAATTTTGGTGGTCCGATTGTTGATAAACACTCGACTGGCGGGGTCGGAGATGTCACCTCTTTAATGCTTGGTCCTATGATTGCGGCTTGCGGTGGTTTCGTTCCGATGATCTCTGGACGCGGTTTGGGCCATACAGGGGGGACACTTGATAAACTTGAGTCTATTCCTGGCTATGATATTACACCGACAAACGAAGTTTTCGGTCAAGTAACTAAGGAAGCGGGTGTCGCGATTATCGGCCAAACGGGCGATTTAGCACCTGCTGATAAGCGTGTATATGCCACGCGCGATATCACTGCAACCGTTGACAATATCTCTTTGATTACCGCGTCTATTTTATCTAAGAAATTGGCAGCTGGTCTTGAGTCACTGGTTATGGATGTCAAAGTAGGTTCTGGGGCGTTTATGCCCACTTATGAGGCATCTGAAGAGTTAGCGAATTCAATCGTTGCGGTTGCAAACGGCGCAGGTACAAAGACAACTGCTATTCTTACTGATATGAACCAAGTGCTGGCATCGTCAGCAGGCAATGCCGTAGAAGTACGTGAAGCGGTACAGTTTTTAACGGGCGAATACCGTAATCCACGATTGTACGAAGTGACGATGGCACTTTGTAGTGAAATGCTAGTGTTGGCTAAGCTTGCTGATGATAACGAGCAAGCGGATGCAATGCTAAACGAGGTCTTAAACAACGGTAAAGCAGCCCAATGCTTCGGCACTATGGTTGCTGGGCTAGGTGGCCCGATAGATTTTGTAGAAAACTATGATAATTACCTAGATAAGGCCGAGATTATTAAGCCTGTCTATGCCGATATTGAAGGTACAGTGTCGGCTATGGATACTCGTGCTATTGGTATGGCTGTTGTTGGAATGGGCGGTGGTCGTCGTGTCGCGACAGATACGATTGACTACGCAGTCGGCTTTGACCAATTTATTAGACTTGGCGAGAGCGCGAATCAAGATAAACCGTTAGCTGTAATCCATGCGCGTAGTGAAGCGCAATGGCAAGACGCGGCAAACGCACTGAAAGCAGCGGTGACGGTGAGTGATCAACCCTATACAGAAACCCCATGTGTATACCGCCATATTCGTGCGGAAGACTTGGCATAGGGTGGGAGAGAGATTATGAAAAGAGCATTTATTTTAGTATTAGATTCATTTGGTATTGGTGCTGCGGGCGACGCTGAAAAATTTGGTGACGTTGGCTCTGATACCATGGGGCACATCGCTGAACATTGTGCGAAAGGTCTTGCTGATAATGACCAGCGTAGCGGTGAATTAACACTGCCAAACCTTTCAAAGCTAGGCTTAGCCATGGCGCATAAAGAGTCAACAGGTGCGCTCGCTCAGGGTATGCATGATGACGTAGAAATCATTGGTGCTTATGGACACGCTGCAGAGCTTTCATCTGGTAAAGACACGCCGTCGGGTCACTGGGAAATTGCCGGTGTGCCGGTATTGTTTGAGTGGGGCTATTTCACTGATAAAGAGAATGCATTCCCGAAAGAGCTGACTGATCGCATTCTTAAGCGTGCAGGTCTGGATAGTTTCTTAGGTAACTGCCACGCATCAGGAACTCAAGTTCTTGATGATCTTGGTGAAGAGCACATGAAAACGGGACAGCCTATCTTTTACACATCGGCTGACTCGGTATTCCAAATCGCTTGTCATGAAGAAACATTTGGACTAGACCGCTTACTAGAGCTTTGCCAGATCGCTCGTGAAGAACTAGAAGATTACAACATTGGCCGTGTTATCGCTCGTCCATTTATTGGTCCTGGTAAAGGTCAGTTTGAGCGTACAGGTAACCGCCGAGATCTATCGGTCGAACCACCAGCGCCAACGGTACTGACTAAGTTAGTGGAAGAGAAACAGGGTCAGGTCGTGTCTATTGGTAAGATTGCCGATATTTACGCCAACTGTGGCATCACCAAAAAAGTTAAAGCGACGGGCATCCCTGCGTTGTTTGAAGCAACCAAAGAGCAAATTAAAGAAGCTGGCGATAACACGATTGTTTTCACTAACTTTGTCGATTTTGACTCAGCGTATGGTCACCGTCGTGACGTAGCCGGTTATGCGGCGGCGTTAGAGTATTTTGATTCTCGTATCCATGAAGTGATTGAGCTAATGGAAGAAGACGATGTATTGATTCTTACTGCAGACCACGGTTGTGATCCTACATGGCCAGGTACTGATCACACGCGTGAGCACATCCCTGTCATTGTTTATGGACACAATATACCAGCGGGCTCTTTAGGGCTTCGTGACAGCTTTGCTGATATTGGTCAGAGTCTTGCTAGCTACTTTGGTACGTCTCCAATGGATTACGGAAAGAGCTTTTTGTAGAACAGCTTTTAGGGGCTAGGATTTAGTTCCTAGTTCCTAGAATATAAACGTCGAAGCGTTTTAATTATTTAATAAATTTAACGGTTTTAGGTTGTAAATTAACCGAGATTCCTCAAACCCTTGAGGGTTAGAACCGTTCTTGACCAAAAAGGAAAACATAATGGCCACTCCTCACATTAATGCGGAAATGGGTGATTTTGCTGACGTTGTATTAATGCCGGGTGACCCTCTCCGCGCAAAGTACATCGCAGACACGTTTTTGGATGACGCGGTACAGGTGTGTGACGTACGCAGTATGTACGGTTACACAGGTACTTACAAAGGTCGCCGCATCTCTGTAATGGGACATGGTATGGGTATCCCATCATGCTCTATTTATGTAACAGAACTGATTAAAGACTTCGGTGTTAAGAAGATTATTCGTGTAGGCAGTTGTGGTGCAGTAAACGAAGACATTAAAGTTCGTGATGTCGTGATTGGCATGGGCGCATGTACGGATTCGAAAGTGAACCGCATTCGTTTTAAAAACCATGATTTTGCGGCGATTGCGGACTACAAAATGGTGAGAAACGCAGAAGAAGCGGCCAAAGCACGTGGCATCAACGTGAAAGTAGGCAACTTATTTTCAGCTGAACTGTTTTATACCCCGGATCCAGACATGTTTGATGTAATGGATAAGTACGGCATTGTTGGTGTTGAAATGGAAGCCGCAGGTATTTACGGCGTTGCTGCAGAATACGGAGCTAAAGCGTTGGCGATCTGTACGGTTTCTGATCATATTAAAACCGGTGAACAAACTACATCAGATGAACGTGCGACAACGTTCAATGAAATGATGGAGATTGCGCTAGACTCAGTGCTACTGGGCGACGAAGAGTAATCGGTACTTGTTATAAAAAACCTCGCATTGGCGAGGTTTTTTATGGTGTTTATTTAAGGCTGTTTTAACAGTAAGTTTTCACCCTTATTCTTGCTGGGGCGGCGCAGAATGACAAGGAGTAACACGCCGGAAATAAAGCTCATGAGTATCATCATGTACATGTAACGATCACTTTTTCGGTAGTGGTGATCCGAGATCGCGGTGACTTTTCCGGTCTCAAACGTAATACGTACGAAGCCGATAATACTATTGTCGTTTATGATTGGTTCTATCAGTTGCTGGCGCCCGATACTGGCCGTCGCGAGTGGTGTATCGAGCCCAAGTACTTCTCGTGCTGATTTTGCATCGGTACTGGCAGCTACTTTTACCCCTTCTGCATTATACACGGTCGCATCAAGTACCAATCTTTCGGTTGCTAATTGATTGGTTAACGCACCTAGGCGTTCTTGGTCTTGGTCGATAAGCATTTGTCGAGCAGACAACGAAGCCTGGGAAATTAATATTTTACTTAGTACTTCTAGCTGATTGCTTTGAATTCTTTCGTTACCTTTGCTGATAACAAAGCTATTAGTGGCGATAAAAAATACCATCGCACCAATGAGTCCCAGAGCGACAATGCGTAAAAAATTGCGAAATGAAAACAGTGAACCGTCCATAATCTTACAAAAGGTCTAAGAAATTACTGATTGGTTTATATTGAGACTTGCACAAGTAAATTGCAATAGGGTACCGTCGTAGTAATTTTCTTATGAAGGATAAGACATGGACGCTGTAAAGCCTTTGGTGATTTCAAAGCGCATTCCCTTAAAGGAGCGCTTTCCGGAAACTCTACTTTCACATCAACTAGAAAAGAGCAAAGCCTCTTGGATAGTGTACGCTCCGTACCTCTCTGTCAGCATGTTTAATGACATGGATTTTTATGTGGGGCAGTCGAGCCGCATTCTTGAAGCTTGGCAAGTTGGACCGTATGAAGTGGCGTTAATGGCCGGAACGTTAACGTCTGAGCATCAGGAAATATTGGCGGAATTACAAGTGGATTGTTCGGCATTGTGTGATGTGCCTGATCTTAACAAGCCGGGAGTGATCGTACTCGATATGGATTCTACTGCGATTCAAATTGAGTGCATTGATGAGATTGCAAAGTTAGCCGGCGTTGGCGAGCAAGTGGCGCAAGTGACGGAACGAGCAATGCAAGGCGAGCTAGATTTTGAGCAAAGCTTACGTCAGCGCGTAGGGACATTGAAAGGGGCTGATGAGTCGATACTTAGCGCCGTTCGTGCTGAATTACCCATGATGCCAGAGCTAAGAGAGATGATTAAAACGCTGCAGTCTCGAGGCTGGAAAACGGCGATTGCATCCGGTGGATTTACCTACTTCTCAGACTACTTGAAACAAGAACTATCTCTTGATTATGCTCAATCCAACACGCTGGAAATCGTTGATGGCAAACTGACTGGCGCCGTGATTGGCGAAGTGGTTGATGCTGAAAAGAAAGCCGATATCTTACAGTCGCTAGCTGAAGAATACGATATTGAACCGCACAATACGATTGCTGTTGGTGATGGCGCTAATGACTTAGTGATGATGCATGCCGCTGGTTTGGGTATTGCTTACCATGCAAAACCTAAAGTCGAAGAAAAAGCGCAAGTGGCGATTAAGTTTGCCGGACTTGGCGGCGTGGTATGCATATTATCAGGGTTACTGGCGAAGCAAAAAAGAGTGAATTGGTAATACCCACTCGCTCATTTGGTTTATGAGTTAAGCCGTGCGGCGTACACAGTGTGTGTACATTCAAACCAAAAGGGGGATTGCTAGTCGGCAATCCCCCTTTTTTAGTAACAGAGAAGTCTAGAGTTAAATTCGGTTGATCAGCAATTTAGCTCCAAACGAATAAGCACTTCTTCAGTAATATCAATGACCTCACAGTAGCCACAGATTGCCGTCATTTCATTTTCCAAATTTCTAGCATGACTTAGGCTAAGCGTTAATAGTTCGTTGATGTCCTTTTTCATTAGAGTTGTCAGGGCATCAAAAACCGGGCCTGAAGATACTCTGAGTATGTACAATTCACCCATTGTTAAGGCGTCTTTAATAAACCTTATCCGTTTTTGTGTTGAATCAAAGTCTTCACGAAGCCGTGTATGTACTGATTGAATTCGGTCCCCGAGTTTAAGCACGCCAATATACAATTCATGATAGACGATTTTAGAACCTGGTCGGCGTTTCATCGGTTCGGCAATCATGCTATTACTGCGATTTTTAAAGATGGGCTCTAGCGCCAGTTTTTGCTGATGACCTATGCGTTCAAAAAACTGCAGATAACCCGGAAGTGGGAAATTAACACCCACGACTCGGCTCTTAACCGAAGTGCCTCGTTTGTCGATGTAGATTGGCGTACTGACCATTTTCCCAAGTAGTACGTTATGCAACGATTCAAGCAGCTCAGGGCTTGGCAAGATTTCGGTTTTGATAAGCAGTTTGTCACGATTATTTTCAATCATGCCATTGAAAAATGCGATGATTTTGATGGTTTTTCCTGACTCTGCAATGGCAAGAAACGCCGTTTTCTTATCCTCAGACATGCGCACAACGTGGTAGGGAACATGGTTAAGAGGTAGGGTTTTGTTGTAGAGTTGCAATTCTTGAAATGCGACGGAGACCTTCATTCCGGTGCTAAGAGCCGCAGGGCTACGCAGCTGAATACTGGCACCACGTTTTGAAATGTCGAGAGTAACCCCTTCAATGCTTTCATTATTTTCATTAACAATGGTGACGGGTGTGCGAAATTCGTATCGTGGCTCTTTTCGTCTAGACTCAGCGTCAAAATAGAGCCCACGCGGTTGACCAATGACTTTTCTTGGGTGTCTAAAACGGTTTAAGCCGCTAGCTGGAATGCGAGGTTTTTCGGTAAATAAATAATCACTTGCCGATGTTTGGTCGCTAATTTCCTGCAAAATCGCGAAATGAGTCAGTTTTTCTGGCTTAGCCACTAACTCACTGTAGTGTTTCGAAATGGCAACGACATCGTTTTCTGATAATTCAAAGACCGAGAGACGAAACGCTTTCCAGCTTGCTCGTCTGGCACCGACATGCCAAAAAAGTTGCCGTTCTTCTCTACTGGCTTCAGGCATCATCATTGAGTAAAACAATTTCATACCATTGTGATCATGGGTAAAGGTATAGAGAACGTTACTGCAGCCTTTAATCCCCGTTTTGATCAGAAGTTCCATCCGCTCAGGTGAAAACAGTGAGCCAAGCGCTTGTTGGTGGCGCTCATCGTGCCAATAATTCCATATATCTTTATTATTTTCGGTAAGTAGAGAGACTTTAAGTTCGTTACCGCTAAAGAATAGCGGTAGATTACAAGCATGTTTTAGGTAAGTGTGCTCGTAGCCTCGCGTGCGGGCACGAGTAATTCGGTCTTGATTATCATGACGAATTTTTTTGGACTCTGTATTTAACGTTTTTTCTACGATTTGCTCAACAGCATTAGTGCGGGTCAACCTTAAGGTACGTAGGTACTTCACTGGAGAGACGCCGTGAATGCCATCAACACCAAGAACTCGATATTCAATTGGCAATTCGATGTCTTTGACGTTACTCCCCTTGGCTAATTCCTCAAAGCGAACGTTGATGATTTGCCCGAGGTCATAATCAAAGGTGCCCGGCACTTTAAATTTAGCGCCAGAGTTTGATAAGTCGACGCTTAAGCCGTGCACCTGTTCGCCATTTTCGAGCTCAATAGAGACTTGGGATTCAAGTCTAAGGCGGTTTTCTTTGCGCTTTAGATCGTACCCTAAATTAATCGCTTCTGCCGCGTAAGGGCTGTCAGGGTCGGTAAGCTCACCTTCGTGCTTTAATTTTTGCTCGTTTCCAATGGTACTAATGGTTTGCTTATTAACGAGAGCTTCCCACACTCCTTCAGTGTAACCACCAAACTTACGAGTCAGTTTGTGGTACATATCAAATGCTCTGTCATCGAGCCAATGTGTGAGCCCATCAAATTGGTATTCATGGCAATGTGAAGAGACGCGCCCTCGAAGATCAATACGTTTATGACAAGGCGCCATTAGTCTATTGAGCTCCATTTTAACGAGCAGTTTCGCCGATGGCGTCTCACCTTCAGTGATTTGTTTGAGAACAAAGTCAAAATCTTCGGCGTGATAAGCCGGTATTAGTCGTTCTGCGAGAGAAAGTATTTCTGATTGCTGCATGAGTTTTGTTAAAGTGTCCCTGTTTGATGGCGATGCCATCATCGATATAACAGCGCAATAAAGTTTTATCGGCTAGTGTACCGCAATCCTTAGCGATATCTGCTGATGATTTTACAGCATTTTAATTGAATATTTTTCGTGGATTATCTCGTCTTGGCAATAATTATTGCTTGTCGGAACGAAAATAATAACCGGAAGCACAAAAAAGCAACGTCCTTGCAGGGCGGTAAGTGCAAGCGATTGCATTGTTATTATTATTATTTTATGTCAATGAGGTAGTGAATAAAGTATGGCAAAAGCGAAAAGAGCTTACGTGTGTAATGATTGCGGCGCAGACTTTCCTCGTTGGCAAGGGCAATGTAATGCATGTGGAGCGTGGAATACAATTTCTGAAGTTCGCCTTGCTGCATCGCCTCAAGTGGCACGTAACGAGCGCCTAGCTGGTTACGCTGGTGGAGCAACGGAAGCCAGTGTTCAGACCTTGTCTGAAATTGATTTGCAAGAAGTCCCACGATTTTCGAGTAGTTTTAAAGAGCTCGACCGCGTGCTTGGCGGTGGTGTTGTGCCAGGTGCGGCCATTCTTATTGGTGGTAACCCTGGGGCGGGTAAGTCGACGTTACTATTACAAGCAATGTGTCGCCTATCATCGCAAATGCCAACGCTGTACGTTACGGGGGAAGAATCGCTACAACAAGTGGCCATGCGTGCATCCAGACTTGGGCTGCCAAAAGATCATTTGAAGATGCTTTCGGAAACCAATGTCGACCGTATTTGCCAAGTTGCAGAAAAAGAGCAGCCGAAGTTGATGGTGATTGACTCTATTCAAGTCATGCACGTATCAGATGTTCAGTCTTCACCGGGTAGCGTGGCACAGGTTCGTGAATCAGCTACCGCGTTAACGCGTTATGCCAAGCAAAATAATGTCGCGATCTTTATGGTAGGTCACGTTACCAAAGACGGTATTTTAGCCGGTCCTAAGGTTCTTGAGCATATTATTGATTGTTCAGTTTTACTGGATGGCGGAACGGATAGTCGCTTTAGGACTTTACGTAGTCATAAAAACCGTTTTGGCGCAGTGAATGAGCTGGGCGTGTTTGCCATGACAGAGCAAGGGCTAAAAGAAGTCAGTAATCCATCGGCGATTTTCTTATCACGTGGAGAGGAAGAAACGTCCGGCAGCTCCGTCATGGTGGTATGGGAAGGTACGCGACCGTTACTGGTTGAAATTCAAGCCTTGGTGGATTACAGCCAGCTTGCTAATCCAAGACGAGTTTCCGTTGGTTTGGATCAAAATAGACTCTCGTTATTGCTGGCGGTATTACATAAACACGGCGGCTTACAAATGGCAGACCAAGATGTCTTTGTTAATGTTGTGGGTGGCGTTAAAGTCACGGAAACCAGTGCTGATTTAGCTCTAGTCATGGCGCTGTTGTCCAGTTTTAAAGATCGACCGCTGCCAAAAGACGTGGTGGTGTTTGGTGAGGTTGGACTCGCGGGAGAAATCCGTCCGGTTCCAAGTGGGCAAGAACGTTTGATGGAAGCGTTTAAGCACGGTTTTAAGCGTGCGATTGTTCCAGCAGCCAATATGCCAAAAGGTGGTATAGAAGGGATGCAAATTCATGGTGTTAAAAAGTTGTCAGAAGCTCTATCGGCCTTTGATGAACTTTAGCTTCGTACGAAATAAACGACGAGTGGTGCGTTAAATGCACTTTTAATAGTGGCTTTTCTGAAATTTTAGGTAGAATAGCGCCCACAAAGTCTGTGATTTTTAGAAACGACATCGAAAAATCACAAAGAGCAGCTAAAATTAACTGCGAACTTACGTAAGGTACTCTGTAGTAATGGGCTTACTGGGGCAGGCTTTCATCTTAATTTAGATGGAGTTGCGTCATAGTCGATGCTTAAGGGTATAACTTTTTTTTAATGCAAGTGCACGCAATGGTATCCGTCTTGACAGATTGTGATATACTCTGCGCGCATTTTATATCCTATTAACAGAGTAAAACGATGACTGATTTATCAAAATACAGAAATATTGGTATTTTCGCGCACGTTGATGCGGGTAAAACCACTACAACTGAGCGTATTCTTAAACTGACTGGCCAAATCCATAAGACTGGTGAAGTTCATGATGGTGAATCAACTACCGACTTCATGGAACAGGAAGCTGAGCGCGGAATTACTATCCAGTCAGCGGCAGTTAGCTGTTTTTGGAACGATCACCGTTTGAACGTTATCGATACTCCTGGACACGTTGACTTTACAGTTGAAGTATATCGTTCACTTAAAGTACTTGATGGCGGTATCGGTGTATTCTGTGGTTCTGGTGGTGTTGAGCCTCAATCAGAAACTAACTGGCGTTACGCGAACGAATCAGAAGTATCTCGTCTGATCTTCGTTAACAAACTAGACCGTATGGGCGCTGACTTCTTTAACGTTGTTGACCAAGTTAAAAACGTTCTAGGTGCTAACCCACTAGTTATGGTTCTACCTATCGGCCGCGAAGATGACTTCGTTGGTGTTGTAGACCTTCTAAGCCGTAAAGCATACGTTTGGGATGACACAGGTCTTCCAGAAAACTACGAAATCCTAGATGTTCCTGCGGACATGGTTGATGACGTTGAAACGTACCGTGAAGAGTTGATCGAGACTGCTGTAGAGCAAGACGACGACCTAATGGAAGCGTACATGGAAGGTGAAGAGCCTTCAATCGAAGACATCAAGCGTTGTATCCGTAAAGGTACTCGTGACCTAGCGTTCTTCCCAACATTCTGTGGTTCTGCATTTAAGAACAAGGGTGTTCAGATCGTTCTTGATGCTGTAGTTGATTACCTACCTGCTCCAACAGAAGTAGATCCTCAACCACTAACAGACAAAGAAACTGGCGAACCAACTGGTGAAGTTGCGACAGTATCTGCTGATGAGCCACTACGTGCGCTAGCGTTCAAAATCATGGACGACCGTTTCGGTGCTCTAACGTTTATCCGTATTTACTCAGGTAAACTGAACAAGGGTGACACTATCCTTAACTCTGCAACTGGTAAAACAGAGCGTATCGGCCGTATGGTTGAGATGCAAGCAGATGAGCGTAACGAACTTACTTCAGCTCAAGCGGGTGACATCATCGCTGTAGTTGGTATGAAGAACGTTCAAACTGGTCACACTCTATGTGATGTTAAGCACGAGTGTACGCTTGAGCCAATGATCTTCCCAACACCAGTAATCTCAATCGCTGTAACTCCAAAAGACAAAGGCGGTTCTGAGAAAATGGGTATCGCGATCGGTAAAATGGTTGCAGAAGATCCATCTTTCCAAGTTGAAACTGACGAAGAAACTGGCGAAACCATCCTTAAAGGTATGGGTGAGCTTCACCTAGACATTAAAGTTGATATCCTTAAGCGTACTTACGGTGTTGACCTAACTGTTGGTGCTCCTCAAGTTGCTTACCGTGAAACTATCACTCAAGCAATTGAAGATAGCTACACGCACAAGAAACAGTCTGGTGGTTCTGGTCAATTCGGTAAGATCGATTACCGTATCAAGCCTGGCGAAGCTGGTTCTGGTTTCTCGTTCAAATCAACAGTTGTTGGTGGTAACGTACCTAAAGAATTCTGGCCTGCAGTTGAAAAAGGCTTTGCTGGAATGATGGACAACGGTGTTCTTGCTGGCTTCCCAACGCTAGACGTTGAAGTTGAGCTATTCGACGGTGGCTTCCACGCAGTTGACTCATCTGCAATCGCATTTGAAATCGCAGCGAAAGGTGCATTCCGTCAGTCTATGCCTAAAGCAGGTGCACAACTTCTTGAGCCTATCATGAACGTTGACGTGTTCACTCCAGACGATCACGTAGGTGACGTTATCGGTGACCTTAACCGTCGTCGTGGTATGATCAAAGACCAACAAGCTGGCGCTACTGGTGTTCGTATTAAAGCTGACGTACCTCTTTCTGAGATGTTCGGCTACATCGGTCACCTACGTACAATCACTTCTGGTCGTGGCCAATTCTCTATGGAATTCGCTCACTACGCACCGTGCCCAATGAACGTTGCTGAAGAAGTTATTGCTAAAGTTAAAGAAGAGAAAGCAAACAAGTAATTGTTTGATTAATCTTTAAAAAACCCGCCTTTTGGCGGGTTTTTTGTTTTACATAATGATATTTAAATCATGCTAGTGCAGGCTACTGGCAATATCGAGATTATTTGAGAGAAAAGTTAGTATCAAGTATCTTTAAATTTTTGATTGGTCGGTTGTGAAAATTGTCTACTTCGCTTTGCAGCCAGCGACAGAAAGAAGTGATTTTCTCCCTTTGAAAATAACCAGCAGGCGCACAAACATAATAACGATACCTTGGCCTAAGCCCAACTTGGCCAATTCGTATTAATTTTCCTTCTTCGATATAACGCGCCGCTAAGCTGTGCTTAACCAATGCTACCCCTTGAACTGCCAGAGCACCCTCCACAACAAAGTGAGAACCGTTATATTGAATGGTTGGCCTACTTGCCTGACAGTCAACATTTTTGAGCCAAGTGCTCCAGTCCATGTCTGGCCATGTATCTTCAATAAGATCAGCTCGAGAAAGATCATTGATGTCGTAAATGCCATGCTTTTCTTGATAAAGGGGATGACAAACAGGATAAATAATTTCATCCATTAAAAAGCGTGATTCTATATTGTCATAATTCCCCTCACCGTAACGAATACAGATATCAACCAAACTGTCTTGAAACAGCACCAGTTTGTTCGTGGGCTCGACCAAGATAGAAAGGGCTTCATACTGCTCTCGAAAGTTTTGTATTCTCGGTATTAGCCAATGCTGAGCAAAAGAGGGAGGGGTAGATATAGAAAGTCGATTCGGCTCGGGATCTTGATTAATTAATCTCACTCCTTGTTGCAGATGTTTGAAGCCTTGTTTGGCTTCATCAAATAGCAGTTTACCTTCACGAGTTAGTTGTATCTTTCGGTGAGAGCGGTGAAAGAGTTGCGTGCCAACGGATTCTTCTAATTGGCGGATTTGTTGGCTAATTGCCGCTGCGGTGACAAACAGTGACTCTGAGGCTCTTTTAAAACTGCCTAGTTCTGCAGCGATATAAAAATAGTAGAGACCTTGCAGTGGGGGTAATCGTTCATTCACATTAGTTTTCCTTAACTCAATGTCAAATTCAATCATTTGTCAGACGAGGTGTGATGCTTGAAAATTATCTCAACACTAAAGGGAGGTCAAGGCTATGAATGCACTAACGATGAAAATAAGGGCTGTGAGTCTATTTTGTTTAATAAATTTAGTTAAGAAAAACTACTCCATTACCAAGGGTTGGTATCAAAACCATCGCACCAGAAAACACTTGTCAGAGCTTCCTATGTATTTATGGGATGATATAGGCGTGACTCAAGAGCAAGTTGTAACGGAGGCTAGAAAGGAATTTAAGGAAAAATAAAAGAGCTGCTAACAGCTCTTTTAAGACAGGAAGTGGGTAGAATCGTACGGTTACTCTTCCCAAACGACCAGCTTGTCTTTCGGCCAGTTATGACCAGTTTCATGGTATTTTTGTTCGAGTAGATGACGTTTTATTTTTAGTGTCGGCGTTAAGATACCATTCTCGATGCTCCATGGGTCTTTGATCATCAGAACGCCTTTTATCTGTTCGTGCGATTCGAGTTCTTTGTTCATCCGCTTGACTACACGCTCAGCAGTACGCGCATAGCGTTTCTTGTCGAAGTTCGGGAAGTCATGTGGCACCACCAATAAAATGGGACCAGGGAGGCCTAAACCAATCAGGCACATCATCTCCACGCGGCTATATTCGAACAGTTTTTTCTCAATAGGAACGGGGGCGACAAACTTACCTTTCGCCGTTTTGAAGTTGTCTTTTTTACGTCCTTGGATGCTTAGGTAGCCGTCACTATCAATAGCACCCACATCACCAGTATGTAGCCATCCGTCATTATCAAAACACTCTTGAGTTGCAATGTCGTTTTTATAATAGCCCGTGAATAGTCCCTTGCTTCGAACCATAATTTCATCATCGGCAGCGATTTTCAGCTCTATTCCCGGACCTGCGTTGCCAACTGTTCCGATCTTATCCGCCTTAAACGGGTGGTTGATCGTACTGTAGGCAAAGGTTTCAGTCATGCCCCATGCTTCGGTAATGTTAAGTCCGACTTTGTGATACCACTCCAATAGAGCAGGAGAAACCGGTGCAGAGCCACATCCTAGAACTCTGGCTTGATCCAGTCCTAGCCCGTCAATTAGCTTTTTCTTAATTAGCGAGTTTACAAACGGTATTTTCAGTAAGAAATTTAACTTCTTCTGCGGTAGTTTATCTTGGATACGCTGTTGGAATAGGGTCCATAAGCGAGGAACGGAAATAAACAACGTAGGCCGCTGCATTTTGACATCTTCAATGAAGGTATCGAGCGATTCTGGGAATGCCGTCATTACGCCGCCTTGGATAGAGGATCCAAAAATATACACACGTTCAGTGATGTGTGCTAATGGCAGGTAAGAAAACAAGCGGTCATTCGCCTCTATGCCAATATGGTCAATGAGCATTTGCACCGACCAGCTAAAAGCGCCAAAAGTGAGCATTGCGCCTTTTGGTAACCCTGAAGTCCCTGAGGTATAGACGAGAGACATTAGCTTATCGTCATGATGGACGGGGCGCTCAGTACTTGGCTCGTGCTTAGCGATAAGGTCGGTAAACGTGTGCTGGCACGCAGGCGCACTGTCGTAAGGTAGAGCGATACTAACAACATCAGGTAATTGAGCGATAACCTGAGCCGTAGCGGCGTCGTCGTCTAGTTTACCAGCAATCAATGCTTTGCTTTCACTGTGCGTGATACAGTATTCAATCGTATCTGCCCCGGCAGTCGGAAAAACAGGGACGCTTACATAGTCTCCAAGCATGAGTGCAAGATCGCAGATAAACCACTCAGCACAGTTCTTAGAGATGAGTGCCACTTTGTCGCCCGGCTGAATGCCGAGTGCACGAAGCGACGAGACAAGTCGTAGTGCTTTATCCGCCACTTCCGCGTAGGTAAATTCAACAAATTCACGATTAATGATTTGCTTAAGGTAGACCTCATTCGGTCGTTCTTGTGCCCATTTTAGGATCATTTCATTGGGCGGTGGTAGTGTACAGCTGGAGTGTGCGCTTTCGTTAGGCAGTATCATTCTTGAACTCCGTTTTCGTGTAGAACGATAATTTATAGTTATTTTATTGTTAAGTTAATGTTAACAAATACAATGTTAGCCTCATGGTGCGACTACTGCAAGTGCCGAGTTGTGATAATTCGTGTCCCTGAGCACAGAATTGGAGTAAATACTCAGTTTTTATGTGAGCTCACCCGATAAAGAGTGAGCGGTTTCGTCTTAGCTAGCAAAGTGAGCATTGGTCAGCATAATGTTTTTAACTTTGTTCTGATGACAGCGCAACGGGTGAACACAATTACCATCGAGCTGTCCTTGTGCCACCATTTTTTCCAGCTCTAGCAGTGCGTGAGTCAATGACCACGATTCACTGTAATGGCGATGGCTCGTTAACGCATCGAAAATATTGGCGACAGTCACAATGCGCGCAGCAATCGGGATCTGTGCGTGTTTAAGACCAAACGGATAACCGGTCCCATTTAAGTATTCATGGTGGTAACGAATGATATCGCCGAGTAAATGTGTGCAAGCATATTGTCGTTCACTCACTTGGCGCGCGAGTTGATTGATCAAGTTGACGCCTTGCTGAACTCTACCCGCGATTAAGGTGGCGTTATCCCAATCTTGCAACCAAAGTGAGCACTGTTTGGAGCTTAAGGTGGAATACTTGCCAATGTCGTGTAAACAGGCAAATCGAACGATATGATCGATGGTTTCATCGTCAAGTTGATAGAGAGGAGCGATATGATCCGCGATGATGTGTGCATATTGCCCAACGCGATAGGCATGCTCAATATTGTCACGCTCTCCAACGAGCGATGTAGTGCGAACCGAGTGCGCCATTTCTTCAGCTGCTTGGATTAAGGTACTTTGCTCATTGACTAAAGCTGTGACTTCTTTTGTTCGTCGGGTGAGTTCATCAACCGTTACATTATCAAAAAATTGTGGTTTGTTGACGTCGAAGAACAGCAAGCCAGTAAATTGATTTTGCTCCAAGATGGGCAGTGTGAGTGATGCTGCATAGCCTTGTTCAAGTAGCCACGTAGAATGAGGTGAATCCGCGGTAATGTTAGAGGCAATATCATTGACCACCCGACTTTTTTGCTGACAAACCAACCTGCCCAATGAGGTTGATGGTGAAATGGGGGCGCGATAACGAACTAATGGTGAGCCTTCTATCGTGCTATGAACGAACGTTCTCAATTCAGAATGAGCGGGATCAAAGAGCGCGATGGATATTCTAGAGAGCTCTGGTATCTCTTGGCGCAATGCTTGATGGGTAGTTTTTAGCTCCTGACCGATAGAGTAGCTACGCTGATGGGAGCGCCTATCATTGTCCAAATATTCCTTTCTCATACTAGCCTCCTATGCGTGAGCAACGTTAATGGCTGTTTCGCTAGCGTCGGTGTCTGGGATGGACTTTGGGTATATCAACGCTAATGTATTTTCGCGAGCGAAGTAAAGTGAACCAGTTAAGTCGAAGGGATAGATTTGGAGAGAGTGTGGAAAGGGATGAACGATCGGCAAACCTAACCCCTTAAAAGAGTGTAAGGCTTGCCGACAAGCGTGACGAGTGAAATTGATTAAAACTGCATCAATTCTTGATTTATATTAAGTTTTGGACAAAAGGGCTGATGAGCCCAGCAGCAGCGAAAAAAGCCACCATCCATACGATAGGCAGTTTGAACTGCTTTAGAAGTAACCCTCCCGTCAGTACCCAAGCTAAATCAATAGGTTCGAGGACAGCACTGATAAATACCGGTTGATACAGCGCGGCAATCAGTAAGCCGACAACTGCGGCATTGACGCCGTTGAGCGCACCTGAAATGGCAGGGACTTTTGCTAATTGCTGCCAGTGCTTTAATACGCCAATTAATAGTAGAAAACCCGGTATAAATACGCCTAGAGTTGCGATAATCGCACCCCATATCGGTGCATTCGGCAATAAGGCATAGCCGATGTAGGTGGCAAAGGTAAACATAGGACCTGGAACGGCTTGCGCTGCCGCATAACCAGTAAGAAATACGTCTTGAGTGATTTTGTCACCGACAATATTTTGCAGCAATGGTAAGACGACATGCCCACCACCAAAGACTAAGCTGCCTGCTTGGAAGAAATCAGAAAACAACTGTAATGAAGGTGACAACCAAGTAATCAGCGGTAGACCTAGCAATAAGGCGAAAAAGAGCCCTATTGGGAAGTAAGACAGTTTTATCGATGATTGCGTTGGACGTAATTCCGGATTTGCTAAGTAGCGCACGCCAATTAACGCTGCAGCCAGCAAAATTACAATTTGTGTAATAACACTTTGGAATAGCAGTAGTGCAACGGCTGTTGAAATACATAGTGCGACAGTGAGCTTTTGTTGGCAGAAGTTTTTATACATTCCCCAAGCCGCATCGGCGACCACGACTACTGCGAGCAGTTTTAGACCGTGTACTAGGCTTTGAAAGTAATTCGACTCAGTTAATTGACTGCTCAGTAAAGCCAGCGCGATCATCAAAATAATCGAAGGCAGGGTGAAGCCGAGAAATGCCATGATCCCTCCACCTAATCCTGCCCGTTGGTAACCCACGGCAAAGCCAACTTGGCTAGAGCCAGGACCGGGAAGAAATTGACTAAGCGCAACCATTTGCGCGTACTCTTCATCCGACAACCATTGCATTTTTTCAACGAAAGTTTGTCTGAAGTAACCAATATGAGCCGCTGGGCCGCCAAAACTGACCCAGCCTAGGGCAAAAAAGAGTTTGAAAATGGAGAATAGTGACTCATTGGGCGCTGAATCTTTTGATAGTACTGTCACTTCGGAACCTTTAGATGGGAGTTTCATTAGCACAAATGGTACTGCCAGTATTATAATGACTCAAATTAATAAATTTGGTTTGCACTATGAGTGAAATAGGATTGGGGGAGGTGGACTGGAGACGAATTGATCTCAATCTTTTGGTCGTGTTTTATCACCTTTATCAAACACAGAGCGTGTCTGAAGCGGCAGCGCAAAGTTATGTCAGCCAGTCAGCGATGAGCCATAGTTTAGCGAAATTACGGGTGCTATGTGATGACCCGTTATTTCAGAGGAAGGGGCATCAAATGCTTCCAACCGAGCGCGCCAATGAACTGTTTCCGGTTATCGAGCAGATATTGAATTTGTTTGAATTTAAAGTGATGCCTAAGCGTGACTTTCAACCGTCCGAGTACGATGGGGTTTGTAAAGTAGGACTCACCGATTACGCTGAATTTATTTTTGCTCCGATTATTTATGATGCCGTTATGTCTCAAGCCCCGAAAGCGAAACTTCGCTTTATTAATGTGAATCGAGATAACTACACAAAGGTCTGCGAGCAAGAACGTCTCGATATTATGATTGGCAGTATTCCCGAGCTCGAAGACTCATTTTCCTCGCAAAAATTGTATACCGAAAAGCATGTTTGTATTTATGATGCTTCGGTTTGTCAGGTGAAGACATTAGATATCGCCACGTTTGTTTCTAAGCCTCATTGCCTTGTTAGCCCCACAGGTGACTTCCACTCTCCAGTGGATAAACATCTTGATGCGGTCGGTGAATCTCGCAGGGTCAACGCCGTATCACGAAACTTCCTGACTATCGGTCGATTAGTTCACGGAAGAGAAATGTTTGCCATCGTGCCAAAGAAAATGGCGGAGATAAGCCTGATGCAAAGTGCGTTAACCGCCGTTGCGCCTCCGGTGCCCGTGGCTGATTTTGATATCTCGCTAATATGGAAAACTCACTCGCATATGAATCATAAAGTGTCGTGGCTTAAGGATTCATTATACGAAGCGATTATTGCTGCACTGTAGTGATCGCCGATTCAACGCTCGTTGTCCTCACGAGGTAAAGCGATAAAGTGATCACTTCCACAAGGTTATGAATTTGTTGCCAGCTTTGTCTTAAATCCAACCTCTAGTACTTTTTTTGTCAGAAAACGGTGGTAACGTCCAGGTGTAAACGTTACCAACTACCGTATGGCGAGAATGTACTATGAGATCTTTTTCTGAAATTTTGTTAGCTCGTGAGTGGGAAAACCAGCACGTTACCCACCACAATGTACTTAACGCTCACGCGCCTTTGCATGCTTTTCATAGTGAGCACGCCGCGTTGCAAAGCCATTCATCCACCAATGAAAGAAGCCTAAATGGTGAATGGCAATTTAAGTGCTTCGCGAAGCCAGAGTTAGTAGAGGAAGAGGTGATTAGTACTGCGTTTGACGATGCCAGTTGGGCGAGTATTCCTGTTCCGAGTAACTGGCAACTTCAAGGCTTCGATAAGCCCATTTACACCAATGTGAAATACCCGTTTGCAGATACGCCTCCGAAGGTGCCAAGCGATAACCCAACAGGGGTGTATCGCCTGGTATTTGATATGGCGAACCTGGATCCCAAACAGCGACATACACTCACATTTGATGGCGTCAATTCGGCGTTTCACTTATGGCTTAATGGTCGTTGGATTGGGTATTCACAAGACAGCCGTCTCGCCGCTGAATTTGATATTACTGATGCGTTAGTAGCGGGTGATAACCAGCTTGTTGTGATGGTGTTGCGCTGGTCTGATGGGTCTTATCTCGAAGATCAAGATATGTGGTGGTTGAGTGGTATCTTTCGGAATGTGACATTACGGACTAAGCCACGTATCGCTATTGCAGATGTGGCGATTAATACCGAGTTGGACGCATGCTATCGAGACGCGTTGTTAACGGTGTCAACTCACATCAGTGTCACGCCAGAAGAGCGAACAATGTGCAGCTCTTATTCAGTAGAGGCTGAGTTATTCGATAGGCAGGGTGTGAGTGTTTTTGGTAAAAAGGTGTCTAAATTTGCACAACGCCTTATCGACGAAAAAGGGGCGTGGCAAGAGTTAGCAGAGCATAGTATCAACATTGACAGCCCTCTAAAGTGGAGTGCTGAAGCGCCGAATTTGTATCGTTTAGTCGTGGTTCTAAAAGACGAAGAAGGGAAGTTTGTCGACTGCGAAGCTTACAATGTGGGTTTTCGTTGTGTGGAGATCTCTTCAGGTCAGCTTAAAGTGAATGGTCAAGCGCTACTCATACGCGGAGTGAACCGACATGAGCATCACCCAGAATTGGGTCATACCATGACTCGAGACGCGATGATTGAAGACATTAAATTGCTCAAACAGAATAATTTTAACGCGGTGCGTACTGCTCACTACCCAAATGATCCTCTTTGGTATGAGCTCTGCGATGAATTTGGCCTGTATTTAGTGGACGAAGCGAATATCGAAACCCACGGTCAATTCCCCATGTGCCGTTTGTCAGACGATGTGACTTGGATGAATGCCTACCTGCGTCGTATGACTCGCCTTGTTGAGCGTGATAAGAACCACCCCTCTGTCATCATCTGGTCGTTAGGAAATGAATCGGGTATTGGCAATAACCATCACGCGATGTATCAATGGACCAAGCAGCGTGATCCTTCTCGTCCAGTGCAATATGAAGGCGGGGGATCGGATACGGCGGCAACGGATATCATTGCTCCGATGTATGCACGAGTTGACCATGACCAACGCCTTGCGGCCGATCCTAATGTCACGCCTAAAATTGGCATTAAAAAGTGGCTAGCGATGCCAGGTGAAGATCGCCCATTGATACTATGTGAGTATGCACATGCGATGGGAAATAGCCTAGGCAGTTTTGATAAGTATTGGGATGCGTTTCGAGAATACCCAAGATTGCAAGGTGGCTTTATTTGGGATTGGGTTGATCAAGGGTTGAGCAAAGTGGATGAAAACGGGGCGCTTTATTGGGCTTATGGTGGCGATTTTGGCGATCAGGTTAATGATCGTCAGTTCTGCATTAATGGCTTAGTGTTCCCAGATAGGAGCGCGCATCCAGCGCTTTATGAAGCAAAAAAAGCTCAACAATTTCATTGTATAACGTTAATTTCAACACACCCTGTTAGCGTTAAAGTAAAAAGTGAGTACTTATTTACAGCCACGGAAGATGAAGCGCTGCATTGGAATATTACCGAAGATGGTCATGTGATCGCTCAAGGTTCGCAAGTATTACACGTGTCGCCACAAGGTGAGGCGCTATTGTCGTTGATGGACGCATTGCCTGCAGCGCAAATTGGGCGAGATTATCACTTGAATATCGATATCGTTAAAACGTGTTCGACCCCATGGTCGGAAGCGAATCACGTTCTATCGTCACAGCAAATTGAATTACCGAGTGCGTTTGGTTTGAAGCTGAGGCGTGTTAATGGTTCAGGCGTCCCGATGGCAACAGTGAGTGGCAATCGGGTGATGCTACACGCTAATGAACAAATCATCGTGTTTGATTCTGCATCCGGAGAATTAGTCTCTTGGAGCGTAGATGATGTGGAACAGTTGGCTCAGCCATTAAAAGATAACTTCTATCGGGCGCCGTTGGACAATGATATTGGTACGAGCGAAGCCAATCGGGTTGATCCTAACTCATGGGTTGCTCGTTGGGATGCAGTTGGTCTGCCTTCATTAGAGGTCGAATGTATTGGCTTTGAGCATTTTGCTCGTCAGCACCATTACCAAATTGAATCTCGTCGAGCTTATCGTTTTAATCGGCATTGTATTCTTGAGACGCTTTGGTGCTACAAAATCTATCAAAATGGCGAGGTTCATATTGATGTTCAGGTTGAAGCCGCACCGGGGCTTCCATCGTTACCTAGGGTGGGTATGGAGCTGGCGCTAAATCCATTTTGTGAGGACGTCTCTTGGTATGGAAGAGGGCCCTTTGAAAACTATCCAGACAGGAAGTTCGCCGCGCATATGGGGCGATACCACGCTTCCATTGACGACATGCATACTCCTTATATATTTCCAACGGATAGCGGGCTAAGAACAGATGTTAAACATAGCCAGATAGGCACACTCCAGATTACGGGTGAGCATCACTTGTCGGTCAGCCGATACAGTACCTCTGCGTTAAGCGCTGCTAAACACACGCACGAGCTGCGTGACAGTGGCGTTGTTTTTGTCCGCTTGGATGGCTTTCATATGGGAGTGGGCGGTGATGATTCATGGACACCAAGCGTCCATGAGGAATTTAAGTTACTGCAACGTCAGTATCAATATCAGTTGCAGCTGAGTATGCAGGGTTAATTCAAATGAGATAGGTTTAGAACGATCTAAAGCAGCCTGCGGGCTAGTTTACGTGCCTCCAATAACCGGAGGCACTTAACGTTTCACTCGGTAATTAGGACAGCTGAAAACGTACCCAGACTTTAGAGCGCCAGCGGCGAATCATGACAATGCCTCTTAGCCACTCATCCATTCCCATTGCTATCCAAGCGCCAATTACCCCATATCCCCAGTGGATGCCCAGCAGGTAACTAAAGACCACAGCAACGCCCCACATGCTTAAAATACCCATTTGAACCGGGAACTTAATATCGCCAGAACCCTTTAGTGCGGCAATAAAAATAAGGTTAGAGACACGACCAGACTCGACAAAAATTGAGCCGGCAATTAAGAGTGCCACGAGTGCCACGATCTCACTTTCTTGGGTAAAGAGATCAATCAGAGGGTAGCGGAATATAAACAAAACCAAAATGATGCCGGTCGAAACAGCCAGTCCAACGAGGTAGTACTTTTGGATTCGGCCGAGAATATCATCAGCCCATCCCTTGCCGATAAAGTAACTGGTTTGTATCTGTCCTGCCTGACCTAAAGCTAGGGCAAACGCAAACGAGACTCGTGTGATGTTTTGGGCATAAGTGTAGGCTGCCAATGAAGACGTACCCATTTGCACCACAAAATAGACAATAGTCATTTGTGCAAGGTTATAGGATAAAATCTCACCGGCATTCATCGCACCGATTTTGATGATTTTTTTGAATAAGGCGCTAGGGATTGTGCGCCATTGGGAAAAAGGGAGGTCGATATTTTTTGAACGTACGACTTGGCACATCAACAGCGTACCAATGACCTGGCTGACAACCGTCGCGGTTGCAACGCCACTAACACCATAGACGGGGAGCCCAAAGGGTTGGTATAGCGCCAAATAGTTACCGGCGATATTGATAACACCTGCAATGAGATTGATCACCATTGGTGAGCGAGAATAGCCGTGACTGCGGAGTATGGTGGTGAGCACAATGCCAATAGTGACGTTAAACGTCATGGAGCCACTAATAATAAGGTAGTCATAGCCGAAAGCCGCCACATCATCAGCTAAGCCAAATAATGTGATGAACTGCTCTGCCCCGAAAAACAACGCAAGACTTAAAAAAGTACCCACACCACAGGCAAGAATAATGCTTGCTACTGCCACTTGCGCGGAATCTGAAAATCGTGAAGCACCATTGTATTGTGCGATGAGTATGCCAGTACCGCTGCTCACCATCATAGAAATAACAATCAGGAAAAAGGTGATTTGTGTGATTACCCCAACGGCTGATACAGCTGCGTCTGAGTAGCCGCTGAGCATGAATACGTCGGTAGTATTGAGCGCTGTGCGTAAAAGCACCTCAATAAAAATAGGCCAAGTGAGAGCGACAATATTCATTCTTTTGCTGAGTGTTGAAGCGTTTTTGGGCATGAAGTTAAGGCCTAATCAGAGTGACCCAGAATGGGGGGACGCAAGTGTACTCGCTAATTAACCAAACGCAATACTTTGCAAGCTAATTATATAAAGTGGCTGAATAAAAATGTAATCGTTACCACTTATGGGTCGAAAAACCTCAGAAATAAAATCATAGAAAACCACCAAAAAAGGAGATCTTTGTCCCGATGTTACACTGTGAAACATTGAGAGACGTTGTTTTTCCCTTGTTTGTTAACCAATTCAAACAAATTCGCTTACTTTTGACAACCTTTGTTACGATTGTAATTTTTTTTAACTTCCTCACATTAATTGTTCATTTTGTCACTATACTTCGGGTTAAACGTTTTCATGTTGAGCCGGTTGTAAGCTGAACCCGAACGTTTTACCCCCTACAAAACTCAATTATAATATTAACAAATAGGACTTGTTCAATGAGAAAGTTAACACTCTTGGCTGCGCTTTGTGCTGGTATGGGCTTTGGAACTCAAGCGGTTGCAAGCACCACTGTTGGTTTTACTATCTATAAATATGACGACAACTTTATGTCGGTTGTTCGTCAAGCGATCGTAAAAGAAGCAGACAAAGACAGCGATACTCGCGTATTGATGAATGACTCTCAAAACAGTCAATCAATGCAGAATGACCAAGTAGATGTCATGCTTGCTCGTGGTGTAAAAGCGTTAGCAATTAACCTTGTAGACCCTGCTGCTGCACCAAGCATTATTAAGAAAGCAAAAATGGATGACGTGCCAATTGTTTTCTATAACAAAGAACCAAGCCGTAAAGCACTTGATAGCTATGACAAAGCGTATTACGTAGGTACTGACTCTAAAGAGTCTGGCATTATCCAAGGCGACTTGATTGCTCAGCAATGGAAAGCAAACTCTGCTTGGGATAAGAATGGCGACGGTGTCATCCAATACGTGATGCTAAAAGGTGAACCAGGTCACCCAGATGCAGAAGCTCGTACATCTTACTCAGTGAAAACCATCAATGATAACGGCATCAAAACCGATGAACTGCACATGGATACTGGCATGTGGGATACCGCGATGGCAAAAGATAAGATGGACGCATGGTTATCTGGTCCTAATGGCAGCAAAATTGAAGTAGTTATCGCTAACAATGATGGCATGGCAATGGGCGCAGTTGAAGCTCTGAAAGGTGCTGGTGTTGCGGTTCCTGTTTTTGGTGTTGATGCCTTGAGTGAAGCACTTGCGCTAGTGAAATCCGGTGCAATGGCAGGGACGGTACTTAACGATGCCGACTCGCAAGCAAAGGCGACGTTTGAACTTGCTCGTAACCTTGCCAACGGAAAAACGGCAACAGAAGGCACTCAATGGGAAATGACGAACAAAGTAGTACGCGTTCCTTACGTTGGTGTTGATAAGTCAACGTTAGAGTAGTACTTACCAAATTAGGGAGAACGGCGTTCTCCCTAATTTAATATTGAATATATCAGGTAGTATGAACGAGTAATACTTATTATTTGTTCAGGGTACGTTACGCCTTGTGGTTAATTGTAATAATAAGAAAGTGATGCCATGGTTAATCAAGAACATGAATTTTTGTTAGAAATGACAGGAATTAGTAAAGAGTTTCCAGGGGTTAAGGCATTAGATAAAGTTAATTTAAAAGTGCGACCAAATTCCATTCATGCACTCATGGGAGAGAATGGAGCGGGTAAGTCGACATTATTAAAATGCCTATTCGGAATTTATGAAAAAAATGAAGGTGATATTGTTTTTCTAGGAAGCAATATTAACTTTCAATCCTCAAAAGAAGCATTGGAATCTGGTGTTTCAATGGTTCACCAAGAGCTGAATCAGGTACTTCAATGTACGGTAATGGATAATATCTGGTTGGGAAGATACCCTAAGAAGGGGTTGTTTGTTGACCACGATAAAATGTATCGAGATACCAAAGAGATCTTTGAAGAACTTGATATCAACATCGACCCTAGAGTCAAAGTAAAAACACTCTCAGTTTCTCAAATGCAAATGCTAGAAATAGCTAAGGCATTTTCCTATGATGCAAAAATAGTCATCATGGATGAGCCGACGTCGTCACTGACAGAAAAAGAAGTTAATCATCTATTTACCATTATCAAAAAGCTCAAAGCCAAGGGCTGCGGTGTGGTTTACATCTCGCATAAAATGGAAGAAATCTTTGCGATTTGTGATGAAATTACCATCCTTCGTGATGGTCAGTGGGTCACCACTCGACCACTGGAAGGGTTGGATATGGACGCGATCATCTCGATGATGGTAGGGCGAGAATTGACGCAGCGTTTCCCTGAAAAAAGTAATGTCCCCAAAGAAACGGTTTTAGAAGTGAAGGGGCTGACGGCACTTAATCAACCTTCGATTCAAGATATTTCATTTGATTTAAAAGCTGGCGAGATCCTCGGTGTCGCAGGTCTGGTAGGGTCACGTAGAACCGATATAGTTGAAACAATATTTGGCGTTCGTGAGCGAAGCGAAGGGCAGATCTTGCTTCATGGCAAAGAGATGACCAACCGTGATGCGCATGAAGCAATCAGTAATGGTTTTGCATTAGTCACGGAAGAGCGTCGCTCTACCGGGATATATGGCAATCTGGATATCACATTCAACTCATTAGTTGCCAATGTCGACAGTTATAAAACCAAGTCGGGCTTGTTAAGTAACAAGAAAATGAAAAGTGATACCCAGTGGGTAATTGACTCGATGAGTGTGAAAACACCGTCTCATGAAACCGCCATTGGTTCTTTGTCTGGTGGCAATCAACAGAAAGTGATCATTGGGCGCTGGCTGTTAACTCAACCAGAAATATTAATGCTAGATGAACCAACACGAGGTATTGATGTTGGTGCGAAGTTTGAAATCTATCAATTGATACTTGAACTCGCTAAGAAAAACAAAGGCATTATTATCATTTCTTCGGAAATGCCAGAGTTGTTAGGTATTACTGACCGCATTCTTGTCATGAGTAATGGTCGAGCGGCTGGTGTCGTTGATACCAAGGAAACCACACAAAGTGAAATATTAGAGCTGGCCTCTCGTTACCTCTAGGGAAATTATTATGGACGCTGTTAAATCATTTGCAATGAAGCACTTAAAAGAAGGTGCTATCTATGCGGTTCTATTTATATTATTGGCAATTATTGTTATTCAAGAACCGTCTTTTTTAAGCTTAAGAAACTTTAGTAACATCCTGACTCAGTCTTCTGTACGTGTCATTATTGCTTTGGGTGTAGCTGGTTTGATTGTTACCCAAGGTACCGACTTGTCTGCAGGTCGTCAGGTCGGTTTAGCTGCGGTTGTTTCTGCGACATTGCTACAGTCGGTAGACAATGTGAATAAAGTATTCCCGGATTTAGGTGATATACCTATTTTCGCCGTTATTATCGTCGTTTGTGCGCTTGGTGCCATCATTGGTCTTGTGAACGGTATTATTGTCGCTTACTTAAAAGTGACGCCGTTTATCGCCACTTTAGGCACGATGATCATCGTATATGGTGTGAACTCTTTGTACTATGACTCGGTTGGGGCTTCGCCAATCGCGGGTTTTGATGAACGTTTTTCTGAGTTTACGCAAGGGTTTATTCGCATGGGAGACTTCAGGCTCTCCTATATCACCTTCTATGCCATTATTGCTATTGTATTCATGTGGGTACTTTGGAATAAAACGGTGTTTGGCAAAAATATTTTTGCTGTTGGTGGTAACCCAGAAGCGGCAAAAGTTTCTGGTGTAAATGTCCCAGTAACGCTGTTGAAAGTCTATGCATTGTCAGGGGTGTTTTATGGCTTTGCTGGTATGCTTGAGGCTGGACGAATTGGTAGTGCGACCAACAACCTAGGTTTCCTATATGAACTCGATGCCATTGCTGCTTGTGTGGTAGGTGGTGTGTCATTTGCTGGTGGTGTCGGTAGTATTGCGGGCGTGGTTACCGGTGTGCTGATCTTTACTGTGATTAACTATGGTATGACCTACATCGGCGTCAGCCCATACTGGCAGTACATTATCAAGGGATCGATCATTATCTTTGCTGTCGCGCTCGATTCAATGAAATACGCCAATAAAAAATAGTCACAAAGGGCACTCCATTGAGTGCCCTTTTTTTGCCCTCTTCATGATTATCAAGATGATGAAGGTGAATTTATGTAATCGTTTAACATTATTATCCTTCCTTATGTTGCTGTTTTTAAATCTATTTGTTCACGGATAAATAATCGGTTCGGACTTTTTATTGAAAAGTGTGTAAACGTTTACACTTTTTGCGTTTGATCACAGAATGATCTTGCTGACTGTTGCTACAATTTCCTTAGTTTGAAGAATGAGCGCGTATTCGCGGAATAATTCGCTCGTAATTAGAGTGAAACGTAGGAGTGTAATGTGAAAGTACTAGTGACGGGTGGAATGGGCTACATCGGCAGCCATACCTGCGTTCAGATGTTGGAGAGTGGTATTGAACCTATCATCATCGATAACTTGTGCAATGCCAATCAAGCCGTGTTAGCACGTATTGAGGCGCTTACTGGTCAAGCAGCAACGTTTTATCAAGGTGATATTCGCGATGAAGCGTTGCTCGATCGCATTTTTGAAGAAAATGAGATTCAGTCGGTGATTCACTTTGCAGGATTAAAAGCGGTAGGTGAATCTGTTGCTAAACCTATTGAGTACTACGATAACAATGTGAACGGCACATTGGTACTTGCTCGTGCAATGAGAAAAGCGGGCGTTAAGAGCATTATCTTCAGCTCTTCTGCGACTGTGTATGGTGATCCTGACGTAGTGCCAATCACTGAAACTTCTCCTGTTGGTAATACAACCAATCCATACGGTACGAGTAAGTTTATGGTCGAACGCTGCCTTAGCGATGTATTCACTTCTGACGAGGCGTGGAGCATTACCTTGTTGCGTTACTTTAACCCAGTAGGCGCGCATCCATCTGGCACAATGGGAGAGGATCCAAAGGGGATTCCCAATAATCTGATGCCGTTTATCGCCCAAGTTGCGGTTGGTCGCCGTGACAAGCTTGCTGTATTTGGCAGTGACTACCCAACACCAGATGGCACGGGCGTTCGCGATTATATTCATGTGATGGACTTGGCAGATGGGCATATTGCAGCGCTTAAAGCGGTGGGCCTGAAGTCTGGTTTACATATTTACAATTTAGGTACTGGTAAAGGCAGCAGTGTTCTAGAAATGGTGGATGCATTTGCAACAGCAAGCGGTAAGCCAATTCCTTACGATTTACAGCCACGCCGCCCAGGCGATATTGCAGAGTGCTGGGCAAGCACGGCGAAAGCAGAGGCGGATTTAAACTGGAAAGCGACACGTACATTACAAGACATGACCACGGACTCGTGGCATTGGCAGTCCAGTAACCCCAACGGTTACGACAGCGAATAAGGCTGCCTCGTTATCCCAAGAGATTTTTAGAATTTAACTATTGAGTAAGTAATATGTCGAGTATTGAATTTAATCCAGTCGATCATCCTCATCGCCGTTATAACCCGCTAACGGGACAGTGGATTCTGGTATCCCCACATCGCGCAAAGCGTCCTTGGAGTGGCCAAAGTGAGGAGGTCTCTCATGTGCAACTGCCAACTTATGACAAGAAGTGTTTTCTGTGTCCTACCAATGATCGCATCTCCGGAGATGTGAACCCAGACTACCAAGGTACTTATGTATTTGGTAACGACTTCGCGGCTTTGATGCCAGATTCCCCTGATGCTCCTGAATCAGATAATCCATTGTTTAAAACTCAAGGTGTACGTGGTCTTAGCCGCGTTATCTGCTTCTCGCCTGACCATAGTAAAACATTGCCAGAGCTCACCCCCCAAGAACTGCGCTGCGTTGTTGATACATGGAATGAGCAAATTGAAGAATTGGGTAAAGAGTACCTTTGGGTTCAAGCTTTTGAAAACAAAGGTGAAGCAATGGGCTGCTCACAGCCGCACCCTCATGGCCAAATTTGGGCTAACAGCTTTCTGCCTAATGAAATTGAACGAAAAGATCGTCTAATGCGTGAGTATAACCAGCAGCAAGGTTCAAACCTTCTGGTGGATTATGTGACCACAGAAATGAAAGATGGCGCCCGTACGGTCGTAGAAACAGAGCACTGGCTTGCTGTGGTCCCTTACTGGGCGGCATGGCCATTCGAAACCATGCTGCTTCCTAAGACGCATATTCGCCGCATGAGCGAATTAAGTGAAGCGCAAAAAGACGACTTAGCGGTTGCCATTAAAAAGCTGACGTCTCGCTACGACAACTTATTTGAGTGCTCTTTCCCCTATTCAATGGGGTGGCACTACGCACCATTCTTTAATGAAGGTGAGAGCACTGAGCATTGGCAACTGCATGCCATTTTCTATCCACCACTATTGCGCTCTGCAACGATACGCAAATTTATGGTGGGCTATGAAATGTTGGCCGAATCACAACGTGATTTAACCGCCGAGCAAGCAGCAGAGCGTCTAAGAGCATTGAGCGACGTTCATTACAAACAACAATAATTTAAAAATTTGATGTGGCTGCGTACCGTGAAAGTAACACGGTACGCAAAGAAACATCAGGTATTGAGAGACGAAAACATGAAAGATCTAATCCAAAACGTCGCGAATTCTTTTGAAAATGTGCTTGGCTATCAGCCGACACATTTTATCCAAGCTCCGGGCCGTGTAAACCTGATTGGTGAGCATACCGACTACAATGATGGTTTTGTCCTACCCTGTGCCATTAACTATCAAACCGTGGTTGCTGCGGCAAAGCGTGACGATAATCTAATTCGCGTTGTCTCTGTTGATTACCAAGACGCGACCGATGAGTTTGATATCACCCAAGAGATCACTTTTCAACAAGATAAGATGTGGACGAACTACATTCGCGGTGTGGTGAAGTGCTTGATGGCTCGCGGTTATCAATTTGGTGGCGCGGATATATCGGTGTCTGGCAATGTACCGCAAGGTGCGGGACTGAGCTCTTCTGCTGCACTAGAAGTGGTTATCGGTCAGACATTTAAAACGCTTTATAACCTAGAGATCACGCAAGCTGAAGTCGCGCTTAACGGTCAGCAAGCGGAGAACGAGTTTGTGGGTTGTAATTGCGGCATCATGGATCAGCTTATTTCTGCTGAAGGTAAAGAGAATCACGCTCTGTTGATTGACTGCCGCAGTCTTGAAACGCAAGCGGTATCGATGCCAGAAGATATGGCCGTTGTGATTATTAATTCCAACAAAAAGCGTGGCTTAGTCGACAGTGAGTACAACACTCGTCGTGAACAATGTGAAGAAGCCGCTCGCATTTTTGGTGTGAAAGCATTGCGTGATGTCACCATTGAACAGTTCAATGAGCGTGTATCTGAGTTGGATGAAATGGTCGCTAAACGTGCGCGTCACGTTATTACTGAAAATGACCGTACTGTTGAAGCAGCAAAAGCACTCAGTGCTGGTGATATGAAGCGTATGGGTGAGCTAATGGCAGAATCACACATTTCGATGCGTGATGATTTTGAAATCACCGTGAAAGAAATCGACATCATTGTTGATATTGTGAAAGGCGTGATTGGTGACCAAGGTGGTGTGCGAATGACTGGCGGTGGCTTTGGCGGCTGTATTGTTTCGTTAATCCCGCCAACACTCGTTGATAAGGTAACGACAGCGATAGCAGAGCAGTATGAAGCAGCAACAGGTTTGAAAGAGTCGATTTATGTTTGCCAAGCAAAAGATGGCGCAGGAGTTGTCTCACAATGATCACCACAAGCGAGTATTTTAGTACGATTGAAGACGCTATGACCCAATCGGCGTCGTTTGATGGATTACCTGCAAAGGTGCTGCACCTTAAAAATGCATCTGGTATGACGGCATCTTTTATGGATATCGGAGCAACATGGCTAAGTTGCTCTCTCCCTTTGCCGACAGGACAACGAGAAGTGTTGTTACGTTCGCCAAATATGGTGGAACATATGAAGCAAGGGGCTTATTTTGGTTCAGTGGTGGGGAGATACGCCAATCGAATTGATAAAGGGCAATTCGAGATAGGTGGCAAGTCGTATCAAGTCACTTGTAATAATGGCGAAAACGCTTTGCATGGGGGTGTAGAGGGTTTTGATAAGCGTCGTTGGAGTATCGACTCGCACACTGAATCAACTCTTGTCATGTCGTTACAATCGGAAGATGGTGATCAAGGCTTCCCTGGGACGGCTAAGGTTCAAGTTGAATACCAGCTAACTGATGATAATGCGCTGAAGATGACTTATCAGGCATCTTGTGACAAGACAACGCCGATGAACTTGACTAACCATGCCTATTTTAACCTAGCTGGTGAATCAAGCGCGGCGAAGAGCACGGATCATAAGCTGCAAATGTTTGCTGATTCCTATCTACCTACTAGAGAGGATTTAATCCCTCTTGGTGAGCTAAAATCGGTAGAGGGAACCAGCTTTGACTTCACAGTGCTGAAGCAAGTGGGTCGAGATTTTCTGTCGGAGCAGGACCAAATCACAGCAGGTGGTTACGATCATGCGTTTGTGTTTGACGCCAAGCTCACTGATGGCTGCACTATGGTCGCGACGTTGGAGTCCCCGGAGCAGGATGTAGTGATGGAAGTCCTTACCACCAAACCTGCAGTACAGTTTTACTCGGGGAACTTCCTTGATAGTACTCCTGGTTCAACTCGCACTTACGAAAAGCTTGATGGGCTAGCGTTAGAAACACAATTCTACCCTGACGGCCCTAATCACCCTAAATGGGGGAACGGCGCAGGCTTGCTTGAGGCAGGGGATAGTTACCATCATCACACAACCTACCGCTTCAAATTTTAGTCGCAGTGGTTAGGCAATAAAAAAGTGAGCATATGCTCACTTTTTTATGCTTTGAGGGAGGATGCTCGAACAATTAACTCACCTTCAACTTTTCGTATCTGTGACAGCAAGGGTCGCTCTTGGATTTGAGCAAGCACGTTATCTATCGCTAACTTACCCATATCGGCATAGGGCAGTTCAATGGAAGAAAGTGCTGGAAAGCTTTCAGAAGCGATTTGTTGGTTATCATAACCAATCACAGCGATATCTGATGGGATCTTCAATTGACGTTCAGCAATCGCTTGGTAACACCCCATCGCCATATAATCACTGCTGCAAAATATTGCTTCGGGTGGCGTTGCCATATCAAGCAAATGAATGGTTTGCTCATACGCTTCTTTGAGAGACCAGTTTGCCTCTAATACGTAATCGTCGTTTGGAATAATATCCGCATCAATTAGAGCCTGTCGATAGCCATCAATACGCTGTGTAGAGGCGTACATCCAATTCTCTCCGGTTAACATTGCAATTCGTCGATAGCCTTGATCAGTTAAATGCTTGATGGCTTTATAGGCCCCGATCATATCCGCGGGCAAGATAGATGGCGTGGCTTGTTGTTCACTCATTGTGCAGTTGAGCAAAACCGTCGGCAGCTGTGTTTGAACACGTTGGGCGGAGAGTTCACGAGTCATACTTGAAGCATAAATGAGACCAGCATAATCGCCATTATTGATCTCGGTTTCAATTTTGTTGGCAAGTATCTCATCGTGATTGTAGCTGAAGGTAATCAGCAAGTAGTCGTTGTTCCATGCTTCTTCTCGCGCGGTATTAACGGCGTCGATGAAAGGATCGTAACTGGTGAGTCCATTGACGACCATGGCGATTTTTCTCGATCTTCCTAACGCATGAGCCACTTTTTTGCTTTGATAGCCTAAAGCTTTCGCAGTATCAAGAACCTTACGTTGGGTGGCTTCGGAAATCTTTACGGTTTGAGAGCCATTGAGAACTAATGACACCGTAGGTTGTGACACGCCTGCTGCCGCGGCGATGTCACTCATGGTGATTTTCTTACTTTTAGTCATTCTATCTCTGCCAAAAATTTTATTAGCTATATATTAGCGAATTGCCCATCCAAATGCACCTTTGATAGATCACGATCACAGAATGCCTTAACGATCCTTTATGAGATGTGACGGACTACACGTATTTATCTCACCTCTCTTTTATTAAAACTATTAATAAATATATTAGCTAATATTATTAGTAAATTGATTAATCCTATTAATTCAAGGTGAGTAAGATGCAAAGATGGTCTGAAGAAAAGGCGTGGCAATGGCAACAAACACATGGTTGGCTACGTGGCTTTAACTATTTACCGCGCACGGCTGTCAATTGGACAGAAATGTGGCAAGCGGAGACGTTTGCGCCTGAGGTGATGGAGCAGGAGCTTGAGTGGGCGGCGAGTGTGGGCTATAACACGCTACGAACCAACTTGCCGTTTATTGTATGGCAAGTAGACCGTGAAGGTTTGCACCAGAGAATTGAACGCTTCCTTGATATTTGTGAACGAAACAAAATCAAAGTCATGATGACGCCGATGGATGACTGTGGTTTCTCAGGTGATCATCCTTATCTTGGCGAACAAAAATCCCCAGTGCCGGAGCTTCACAATAGCCAAGCCGCAGCAAGCCCTGGTCGCAATGTCGTTATGGATAAATCGCAGTGGGGTGAGGTTGAAGCGTATATTCGCGATATTATTTCAACTTACAACACTGATGAACGTATCGTTATTTGGGATCTGTATAACGAACCGACCAACCGAATGATTTTTACCACCACGGGCGAGCTTGCCTTTGATGAAGAAATGGAACGTTATAGCCATGAGTTAATGGAAAAAGCGTTTCAATGGGCACGTGAAGAACAGCCCGTTCAACCATTGACGGTTGGCGCTTGGCACGCTCCTAGTATTCTGGACTTGTCTTTACCTCTTTATGAGCACCCAACAGACCGCAAAGCGATGGAGCTGTCTGACATCATCACTTTCCACGCCTACTTACCTCTTGAGCACTTCAAAAAAGCTGTCGATATCGTCAAACAACATAACCGACCAATGATGTGTACCGAATGGTTAGCTCGCCATGCTGAATCGCATTTACTAGAGCAGTTACCCGTATTCCAAGCAGAACAAATCGGCTGCTATCAATGGGGCTTGGTGAAAGGTAAAACGCAAACACATTTACCATGGCCGGAAATCAAACGTAGTGACGAAAACTACGCTAAGCGCTGGTTCCATGACTTGCTAAACGATGACGGTACACCTTACGACACAGAGGAAGTACAACTAATTCAATCGCTCGCTGCACTGGACTGAGCGAGCGTTCGGCCAGTGGCAAAAAGAAGCGACTGGCTTTACTATAATAATACTGAATGAGAATACCTTATGACTACCCTACAAAATAAACTCTCGAATAAGGAATTGATGTCCTATTTTGGATATGGCGTGGGCCAATGCTTTAGCTTTGGTCTCGTTGGTTCCTTTATCCTCTATTTTTACACTGATATATTGGGTATCTCTCCCATCGCTGCCAGTAGCATATTTCTGATTGCGCGTGTCTGGGATGCGGTTAATGACCCCATCATAGCGGGCTATATGGATACCTTAGAGTCTCGCTTTGGTAAATTCCGACCATACATGTTGTTTACCCCAGTGCTTATTGTGCTAGTGACTATTGCGTCTTTCTATAGCATTGATGCCGATACTTCGACCAAAGTTATGTACGCAGGTATCACTTATATTCTTTGGGGGACGCTATACACCATCTCAGATGTGCCTTTTTGGTCTATGTCGTCAGTGATGACCGATGAGCCACAAGAGCGTGCTAAAGCTGCGACATGTGCCATGCTAGGTGTTAATGCAGGTATTGGTGCAACACTGGTGCTATTTCCTAAATTAAGCGCTTATTTTGCTGATGGCCGCGCAGACCAAGGTTACTTACCTGCGGTTATTGTCCTGATGGTGGCGGGTTTGCTGTTCATGTGGAATGGTTTTTATAACACCAAGGAACGCATTTCGACGGCGAGTGAAAAGGTAACACTTAAACAGACTTTCCAAGCGGTGCGTAAGAATAAGCCTTTATTCTTTATTCTTGCTGCATTCTTTATGAATGTGTTCTTTAACTTAGTTAATGGCCTGTATATTTTCTTCTTCACTTACAACATGGGTGATGCAGGGCTGGTCTCGTTAATCGGTACGATTACTTTAGTTAGTGCGATAGCCTGTTTGGCGACGCCAGTATTGACCAAGCGCTTTAAGAAACGCGACATTTTTATCACTCTATGTGTTTTGGAAATTATTGCTCGTGTTGGCTTCTATATGACCGGATACGATAACCCGACGGTTGTAATGTCATGGTTAGCTGTAGTCACAGCTATCTTCATGATGACGAACCCTTTGATTTCAGCAATGATCGCTGACACAGTAGAATATTCGTACTATCACAGTGGTAAGCGTACGGCGGCGATTACTTTCTCTGGGCAAACGTTTACTGGCAAATTATCTGTAGCGGTTGCTGGTGGATTAACCGGTCTTATCTTAGCCTCGATAGGGTATGTACCTAACGCAGAGCAAACTGAGACAGCACTTGATGGTATGTTCTTCTGTATTGCGTTATTACCTGCGCTGGGTGCACTGATTCGAATCTTTATTATGTCGAAGTACACGTTCACGGAAGATCAGCATGCTATTCTTCGTGAAAAATTACAGCGTGGCGAGTTTGCTGAAGGGGTGAATGTAGAATCCGTCAAAACACCACAAGCGACGAACTAATAGGACGACAAGAATAAAAAACGCGGTATCTACCGTGTTTTTTATTCCATAACCGGTGTGTACCATAATTGGTGTGTATTAGTTATTGCGACTCACAGAGGCTCGTTGTACTAGTGTCGGTGAATAGACCATCGGTTCCGTTTCTACAGGTTCACTTTTTGAGAGGGCTAACGCAATTTGCGCTGCTTTTTCTGCCATCATTTGTATTGGGTAACGAATTGTGGTCAGCTTTGGATGTAGGTACTTAGCAATGAGTCCATCATCAAAACCGATGATAGACATTTGATTTGGCAATGCGTATTGGTTTTCTTCAAGTACAGAAAGAGAGCCAGCAGCCATATTATCATTGTAGGCAACGACAGCCGTGATCGGTAAGGATTTGGTCAGCAAGTTGGTCATGGCTTTCTCGCCGCCATCGCTGTCTGGCGAACCATATTCGATATAGCTTGCCGACAAGGTAATGTTATTCGCTTTAAGTGCGTCACGGTAGCCTTCAAGGCGTTGGTCAACATCTTCAATGTTATGTGATGATGCGACACAGGCGATATTGGTGTGTCCATTACGAATCAGGTGCTCCGTGGCGATGTAAGCCCCTTTATAGTTATCCAAAGAGATACAGCGTCCCGGTAGTTGTGGGATATCACGATTGATATAAACGAGCCCTTTGACTTCTTCAGCGTATTGGATTAATTCTTCATCAGAGAGGGATTTAGAGTGAATAACGAGTGCATCGCAACGGCTATTAATTAATAATTCAATGGCTTTTCGCTCTTCTTCAGCATCGTGATAACCATTGCCAACCAGAATATGCTTACCGTGTTGATGCGCGACTTTATCGACAGCTTTCACTAAGGTACCGAAAAAAGGATCGGATACATCACTCACGAGGACACCGACAGTATTCGTGCTTTGACTGACTAACGCTCGTGCATTGGCATTCGGCCGATAGCCGAGTTTTTTCATCGCTGTTGTCACAGATGCGATGGAAGCGGCGCTTGCTTTGGGTGATTTGTTGATCACGCGAGAAACGGTTGCTACGGAGACACCTGCTTCTTTTGCGACATCTTTTATCGTTGCCATCTGAAACCTCTTATAATCTATAAACTAATTAGACGCTTGTTGTGTAAATATCGCAAACAATGTTTCACAAAAATAAAGGGTTTGTGATGCACAACACTAACAGCAACGGGAATTAGGCAGAGGTGTAAACGTTTTACAAATGTCGGATACTTCTTATTATCCATTGTTTTGTGTCTAATGGATTCGAATGGGTTTATTTGACTCCTTTGTTGTAGTGTCTAAATGACATTTTTTGTGGCTGATGTTTTTTTAATTCACTGTTATATAAGAAGTAATGATGTTGGAATGAAATGTGCATTATGGTAATTAGATTGATTATTAAGTGAAGTACGATGATAAATATTACAGACAAAAAAGTGGAAGAGAAGATCCCAGCATGGTTGCGTCTTGGTTTTCGTCCGTTCTTTTTAATGGGAAGTGTGTATGCCATCTTTGCTGTCGTGGCTTGGGTCATCATGTTCCAAAAAGGCCAGCCCGATGTACTGCATGTCCCGGCATTATGGTGGCATGCACATGAAATGATTTTTGGCTTTGCTATGGCGATTGTCGTGGGCTTTGTTTTGACTGCAGTGCAAACTTGGACGGGTGTGAATGGAACCAAACACTATCGCTTACTTGTTTTGGTCGCACTATGGCTGGCACCCAGGGTTTTGTTTTGGACGCCGACACCACTTTGGTTGATATCTATTATTGAGTCGTTGTTTATATTGTTAGCGGCTTATGAGATTGGTATACGAGTGTATGCCGCAAAAGGTTGGAAGAATCTATTTTTTGTTCCGTTATTTCTTCTTGCTATTGTTGCTAACTTTGCCAGTTTCGCCACGATTAAAGGGATGCCTCCTTTTAGTAGTAGTGCAGTATGGCAGGCTATGCTTTGGTGGTTTACGATTTTGTTATCAATAATGGGCGGACGCGTGATTCCTTTTTTTGCGGCGAAGCGTTTTCAATATGATAAACCGCAGCCCAAAGTCTGGATTGAGTGGGGGGCGACACTGCCATTAATTGGTTTGTTTATTTTGAGCTTCTTCCCATTATCTTTTGCAACCCTTAGTCAGCCGTTAATGCTGGTTGCTGGTGTTTTTCAGTTGGTGAAGTGGTTACGTTGGAAACCTTGGCTAACGTTATCTGAGCCTTTAGTGTGGTCGTTAATGCTCGCCTATCTTTGTATCCCTTTGAGTTTGCTCTATCGAGGTCTTTTGACGGATGCGTTTGCTGCGCATGCGATGTTGCATTTATTCGCAGTTGGGGCGTTAGGCGGTTTGATTTTGGCAATGATAAGTCGGGTGACAATGGGGCATACAGGACGTGCTATCTATCAAGGTCCCAATATGACGCTGCCTTTTTTGGCGGTTGTGATTGCCGCAGTGTTACGCAGTGTTGGCGTTGCTATCTGGCCACAGCATATGTTCACGATGATTGATATTAGTGCCGGTCTATGGGCCTATGCATTCTCAATGTATGTGTATCATTTTGGGAAAATGCTGGTCACGCCACGTGTAGATGGTCACCCTGGGTAATGTGATTCGCCACAAAAAAACCAGCCAGAGGCTGGTTTTTTATTAGGTGAGTTATGTTTGGTCGTCTAATGCTTAGTAAGCATCATTGTGAACAGCTTGGACCGCACGGCCTGATGGGTCGACACAGTTTTGGAATGACTCATCCCATTCAATCGCTTTTGCTGAAGAACACGCGACCGATGGACCACCAGGGACACATTGCGCCGCTGATTCTAGAGGGAATAGCTCTTCAAAGATTTCACGGTATGCGTAACCTTCTTTTGTCGTTGGCGTGTTATATGGGAATCTAAAGGCTGCCGTTTCCATTTGTGTGTCGGTGATTTTTTCTTCTGCTACTGCTTTTAGAGTATCAATCCAGTCGTAACCTACGCCGTCAGAGAATTGTTCTTTTTGACGCCATGCGATGGATTCTGGCAGATAATGCTCGAAACATTCACGTAAAATGTGTTTCTCCATTTTACCGTTGCCACACATCTTATCTTCTGGGTTTAAGCGCATTGCTACGTCAATAAACTCTTTGTCTAAGAATGGTACACGACCTTCCACGCCCCATGCTGCAAGTGATTTATTTGCACGAGCACAGTCAAACATATTGAGTGCTAGTAACTTACGTACGGTTTCTTCATGGAATTCTTTGGCGTTAGGTGCTTTGTGGAAGTACAGGTAACCTCCGAAAATTTCGTCAGCCCCTTCACCAGAAAGTACCATTTTGATGCCCATTGCTTTGATCTTACGAGCAAGTAGGTACATTGGCGTTGATGCGCGAATTGTCGTTACGTCATAGGTTTCAATGTGATAAATCACGTCACGAATGGCGTCCAAACCTTCTTGGATGGTATACGTCATCTCGTGGTGAACGGTACCAATTTGGTCTGCCACTTCACGAGCCGCGATAAGATCTGGAGCACCTTCTAAGCCAACAGCAAACGAGTGTAATTGTGGCCACCATGCTTCTGATTGACCATCATCTTCAATTCGCATCGCAGCAAAACGTTTAGCAACCGCTGAAGTGATCGATGAATCAAGACCACCAGAGAGTAGTACACCGTAAGGTACATCAGTCATAAGTTGGCGTTTAACCGCCGCTTCTAATGCTTCGGTTAGGTCTGCTTTGCTGGTGGAGTTGCCTTGTACGGCAGCGTACTCATTCCAGTCTCGCAAGTAATAACGTTGAGGCTCAGCGTCCTGTGAACGGTAAAAGCTACCAGGAGGGAACTCACTGATGGTTTTACAAACTGGAACCAGGGCTTTCATTTCCGATGCAACATAGTAGTTACCATGTTCGTCATACCCTTGATACAGAGGGATAATACCAATGTGGTCACGTCCCACAAGGTACTGGTCTTTTTCTTCATCATAAAGAACAAATGCGAAAATACCGTTAAGTTCTTCAAGTAGATCGGCGCCGAATTCTTGATAAAGAGCTAGAATAACTTCGCAATCAGAATCAGTTTGAAAATCGTACTTGTCTTCATAACGTGCACGAATTTCTTTGTGGTTATAGATTTCACCGTTAACGGCAAGGATGTGTTTTTTATCTTGGCTGTAAAGTGGTTGAGCGCCACTATTTAGACCAACAATAGCTAGACGCTCATGGGCAAGGATGGCTTTATCTGATGAATAAATGCCGGACCAATCAGGGCCTCGGTGGCGAAGCTTTTTAGACATTTCTAACGCAACTGGGCGTAGGGCGGCTGCATCACTCTTGATGTCTAAAATGCCAAATATTGAACACATAGCTATTCCTTTTTAATTAAATCTAAATCTCTTGAATCCAATTTGCCATCTGCTCAAAAAAAAGCAACCGCAGCGAACGAAAAAGATAATAAACAGCACCCATTGTTGAATAAAATTTAATGATTATTGTAATTAAGTGAATGGCATCTATGTGGCGTGTGAGGTGTGACCGTTTTTTGGGCATTCTCTTAAACAGAAAGGTCTGTTTAAGAGAATGCTATTGGTTATTTCAATGAAGGGTTGAGTTGTTCACAGACGTGACGAGCAAAACCGCTGCCCGCTTCGCTGTAAATGTTAAACGCAGCGTTAACTCCCTTCGCTTTTAATTCTTCTAGTTGATCAGGATAGGCGGCGATCGCAGCAACCTGACCATTAAAGTTCGTTTGTTGCAAAAGAGATAGCGCGGTTTGGTTACCTAAATGGTGAGGCATGGCCAATAAAACCAGCTTAACGTGCGCGGTATCGAGAATGCGCTCCCAAAAGTCCGGGTCGGTAGCATCACCAGCAATGACATTACGTCCCTGTTTTTGGTGTTGTAGTGCAGCGTCTTCACGGACTTCAACGCCTAAACTTACTTTGCCGTAGCGATCATACAGTTCGTCATAAGCTCCGGTACCAATTCTTCCCATCCCAAGGATCAATACTTGTGCTTCTCCCGGGTTAATAAATTGGTCACGTAGATTTATTTTTTCAGCGGCCTGTTCTTTTAACCATTTAGCTGAACGCAAATAGAGTAGGTGCCCCATTCGATTGAGTGGCGCTGAAATCACGAAGGACAAAGATACCGCAATGGCCAATGCGACCAGTATATCACCAGAGATCCAGCCTAGTTTAAAGGCAAGTCCTCCAACAATAAGACCGAATTCACTAAAGTTAAAGAGTGTGAGTGTGGTTAATAAGCTGGTACGGACGCGGAATTTGAATGCGTTGATGACAACAAAATACAGTACGCCTTTGAGTGGCAGTAAAAATAAGAGCAGTACACCGAGTATAAAGCCTTCAATGGTGGGCTGATCGGAGAGGCCAATATTGAGGAAGAAACAGACGAGGAACAGTTCTTTAAGGTTAAATAATGATTTTGAAAGCTCGGACGCTTTAGGGTGTGCCGCGAGTAGCATACCCAAAATCAGCGCGCCTAGATCCGGTTTCATGCCAACAATTTCGAACAGTCCTGCTCCCATCACTAAGGCAAAAAAGATACCACTCAATACTAGCATTTCGCCATGGCCCGCTTTATTGAGTAGTTTGAACATGATAGGCCTTGCCAATGGGAGGGCGAACAGAGCGATGGCGTACCATTCTGGTATTTTTCCGGTCGATGCAGTTAAGAATATAACGGCGAACACGTCTTGCATGACCAGAATACCGATCGCGAGCGTACCATAGGTGGCGTTTAGTTCACCTTTTTCTTGTAAGGTTTTGACCGCAAAAACGGTGCTGGAGAAAGAGAGTGCAAAACCAAGCAGTATCAGTTGTTCGATTTCAAGCGTCGCAAGGCTAGATACGCCGAGCACTTTTAATCCGACCAGCAATAACGCAAATAAGAAGGTCGAAAGTAGGTTATGTATGGTTGCTCCTGCCCATATTTCTTTAGAGAGTAGGGTCTTTACATCGAGCTTTAAACCGATGGTAAAGAGCAATAGCGTGACGCCAAGATCGGCCAACGTGATGATGGTATCTGAAGTCTGAAAGCCAAAGCTATGGAGTGCAAATCCAGCGAGCAAAAAGCCTACCATAGGAGGCAGTTGACACTTTAATGCAAGAAAGCCTGCTAAGAAGGCGACGGTAACGAGTATTAGTTCCATAAGTACGACGAATTTCTGCCTATAAAAAAGACCACACCGAAGTGTGGTCATCCATTTTATCAAAGTATATCAAACTATTATTTGATAGGTTCGATACAAGGTCTCAATCTTCTAACAATTTTTGTAACAGAACCCCATTGAGCATAGCGCGTTTGATCATGGCAAATGCGCCCATGGTTGGCTGTTTGTCTATTTCCGACGCGACAATAGGTAGGCCTGTGTGGAAAGTGGTGAGAGATTGATTCTCGACATTACGCTGGATCGCAGGGAAGACAATATCTTTCGCCATGGTAATATCGCCAGCAATAATGATTTTCTGTGGATTGAATAAATTCACAGTCATGGCGATGGCTTTACCTAATTGGTTGCCCACGCGCACTAAGCTTTGCTTGGATAGTTCGTCACCATTAAGCGCATGCGTACACACATCTTCTATGGTGATGTCTTCTTTTTGCGCCAACGTTGATTCATACCCTTGGTCGATGAGTTTTTTGACACGTTGAACGATTGCAGGGTTAGCAGCCACGGTTTCTAAGCAACCAAAGTTGCCACATTGACACTGTTCGCCAAGTGGATCAATTTGGATATGGCCAATCTCGCCCACGTTTCGATTGAATCCTAGGAATACTTGTCCATTGACGATGATACCTGCACCCGTTCCTCTGTGTACGCTGACCAGAATCGAGTCCTGACAGTCTCGGCTAGAGCCAAAATAATGCTCGGCTAACGCCATGCCTCTCACATCATTACCGACGAAGCATTCGACATTAAACTGTGAACGAATGAGATCAGCCAGTTCGAGTTTATCGATGTCGGTGTTGGGCATGTATTCAACAACGCCAGTAGTTGGGTTAACAAGCCCCGGCAGAGTAATACCAATTGCTATTAATTGGTCGATGCGATGTTCATGGTCACTGAGAAAGGCGTGCAAGTTCGTTAATAAGCCGTTAGCCAGTTCAGTTTGATCGGCGTAGTGTAACTCTTTTTGGACAAAAGCAAGTTCATTACCACCGAGGTTATACAGGGAAAGTTGGACGTAATCACGGCCAAGACGAACGGCGATAGAGTGGAAGGGGGCAACTTCGGTGGTGAGTGAAATTGCTCGTCGTCCACCGGTTGAAGCTTGCTGGGCGACCTCCTTAATGAGGCCGCGCTCTAAAAGCTGGCGGGTGATTTTGGTAACGCTGGCGGGAGCCAGTTGGCTCACATCGGCAACTTGAATGCGCGAGATAGGCCCTTGTCGGTCTATTAAGCGGTAAACCGCTGCGCTATTAAGTTGTTTTACTAAATCTACGTTACCTATTTGTCCGCCATTCATGCTTAATTGTGCTCGTATTGTCCGTTAACAACTGTGCCTTGGACATTGAAATCTCTATCGAAGATGGCTAAGTTTGCAACCATGCCTTTTTTGATGCGACCAAGTTTGTTGTCTAGTCCCATCGCTTTAGCAGGGTAGAGCGTTGCCATTCGTAGCGTCTCATCCAAAGCAATACCAGCGTGTTCAACTGTGTTTTGAACCGCTTCAATCATGGTTAATGCGCTGCCACCTAACGTGCCATTCTCATCTACGCACTTTCCATCCTTGTAATATACTTTCTTACCGACAAAAATAAAGTAATCCATCTCAGCACCAGCTGGAGCTGTGGCATCGGTCACTAATACGAGCTTTTCACCCTTCACTTTATGTGCAATTCGAATATTTGCGTAGTCCACGTGGAAGCCATCCGCAATGATTCCTGCATAAACGTCCGGTGTGTCGTAGATAGCACCTACAACGCCAGGCTCACGACCGGTCATCGGCGTCATAGCGTTGAATAAATGAGTCGCAAAGGTAATGCCCGACTCAAACCCTTTACGCGCTTCAGCATAAGTGGCATTTGTGTGGCCGATGGAAACCACAATGCCAGCGTCACGTAGTTTTTCGATATGTTCTGGCGCGTTTTGTTCCGGAGCAAGCGTGACTTTTGCGACGAGGTCGCTATTTTCGCAAATTAAGTCGATCATTGAGTCATCGGATTGACGAATAAAGTCAACGCTGTGAATGCCTTTTTTCTCAACGTTTAGGTATGGACCTTCTAAATGAAGTCCTAGGGAATGGTTTTGGTACTGCTCTTGGTAAGTGCGAGCCGCTTCTAATGCTTGACGCATATCTTCATCAGAAGAAGTAATAAGCGTTGGTAAGAAACTGGTACAGCCGGATTTAAGGTTAGCACGATGCATCGTATGGATTGTTTCAGCGGTAATTTCATCATTGAGCATAACACCGCCACAACCGTTCAGTTGTAAGTCGATAAAACCTGGGCTGGTATTTGCGCCGTTAAGGTCGATACGCTCCATAGACGCAGACAGTTCTGAGATGGGTAAGACTGCTTCAATCTGTTCACCGTTGATAACAACAGCATGATTATTGAGAACATCACTACCTGTGAAGACCTTACAATTGGTTAATGCATACATCGTTAGCGAATCCTTGTGTTTTTAATTCGGTTTACCTCTTTGCTTGTGCCAAACAAAGCCCCCACCTTGCGGTTTGAGTCACTTAGTTTGTGTCACTTAGCAAAGAGTCATATTTAATACTTAGCAAGCTGTAAATTAATAAATGACTAATTTTAACTAAATGATTACATGAGAGTTATTGTTATTTTATTGTGCGAATCTACCTGGCGATTTTGATGTTCGTCGCAAATTTACCGGGTATGAGACAACTCTCTTCAGCGAAATCCTAACGAGATCTCGCCATTTTTTCGTATGATAAAATAAGTTTTATGATCTCGCTAGCAAAAAGCCTCCATTTTGGTAAAAACTGGTGATTATGATCACAAATGGGGACGTTTTAATTTGCGGAGCAAAATTAATTTCATAAACTGAATAGGACTAAATTGAACGGCTAAAATAAGTCGTCCAAAATTCTAAATTCCTATAGGGGGAACACACGGTGAATATACTAGGATATGCACAGAAGCTCGGGAAGGCGTTAATGCTTCCGATTGCGACGCTTCCAATCGCAGCACTTCTACTTCGTTTGGGTCAGCCAGACCTTTTAGACATTCCGTTTATGGCACAAGCGGGTGGCGCAATTTTTGGTGAGCTACCTTTACTATTCGGTCTAGGTATCGCGATCGGTCTTTCTAAAGATGGCAACGGCGCAGCAGGTCTTGCGGGTGCAGTGGCTTACTTTGTTTTGACAGCGACAGCAACGACAATTAACGCAGACGTTAACATGTCTTTCTTCGGCGGTATCTTTGCAGGTATCATCGCAGGTCACTCTTACAACGCATTTAGCACAACGCGTTTGCCTGAATGGTTAGCATTCTTCTCTGGTAAGCGTCTTGTACCAATTATGGCGGGTCTTTTCGCTCTAGTTGCTGGTGCGCTTTCTGGTGTTATCTGGCCTGGTATCCAATCTGGTCTAGATGCACTAGCACACGCTGTATCAACGTCTGGCGCTGTTGGCCAATTCGTTTACGGTACACTTAACCGTGCACTTATCCCTGTTGGTCTTCACCATGTTCTTAACTCGTACTTCTGGTTCGGTATGGGTACATGTCAAGAAGTTCTAGTTGCTGGCGCACAAGCTGCTGGTCAAGCACTTCCTGCTATCCAACAACTTTGTGTTGACCCTGCTCTTGCTAAGACTCTAGTTGCTGGTCAAACTCACACATTTGAATTTGCTAACTCAGTAACACCTGAAATCACAGCAACTGTGAAAGAAGTGACTGAAACAGTTAAATCTGGTGACCTTCACCGTTTCTTCGGCGGCGATAAAGGCGCTGGCGTATTCATGAACGGCTTCTTCCCTGTAATGATGTTCGGTCTGCCTGGTGCTGCACTTGCAATGTACCTAGCGGCACCTGCTGAAAAACGCAGCCAAGTTGGTGGCGCACTATTCTCAGTAGCATTCTGTTCATTCCTAACTGGTATCACAGAGCCTCTAGAGTTCATGTTCGTGTTCCTTGCTCCTGCTCTATACGCAATGCACGCAGTGTTCACAGGTCTGTCTCTAGTAGTTGCTAACATGTTCGGTACACTACACGGCTTTGGTTTCTCTGCAGGTCTTATTGACTTCGTATTGAACTGGGGTCTAGCGACTAAACCATTCGTACTACTACTAATCGGTCTAGGTTTTGGTGCTCTATACTTCTTCACTTTCAGCTTCGCAATCCGCGCATTCAACTTGAAGTCGCCAGGTCGTGAAGATGACGATGAAGCAACACCTGCAGCAGCTGGTGATGCACCTAAAGGCGACCTAGCTCGTCAATACCTAAAAGCTCTTGGTGGTCACGATAACCTAACGTCTATCGATGCATGTATCACTCGTCTACGTCTTACTCTAAAAGACCGCTCAGTAGCTGACGAAGTTGTACTTAAGAAGCTTGGCGCGAAAGGTGTTGTTAAACTAGGTGAAAATAACCTACAAGTTATCCTTGGTCCTCTAGCGGAAATCGTTGCTGGTGAAATGAAAGCAATCGGTGCTGGTGAAGACCTATCTGATGTTAAACTTCCTTAGGTTAAAACCTAACTAAGTTGTTTAGGTCTTAAAAAGCTTAAGTCTTAGGAACATCGGTCTTAAAAACATAAGTTAAAAAACCTCTCTTCGGAGAGGTTTTTTTTTGTTTGGTGTCTTAGATTAGTATTGAGCAAAGGGATAAGTGAAAATAATCCTTATAAAGTGCGAGTTATTGTTGTGGTTTTCCGAAGAATTGTGGATCATTGGAGCCTATACAATCTGACAATACTAAACCATAGAGGTGTTATAGATGAGTGAAGCTGAGGCTCGTCCATCGAACTTTATCCGCCAAATCATTGATAAAGATTTAGCCGATGGCAAACATACTAGCGTGCATACTCGTTTTCCGCCGGAACCGAATGGTTACCTGCACATCGGTCACGCGAAATCTATTTGTTTGAACTTCGGTATTGCTCAGGACTATCAAGGCCAATGTAACTTACGTTTTGATGATACGAACCCTGAAAAAGAAGACGTTGAATACGTTGAATCGATCAAAAATGATGTGAGCTGGTTGGGCTTTGATTGGTCTGGTGAAATTTGCTATTCATCGAACTACTTCGATAAGTTGTATGACTATGCCGTTGAACTAATTAACAAAGGCTTAGCTTATGTTGATGAGTTAAGTCCAGAGCAAATCCGTGAATACCGTGGTTCATTAACGGCGCCAGGTAAAGCAAGCCCATATCGCGATCGCAGCGCTGAAGATAACCTTGCGCTATTTGAAAAGATGCGCGCGGGTGACTTTGCTGAAGGTAAAGCGTGTTTGCGTGCCAAAATTGACATGGGTTCATCATTTATGGTGATGCGTGATCCAGTTTTATACCGTGTACGTTTTGCCGAGCATCACCAAACGGGTAATAAGTGGTGCATCTATCCGATGTATGACTTTACACACTGTATCTCAGATGCGCTTGAGGGTATCACTCACTCATTGTGTACACTGGAATTCCAAGACAACCGTCGTTTGTATGACTGGGTTCTAGAGAACATCACGATTGACTGCCAGCCTCACCAGTATGAGTTTAGCCGCCTGAATCTTGAGTATACGGTGATGTCTAAGCGAAAACTTAGTCAGCTCGTGTCTGAAAACTTAGTGAATGGTTGGGATGACCCACGTATGCCGACGATTTCGGGTCTTCGTCGTCGTGGCTTTACTCCTGCGTCTATCCGTGAGTTTTGTAAGCGCATTGGTGTCACTAAGCAAGAGAACATGATTGAGTTTGGTTCATTGGAATCTTGTATTCGTGATGACTTGAATGAAAACGCACCTCGTGCCATGTCTGTGTTAGAGCCAGTAAAAGTGGTTATTGAGAACTTTGCGGCTGACGCGGCAGAAACACTGAATATTGCGAATCATCCAAATAAGCCAGAAATGGGTAGCCGTGAAGTTCCATTTACTCGCGAGTTATGGATTGAGCGTGATGACTTCCGTGAAGAAGCAAACAAGAAGTACAAGCGTTTAGTGCTTGGAAAAGAAGTTCGTTTGCGTGGCGCTTATGTAATTAAGGCCGAACGCATTGAGAAGGATGCCGAAGGTAACATTACGACTATTTTCTGTAGTTACGATGATGAGACATTAGGTAAAAATCCAGCGGATGGTCGCAAAGTTAAAGGCGTTATTCATTGGGTATCGGCTGATAAAGGCTTACCTGCTCAGATTCGTCTTTACGATCGTTTATTCACCGTTGCAAATCCAGCTGCGGAAGATAACTTTGCTGCGACAATTAACCCAGAATCATTGGTTGTGCTAAACGGCTTTGTTGAGCCGAGTTTAGCAGCTGCGACTGCTGAGCAGGGTTACCAGTTTGAGCGTACAGGATATTTCTGTATCGATAGCAAGGACTCACAGTCAGACGCTCTCGTGTTTAACCGCACTGTAGGGCTGCGTGATACTTGGGCTAAAATCGAAACAAACTAACACCGCTGTTCAAACGAATCCTAGAGAACCTAGTGTTAGGTTCTCTAGGCATAAAAAAACCAGCTCATGAGCTGGTTTTTTGTTTTAAAGCGATTTGTTGAATTAGTGCTAGCTTGGTTTGTGAGCTTTAGGGTCTTCTTTACAAGCACCACCAACACATTTACCGTATAGATATAAGCTATGGTTGGTCAATTCAATATTGTATCTTGCCGCAATTTCCTTTTGGCGAGTTTCGATCATTTCATCAGAAAATTCAATAACTTCGCCACAATCTAGACAAACTAGGTGGTCATGATGATGTTGAGTTGATAATTCAAAAACTGATTTACCACCCTCAAAGTGGTGACGAGTCACGATGCCTGCATCGTCGAATTGGTTAAGGACACGATAAACGGTGGCCAGTCCAATTTCTTCACCCAAATCGATGAGTTTTTTGTACAAATCCTCAGCACTAATATGCTGATATTCAGGCTTTTGTAATACTTCTAGAATCTTTAGTCTAGGCAGTGTGACTTTAAGGCCGGCATCTTTAAGTGCTTTGTTATTGTCTGACATATACTTTCCTGTGATGATCTGCAGCAATAAACAGATGTCAATAATCTGTTCATTATAGGGTACTAAGGCTTAACAATAAACCACGAAGTTCAAGGGGTTACTAACTATTAACATAGAACTCGAACTCTGTCACTTTACATACACATCTGACCAGTTACAATTTGTTTACATGTGAAACTAAATTGCAGATGGATATGGGTTACCGAGTATGGATAAACGATTGGCCAAGATCTACAAACCTAACAACGTTAAGTTTGCTTTGAATATATGGCCGCCTTTTTGGGGGGCAGGGATCCGAATTGTAGACATTAGTGAGGACTTTCGAACGGTCAAGGTGCGTCTAAAATTGCGATGGTGGAACAAAAATGCTAACCGCTCTCAGTTTGGTGGTAGCATTTTTTCAATGACCGATCCGATTTACTCTTTGATGTTAATGGGGATTTTACGTGAGCAGTATTACGTATGGGACAAAGAAGCGAGTATAAACTTTGTTAAACCTGGTTTTTCATGCTTGGAAGCGGAGTTTGTGGTGACGCAGGGTATGTTAGACGAAATTGCTGAAAAGACGGCTTGCGGTGAAAAATGCTTCCCGGAGTTTATTACGCATATCAAAGATGATAGTGGTGATGTGGTGGCAACGATTCAAAGAAAACTATATATCCGAAAAAAACCAAAATACCGGTCATCGGCGAGTGCTGACGAAGAGATGAGCGCGACGTAAATAAAAAAGCCTCCTTACTAGGAGGCCTTTTTAGCTTAATCTTCTAGCTCTGCAAGACACATCTCTTCATAGAGCTGTTTTGTCCACGTTGATACGCGTGCGTCAGTCAGTTCTGGTTGACGATCTTCATCAATGCAAAGACCAACAAACTGAGAGTCGTCGCCTTCAACAAGGGCTTTTGAAGCTTCAAACTCATAGCCATCAGTTGAAGTGTGACCGATAATAGTGCCACCTTTCGCTTCAACGATGTCGCGTACTGTACCCATAGCATCACAGAAGTATTCAGCGTAATCTTCTTGGTCGCCGCAGCCAAAAATTGCCACAAGCTTCGTTGAAAAATCAATGCCTTCAAGCTCAGGGAAGAAGTCATCCCAATCTGCTTGAGCTTCGCCATAATACCAAGTCGGGATACCAAGAAGAAGTAAGTCGAAGTTATCGATATCTTCTTTGCTGCTCTTCGCGATATCTTGAACGTGAACGAGCTGTTTACCCAATTGTTTTTGGATCATCTTTGCAATAGCTTCTGTATTACCAGTATCACTACCAAAGAATAGACCTACACTTGCCATAGATTCAGTACCTTTTCATTGTCTATTTTTGACTAAAGAAGTGGGGATAGTTAACTAATCCCTGAGCCTTCCCAGCTTAACTGGATTATGCCTTTGGCAATGAATCCAGCACAACCTAGAAAGAGCACCAGCCATACAATACGGCGACCAAACGTTGGGACGTTGCCTTGCTTGAGAACGTCTTTTATTGCCATGCCGATTAGAAAGAAAATCGACGCAAACAATAGATCTAATCCGATAGATTCCAACTTGTCTATGTAGTCGTAAAGCATGCTATTCCTTTATGCCAATATGCTTGCGCGAAACTATACCACTGTTAAAAGCTAAAGTTAATCCACGCTGGTCAACAAGCATTAGTTTGATGTCTAAATTAGATGAATTTGCGTATTGCTCGAAGCACTTCCGTCGGCTTTTCGGCATGTAACCAGTGCCCCGTTTTTGCAATCACATGCGCTTTTGGGTGAGAAAACTGCTGTTGAATTAAAGGTTGATGCTCCGCGGTTAGATAGTCGGAGTCTCCGCCTTTAATAAAGAGAATAGGAACGTCAGTTTTACTGATAGCCTGCCAGTCTAGGATGTTTAAGTAGTTGGCTTTAAGTGATTGAACGTTAAAACGCCATGTTAAATAATCATCAACTTTATAGAGTGATTTACCTAAAAATTGCCGCACGCCCTCTATTTCAACATGTTGTGCTAGCTGTTCCATCGCCTCGCTGCGAGTCGTCGGTTTCGTTGATAGCACCGCTTCAAGTCCCGCTAAAACATTATCATGGCGTCGGGTGTGATATTTTACTGGTGACATGTCTAGCACAATCAGCTTGGCTAGCGGATAATGCTCACAAAGCGCCATGGCGACTTTTCCGCCCATAGAGTGACCAATGATTATGGGGGATGTAATGTTGAGAGAATCAAGGAGGATGCTGACATCTTTTGCCATCACAGGGTAGCTGTGTTCACTGCTGTGAAAGGACTTACCATGATTTCTTAGGTCGATGCTGATGACGTCAAAGTCTTGTTTTAAGTCGCGAGCAAGTACCCCTAAGTTGTTGAGGTCGCCAAACAGGCCATGAATCAATACGACGGGCTGGCCACTCCCTTCTCTTTTATAGTTTAATAGTGATGACATTTTTCTGTTATTCGTGATGCGTTTATCGTAGAGGTTCACGGCGGAACTCGTTATAATCACCCAGAGTTTAAACATAGAGATTGTGAAAAGCGAATGAAAACAATTGAGGTTGATGAGGATCTATACCGTTACATTGCCAGTCAAACCCACCATATCGGAGAGAGTGCTTCTGATATCTTGAGACGACTGCTCAATGTTGATGCGTCTAAAACGGAACAGAAACCGGCCGCCGCTAAAACTATCGTTGTCAGCAAAGAAGCGCCAAAAGTAGAACAGGTTGATTTTGTTAAAGAAATGCGCACTTTGCTTATCTCTGACGAATTTGCAGGGTTAAAGAAAGCGATCGATAGATTTATGTTGGTGTTATCAACCCTTCATCGCTTAAACCCAGAGGGCTTTTCTGAAGCGACACAGGTGAAAGGTCGTAAGCGCGTCTATTTCGCGGATAATGAAAATACGTTATTAGAAAGTGGCACCACAACAAAACCTAAAGCCATTCCTAATACACCGCTGTGGGTCATCACCAATACCAATACTAGCCGTAAGCGGCAAATGGTCGAGCAGGTGATGACCGTCATGGGATTACCTGCAGATATCGTCGAGAAAGTGACGACTTCGATTTAGAGTTTCGATTCAAACCTCATAGCGACCGGCAACTGGCGGACATTATGAGGTTTTTTTTATTTTTAAGGCTTAATATTATAAGGACGTCTGTTATGGCTATCCATCCTCGAGCGGGCCAGAAGGCTCAGCAAGAAGATTTGTGCAACATTCCCGCATTAGTATCGAACTACTTCCTCATTCAACCAGAACCACAGAACTTAGCACATCGTGTTCAGTTTGGTACGTCTGGTCACCGTGGTAGTGCCGATAAAGCGACATTTAACGAAAATCATATTTTAGCGATCTCCCAAGCTGTTGCCGAAGTACGTGCACAGCATGGAACAACGGGGCCGTTATTTATTGGTAAAGACACGCATGCGCTATCTGAGCCAGCTTTTGCTAATGTGGTTGAAGTATTGGTTGCTAATGGTGTGCACGTTGTTATTCAAGAAGAAGGCGGCTACACACCGACTCCTGGCGTTTCCCATGCCATTCTGACTCATAACCTTGTCAATGAAGATAAGGCTGATGGCATTGTTATCACACCTTCGCATAACCCGCCGCAAGATGGTGGCATTAAGTACAACCCAACCCATGGTGGTCCTGCTGAGGCTGAATTGACTCAGGCGATTGAAGATCGCGCCAATGAGATCATTGCTGCAGAGCTACAAGATGTAAAACGTCTTCCTATTGCGGTAGCATTGAAATCTGAACTTGTTGAGTCGCGTGATTTGGTTCAACCGTACATCGATGATCTTGTGAATGTTATTGATATTGAAGCGATTCAAAAAGCAAACCTTAAAATCGGTGTCGATCCACTAGGTGGCTCTGGTATCGAATATTGGCGCCAGATTGCTAAAACCTTCAACCTTGATCTTACTTTGGTGAGTGAAGCGATTGATCCATCTTTCCAATTTATGTCACTTGATAAAGATGGTGTCGTTCGTATGGACTGCTCATCGCCGTACGCGATGGCGGGGCTATTAGCACTGAAAGATGACTACGACCTTGCGTTTGGTAATGACCCTGATTACGACCGCCATGGCATAGTGACACCAAAAGGTTTAATGAATCCGAACCATTACCTTGCGGTTTGTATTGACTACCTATACCGCCACCGTACGCAATGGCGCGCGGATGTAGCTGTGGGCAAAACCTTAGTTTCAAGTGCCTTAATTGATCGCGTTGTTGCTGATCTGGGCCGCACACTGTGTGAAGTGCCTGTTGGCTTCAAATGGTTTGTGGATGGTTTGTATAACGGTGAGTTTGGCTTTGGCGGCGAAGAGAGCGCTGGCGCTTCATTCCTGCGTAAAGATGGTACGCCATGGTCAACGGATAAAGACGGCATCATTTTGTGTCTGCTTGCGGCTGAGATTACTGCCGTGACGGGTAAAAACCCACAAGAGTATTATGAAGCGCTTGCTGCTAAGCATGGTGAGTCACAATATAACCGTATTCAAGCTGTTGCTAATACTGAGCAGAAAAATATCTTGAAGAAACTGTCTCCGGATATGGTTTCGGCTGAGACGTTAGCGGGTGATGCGATAACTGCACGTCTAACGCACGCTCCGGGTAATGGTGCGGCAATTGGCGGCCTTAAAGTAACCACCGAAAATGGTTGGTTTGCGGCTCGTCCATCTGGAACAGAAGATATCTACAAAATCTACTGTGAAAGCTTTAAGGGCGAAGCGCACCTTAAGCTTATTGAAGCAGAAGCTCAAGAGATTGTTAACCAAGTTTTTGCTAACGCAGGACTGTAATTAACGATTAGCTCAGCTATTTATAGATTTGCAAAAAACGGTCACATAATGTGACCGTTTTTTTATGCACATTATGAGGCACTAAATTTTAGGCAAAAAAAAACACCGCCATAAAGGCGGTGTACGAAAATTTGACAGACAGGTCAAAATACAGGAAGTACACACTTCGAATAGGGGATAACTAATCAAAGCATGGTGGTAGAATCTACCGAACTCGAAAATCGAGATTGCAAACACAACATCGCAATCACGAGTCAATTGATTCTAGAGAGAACCAAGCCGTTCAGACTCGCGTTTGCGGGATGAAATATAGAATTTCTCTGGCTGTTCGGCAATGGACAAATTATAATGTTTCAGATAAAAAAAACTAATGCATTTGAGAGTGCTCTATGTCTAGACGTTTACCCCCACTAAACTCACTGAAAGTTTTTGAAGCTGCTGCGCGTCATTTAAGCTTTACTCGTGCTGCTGAAGAGCTTTTCGTTACTCAAGCTGCGGTGAGTCATCAAATAAAAGCGCTTGAGGAATTTCTAGGTTTAAAGTTATTCCGACGCCGAAACCGTTCGTTGCTGCTAACGGAAGAAGGGCAAAGTTATTTTCTCGATATTAAAGATATCTTCACAGCGTTGTCAGAGGCGACTGACAAAGTCCTTGAGCGCAGCGAAAAAGGCGCACTGACCATTAGTCTACCGCCTAGTTTTGCTATTCAATGGCTGGTGCCACGCCTTGCTGATTTTAATGAGCAAGAGCCGGATATTGATGTGCGCATTAAGGCGGTTGATATGGATGAAGGCTCATTAACCGATGATGTGGATGTGGCAATTTACTACGGTAGAGGTAATTGGTCGGGTCTACGTGCGGATAAATTATATCAAGAGTTTTTAGTTCCGCTGTGCTCCCCTGCATTACTGTTGGGGACAAAACCACTTGATACCTTAGCTGATCTATCGAAACATACCTTGTTGCATGACACATCGCGTAAAGATTGGAAACAATTTACTAAGCAAAATGAATTAGATGGTGTCAATGTGAACCATGGTCCAATTTTTAGCCATTCGACAATGGTGCTACAAGCGGCGGCTCATGGGCAAGGTATCGCGTTAGGTAATAACGTATTGGCACAACCAGAGTTAGATGCCGGGCGTTTAATTGCACCGTTTGATGAAGTCCTTGTTAGCAAAAACGCCTTCTATGTTGTTTGTCATGAAAAACAGGCGGATATGGGGCGTATCGCGACTTTTAGAGATTGGATGTTAGCTAAGGCGCAAAAAGAACAGGAAGTATTGTTTGATGGATAATCTAATTTTTGATGGCCCAGAAGGTGCGCCGATATTTTTGTTTGCTCATGGTGCGGGGGCGGGGATGGATCATGAGTTCATGCATGATATTGCTAGCCGTCTAGCTGCCAAAGAGATCAGAGTAGTACGCTTTAACTTCCCGTACATGATTAAGCGAGCCGAAGACGGTAAGAAGCGACCACCGGATCGCGCGCCTAAGTTATTAGCAGCGATGACCGAAGTGATAGAGTATATCGCCGGTGATAGTCAGATTGTGATTGGTGGTAAATCTATGGGCGGACGAATGGCATCGCTGCTATCTGAACATGATAACGTGAGAGCCGTCGCTTGTCTGGGATTCCCGTTTCATCCGCCAGGCAAACCGGAAAAATATAAAGGCGAGCAGCTGGCGAGCATCGCTAAACCTTGTCTAATCTTGCAAGGTGAGCGTGATACGTTTGGTAAACGAGAAGAGTTTGACGCGTTTGAGTTCTCGAACGAAGTCTCAGTAACCTTTATCCCCGATGGTGATCATAGCTTAAAACCAAGAAAGTCCTCTGGCTTTACTGAAACTCAAAACCGCCAAATGGCCGTTGATCGATTAGCACTATTTGTTAAAGGTATCACGGATGTCTGCTAACCCGATGACACCATACTACCGCCAATCTAGCCGGTTATTTATTGTGACAGCGGCATTATTCGGCTTAATTAGTGTGGCTTTGGGCGCCTTTGCTGCGCATGGGTTAAAGGCTTTACTGCCACCTTATTTACTGGATGTTTTTCAAACGGGTGTGACGTATCAGTTTCTCCATACACTGGCATTGCTGTTTTGTGCGTTGCTTATGGTAAATACCCGACACGCTAATTCACAAAAGGCGTTTCATCGTGCCGCGATTTGCTTTATCATCGGCATCCTTTTCTTCAGTGGTAGTCTTTACGCACTAGCGCTGACTGGAGTGAAGTGGTTTGGGCCTATCACTCCTTTAGGTGGTGTGATGTTCATGTTGGGGTGGGGTTTTCTCGCCTTAGGTGGATATCGGATGACTGACGAAACGACCAAAGATGGAGTCAATCAGTGAAACAGTTAATGCTATATTGCCGCTCTGGATTCGAAAAAGAGTGTGCTGGTGAAATTCAAGACAAAGCAACACAGCTTGAAGTCTTTGGTTTTCCAAGAGTAAAAAATAACTCAGGATATGTGTTATTTGAATGCTACCAAGAAGGTGATGCAGCAAAACTAGTCCGTGACCTTGACTTTAAATCGCTGATCTTTGCTCGTCAGATTTTTGCCATTGCAAGTGAATTAGAATCACTACCATCGGATGACCGTATCTCACCAATCTTAGAGTCGTTAAGTCAGGTAGATGGCCTGCCGATGTGTGGCGATCTTCGTATCGAAACTCCAGACACGAATGAAGCTAAAGAGCTGCTCAAGTTCTGCCGTAAATTCACGGTTCCAGTGCGTCAAGCTATGCGCGGTAAAGGGTTGTTATACAACAAAGACAACGCTAAGAAACCCGTGATGCATATTTGCTTTACTGAACCTGGTCACTGTTACATTGGTTACTCGTTGCCAGTGAATAACTCAGCGTTCTTTATGGGGATCCCTAGACTCAAGTTCCCAGCCGATGCACCAAGCCGTTCAACGTTGAAATTGGAAGAAGCTTTCCATGTATTTATCCCAAAAGAAGAGTGGGATACACGCCTTGCTTCTGGCATGTGGGGCGTAGATTTAGGTGCGTGCCCGGGTGGTTGGACTTATCAGTTAGTGCGTCGTTCTATGTTTGTGCATGCGATTGATAATGGCATGATGGCGGATAGCCTAATGGACACAGGGCAAGTGAAGCACCACCAAGCGGATGGTTTTAAGTTTGAGCCGCCTCGTAAGAATGTGACGTGGTTGGTGTGCGATATGATTGAAAAGCCTTCACGTGTTGCGCAACTTATGGGGGAGTGGTTAATCAAAGGCTGGGCGAAAGAAACCATCTTTAACCTCAAGCTGCCAATGAAAGGTCGCTACGATGAAGTGCTTCAGGACATTGAGAACCTGAAAATATTTCTAATAGAAAACAAGGTGAAGTTTACGCTTCAAGCGAAGCATTTGTACCATGACCGCGAAGAAATTACGGTGCATATTCAAGTGCTGTCGAATATCTCACCGCATTAATACTTTTTAGATTCTTGGCTCCTGGACAATTGGTTCTTAGGAGCCAAGCATTTTCTCTTTCTTTAGCCTTTTTCCTCTTCAAAGCGAATATCTTGCAAATTAAATCCAAGCTCTATATCCGTTTTTAATGACGAGATCTGTTTGCACTTACGTGCAATGTCGATGTGCTCATCCAGTTTTTTACGATATTTCTTTGGCAACTCTTCACCTGCAAACGCGGCTTCAATGCTGTCATATTGCGTTAGGATCTCCTTAGCGGCTTTAGGACCTACGCCAGGAATACCGGACACCTGTGAAGAACTCACGCCTGTTAATCCCCAATAGTCGGCAAGCTGCGCTGGTTTGACGCCAAATTCAGCCTCGATAAAAGGTGCATCAAGCCAACGGTGCTGGAAATAGTCACGGATCTGTAGGGTGGGTGATAACAGCTGACAGTAACCTTTGTCTGTTGAAATTATCGTTACCTTTTCGCCGTGACTTGCAACCTTAACGGCTAGTGTTGCCACCAAGTCGTCTGCCTCATCTCCTTCGGAGAGTAGCGAATCAATCCCCAGCTGCCACCACGCGTCTTGAACCTTTTCTAGCCCTAAATAGAGCGGCTCAGGCATGGGTTTGCGGTTTTGTTTATATTCAGGAAGGATCTCTGCTCGCCAACCGCGATCTTGGTCGTGGTGGTCAAAAACCGCAATAATATGAGTAGGCTCAGACTCTTTAATGATTCGCTTTAGAGTGCGGGTCGTAGTGAGAATGGTACGATCAATATCTTCTGGGTCAGGTTGTACGGCATGCACTCGTCGGAGAAGATTAAGTGCATCAATAATAACAAGATGAATAGACATAAAAAAAGACCACAGAATAACGTGGTCTTATTGTAATGAATCTCACGAGCAGTTTCAGGCTTTTATTCGCGGTTGGCTATCTTATAACATGGGATATATTCTGAGCCGGGTAGTTTCATACGTTGCTGCTGAACAAAATCGCCAAGTAATTTGTCCATTTTTGTCATGAGTGCTTTATCGCCATCAATCAAGAATGGACCGTGCTTTTCTATTTCTAGAATACCTTCCGCCTTAACATTACCAGCAACAATCCCAGAGAATGCCTGCCTAAGCGCCGCTGCGAGGTTTTCTGGTCGTTGGTTAAGGTGTAAGTCTAATCCCGCCATATTCTCATGTGTTGGGTCAAACGGGAGTTGGAATTCAGGCTCAATATGTAACGACCAATTGTAACTGTACGCATCGCCATTTTTCTTCCGGTGCTCACGGACATCAGGCATGGCATTTTTCATGACTCTGGCCGCTTTAGCAGGATCGTCAATAATAATCTGGTAGTGCTTTTGCGCTTCTTCACCCAGCGTGTCTCGCACAAACTCATCAATAGAGCGGAAATAGGCTTCACTTTCTTTTGGTCCAGTAAGCACAATAGGTAGAGGCTGCTCTGCATTATCTGGGTGCATCATAATGCCCAGAATATAAAGCAGCTCTTCTGCTGTTCCTGGGCCTCCAGGGAAAATGATGATGCCGTGTGCCATGCGCACGAAGGCTTCCAAACGCTTTTCTATATCTGGCATGATCACCAGTTCGTTAACGATAGGATTCGGTGGCTCAGCGGCGATGATAGAAGGTTCGGTTAACCCTAGGTAGCGCTTTTCGGTATAGCGCTGCTTCGCGTGGCCAATGGCTGCGCCTTTCATTGGTCCTTCCATCGCACCGGGTCCACATCCAGTACAAATATTAAGCTCTCGCAGGCCTAATTCATTGCCGACTTCTCTGGTGTATTGATATTCGGTTGGGTTTATTGAGTGACCACCCCAACAAACAATGAGGTTGGGTTCAATTCCCGGTGTGAGAGCTCGGGCGTTGCGTAAAATACCAAAGACCAAGTTAGTAATGTGTGCAGAGTTGGTGAGATTAAGGCGCTGGCTATCGGCAAGGTGCATATTGACGTAGACAATGTCACGTAACACCGCAAATAGATGTTCTTGAATTCCTTTAATAATCTGCCCATCAACAAATGCGTGCTCAGGAGGGTTAGACAGTTCAAGCTTGATGCCTCGCTCACGTCGCATGACATTGACATCAAAGGAGAGGTGTTTATCTAGTAGCTCTTTCGAGTTGTCAGTGTGGCTACCAGAATTAAGCACCGCAAGCGTACAATTTCGATAGAGCTGATAGAGGTCACTAGCGGCGGTTTTTTTAAGGCGCTCAACTTCAAGTTGAGAAAGAAGGTCCATGCTGCCAGCAGGACTGATATGCGTGATCATAGGCATTTCCTTTGTCTAGAACCAAAAGCGATTGCCAACCGAGGCGAAGAGACAGTACATGAAAATGTGCGGTACTGAACGTAGGGGAGGGCAATGCATTAGCCATAATTAGTATTGTTATAAACCACAACTCGTTAATACTTAACGACATAGGTTAGTTATTAGACTAGCAAATATAAGGTAACTTTCTATCACTATTTATTAATGACAGTGGATTACGCTTTCCATGCAAACTGGTTTGGACCCAGTTTTTTGGTTTGTATCAAGATCTGGTTTAAGCGCTCCAGCGCTTCGTTAGGGGTGTCATTTTGATTGAATTCAGTGCTGGCAGCCGACAAGGTGATGGTGATGAGTTGATCTCGGAATTTAAATGGTAAGTTGCTGATTTTAGATTGAATTTCTTGTACAACTTTTTGGCAGTGAACATCGTTTTGTTCCGGCATAATGAGGATGAACTCCTCTCCTGAAAAACGAGCAACCGTATCGGTATCGGCGACCGTATTCGCGATGGTTCGGGCTATGATTTTTAGCGCTTTATCGCCAGCACTGTAACCAAAGTTATGGTTAATACTTTTGAACTTATCAATATCAAGGATGACCAATCGCAGTGAGTGTTGGTTTTTTAGCCATCGTCGATACTCTAACTCGAGCTTATCTAACAACGCTGTCCGGTTGTATACTTTGGTTAACGGATCGGTAAGCAATCGCTTCGATTGATCTTCTAGTCGACGTCGATAATCTTGCGTCACGTCAAATAGGTTTTCTAGCTGATTATTGTTGTATTGCATTCGGTCAAGTAGGGCTTGTTCTCTCATCTCTGCATGTTGCAGACGTTCAGTGAGAGAAGCCAGTTGAGCAAGTACTGGCTCCATTGTGCGTTTGACTGTTTCGAGATCCTGACTTTGGCTAATGTTCGATTGGCTAGTCGTGACTAGTGAGCCAAGTTCTTGGTGAATTTGTTGTCTTTGTTCAAAGTAAACTTGGTTTTGGTCTAAGTTTTGAGTGCCATTTTTTAGTGAGTTAGACAAGGATACGTTGACTTGCTCTAAAAATTGCTCAGAGGTCTTTCTTTCATAATTTGTGGCGTCAATAACCAGACGTAGCACGTTTAAAGTCAGCTCAAGAAGTGCGTCACCAGAGATCTCCATTAACAGTTTGGCACGGATTTCGAGTAGCTGTTCACCTGATTCACCCTCAAAATCGAGTTCAGTAATGAGGTTTTGTAGCTCTTCATTCAAGCCTAAAAGGAGATGATGGTTGTTTGGCTTTGCGTCTGGCTCTTTAAGGGTGAGTGCGCTATTGGAGGTGATAATTTTTATTGCTCTGTCATAGATATTGAGGAGCTTGATAGCATTATCGGTTTTTTTGAAGCTGTGATTATCACTGTAGGTGAGTACGGCACGCAAATCACGTTTGATTTGTGCAGGTAAGCCAGAAACGCGTTGAAGCGTTTCGCCACTGCGACGAAGCTGTTCGTCTAACGAGGTATCTTGTTTATCGACGGCTGCTGACTTTTGCGCGATTAGGCGTTCTAGAATCGCAAAACGAGGGATCAGACTACTGATGTCGGCATTATGTTCGAGTTCGTGACGAAGTTCGATCAGTTTTTCATCAATACGAGGATGAGAGCCGATATGGGCACGGCTGAGTGTTGAGATAAAGCGCTTAAGTACAGTCTGTTCTCGTCGACTTTTAAGCGATGCATCTCTTTGAGCAAGACGTAGTTGTTCCAACTGTACTTTTAACAGATGGAGTTGCTCTAATGTATCACTTTCAGATGGGCCCATAAATTCTATAAAAACTAATCAGTTGTATTGTTATTGATGCATCAAATGATAATAACAAAAAACATCACAACGTCACCTAGTCTTCGGTTCAAGTGCTGTTTTTTTACCCTTCAGTGAGCGTTTTTTTGAAGCCGTCCTCATTCTGGGAAGATGAATGTACTTTTATTAACCCTTGCTTAATCGCAGTCTTACAGGCTTTCCTTATGTCATCAGTTGCAAGGCTAGCTGCCGGCGCGTTATCAATAGCTTTGAGATACACCCAATGACTCTTACTTTCTTGCATGCTGATATCTCTGGCCATATGCGTTGAAACCAGCAAAATATCCAAGAGTTCTTTGTCATTGATCGCGGTGTAAGCTCGCGGTAGGAACGGGTAGTTCGCCATCCCAACGCGGACGATGCGATTGATTTTTCGGTTGGGTTCGAACTCGCTAACCCAACTTTGTATTTCATCGAACAGGCTCTCGGCAGTACGCGGTTTGATACTGGGCTCGATGTAAAGCAAGTTTGCATCTGAAAAGTGATAGATACGCGCAGGATGGTCAATTTTACTTCGAACAAATTCGCCAAAAGCGCGCTCTAGTTCTAATCCCGCTTTATAACCATTTTGTAAGTACATGTTGCGCAGGAACGGTATATCAATCATCACAAACCGTAAGCGATCACTTAGTGGCTCATTAATAAGCTCACCGACTTGCCATTGTTCAAAGTTTCGCTGAGTACGTTGCAATGAGCTTGGTAAGTTAGCATTAAGCAAACGCAGGTTAGGCAGTCCGGAGCGAGCATGGGTAAATAGGGTGTCATTGAGTTCTAATAATTCGACTTTCATTCGTCGATTAACGAAAAACATTCGTACACCAACGAGAAATATGACAGCAACAGTACAAAAAAGTCCAAACGCGACTTTTTGAAACTTCTGCTGTGCAATCAGAGCGTCTTTTAATTCAAGCTTTTGAGTTTCGTAGTGAAGCCCTTGCTCTACAAACTGCTTTTGTTGACGAAACGCATCTTCACTAATTTGATTTAATTGGTCTTGCTGATATATACGTAGTGAATTGGCGTGCTTAATGTTTTCCAGCGCGAGTTGATAATTACCTTTTTGTTCATGACCAAGGGCAAGTAGTTGATAGGACTGCTGCTCAATAGACGTTTGTTTCAGTGTTTGACTCAGCATTAACGCTTCATTAGCGTGCTTTAAGACTTTGTCACTTTCTTTTTGATGGTAGGCTAGACCGGCGTAGAGCAGAGCGGCGCGTGCTTTAAGTGCAGGGTAGTCTGACAGGGACAATAAGCTTTGTGCTCGAGTTAAATACTGCTCTGCCAATGGGTAGTTATAGAGCTGCAAATAGGTCGATGCGAGGCTAATGCGAATATCGATGACTTTCTCGATATTCCGGTCAAAACTTCGGTGATCGACAACATTAAAGTAGTGCACTAATGCAAGGTTGTACTTTCCTTGCAAGAAGTAGATGTCGCCCATGAGCTTTAATACATCGACGAGAACGGGTGAGTCGGGGTAGCTGTCATAAAAGTCTGCGGCTTGGGATAGGTGTTCCAGCGCTTTGTCGAGGACTTGTCTTTGCATAAATAGCTGCGCGAGCAACTGGTTAATGTTCGCCAGTTGATCCCCAGAATTTAACTCTATTGCTGCCCAGTATGCGAGCAACAGTTCAGATAGCGCTTCATTGTAACGGCGATAGCGTAAAAAGTGTGTTCCATAAGCGGTGTGGTAATCAATCGATAGCTTCGACACGGAATCACTTGGAATATATACGCCAGCCTTTTGATACATGTGATTGGCGAGTTCAAATTCATTTTCTGCCGAGGCAATTTCACCTTGCAGCTTTTTAATTCGGTAACTGGTGCGGTTGGCGATACTTTGGCCCTTTCGGATGCCTTCAAGCTCACTTTCTATGCTTTTTAACGAGTCTAGAGCCTTGGCTCCCTCGCCATCTTTTAGCCATGTTAATCGGGTTTTTAGAATCCGAATGTCCAACTCCAGAAACAGTAAACGGTACTGTTTCGTCATCGCCTCTGCTTCATCTAAGCGTTTTAGCGCACTTTTAATATGACCTAAATTGAATTGCGCTTGCGCTAAAATAGTGAGGGCATTGACCGAACTCAGCGGGGTACGAACACGTTGGTCAGTATCGTCTCTAGATAAATTTGACGGGCGATCATCCGTCTGTTCAATGAATTTTCGGCTGTTAAGGTAGTCACTGGCGATATCACTGGCTTTTTGTGGTTCAATCTCGACCAGTTTATCTGCTTCAACAAGTAGTGGTGAAGTAAAGTTAACAGCGTGAAGTGGCATGGAATACACCCCCGCAAAAAGCGAAGCGAATAATCCTAATACAGGCCAGAATTTAGAATTCATGAGTGCATCCATTCCTAATGATAATTTATTGTCGAGCCATACGAGCATTATGCTCAGGTGATGATTGGCTACTAGAGCGGTAAGGGTTGATGTCTAATCCGCCACGTCGTGTGTAGCGAGCGTAAACGGTGAGTGAGCTCGGACGGCAATAGGACATAATATCGGTATAGATGCGTTCCACGCATTGCTCGTGGAATTCATTGTGTTCACGAAACGAGACTAAATAGCGCAGTAGTGCTTCACGATCAATTTTAGGACCATGATATTGAATTTCTACGCTGCCCCAATCTGGTTGATTGGTGATGAGGCAGTTAGACTTGAGTAGATGGCTATGCAGCGCTTCTTCTACTATCACGTCGCTTGTTGCGTGTTGCAGTAGGTTAGCATCGAACTCATAGCTATTAATTTCAATATCTTGTTCATCAATGCAATCCCCAGCCATACCGACAATAACCGACTGCTCATAGTCTTTCACTGGAATCAGTTTAAGGGTGACTTCTTCTCCTGCACAGTTCGACAGATCGCTTTGAATTAAATGTTGAACCTCATCCCAGCTAGCAAAGCGAGTTTGGTTATAACTATTGAGATAGAGTTTAAAAGACTTAGACTCAATGAGGTTAGCACTGGTGGCAGGAATGTAGGCCTCACCAATAGCGACTTGTGGTAACCCTTTGCTATTTAACCATGAAATTTCGTAAAGCGTCCAAATATCACAGCCTTTAAATGGCAATTCATTGCCCAGCTCAAGATCATCACGATTGAGACTTCTTGGCACCGGTTGCAATAAAGACGGGTCGTATTGATTAGCATAATCGGTTTTTTGGCCAAGAGTGAGGCCAGAAAGCTCTTTAGCGTTGGAATATTTGCTCATAATTGTGTGATATTTCGATTAGAATAATGCGAATTTTACGAGATCCCGGAATAGCTGTCATCTTTTGTGAGCGGAAATCCGTGTTCAGTACGATGATAAGTGGAGACGATATGAATCAAAGTGTACAACAGGCGTTAGAAGCTTTTGCTAAGCGTTATGAAGAATCATGGCAGAAAAAGCACCAAACGCTCCCAGCGAATGAAGAGTTATATGATCTGATTTCTCCATGTATTGAAAGTAAAGATGACCAACAGGTATTTTGGCGTGCGAGCCTACGTGAAACACCGGAGCAGCTAGAGAGTATTGAGCGTGGTATAGAGTTATTGATTCATGATGACGTCAAAGCGTTCTACGGTCATCAGTACAGCGCGGACATGGACGCCACTTGGCAAGGTAATACCTTAACGCTGTTGCAAGTGTGGAGTGATGAAGATTATGTTCGCTTACAAGAAAATATATTGGGGCACTTGGTGACTCAAAAGCGGTTAAAACTAAAACCGACGGTTTTTATTGCCGCAACCGATGCAGATATGGATGTTATTTCGATATGTAACATTAGCGGACAAGTCATCTTAGAGCGCTTGGGCACTGATCGTCGTGATGTCATTGCTGATGACTTAGCTTCATTTCTTAATGGGTTGGAGCCTAATGTCTAATAAAAACCCATATTCAAAGGAGCTTAGCGCTTAATATGTACGTTGTAGAGCTTCAATTTGAGTGTTTTGACAACACTACGATCACCGCGGTAGAAAAAGGCATTAATGGCTTAATGGACGCGCTTCGCTTTAATGGCCAAGTACTTGGACGAGAGTTTCCTATCGTTATGGGGGATGGCGAGTTTTATGTTCGTGTTGTCTGCCCTGAACAAGACAGCTTACATCCTAAAAATCATTCAGATTTTGTTAAAGTTTGCTTTAAGCGATTGTCGGATGCGTTTTTGCTGGCACCCAAAATGCGCTTACTTGGGCAAGATTTAAACTCGGAAGAGTCAGCGGAGGTCACGCCTCCGAGCTGGCAAGTACTGTATACCACGTATGTACATACGTGTTCGCCGTTGAGAAGTGGTGACACCTTATTACCCATTCCTCTTTACCGTAACCCACCAACGCTAAACGGTGACCATAAGTCCGTGATTAAGTGGCAGACGGAATGGCAAGCGTGTGACGAAGTGCAAATGGGCGGAGGCTGCAGAGCTGAGCATGCCACACTTAGAGAGTTGAGCGATGTTAGCAGTGATCTATTTAGACGCGGCTGGGATCTTCGTGGCCGTATTGAGTTCATGACTCATATCCCGACGTACTATTACCTTTATAAAGTTGGAGGTCAGAGTCTCGCGGAAGAGAAGGAGCGTAAGTGTCCTAAGTGTGAGGGTGAATGGTTGCTTGATGAGCCACTGCACGACATTTTCCATTTTAAGTGTGATGATTGCCGACTCGTCTCTAATATTTCTTGGGATCACCTAAAGTAGGGTGCAGACTGGCCAGTATTTTTGACCGATAATAAAAAAGGTTGAAGCGTTTAGCTTCAACCTTTTTTAATGTTTATGAGCTATGAATACCCAAATCATTGAGGGATTCTCTATGAACTAGAAAATCTACTCCAGCTTATTCCCAGCCTTTAACTACGCCACCTTGGAAGATGTCAGACGCTGCGTTGTAAACATCTTCTGTTTGGTAAGCTTTAACAAAGTTTTGAACATTTTCAGCGTTCACATTGTCTTCACGAGCCACAATCAGGTTCACATAAGGTGATTCACTGTTTTCAACAAACACACCGTCTTTTTCTGGTGTTAGGTTGATAGAGCTTGCGTAAGTGGTGTTAATGATTGATAGCGCTACATCGTCAAGAGAGCGTGGTAGCTGCGCCGCGTCCAGTTCAACAATCGTAATGTTTTTTGGGTTTTCTACAATGTCACGCACCGTTGCTGCAAGATCAGCCCCTTCACGTAATGTAATAAGACCTTGCTGCTCTAGCAGTAGTAGTGAACGACCAAGGTTAGTTGGATCGTTTGGTACGGCAATGCGTGCGCCTTCCGCTATCTCGTCAACAGAAGTGACTTGCTTAGAGTAGCCTGCGATAGGGTAAACAAACGAGTTGCCTGCAATAGTAAGTTTGTAGCCACGGTCAGTAACTTGTTGATCAAGATATGGCTTATGCTGAAATGCGTTAAGATCAATTGAGCCATCATCCAGTGCAGCATTTGGCGTTACATAATCAGTGAACGTAACAAGCTCAACATCTAAGTTGTATTTTTCTTTCGCGACTTTCGCTGCGACTTCTGCAACTTGAGCTTCTGCGCCAGCCATTACGCCAACTTTGATGCTGTTAGTATCCGCTTCTTTTTCACCACAACCTGATAGCACAAGTGCTGATGCTGCCGCTGCGATAGCAAGCAAACCTTTAACATTGAATTTCATGACTTTCTCCTTGTTATAAACTTTTTAACTGCTTTATCTGTGATCGACGCGACGAACAATGTGATCGCCAATCGATTGAATAATTTGAACTAATACAATAAGCATAACCACAGTAACGGCCATAATCACGACATCGTATCGATGGAACCCATAGCGAATAGCGACATCACCTAAGCCACCGCCGCCCACGGTTCCTGCCATAGCAGAGTAGCTGACTAACGTGACTAGCGTGATCGTGACTGAATTCACAATGGTTGGTAATGCTTCTGGAAGCAATACTTTCGAAATAATTTGATATGGCGTCGCGCCCATCGACTGGGCTGCTTCAACCAAGCCGCTTGGGACTTCTAGTAACGCGCCCTCAATAAGGCGAGCCACAAATGGAATGGCACCAATCGTTAGTGGTACGATCGCTGCGGTAGTACCAATGAACGTGCCGATTAGCAGTTTGGTGAGCGGGATAATCGCGACCATAAGGACGAGGAAAGGCACAGAACGACCCATGTTAACAATCGCACCCAGGATATTATTGAGGCGAGTATTTTCAAGTAATCCCCCTTTTTTAGTGGTGTGTAAAATAACACCAAGAGGAATACCTACAGCAAAACCAACGACACCAGCAACCGCCACCATGTAGAGGGTTTCCCATGTTGCGCCTAGTAGCAGTTCACCATTAAGGGACAGCCAATCTGAAACAGAATTAAAGGACATAACCGAGTACCTCTACTTTTACGTTGTGGTTGCGCAAGTATTCTATTGCCGCATTGTCATCAAGTTCGGTGCCAAAGAGCTCAGCAACCATCATGCCGAATTTTACGCCACCGGCGTAATCGAGATCAGAGCTAAGAATGCTGATATCGATATTGTATTTGCGAGCGATTTGCGAAATAAGTGGAGCATCGACCGTTGCACCAGTGAATTCAAGGCGAACCAATGGATAGCTGCCTTCGACTCGGCTGGTTTGCAATCGACGTTGGTAATCTTCAGGAATGGACAAGTCCAATGTAGAGCGAATGAACTGGTGCGCAAGTTCAGTTTTTGGGTGAGCAAAGATGTCACCAACCGACCCTTTTTCTACCAATCGACCATCACCGATAATCGCCACTTGATGACAAATACTTTTTACCACGTCCATTTCATGAGTGATCAATAAAATGGTGATTTTAAGTTTACGATTAATGGTTTTAAGTAGCTCTAAAATAGATTGGGTGGTTGCAGGATCTAACGCGCTGGTCGCTTCGTCACACAATAATACTTTAGGGTCGGAGGCAAGTGCGCGAGCGATAGCAACACGTTGCTTTTGTCCACCACTTAAATTGGCTGGGTACGTATCACGTTTATCGCCAAGGCCAACCAGTACCAATAACTCAGATACTTTCGCTTCGATTGCCGCTTGGCTTTTACCAGCCAGTTCAAGAGGCAGTGCAACATTTCCAAAAACAGTGCGAGATGAGAGCAAGTTGAAATGCTGGAAGATCATGCCAATATTACGGCGAGCTTGGCTGAGCTCTGATTTAGAGAGCAGAGTAAGATCAACGCCATCAACAATCACTGCGCCAGACGTCGGTGCTTCAAGCATATTGACGCAGCGAATAAGGGTACTTTTCCCTGCGCCAGATGCGCCGATCACGCCAAAGATTGTGCCTTCTGGAATATGAAGGTCTATATCAGCAAGTGCATTGATGGCTTTAGTGCCTTGATAAAACACTTTGTTTACCTGATTAATTTCGATCATCTAATCAACCTGAACTCTATGAGTAGCATAAAAGTTTGAACTACATCCCAATTACTAGAAGATGCTATGGGTTTTGCTTATTTGTGTCAATGGATATTTTTACGTCTAGACGTCTAAACGTCATTTTCATAGTGATGAAGCGATCAAAGCATGTAATAATTCAGTCTATTAACACCTATATATAAGAAGAGAGTGACCTGTGGCTAAACCCGCCGTATTTTTGGATCGTGATGGCGTGATAAACGTTGATCATGGTTATGTCAGTGATGAGCATGATTTTGAGTACATCGATGGTGTATTTGAAGCGGCCAAAAAATTAAAACAGCTTGGCTATATGCTGGTGGTGGTGACCAACCAGTCCGGCGTCGCTCGTGGTATGTTTTCAGAAGACCGCTTCATGTCATTGACACAATGGATGGACTGGAATTTTAGCGACAATGGTGTGGAGTTAGATGGGATTTACTACTGTCCTCATCATCCCGAGCATGGTATTGGCGAATATAAGCAAGACTGTGAATGTCGTAAGCCAAAACCAGGCATGTTTATTTCAGCACGCGATTTTCTTGATATTGATATGGCGAACTCTGTCATGGTGGGTGATAAAGCTGAAGATTTGATGGCAGCCGAAGCGGCTGGAGTGACAACTAAAATTTTGGTCAGAACTGGCAAGCCAGTGACTGAGCGTGGTGAAAGTATTGCTTCAGTGGTGTTAGATAGTATTCGTGATGTTCCGGCTTATCTTGCCAAATAAACTGCTCGTACGACTAGGCTGCATGAATCATAGCCTTTAAGTGGATGCGACAAGAACGGAAAACGGGCTACGGAACTGAATGACTGACTAAGGTTATGATGGCGGTAAAGCTATGATGGCGATAAAGCAAAGGAGTGCAGATAAATATGAACGTCTATAAATGGCAGTATTTGCTGATAGGCAGCCTACTTAGTGTTGTTGCTGGTTGTAGTCAATATGCAGCGGAGGCCGAGCAAAGTGCAAATTCACTGTATCAGAACGACGCAAGCAGTGAGCTTTCTTCGACTTTGTATCAATGTGAATCGGTTGAATTTGTGGTCACGGCTTTAGATGATGAGCAAGTGCTAGTGCTTATTGATGGCACAGAAAATCACTTACATCGTGTGCCTTCTGCATCTGGTGTGAAATATACACTAGATGGCCAATTAGAAAGTGATGCTGAAGTGGCGCTGTTTACCAAAGGTCAGCAAGCAATGCTTACGATATCAGGTCAAACGTATAACGGCTGTATGGCGAAATAACGTCAAAGATTGAAGGTAATATGAGCAAGAAACTCACTATTTTGGACATTGCTAAACTCTCTGGTGTTGGGAAATCGACGGTTTCTAGGGTGCTCACCAAGGATCCTAAAGTGAAGCCTGATACGAGGCTGAAAGTCGAGGCGATTATTGCCGAGCATGGTTATGTACCGTCTAAATCTGCCCAGTCAATGCGAAGCGGTGGCAACCCCAAGGTTATTGGCGTCATTATTTCTCGTTTGGACTCCCCGTCAGAAAACAAAGCGGTGAGTGGCATGCTCAACGTGCTGTATGCGGCGGGCTACGATGTCGTGATCATGGAAAGTCAGTTCGATCCACAAAAAACCAATGAGCACCTGACCGTGTTACGTAAGCGTAATGTCGATGGTGTCATTGTTTTTGGATTCACTTCTCTGGATGTAGAAGAGGTGAGCCGTTGGCAATCGAAAGCGGTCGTGATCGCGATGGACACTGATAAAGTATCGTCGATTAATTATGACAACCAAGGGCTCATTCGATCTGTACTCAGTAAGTTGGCGACAGATGGTTTAACGAATTTGGCTTTTATTGGCGTCGATCCTACAGATAAAACCACAGGGTTAGCACGTTTAACGGCTTATCAGGAGTGGTGTGAAGAGCAGGGTATTGCGCTTTGCTACCAGACCGGGGCGCTTCACCATGACAGTGCTTACCATTTAGTAGATAAAGTTATTAGTACTCAGTTGCAAGCGCTGGTTTGTGCCAGTGACACGTTAGCACTTGGCGCGGTGAAACGCTTGCAGGAACTAGGGCGTGAAGATGTTGTGGTAACTGGTATTGGTGGCAATGAGCTTCTCTCATTTCTTTTCCCCAAAGTTTATAGTATTGACCCGGGTTACCAACAAGCTGGCAGTAAAGCGGCTCACTTGTTGATCAGTCAGCTAGAACAGGGAGAATCAATTCAGCACCTCACTCAAGAAGCTGTTTGACGTCAGCGACTTCCTCTCGTTGATTTTTCTCATTATTAACAACAAACGCTGTAAATTTAACCAAAGAGTGTGATCATGCTCAATTAATGGGAATGTTCCCATTCTGTAAGGTGCTTTCTGGTGGCACACTGTCCCTACTCTTTATTGGGAATGTTCCCATCATTGAGGTGAAGATACTATAATTCATTAGAGGTGAGCGGAGATTCATCTCAATTATCAGAAAAGGTCTGCATACGATGAGCCATATAGCCAAACAAGATGTTGCTGCCATCATTGACGGTGTCGGGGGGCAAGAGAATATTGCCAGTGTCAGTCACTGTCTAACTCGTCTTCGTTTTGTATTAAACGATACGGACAAAGCCGATAAGCGTGCCTTAGAAGCGCTTAAATTAGTAAAAGGGTGCTTTACTAATGCTGGTCAATTTCAGGTCGTGATAGGTACTGAAGTCGATGAGGTTTATAAACTCCTTATTGCCATGACGGGTAAAAGTGAGTCTTCAAAAGATGAAGCTAAAGTCGCTGCACGAAGTAACATGAACATTGTAGAGCGCGGTATTTCTCACCTTGCTGAGATTTTTGTTCCGCTTTTACCTGCGATAATCACCGGTGGTTTAATTCTGGGTTTTCGTAATGTTATTGGCGATATTCGAATGTTTGATGGTCAAACGTTAACGGAAATTAGCCAGTTTTGGGCCACGGTACACTCTTTCTTATGGTTAATTGGTGAAGCCATATTCTTTTTCTTACCCGTTGGTGTTTGTTGGTCTACCGTTAAAAAATTAGGTGGTACGCCGATTTTGGGGATTACCTTAGGGGTAACCTTGGTGTCACCACAACTGATGAATGCTTACCTTATTGGTAAACAGGTACCTGAAGTCTGGGACTTTGGACTATTTGTTATCGAGAAAGTTGGGTATCAAGCGCAAGTGATCCCAGCGATGTTAGCGGGCGTGGCGTTAGCGTTCATTGAGACGCATTTAAAGCGTATCGTACCGAGTTACCTCTACTTGGTCGTCGTACCTTTTGTATCCATTATCTTGTCAGTTGTGCTCGCCCACGCTTTGATCGGTCCTTTTGGTCGAGTACTTGGCGATGGCGTAGCCTTTGCAGCTCAAGCGGCGATGACTGGGGATTTTGCGGTACTGGGTGCCATTGTCTTTGGCTTTTTCTATGCCCCTTTGGTTATCACAGGGATTCACCACACCACCAATGCTGTTGACCTTCAGTTGATGCAAGAGTTGGGTGGTACCCCAATCTGGCCATTGATTGCGTTGTCGAATATCGCACAAGCGTCGGCTGTTGTTGGCATCATCATTATTAGTAAGCGAGAAGGTGAGAGAGATATTTCAGTTCCAGCCGCTATTTCAGCTTATTTAGGGGTCACCGAGCCTGCTATGTATGGTATCAACTTGAAGTACAAGTTCCCAATGCTTAGCGCCATGATTGGCAGTGCTGCGGCTGCGGCGATTTGTGGCAGCGCTGGTGTGATGGCAAATGGGATCGGTGTGGGTGGCTTACCGGGTATCTTATCCATCCAGCCTCAATATTGGACCATTTATCTCGTGGCTATGCTGGTGGCTATCGTGATTCCTATCATGCTTACGTTATTTATGTATAAGAGAGCCCAGTCTAAAGGCGAGCTTGAACTCGCAAAGGCATAACATTTCAAGGCTCGTATCTGCGAGCCTATTTTTCCTTTTTAAAGTGTAAGTGAGACGGTGATGGGTTTACAGGCTCAGCAACAATGGTGGAAAACCGCCACAATCTATCAAATTTATCCGAAAAGTTTTTGTGATAGTGGTAGCAAAGGTATCGGAGATATTAAGGGGATCACCTCTAAACTCGATTATTTGCAGAACTTGGGGGTCGACGCCATCTGGCTGACGCCGATTTATGCGTCACCAATGGTCGATAATGGTTATGATATTTCTGACTATTACGCGATCAATCCTGACTTCGGTAGCATGGCAGACTTTGATGAACTGCTGGCACAAGCGCATCAACGCGGTATCCGTTTAGTAATGGATATTGTGGTTAATCATACCTCTACCGAGCATCAATGGTTTCAATCTGCTTTAGGAGACAAAAACAGCCCGTATCGAGACTACTACATTTGGAAACCAAACCAAGATGGTTCGCTACCTAATAACTGGCAGTCTAAGTTTGGTGGTTCTGCTTGGAAGCTTGATGAGAAAACCGATGAGTACTTTCTTCACTTGTTTGCGCAAGAACAAGCGGATTTAAACTGGGAGAACCCGGCAGTACGGGAAGAAGTAAAACAAGTTATTGAGTTCTGGGCGAAAAAAGGCGTGGATGGTTTTCGCCTCGATGTCATTAATCTTATTTCTAAGCAACAAACCTTTTTGGACGATGATGAGGGTGATGGGCGACGCTTTTATACCGATGGCCCACGAGTACATGAGTATCTGCAGGAAATTAGTGAAGCGGTATTCCAAAAATATGGCTCTGTGACGGTGGGTGAAATGTCTTCGACAACCCTAGAGCATTGTCAGCAATACAGCGCGCAAGATGGCAAAGAGCTGTCAATGGTGTTTAACTTTCACCACCTTAAAGTCGATTATCCGAATGGAGAAAAGTGGAGTCTTGCTCCTTTCGATTTCATCGAATTAAAGCGAATCTTTAATCACTGGCAAACGGGGCTCAATGGTTGTGGTTGGGGAGCGCTATTTTGGTGTAACCATGACCAACCTCGGGTGGTAAGCCGTCTTGGTGATGACACGCTCTATCGGAATGAGTCGGCAAAAATGCTCGCAGCTTCGATTCATCTGATGCAGGGAACCCCTTATATTTATCAAGGTGAAGAAATCGGTATGACTAACCCAGGTTTTAGCGAGTTATCGCAGTATAGAGATGTGGAAACCCTAACGATGTATCGCGTGATGCAACAAGCTGGGCAGTACAGTCACGATGAAATCATGTCCATCTTGCAACAAAAATCACGAGACAACTCTCGTACGCCGATGCAGTGGGATGAGAGCGCTCAAGCTGGTTTTACCACCGGTGAGTCTTGGATTGGTGTATCAGACAACTACGCAGAGATTAACGCGGCAGCCGCTATAGCAGATGAACAGTCAATTTTTTATTTTTATAAGGATTTGATTGCGCTGCGTAAACAGCTCAAAGTCATCACTGATGGTAGTTATGTCGATCTGTATCCAAAGCATGCACAAGTTCATGGTTACGTGAGAGAGAACCAAGACAGTCGCTTACTTTGTTTGCACAATTATTATGCCCAAGAGACAACCATCACGCTGCCGGAACAATATGTTTCTCAAAGCGGCAAGGTGGTAGTGGGGAATTATTCGCACTCAGAGGCGCTTATTGTGCTCGAAGCAGAGATAACCTTAAAACCGTATCAGACAGTGGCGATTTTATTGAAAAAGTAGCCATGAAACTGTTATGCCATGGGCCATTTTGGCGAAATTCGCGAGATGTCATCAGATAAAAAACGCCCCTTCAAATGGAGGGGCGTTTTCATTTTTACCCGTAGGTGACCACATACCGGGTCGGTTTGTGATTCATCGCTAAGACAATGTTGAGTACCACAGCACCGATAATAGAAACCAAAATAATTGGTGGCGCTACGAAAAAACAAGAGGCCAACAAAATAGTACAGTCGATGGCAAGTTGAGTTTTACCAACAGAGATGCCAAAACGCTCTTGAATGAACAAACACAGTACATTAAAGCCACCAAGACTGGAGCGATGACGGAATAAGATCAACATGCCCAGCCCCATGAGTAACCCACCTGCGATGGCACAGTAGACGGTATTCACATGGTCGACAGACACGACATGATGCATGTTATCGGCAAAAATGGACACGAGCGCACCGGAAATAGCACTGCTCATCGCAAAGCGTTTCCCAAAGCGTCGCCAGGCTAATAAGTAGAATGGCGTATTGGCGGCAAAATAGAGCATACCGAATGAAACCGGTAGAAACTGGCTAAGTAATAACGCAAGACCTGTGGTCCCGCCAGTCAGCAATTGAGCCGATTGCAGGAAGAATATACCTTGGGCCACTACGAAAGTGCCGGTTAAAATGGCTATCCAGTCTTCTTTGCGTGAGTGTTTTTCCATCAAGTTAAAAATCTTCCTATAGTAATTGGCGGCAATAGTATTAAAAAGATGATCTTTTCGATAGCTAGGAGGAGAAATTTACGGTAAACCTATGTAATTCAATTTTTACACACTGTAAAAGGATTTATTGACACTTTAGGTTGTAGATGGGGTTATTTTCTTGCCGTACATGATGCAATCTAACGTTCACTATGAAGAAACTGCATGAAAAAGATCCATTTTTTCCTTTATGACCTAGATCAAATTATGTATTATGCGATTCATCAAACGTGGTGACGAAAACGTTTGCTTTTGGTCATTGTGTGGTTTTTTTGAAACTTTCAGTACAATCTGAGTCAGGAGATACAGATGCTAAAGCGTGATATGAACATCGCTGATTACGATGCGGAACTATTTGCAGCCATTCAAGAAGAAACTCTTCGCCAAGAAGAGCACATTGAGCTTATTGCTTCGGAAAACTACACCAGCCCTCGCGTGATGGAAGCGCAAGGTACTCAATTAACCAATAAGTACGCAGAAGGCTATCCTGGTAAGCGTTACTACGGTGGTTGTGAGTATGTAGATAAAGCGGAAACATTGGCAATCAACCGTGCATGTGAGCTTTTCGGCTGTGAATATGCAAACGTTCAGCCACACTCTGGCTCTCAAGCGAACAGTGCCGTTTATATGGCGCTTCTGAATCCAGGAGATACTGTTTTAGGTATGAGCCTAGCGCACGGTGGTCACTTGACTCACGGTTCTCCAGTGAACTTCTCTGGTAAACACTACAATGTCATTCCTTACGGTATTGATGAAGCGGGTCAAATCAACTACGACGAAATGGAACAGTTGGCTGTTGAGCACAAACCAAAAATGATCATCGGTGGCTTCTCTGCTTACTCTCAAATCGTTGATTGGGCACGTATGCGTGAAATTGCAGACAAAGTTGGCGCGTACTTCTTTGTTGATATGGCACACGTTGCTGGCCTTATCGCCGCTGGTGTTTACCCAACACCGGTACCACATGCTCACGTTGTTACAACAACAACGCATAAAACGCTTGCAGGCCCACGTGGTGGTTTGATTCTTTCAAACGCTGGCGAAGACATGTACAAGAAACTGAACTCAGCAGTTTTCCCTGGTGGTCAGGGTGGTCCTCTGATGCATGTTATCGCGGGTAAAGCGGTAGCGTTTAAAGAAGCAATGGAGCCTGAATTTAAAGCCTACCAACAACGTGTTGTTGATAATGCTAAAGCGATGGTCGCACAATTCCAAGAGCGTGGTTACAAGATTGTATCTAACTCAACAGAGAACCATTTATTCCTTGTTGACCTGATTGATAAAGATATCACAGGTAAAGAAGCCGATGCGGCTTTGGGTTCTGCTAACATTACCGTTAACAAAAACTCAGTACCGAATGACCCACGTAGCCCATTTGTAACCTCTGGTATCCGTATTGGTACGCCAGCGATTACACGTCGTGGTTTCTCTGAAGCTGATGCGAAAGAGTTGGCGAATTGGATGTCAGATGTGCTTGACAATCTTGGCGACGAAGCGGTGATTGCTGCGACAAAAGCGAAGGTTCTGGACATTTGTAAGCGTCTGCCAGTTTACGCGTAAGTGAGCTAAAAGAGCTCTGCTATAACAGGCATTGAAAAAAAACGAGCTTATTAGCTCGTTTTTTTGTGCGTGATGGTTAGCGATTAATGTAAATTTACTTATTAATATTAAGTAACGTGCCAGATTTACACTTGAAGGAGTAGTACTTACGGCTTTCGTTAAATTGCCCTAAGCCTTCACCGTTACAGTAATCAATGTTGATATCTCGCATAATTTCCAGCGTTTTTTCACTGTTCATTGAGAACTTCGCGCCATCTTTACATACTACTCGAACACGACCATCATCGCTGACTGAGTAAAGGTTCACTTCGGTATTACATAACTCGAATGAAGCCTCTAAGTAATTGTCTTGTTGTGAGTTTTGAGCACAACCCGCAATGAGTGTTGCGGCTATGATGGGTAAACCTATTTTAAGCAATTTCATGCGTACATCCTTGAATGGCTGATGTTTTTCTATAAGCCTACCTAAAAATGAAGAAAATGCGAGTACGAGATTGTCATGGTGGTCATTTTTCTTAAAAAAAACACGGATAGTGCAACGCACATCCGTGTTTTTTATGTGGGATACTTTTTACGGCGGTTATTTAATTTCTACGCCTTTTGCTTGTAGATCCGCGTGGTAAGAAGAGCGCACAAAAGGACCACAGGCTGCATGGGTAAAGCCAAGCTCTAGCGCAATTTCTTTAAGCTCATCAAACTCTGACGGTGGCACATAACGCTCAACCGGCAAGTGGTGACGGCTTGGTGCAAGATATTGACCAAGTGTGAGCATAGTGACACCATGGGCACGTAAGTCTTTAAGTACTTGAACAATTTCTTCTTTTGTTTCACCGAGTCCCATCATCACACCAGATTTCGTTGGGACATCTGGGTGCATGGCTTTAAATTTCTCTAGCAGCTGTAGCGACCATTTATAGTTCGCACCAGGTCGCGCTTTACGGTAAAGGCGAGGGGCGGTTTCTAAGTTGTGGTTGAAGACATCGGGTGGGTTGTCTTTTAATGCTTCTAAGGCAACGTCCATACGACCACGGAAATCCGGTACTAAAGTTTCAATACGAATTTCAGGATTCAGTGTTCGGATTTCACGAGTACAGTTAGCAAAGTGTTCAGCACCACCATCACGTAAATCGTCACGGTCAACGGAAGTCACGACCACATATTTGAGTTTCATGTCTTTAATGGTCTGCGCCAATTTTTGCGGCTCATTAGATTCAGGCGCATTGGGGCGACCATGGGCAACATCACAAAATGGGCAGCGGCGAGTACAAATAGCACCAAGGATCATAAAGGTCGCAGTACCATGGTTAAAACACTCGGCGAGGTTTGGACAAGACGCCTCTTCACAGACTGAGTGAAGATTATTTTTACGCATTGCCTTTTTTATGTCTTGAATTCTTTGGCTGTCGGAAGGCAGCTTTATTTTCATCCATTCTGGCTTACGTAGGACTTCTCTTTGTTCCTCCGGCATGTTTTTTACCGGAATCAGTGCCATTTTATCTGCGTCGCGATATTTGACGCCTTTTTCCATTTGTATAGGTTTGCTCATCGTCTTATGCTTCTTCGCTGAATTCTACTTGCTCGTAATCAAGTAATTGTATTAATTCGTTGACCAGCTGTTCTTCGACGCTGGCAACGCTATCAGGACCACCAAGTTGGCTAATTTGGATCATTTCCATACCGGCATAGCCGCAAGGATTAATTCTTAAGAAAGGAGAGAGATCCATATCGACGTTTAAGGCCAATCCGTGAAACGAACAGCCTCTACGAATGCGAAGCCCTAAAGAGCAGATCTTCTTTCCATCGACGTAAACACCAGGAGCATCCGGTCGTGCCGCCGCTTCGATATTATAGGTGTTTAGTGTGTTGATGACGAGATTCTCTATGTGAGTGACGAGATCTCTGACACCTAATTTTTTTCGACGAAGGTTGATAAGAAAGTAAGCGACCAGTTGACCTGGGCCATGATAAGTCACTTGTCCGCCACGGTCACTTTTGACGACTGGGATATCCCCCGTGTTGAGCAAGTGTTCTTCTTTGCCTGCTTGCCCTTGAGTAAAGACAGGGTTGTGCTCTACCAACCAGATTTCGTCACGAGTGTCGTCGTTTCGCTCGTCGGTGAAAGCATGCATTGCTTTCCAGACCGGTTCGTAGTCTTTGCGCCCAAGCTTTCTTACTATTAGCTGATTCTTCACTCGTACCCTCGTCGTCACTTAATAAAGTGTTTGCATTATAAACCTGTTCATTGACTTGAACTACAGCTAAATAGCGAAAATTTAACCAGTTTGTTATGTGGTTTAGTTAAGGTTTTGAAAAATAAAAAGAAAGCAGCCGAAGCTGCTTTCAAAAAAAATTGAATTATTCAAATTTTTACAGAACCATACGAACGATGTCAATTTCACCAAGTTCTTTGTATAGCGTTTCTACCTGCTCAATAGACGTCGCAGTGATGTTAATTGAAACAGCATGGTAGTTGCCCTTAGCGCTAGGCTTAATCGTTGGGCTGTAGTCTCCAGGTGCATGACGCTGGATCACTTCCAACACTTTTTCAGGAAGTTCAGGCTTAGCATAACCCATCACTTTATATGTAAACGAGCAAGGGAACTCTAGTAGGTCTTTGAGTTTTGCATCTGAATTGATGGTTAACATAATGGCGACTCCAAAAAAATCAAATTTGTTGTAACGGTGCGAATAGTAATGTCAAAGGCGACGAAACTCAAGACGAGTTCGTAGCACATAAGCAAGTTGATGACGCTTGAAGTAAAAAGCAACAAAGCCGCATTATGCGGCTTTGTTTTCTATCATCATTTTACGTTGTGGTTAGAAGAAGCTCTTAACCAGTAAAACGATATAGTCCCATAAGCGGCTAAACAAGCTGCCTTCTTGTACATTTTCAAGTGCAAGCAATGGGTACTCGGCAACATCTTCACCATCTAACTGATAGTATAGCTTACCCACAACATCGCCCTTAGATATGGGTGCTTCGAGTTGTTTTTCAAGCACGAAACTTGCTTTTAAATTTTTCGCTTGTCCACGAGGTAGTGTCACGAATGTGTCTTCTGCCACACCAAGAGCAACGGTATCTTTATCACCCATCCATACTTTCTCTTCAACGAAGGTTTCGTTAGCGGTATGAGGGTTAACGGTTTCGAAGAATCGGAAGCCATAGCTTAGTAACTTTTTGCTTTCAGATTTACGAGCGTTGGCATTTTTTGTGCCCATCACTACGGCAACAAGGCGCATTTTACCTTCGGTTGCTGAACTGACTAGGCTGTAACCAGCTTTGCTTGTATGACCGGTTTTAATACCATCAACATTCATGCTTTTATCCCACAATAGACCATTACGGTTGTATTGTGTGATGCCGTTGTAGGTAAACTTCTTCTCGGAGTAAACACGATATTCATCTGGAACGTCTTTGATAAGCGCACGCCCTAGCAGTGCCATGTCGTATGGCGTTGAATATAGGTTTGGATTATCGAGACCATGAACGTTTGCAAAATGCGTATCGTTCATGCCAATTGAGCTCGCCCAAGCATTCATTAAATCAACGAACGCATCTTCTGAACCTGCAATGTGCTCTGCCATTGCCACACAAGCATCGTTACCAGATTGAATAATGATGCCTTTGTTTAGCTCTTCAACTGTGACTTTAGTGCCTACTTCGATGAACATCTTAGAAGAGTCAGGGAAATTTTTTGCCCAAGCGTTTTTACTGATGGTCACTTCATCGCTTGGCGCAATTTTGCCGCTCTTTAGCTCTTGGCCGATAACGTAGCTTGTCATCATTTTGGTTAAGCTGGCAGGATGAAGTTGGGTATTCATCTCTTTCTCAGCGAGGACTTTACCTGAGTTATAGTCCATAAGTACGAAGCCTTTCGCGGCAATTTGCGGCGCGTTAGGCATCACGACAGGCGTAGCTACGGCATAACTAGCCGTTAATGTTGCTGCAAGAGCAATAGATGTAATGAATTTCATAGAAGACTTGTTTTTATTCATGTTGAACACAGTATTTGTGAGTTATCCGTATAGTAACAGATTGGTCGCTGCGCACTAAAGAGCTTACACACTAAGTAACAACGGTGATTTATGTCAATGATGTTTAAAGTTTTTTGACGAAAGCTGAGGTATAACCGAGCTTTTGTACTTGCTCTAACGCATCATGAGTATCTTTATAGTCGCTAAAAGGACCAAGCATTAAGCGATAATTATTCTTTATCGGTGATAGGAACGTCTCAACCGATAGGGTATTACTTAATTCATTCGACAATTTTGTGATTCTGTCTTTATGTGGTGACGCCACCACTTGTATGCCATATTTTGGGTGCTTATCTAGTTGATGCTGTCCGGTTGGTTTCTCAACGGTAATCACTTCAATTTTGACATTGGCTGTCCCCGTTTTGATGACATCGAGCTTTTTAGCCGCGGCATAGCTGAGGTCAATAATTCGACCTTCATGAAATGGACCTCGGTCATTAACACGTACGACAGTTTCTTTGCCATTATCGGTATTTGTGACTTTCACATAACTCGGGATTGGTAGAGTTTTGTGCGCGGCAGACATAGAATACATGTCATACACTTCACCATTTGAGGTCAAATGTCCATGGAATTTTTTGCCATACCATGATGCTTGGCCTTTTTCAGTAAAGCCTTGCGCATCTTTTACGATGGTATAACGCTGACCGCGTAATTTATAGTCTTTGTTACCACCCATGCTATAAGGTTCATATTTTGGTTGAGCACCTTCAATATGGTCAACTGAAATGGGGGTGGTTGGAGCCACATCATTATCAATATCGTAGCGGCTGTCTGATGAAGAGCAGCCCGCAATGACGATTATACTCAAGCAGGTAAGCAACCAGCGAGAGTGAGATGAGGTAAAAAACAGAGTCATTTATGTCGCCTTTGAAAACGCTTTGCGGTGAGTATGGATGGACATTAATATGCCAAAGCCAGCCATCAAGGTCACCATGGAAGTACCACCATAGCTAATTAGCGGTAGAGGAACACCAACAACAGGTAATATACCGCTTACCATACCAATATTTACGAAAACGTAAACAAAAAAGCTTAGAACAATACTGCCTGCCATCATGCGGCCAAACGCAGTCTGTGCCGAGCTTGCTAGGTAGAGGCCACGACCAATGATGAATAAGTACAATGACAGAAGAAGTAATATACCAATCATACCCCATTCTTCAGCGATGACTGCAAAGATAAAGTCAGTATGACGTTCTGGTAAGAATTCTAGCTGTGATTGCGTGCCGTGTAACCAACCTTTTCCCCCTAAACCACCAGAACCAATAGCAATTTTGCTTTGTATGATGTGGTAACCAGCGCCAAGTGGGTCAGACTCTGGATCAAAGAGTGTACGAACCCTTACTTTTTGGTACTCCCTCATAAGGAAGAACCAAAGAACGGGGATAAAGGCCCCGACAGCAATGGCTGCTCCGGTAATGATTTTCCAGCTGATTCCTGCTAAGAAAATAACGAAAATACCCGATGCCGCGATAAGGATTGAGGTTCCAAGATCCGGCTGCTTTGCAATTAGAATGGTTGGCACCATCACCATCACAAGGGAAATGATAAGTGTTTGAAAACTAATGGGTAGTGTGCGCTTGCCAATATATCTTGCCACCATAAGAGGTACAGCAAGTTTAAGCAGTTCGGAAGGCTGAAAACGGACAAAACCGAGGTTTAGCCATCGCTGTGCTCCTTTTGAAGACTCGCCGAAAAACAGCACGCCCAGCAAGAGAATCACGCCAGTAAAAAACATGAGTGGTGCAAGGGTTTCGTACGTGCGAGGTGAGAGTTGGGCTAAGCCAATCATAACGACCAATGACAACACCATACGCATTGCTTGTCTATCCATCATCGCGAGGCTTTGCCCGCTTGCACTGTACATCACAACTAACCCAAAGCCCATTAATGCAAGAATACCGAGCAATAAGGGCAGGTCGATGTGAAAGCGTTCAAGTAGGAAGCGGTTTCGTCCTGTTGATGGATCGAATTTCATTATTCTTCTTCACCTTCTTGATTGTTAACTAGTGCGAGGTCAAATACTTGCCTTACTACAGGGGCGCCATTTGTAGAACCGCCACCGGCGTTCTCGAGCACAATGGTGACCACAACTTTTGGATCTTTGAACGGAGCAAAGCCTGTAAACAGTGCATGATCTTTCAAATGCTCTGCGATTTCATCGGCGTTATATTTTTCATCCTCACCTAAGCTAAATACTTGAGCGGTGCCGGATTTGCCCCCGGACTGGTACGGCATATTTTTAAATGAACGACGTGCAGTACCTTTAACACCGTGATTTACTCGGCGCATGCCTTCCAACGCAAGACCCCAATACCGCTCTTGCACTCCTGTGATTGGCGGGCGGCTATCAATTTCAGTGAGCGTTTGGTTATCAAAGTTATCGCCATTGTTAATCGTGGCACGAAGTAAGTGGGGCGATAGAACTTCACCATGGTTTACAAGCACAGATGTCGCCTTGGCAATTTGCATTGGTGTTGCGGTCCAGTAACCCTGACCAATACCGACAGGGATGGTGTCGCCCTGATACCAAGGGGTGCGGTGCCTTGCCATTTTCCATTCACGAGTTGGCATATTAGCCTTACTTTCTTCATGAATATCGATACCGGTGTAGTCGCCAAAACCGAACATCATCATCCACGATGAAAGACGGTTAATTCCCATGTCATAAGCGATTTGGTAAAAGAAGGTATCCACCGACTCTTCAATGGCTTTGACAATGGTGACTTTACCGTGTCCCCAGCGTAACCAGTCACGATAAGGGCGCGTTTTTGAATTTGGTATGCGCCAGTAACCCGGATCGTTTCGGGTTGTCGTAGGCGTTATCACCCCTTCTTGTAGAGCGGCGACGGCGATAAAGGGTTTAATCGTGGAGGCCGGAGGGTAGATACCCAGCGTTGCTCGGTTTACCAGCGGTCTATTTTTGTCGTTTAGTAATGCTCGATAAGCTTTACTTGATATCCCGTTTACAAACGCGTTAGGGTCATAGCTCGGGCTAGAAACCATCGCTAATACGCCGTTGTCGGTAGGATCGAGCACGATGGCTGAACCGCGACGCCCATCAAGTAGCTTGTGTACTTTGAGTTGTAGATTGATATCAAGGTTTAAGACAATATCCTTGCCCGGCGTAGGTGGAACAAACTTAAGTGTACGTAGTACTCGACCACGGCTATTGACTTCAACTTCTTGGTAGCCGGCGGTGCCGTGCAGTAAATCTTCGTAATAGCGCTCAATTCCAAGCTTACCAATGTCACGAGTCGCTTGATAGTTTGCTACTTTTTCTTCGCGAGCCAGACGTTGAATGTCGCGGTCATTGATGCGAGACACGTAGCCAATGACATGAGTCAGCACGTCACCATATGGGTAGTAGCGCTTCAGAGTTGCCGCAATTTCAACGCCAGGGAATTTGTGTTGATGGACAGAAAAAGTGGCCACTTGTTGTTCATTGAGCTGGGTCAACAGTGGAATAGACTTAAAGCGTCGCGTGCGTTTACGCTCACGTTGAAAGGCTTCGATTCGGTCATCGGGTATGTCGAGATATTCGCGCAAGTCTAAGATGGTTTGATCCATATCTTTGACTTTTTCGGGAATGATTTCTAAGTTGAATACCGGACGGTTTTCCGCCAGTAGTACGCCATTTCGGTCGTAAACTAGCCCCCGATTTGGTGCAATCGGAACGACTTTGATGCGGTTGTCGTTTGAGCGAGTTTTGTAATCTTGATATTGATTGATCTGAATATTGTATAGATTGGCGACCAAAAGCATCATCATTACAATAATGAAGATGAAAGATACTAAAGCGCGACTTTTAAACAGTCGCGCTTCTGCCTGATGGTCTCTTATCTGGCTACGTTTAAGTCTCATAGGGGGTGAAACTACTCTCGATGGTAAGGGTGATTAGTGGTAATTGACCAAGCTCGATATAAGCTTTCTGCCATCACTATTCGTACCAATGGATGCGGCAGTGTTAATGCCGATAAAGACCAACTTTGGTCGGCAGCCGCTTTACATGCTGGTGCTAAGCCCTCAGGACCACCGATCAAAATAGAGACATCACGGGCATCGAGCTTCCAACTCTCAAGTTGTTCAGCAAGCTGGGGGGTATCCCACTTCTTACCCGGAATATCCAAAGTTACGACTCTATTGCCTTTAGGAACAGCCGCCAACATAGCTTCGCCTTCTTTCTGTAAGATGCGTGCAATGTCGGCATTTTTCCCGCGTTTTCCTGCTGGAATCTCAATGAGCTCTAAAGGCATATCATGAGGGAAACGTCGGCGATACTCTTGAAAGCCTTCTTCTACCCATTTAGGCATTTTGGTCCCAACGGCGATGAGTTGTAGTTTCAAGCGATTAGCCCCAGAGTTTTTCTAGTTGATAAAGCTCTCGGTGTTGCTCTTGCATGACATGTAGCATGGTAGAGCCCATATCGAGAACGACCCATTCACCTTCTTGTTCACCGTCGACACCAAGTGGCTCTAGGCCCATTTTTTTTACTTCAGTTGCGACGTGGTCTGCAATAGAAACAACGTGTCTTTTCGATGTACCAGTGCACACGATCATGAAGTCAGTGACATTTGATTTACCGATTACATCAATGGTAACGATATCGACGGCTTTCATGTCATCTGCTTTATCAGCTAGAAATAGTTTCAATTCTTCGTGTTGCAAGGGGTTTTCCTCTTTTGGTGGAATAGAACAAGGCAATAACACTCAGCGGTTATTGATCTTTGGATTATAACAGGTTTTAGTGAGGTAAAGACATTGGTGTGTCAGTAACGCTCAAGTTCATGGATAACTGATGGATTAATGGCCAAGGGCTGATGTCATACTGTGTTTTTGCTTGGACTTCTATCTGTGCTAACAACTGAATAGATTGTTTGAGCCTAGCTGGAGGCAAACGGGTCAGCGCTGCGTTATAAAGGGGTTTCTTATTTTGCCATACGCGAAACTTATCAAATACTTGTGTCATGGAAAGCTGAGTCAGTGCTTGTTGCATTTTAACCAGTTGAAACAACTCTTTTTGAACGGTTCTTAGCAAAATAATGGCTTCAATGCCTTCAGATTCAAGTTGGGCTAAGATCCTTTGGGCCCGTTTCGCTTTTCCTTCCAGCATGGCATCAACCCAATGAAAGACGGTAAAGTGATTGTGGCGGCTGAGCGCGTCCTGGACTCGAAGGAGCGTTAACTGACCATCTGGGTATAAAAGTGTCAGCTTTTCGAGACTTTGAGATAGCGCAAATAGGTTGCCTTCATGCCATTGGCATAGTAGCTGGACCGCTTCATGATCGGGAGTGAGATTGATCGCTCGGCATCGCTGTGTAACCCATTGTGGCAACCGTTTGATATCGGGAGTCGTACAGCTTACATGGCAGCCATTTAGCGCCTTAAACCACGCGGCAGATTCTTGAGCACGGGTTAATTTACTGCCTGATATTAGCAGGACAATATCTTCATGAAGTTGGCTCGCTATTTCTGTTAGTTGTTTCGCAATAGCAGCGTTAACACCAGCTTCCGGAAGCTCTAACTCAATAATTTGCTTTGATGAGAATAGGCTCATGGACTGAGTACAATCAAAAACGTCATTCCAATCAATGGAAGCATCGACGACGAATCTGTGGTGTTCTTCGAAGCCTAATGTTTTGGCTCGTGTGATGATGTGGGCGCGACTTTCTTGAATAAATAGTGGTTCATTACCAAATAACAGGTAGCAAGCAAACCAGCGCTGAGTGAGCGACTCGGTGAGGCGATCGGCAAAAACTTTCACATTAATTCCTTGTACTAAGGCTTAACTTTGGCGCGAGAAACACACGCCTCTCGCGGTACAACGTAAATTCGCAAAGTAAAACGTCAACTCTCTAAGACAAACTAGGAGTTGGGCGTTGCTACTGGCTCTGCTGTCGTTTCTGCTTCTTTTTGCTTGCGTTCAAATTCTTCAATTTCTGTTTTCAAACGAGCCATCTGACGCATCATTTGTTGCGCGGCAAGTTCACGCATTTCGTTTTCTAGCAATTTACGTTCTGCTGATTTTGCTAGGGCTGATAAAGGGTTATCAAGATAGCTGCGCGTCATAGTCGCAGTGAAGTCTTTTGAGCCGAGATTGGGTACGGTGACGCGATACTTCACTTCATAGGTGATCTCTTTTTCCGCCGCTCGGGTATTTTGGTATAACGAGAGGGTGCGATCTTTAGTGGTTTCTCCTGTGATATGCAGGTTGGTCACATCCATACGAGGTGTCACAAGTTCAATATTACTAAGACGAAGCTGCTCTTTGATCTGGCGAGTAATCATGCTGTACTGATCAAAACTGGTGACGGAAATTTCTTTGATATCATCCGGTACCGTGTACTCACCACGAAGGTGGAAGCCACAAGCGCTAAGGAGCGAGGTGAGCAGGAACACGGAAAAGAGTTTTAGTAGGTTGTGTTTTAACAGGCGCATAATACCGCTTACTCGTTAGACAATGGTTTATGTAAACGCCCTAATAAGGAAGCTTAAATAAAACGATGATGGGTTAATGATGTTGTTGAATGCTCATGAGTGATGAAAGTCGCAGGCATAACACCTGCAACTTTATATCAAGGACGCTGCTTAGTTTGCTACGATGTTCAATAGCTTACCAGGAACAAAGATAACCTTGCGAATTGTCAGTCCATCTAAGAACTTTTTCGCATTCTCATCGTTGAGCCCTAGCTCACGAACTTGTTCTTCTGTCGCGTCAGCGGCAACGGTTAGTTTCGCACGTAGTTTGCCGTTGATCATGACAACGATCGTTTTTTCGTCTTCAACCAACGCCTTTTCGTCAAACGTTGGCCATGTTGCCGAGTCTACGTTTGATTCACCAAGAGCAATCCACATTTCGTAAGAGATATGCGGTGTCATTGGGTAAAGCATGCGAACCACGGCTTTTAGTGCTTCATCAAGAATTGCACGGTCTTGCGCTGACTCTTGAGGTGCTTTTGCGAGCTTATTCATCAATTCCATGATGGCCGCGATTGCCGTGTTAAACGTTTGGCGACGAGCGATATCGTCGGTTACTTTTGCGATCGTCTTGTGGACGTCACGACGAAGTGCTTTCTGGTCACCAGAAAGTGCAGAAGTATCAACCGCCTCAGCAACACCTTTAGAAGAGTGAGCGTGAACCAGTTTCCAAACACGCTTAAGGAAGCGGTTTGCCCCTTCAACGCCAGATTCTTGCCACTCAAGTGTCATATCTGCAGGTGATGCAAACATCATGAATAGACGTACAGTGTCAGCGCCGTACTTATCGACCATCTCTTGCGGGTCGATACCGTTGTTTTTCGACTTAGACATCTTGATCATGCCTGAGTGTTCAACTTCGCGACCTTGGTTATCGACAGCTTTTTCGATACGGCCTTTACCATCACGCTCGATAGTCACGTCAGTTGGAGCGATCCATTCTTTCGTGCCTTTTTCGTTAGTGTGGAAGAATGCGTCAGCAAGAACCATGCCTTGACATAGAAGTTGCTTGAATGGCTCATCAGAGGTGACGTACCCTGCATCGCGTAGCAATTTGTGGAAGAAACGAGAGTAAAGCAGGTGCATACACGCGTGTTCAATACCACCGATGTATTGGTCAACCGGCAGCCAGTAGTTCGCTTTTTCAGGGTCTAGAATGTCATCGGCTTGTGGTGAGCAGTAACGCGCGTAGTACCAAGATGATTCCATGAAGGTATCGAACGTGTCAGTCTCACGTAGAGCTGGCTCGCCATTAAACGTGGTTTCAGCCCAAGACTTGTCAGCCTTGATTGGGCTAGTCACGCCATCCATAACCACGTCTTCAGGAAGAATGACGGGTAGTTGGTCTGCAGGTACTGGGTGAACTTCACCATCTTCCGTCGTGACCATTGGGATTGGTGCGCCCCAGTAACGTTGACGAGAGACACCCCAGTCGCGTAGGCGGAAGTTTACTGTCTTCTTACCTTTACCTTCTGCTTCAAGTTTTGCAGCAATGGCATCGAAGGCTTCTTGGAATGCAAGGCCGTCGAATTCGCCTGAATCAAACAAAACACCTTTCTCAGTGTAAGCCGCTTCAGATACGTCTAGCTCAGAACCATCTTCTGGTTTGATGACTGGAATGATGTCGATGCCGTATTTCGTTGCGAATTCGTAGTCACGTTGATCGTGAGCAGGAACCGCCATTACCGCACCAGTGCCGTAATCCATAAGAACGAAGTTTGCTACGTATACAGGAACAACGCGACCGTTAAGGGGGTGGATAGCTGTTAGGCCAGTCTCCATACCTTTCTTTTCCATTGTTGCGAGTTCTGCTTCAGCAACTTTAGTGTTACGACACTCTTCAACGAAAGCCGCAAGCTCAGAGTTGTTCTTTGCTGCTTTCTCGGCAAGTGGGTGACCAGCTGCGATACCAACATAAGAAACACCCATTAGTGTGTCTGGACGTGTGGTATACACTTCTAGCGGCGCTTCTTCACCGTTAACAGCGAAAGATAGCTCAACCCCTTCTGAGCGACCGATCCAGTTGCGCTGCATGGTCTTAACCATTTCAGGCCAACCTTCAAGGTTGTCTAGATCGTCTAGCAGCTCTTGCGCGTACTCAGTGATCTTAATGAACCACTGAGGGATTTTCTTTTGTTCTACTGGCGTGTCACAACGCCAGCAGCAACCGTCTTCTACTTGCTCGTTAGCCAGTACAGTTTGGTCGTTTGGACACCAGTTAACAGAAGAGGTTTTTTTGTAGACCAAGCCTTTTTCGTAAAGTTTAGTGAAAAACTCTTGTTCCCAACGGTAGTACTCAGGCGTACACGTTGCGAACTCACGACTCCAATCGTAACCAAAGCCTAAAAGCTTAAGTTGGTTTTTCATGTACTCGATGTTTTCGTAAGTCCAGGGTGCTGGAGCGGTATTGTTTTTTACAGCTGCGTTTTCTGCTGGTAGACCAAATGCATCCCAACCAATTGGTTGCATGACATTTTTACCTTGCAGGCGCTGGAAGCGTGAAACCACATCACCGATGGTATAGTTACGAACATGACCCATGTGCAGTCGACCACTTGGGTACGGGAACATAGATAGGCAGTAGAATTTTTCTTTATTTGCGTCTTCACTTACAACAAAGGTTTTATTGTTGTCCCAGTGCTCTTGAACGTTACGTTCAATCTCTTGCGGGTTGTATTGTTCTTGCATCGATGATTTCCGGTTATCTTGGAATTTGTGAGTTCTGTTAAAACAGAGACTACTAGATCATCATAGAATACCTAAAGCAGGCGCGGTCAACAATAGTCAATGTACCTTGAGTACTGGAAGTTGTTGTGTTGTTGATGGCGCGTACGAACGGGATCGCCAGTTAGGTCTTATGCGATAACAAGCTATGCTTATAGGATAGCTCCGTTTGTTGCCTTGCGGCAACTCCAGTGATTTTGGTCAAAGATAGGGGGATCTATGCCTAAACGTAAAGCCAGCTATGAAGAGATGTTTGAAGATGTAGTGGAGAACCTTAAGCACAGCCCTGAAGAAGTTCAGCATGTGCTGGAAAAGTCAGGTTCAGTGATTGAAGCGGCTAATGACATGACAAAAGATGAAATGGCGTTGATCTCAGCTTATATCAATTCTGATTTAAAAGAATTTGCTGACAACTACGAAGAAAGTAAAAGTGGGCCATTTTATTTGATGGTAGCCAACTCAATTTGGCAAGGGCTGCTAGATATCACTGACAAAACGAAAGTTGAGTGGCTAGAGTTATTTCAAGATCTTGAGCATCAAGGTGTGTATAGCGCAGGAGAGATGATCGGTTTCGGCGTGCTGGTATGTGAAGAGTGCGGCCATAAAGCGGAATATAATCACCCTACAACCATTTCAAACTGCAGTAAGTGCGGCCACAAAACGTTTAATAGGCAGCCGCTTAAGCCTTAATCTCGTTAATTCATCAGTCCCTTCTTGGTGTGAAGGGGCTGATGAGTGAACTGTTGGAGTCGCGGGGTTATTTATGTTGCTCTTTAAACTCTTGTACCCACATTGCTGTTGCGCCGCAAACAGCAATAGGCATGACAAATAAGTTTAAAATCGGGATTGAAGTAAACAAAGCAACGATCGCACCAAAGCTGTAGCTTTTGCCTTGCTTTCTTTTTAACGACAAGCGCATGTCGTTGAATGGGACTTTATGATTATCAAATGGGTAATCACAATATTGGATCGCTAACATCCAAGCGGTAAAAATAAACCAAAGGAATGGCGCGATAGTTTGCCCAAGAGCGGGTATTAATAACAGCAGGAAAAGCCCAATCGCTTTTGGTAGTACGTAAAGCAATTTACGCCATTCTCTTGCCATAATACGTGGCACATCCTTGACGACGCTGAGTATGCCATCATCAGACACTTTTTGTTGTGTCAGTGATTCTTCAACTTTTTCGGCAAGTAGGCCATTAAATGGCGCAGCAATAAAGTTGGCCAGCGTACTAAAAAAATACGAAAAGGTGGCTAAGATGGTTAGCGTCAGCAGCGGCCACAAGACGTAACTCAGCCATGACAAAAACTCTGGTAAAGCGCCCATCCAACTCTCTATCCAAATATTTAAGTTAGAAAAGAGGTAATACATCGCGGAGCCAACCAATAAAATATTGGCGAGTAAGGGCATAATCACGTAGCGACGAATGCCAGGCGTGAAAGCAAGCTGAAAACCTTGGTGGAAATAACCAAATCCGGTATTGGCTTTGTTCAAAGTTGAGCTCCTTTATAGTGATTTAGCAGGGCTTTAGGGCGACTATAGCAAAAAAGGTCAGAGGAAATCACAAACTTCTTATACTAAGGTGTTCTAATAATAGGTAGAGTTTTGGTAAAGTAGGTCAGTTGGAAGTGTTTAAGCACTTCAATAAGGACTATTTTTATAACATTGAGAGCAAACAATGCAGGAATTGCGATTCGTACTCATTATTGTCGGTGCCTTAGCCATAGCGGCGCTGTTGTTTCATGGCTTATGGTCAAGCAAGAAAGAAGGCCAGAAAAAATTTGCTGATCGACCTTTGGGAAATATCGATGAGAAATCGGATGACGATGATCATTATGTAGCACCAGAAGATGATTTTGAGATCGTGCGTAAGGTTAGAAACGAACCTGACTTTGGTTTGAGCCAACAAGCACCAGCATTTGATCCTCTTGAGGATGCTCTTGATGATGCTCTTGAGAATGTAGCTGTGTCGGATAAACCGATTCACGATGAAAAAAATCTGGAAAATGCCCGTTCAACAACGGCTAATTATGAAGCTGACGATATGCCGTCATTCAGTGCGAGAGAAAGTACTGAAGATTTGGAGTCGCGAGAACTAAAGGAGCCAACGGTCGACTTTGATGCTATCGATGTCGATACGCCAAAGGCTGAGCGTTTTGATAAGGCTGCGCCATCACAAGCGTTTTCTGACATTGATGATGGTAAGCCCGTCTCTAACACTCAGGACACGGTAGTCACGTCAAGCACAGCTAAAGAACCTGAGGTCAGTGAGCCAGAAGAGCCGGAAATGCAAGTGTTGGTGATGAATGTGCACTGTTCGGGTAATGAACCGTTTGTGGGCAGTAAACTATTCGATAGCATGCGTCAAAACGGCTTGATTTACGGTGATATGGATATATTCCATCGACATGCGGATCTATCTGGAACGGGGAAAGTTCTCTTCAGCGTCGCGAATATGATGCAGCCAGGTACACTTCAGCATGATGACCCAGAGACGTTTACCACCAAGGGCATTTCATTCTTTATGACGCTGCCATGTTTTGGTGAAGCTGAGCAAAACTTTAAGCTCATGCTTAGAACCGCACAACAGATCGCGGATGATGTCAGTGGTAATGTGTTGGATGACCAACGTAATTTACTCACCCCAACTCGCATTGATGCCTATAAAAAGCAGATTCAGGAATTTAACCGTGTAAAAGCGGGCGCGTAACATAACCAATTATTAGTAAAAAAGGGCTCCTACTAATAGGGGCCTTTTTTATCATTACGATCAGGATAAAAGCATGTCTCAGCAACGATTAAATGAACTTAAAGATCAACTTCACCATTACGCTGTGAAGTATTACGTGGAGGATACACCAGTCGTCCCCGATGCCGAGTATGATCGTTTAATGCAAGAATTATTGGCGATTGAAGCGGACAACCCTGACTGGGTATCGGTGGATTCTCCAAGTCAACGCGTGGGTGGTACACCACTGGATGGTTTCACTCAAGTCAAACATGAAATCGCCATGCTATCGCTCGATAATGCTTTTTCCGACGAAGACTTAGATGCATTCAATAAGAGGCTAAGCGAACGTGTTAACCGCACCAGTGTGGGAAGCTACTGTTGTGAAGTTAAATTAGACGGATTAGCGGTGAGCTTGATGTACGAAAATGGCGTTCTCACTCAGGCTGCGACGCGTGGTGATGGTGCGACAGGTGAAAACATCACTGAAAATGTCCGCACTATTAGTGCGATTCCATTGAAACTACAAGGCGGTGATATTCCTGCGCGTCTTGAAGTCCGTGGTGAGGTGTTTATGCCTAAAGCGGGCTTTGACAAAATGAATGAGCTTGCCGCTAAAAAAGGCGAAAAAGTCTTTGTTAATCCACGTAATGCAGCGGCGGGTAGCTTGCGTCAGCTAGATTCTAGAGTGACGGCGACAAGACCGTTGAGTTTTTATGCCTATAGCCTAGGTGTGGTAGAAGGCGCTGAATTACCACCGAGTCACTACGATAGGCTCACGAAGCTTAAGTCTTGGGGGGTTCCTATGGGCCCAGAAACCATGCGAGTCAGTAGTATAGAGGCGGTGAAGGAGTATCATAAATCGATTTCAGATAAGCGCGATGCATTAGCGTACGAAATTGATGGCGTAGTGATTAAAGTCGATGATATCGCCCTGCAAGAGCAGCTAGGGTTCGTTGCTCGTGCTCCGCGTTGGGCGATTGCTTATAAATTTCCAGCTCAAGAAGAAATTACCACATTAAACAGCGTTGAGTTCCAGGTAGGGCGAACCGGTGCGATCACGCCTGTAGCAAAATTAGAGCCTATATTTGTTGGCGGCGTAACGGTGAGCAATGCCACGCTACATAATGCCGATGAAATTGCTCGTCTTGGCGTCAAAATAGGCGACAGCGTGATTGTAAGAAGAGCCGGTGATGTTATTCCGCAGATCGTTGCCTTTGTGCCAGAGCGAAGACCAGAAGATGCACAGGATATTTGTTTTCCGCAAGCCTGTCCGGTATGTGCATCGGGTATTGAGCGAATAGAGGGTGAAGCGGTGGCTCGTTGTACTGGTGGATTAGTTTGCCAAGCACAGCGTAAAGAGGCGCTCAAGCACTTTGTTTCAAGGAAAGCACTTGATGTTGATGGACTTGGAGACAAGGTAATAGAGCAGCTTGTTGATAAAGAGATGGTAGAAACACCGGCAGATCTCTTTAAATTATCCGCTGGCGTATTAACGGTTCTCGAGCGCATGGGTCCTAAATCGGCGCAGAATGTCGTTAATGCGCTTAAGGTATCAAAAGAAACGACGCTCGCGCGTTTTCTTTATTCTTTAGGTATTCGCGAAGTTGGTGAGGCCACGGCGGCCAATCTCGCCATGCACTTTGAGACACTGGAGGCGATCATGGGGGCATCTCATGACGCGTTGCTCGAAGTGCAGGATGTTGGTGAAATTGTGGCTAAGCATATTAGGTACTTCTTTGCCGCAGAATTAAATCGTAAGGTCATTGATTCTTTGATTGATGTTGGCGTTCATTGGCCTGCTATTGAGCAGCTTAGTGATGATGTCCCACAACCATTAGCGGGTAAGGTGGTTGTGTTAACGGGTTCACTGTCACAACTTAATCGCGGCGATGCAAAAGCAGCGCTGCAAGCATTAGGGGCAAAAGTGACCGGCAGTGTGTCTAAGAAAACCGATATATTATTTGCGGGTGATAATGCAGGCTCTAAATTAGCGAAAGCTCAAGAGTTAGGTGTGGAAATAAAAACCGAACAAGATTTAATAGATTTAATTCCGTAATAGTTATTCAGTGATATCAAAGGAGCCTCTTATGAGGCTCCTTTTTTTTGCGAGTAACTTCACATCGAATTTATATAAATAAATATATAAATAATTGTGTGATCAACTCGTTATTTATTTACTGAAGGAGGTTTAATAAAAAACCACTGCGAGGCACATCACGTTGCTGTTGAGTTTGTGTTGTTTAACTTGTTGATTTGAAACGATTGAAAGCGTTTTTGTTTTTTTTATGTAGAAAATAAGATCTTCATCAATAAGTGAGGGTAAAGTTTGCGGTGCCTCCTATTTTTTTTATGGAAAGTGAACTGTTAATTGATATTTTTTGTTGCGAAGTTAGTCTTAAGGACATGGATACACACGGTGTAGACAGGAAATTAATCAGTACTACTGGTTATTAAAATTAAAAAGGAAATATTTCCCTTCGGCGGCCAACTTAAGGCGAAATATTAAAAAACAGCTATATCCATTTTTAGGAGTTTATTCCATGGAAAAAATGTTTAAACGCACTCTCATCGGTGCAGCAGTGGCGTCACTAACTTTAGCTGGTTCTGTTCAAGCAAGACCTGCAACAGAAACCATTGATTTATACGGTCAAATTGCAATCTCTGTTGCACAGAACGCACAAACCGGTGAGCAAGCTAAATCAACGGTTCCGGCAGATAAGAAAGACAAAGTTGTCGTGATGGACAATGAGTCTCGCGTTGGTGTACGTGGTAGCGCTCAATTTGAACGTGGTCCAAAACTGATTTGGCAATTGGAAGGTGGTAACGTCGGTGATGACGGTAAAGAGAGTGGCTTTGGTGTTCGTGATACCTACGGCGGCTTTGAGTTTGAAGATGCAGGTCGTGTGCGTTTCGGTCGTATGTTAACACCTATGTTTGAAGTACTTGATGGTTATACCGGTCAAAGTTCAGGCGCAGGTTTTAACGTCGGTAACACCGGTCGTATTAACTACGATCGTCAGTCTAACTTTGGTCGCTATGACTCCGCTGTGTATGGTGGCTTCAGCTTTGCTGTTGGTGGTGGTCGTGGTAATGAAGATAAAGCAGGCTCTAACGTATATTCTGGTAGCGCACAATTCCAAAAAGGCGTGTTCACTGGTAAAGTCGCATACGAAAAAGTTTATGATGTAGAGAATGATGCTTTCGTCGGTAAGAATGGCGATGGTGAAGCATTAATTGCCGGTTTAAACTTAGATTTTGATTCATTCGGCGGTCACTTAGCTTACATTACTGGTAAAGCAACAAGTAATGAAGGTACTGGTGCAGGTGATAGAGAATTGAAACAAAGCGCCTATAAAGTAGGTGCTTACTATACTGGTATCGAACATTGGACATTCAACCTTAACTATGCGATGTCGACAGATTTAGAAAGAAACGGTGTATCTGAGAAAAATAGTGATCAAGCAATCACTGGTCAGGCGATGTACGCTCTAGATCCTCTAGCGGTTGTTTATGTGCGTGTAGTTCACCAGACTGACTCTACAGAGCAGTACGGTGATTACACTGATACTGGCTGGCGTGTCGGTATGGAATACTACTTCTAAGCTAAATCTCAAACTGCTTTTTTTGGCCAGCATGATTGCTGGCCTTTTTTGGTTTTGGACTCTTCTACGTTTTGAGTGCTCATGTAAGGCAATAAAAAACACGACATTAAGTCGTGTTTTCTGGTTTAATCAGTGCAGGATACGTTAGTTAAGATTTTTAACCGCCCAAGATAGAAACTCTTCTTTATCTGCCTTTGATAGAGTTTCGAATTGCGTTTTAAACGCGTTTAAACTGCCGCCCGTAATCTCCTCTGAGATGGCAGTTTCTGCTTCTGAAGGTATGGATGCGACCGCGCCAAAATTACGTAAGCTAGCAGGCTCATTGGATTTATTGAAGCGTTCCACTTCAGCCACTGTGTCAGAGTAGAATTTTAACCCTGCATTGATTTTCCCTTTCTTTAAGCTGGAAACTTCTTTACCGTCTTGTAATACCGAGAAGGTCGGATTGTCATTAAACGTTGACCCTTGTGCTAGCGATCTGAGTTTTGGTACATCAATATTAAGCGCGACATCTGTTGCATCAAACGTGGCAACGAGTGGCACTGAGGTGTACTTTGTTCCTTTATTACCGCCATCAGAAACGACTTTCGTAATTCGAAAAACCAGTTGGTTCACGCCATTGTTGAGCGTAACGGAATCTTTATGGTCAAATCCTAGGCTAGAAAAACCAACATCTTTTTCATTTACAGTGAGAAGTTGGACATCAATGGGAATATCAATGGTTACTGACGCGTATGCCATTGTTGGCGCAAGTATAAGGCCAGCAAGTAGTGTTTTTACTCGTTTCATCATCACTCCTTGAGATACTTTGCCGACGTGGCAAAATAATAAACATGTAACGGTTATAGTAGTTATTTTGCATCTCGAAGAATAGTATTTACCTGCAAGCTAGTTTGCTCGTACATCTTTTTGCGAGTAAGGTAACATTTGTTCTAAAGGTGTCATCATTGAGGAATATTAGTGAGGTGTCGATGAATATTAGTGATGTCGCAGGCGCGACCGGATTAACGGCAAAATCCATTCGTCTTTATGAAGAACGAAAATTGATCTCAGAACCGAGCCGAGCCGAGAACGGCTATCGTCAATATAACCAACGTCACATTGATGAACTTACCGTGATTGCGAGGGCAAGAGCGGTTGGTTTTTCACTGGATGAATGTCGGGAGTTGGTAGAGCTTGCATTTAGTTGCCAACGGATGAGTGAAAGCGTAAAAAACACCACGATAAAAAAGCGTGAAGAAATTCAGCAAAAAATCAAAGCGCTTCAACAAATGGAACAGCAATTGACTCAGTGGATAGATAAATGTCCAGGTGATGCTCAGTCTAAGTGCCCCATTATTGATGGCCTAAAAGGCGAAGAGTAGAACGACACTTAGGTTCTACTCTTCTTGATTGGCGCTAATAAATCTTTTTACCACCTAACTTATCACAAGCGCGAATCGGAATGACTTTTGTCGTACCGTCTTCAAGTTTACAGTCGACGTACTGACCAGAAGCGGTTTGATTGGAAGCTCCTCCATAAGGTGCATTGGAACCTCCGGTAGTCGCGAAAACAGCCGTTGAAAGTGAAACAGAAGTAATAGCGATAAAAGTAAGTAGCTTATTCATAATAGTCCCTTAATTAAAGTTGTGATGCATCTCACACTATTGAGATAGGTTGATTATGAGCAAGCTTTCAGATAATTCAAAAAATATTATGGCATTTAAAAAATTTTTAATTCTAAACAAGTTGAACTTCATGAACGACTTCATCTCGTAAAGGACTGAAATTTAGAATATTTACGAATTGGAAAAGAGGTGCTTACTTAAATGTTGAATCAGAAAACAGCGCGTTATGACTTACTTTGTTTCTAACACAATCTTAGCTTCATTCTATTAAAGCTGAATAATTACAGCGATATAAGAAAAGCAATTTATCGCCTCGTAAAGATAAACCGCCTTTTTGCTGGAATTGCTCGGTAATTGAGTGAATTAACAATAAAAGCACCTCAAGTGTGTCTCATAATTGAGACGTGCTCATGGCACTTTTATCTGACAACGGACTTGTTGAGACCGGGTTAGTTGCTCGATGACATAGCCAGATTGCGACAATAGTTGGATAAGACTCTGTTTGCCGACAAGGTGCAAAGCGCCAACTGCCACAGTAAAAGTGCCTTTTGCAAGATCTGGGTCGGTTGTTATTGTCTTAACCCAGTTTTGGTTTCGATTGACAATAAAATCTTGTTCAAAGCTTTGATCGGTCGAGGCAGAATCAAGCAGCATATTCAGGTTACCACTATCACCAGCCTTCCAAGACTCGATCAAACAGTACACATTGTTTTCTCCATCTTGCCACTCTGCCAATGTTTGCTTCAACATTGCTACGCCATTATCGTCTTGGTTAGCGAGTAAATTGATTTGAAACTGCAGTGTTTCTAAGCCTATGACTGGAATGTCATTCGTCTCGGCTAGCTTGATTACGGCATTATCAACACCAAATTGAGAATGAAAACCAAGGGATTGAAATTGATAGTTTTGCAAAGTTAGGGCGACTTGCCACGGAGCGAGCGTTTTTATTGTCGCCCAGTCTAATTTTGTCGTATCGACGATACGCTTAAGCTGGAGGTTCTCTTTCGCATCGAGTAAGAATTCTACGTTGTTGAGCTTAGCCTGAGTTGGCATGGTCACCGATTCGGACAAATCGGCTTCAATGATAAGACCATTGCTGTGCCGCAAATTTTGGGTGAGAGCGTCAGGCAAAGGGTACATAGATGAATCACCTAAGTGGACTGTACCGACTAAATAAAGAGTTTGCATACCATATGATGCTCTCCATACTAATGGCTCTGCTTTAAGTGGCGCGACTGCAGTTAACAAAAGAAGCAACCACCATTTACTCTTCTCAAGATTCAGCACAATGATTTCCTTTGTTTATGATCGACGGTTCATTAATGATGACCATATTGTCTTTGATCCTAAGCATAGCGGCAAGGGCTTGAATATTTTTAAGGCCGCTTTTCATACTCGACTCACGGCAACTGTTGCCAAAAAAGAGAAGAAAACTTGATTAGAGGTGATTATTAAGAGTTCATTTTTTCTGGTGATAAATCTAAAATCGTCGATCCTTGTCACATTTATAGGCATGGTCAATACGAGTAAAGCGTCGGTCAGTGATGCGTTAAGACAGATTTGGCGGTTTTTCTATGAGTTTTTTGTGAGAGTTGTCATATGACAACGTATTGCATCTATAAATTTTAATTTATAACTTCCAGGTAAGTTGTTGTATTTGTTTGGTTTATGTTTTTTTATTTGCTATTGGTGTGCGTGTGATCACTAAATTTAGCTATTTATTTGTTTGCGCGAATTAAATGTCGTTAAATTGTTGTCAAGCCAAACAGGCAATGAATCAAGACCGCAACATAAGCGGTCACCCAAACAACTAAATAGGTAATGATAATGAAAAAAGTTCTCGCTCTAACCGCACTAGCAGTAGCTTCTACCAGCGCATTCGCAGGTTCTTCTTATGTAACAGGTAACGTTCAGTTTCATGATTCGTACCTACAAGGTTCAAAAGCAACCTCTACTCTAGAAGCTGGTCACACGTTTGATTCAAACACAACGCTTTTAGTTGAGTTTGATGCGATTCCACTAGGTAAAGTTGAAGACACGGCAAAGCCTCTTCCGTTTACTACTCTTGGTGCTGAACAAGTATTCAACATCACTGATAACTTGTGGGTTGCTGCGGGCTACCATCATCTTATTCAAGCGGGTGAAACATTTCAATATCGTCCACTTGTGAAAATTGGTTATAACTTCGATAACGGTCTTTCATTAAGCAACCGTACTCGTCACCATATCCAAGCGGATGATTACCGTGGTGGTGTGAAAACCAACGATGAAACTCGTTTGGATAACAAGATTGCTTATGCATTTGCGGACCAAGATTTAGCGCTAAGCTACAACAATATCTATGTATTTAAGCAAGGCGATGCTGATAACTCAATGGATCACGAGCTTCGTGCAACTTGGACTCGCGCTGGCGTTCAGCCTTATGTTGAGTTCCGTAGCCAAGCCCATGGACCAAAAGACGCTCAAGGCGATAGCATTGTTAACAACGCCTTGGTATTCGGTGCTTCTTACGGCTTCTAAGCCGACGTAAAATATTGTTCATATTTCCATAATACAAAGGTCCCGGCGGGGACCTTTTTTTGTGTCTGGTGCTTTGCTCTCATGGAGGATTATCTTTGTTGTTAAGGTTTTGGAACATTTTATTGGAACTTTACCTAAAGGCATTTGGGGTAAATAGTAGGCATTAATGTAAGAGGTCGGTGGATTCTCAGCGTAGGGCTAAACTTCTTCTGACTTACCGATTAGCGAACTGTCACAACACTATGATTTTATGAATATAATAGTTTTTTATATTGCTTGGTATTTGTCGTTATTTTGACATTGTTGCCATTTGCCCATTCATCATCAACCGCGCATTATCCTAGCCAAATTTCAGCACCTAAGGATTAATGTTGTGCGCACCTTAATTATCTATCTAACGCTCATTCTCTCTTTTTCTACTCTGGCTTCTTCCTCTTACATCGAGGGAAATGTCCAATTTAATAGCACCTATTTGTATGATTCAAAAGTGACCGCCAAAATGGAAGCAGGGCATACGTTTGACAGTGATACTACCTTACGCTTTAAGGTTGAAGATATTCCTCTAGGCGCCACTCCACATAGCGACCACCACCATAACCATCATGATGTTTATTATGGACATTCGGCAAGAGCACCATTAACCACGTTGGGCATCGAGCAAAAATTTGCGCTATCGCGTCAATTTTGGTTAGGAGCGGGTTATGAACACTTAATGCAGCTTGGTGAAACCATGCAGTTTCGACCTTTGTTTAAGATTGGTTATGATTTTGATGAAGGGGTTTCATTAAGTCACCGAACTCGAGTGGAAGTTTACGCTAAGCATGACAAATGGGGCTATAAGCCTGATATGGACTATCGCTTTGATAATAAAATCGCTTACCAGTTCAAAACGCATCCTGTCAAAGTTCATTACAACAATGTGTATCATATGGGCGGCGCGTATCACCCTTGGTATCCTTACACGGATAACACCATGGATCATGAGTTTCGTTTAACGCTAACCAAATATGCTTTTCAGCCCTACTTTGAATACAAAAGCCAAGGCAGTTTCCGCCACCCTTATTATCGCTCTGGTGTCGCGAACAGCGCTTTCTTGATTGGTGGGAAGTATTTGTTTTAAGGTGTTTGTACAATGCAGTGAATAGCACCAGATGTTACTTTGAACTCCCTCGCAGTACGGTTTTATTTTTCTCGTGACTCATCGACATTTGAATGAGTCACGTAACAATGATTATAAGGTACGAAATGGAGAGTCATGGTGCTACACATTATATTACGTTCTGTCGCTATTTTGGGCTTTGTCACGCTATTTGTTGGCTGCAGTCAAACCGTTTATCCTCTATCGAATAACGCAGAGGAGTGGGTCAGTTTTGGGTACGAGCAGGCGAAGAAAGGGAACTTGAAGCAAGCAAAGTCTGATCTGAAAGAATATGGGGAGCCTCAATATATTCATTACTCCGAAGGCTACGAACAAGGCCGTAATGAATATTGTCAGCAAGATGCATTTAGACTTGGTCGTTCCCGTCAGCCCTATAAAGGTATTTGTGATGAGCTTGATTGGCGATTTCGACTTGACTTCAATGACGGACGCGCCAACCGAAGCTTTGGGCAATTTTAGCGACAGCGATGCAGTAAAGGCGGATGTCGAACTGCTATGTTCAACATCCGGCTACTATGAACTTTTTATCGATACAATGACGGGCTATTCATACGAACGATAGCTAAACACTTGACCCTTTTCATTATACGCTAGCACCTGATACGCATCTTTTTTATCGCCATATTCCATACCTGGAGAGCCTAAAGGCATGCCTGGAACGGCAAGCCCTTTAGCATTTATTGGTGGATTTTCTAAGAATGAGCGAATATCTTCCGCTGGAATATGACCTTCGAAAACGTACTCTCCAATAACAGCGGTATGACAAGAGGCAAGCTCTGGTGTTATACCAAGCTTCTGTTTAATAGGGTTCATGTCTTTATGGTTTTCAACGGCGACGTCAAATCCCGCCTCTTCCATATGAGTGACCCATTCTGTGCAGCACCCACAGTATGGGGATTTATAGGTGAGGACGTTGGTTGCCAACGCAGAACCTGTCACCAACGCCATGGAAAGTGTCAGTGTTTTTATTACGCGTGATGAGTTCGACATTGCTAATTCCTTATTTATTATCATGATGGTTGGTGTTTTTATGTTATTTGCAACTTGCATAAGACGATTAGTGTTTACTGGTAAAGTTTCTCAATCTGTTGGCGTTAGTTACTACTGTTATGGACGACAGTGCCATTGCTGCCCCTGCAAAAATTGGGCTGAGTAAAAAACCAAATAGTGGGTAGAGCACACCTGCCGCAATAGGAATACCCAGTGTGTTATAAATGAAGGCGCCAAATAAATTTTGCTTGATATTCTTAACTGTCGCGCGTGATAGCTCAATGGCGTAGTTAATTGAATTGGGGTTGCTATTCAGCAGCGTCATTGCTGCACTTTCAATGGCTACATCACTGCCAGACCCCATCGCAATGCCGACATCAGCCAGTGCTAAAGCTGGCGCATCGTTAATGCCATCTCCCACCATTGCTACCTTGCCATATTGGCGTTGAAGTGTTTTTATGTGCTCTGCCTTTTGTTCAGGCAATACTTCAGAAATGGTCTGATCAACCCCAATATGTTTTGCGACCGTATTGGCAACGTGGTGGTTGTCGCCTGTTAGCATGACCGTATGAATACCATTGGCTTGTAACGCTGAAATCGCGAACTTCGCTTCGGCTTTGACCTCATCAGCAATGGCGATAACAGCTTGAATATGACCATCGATAACAACAATCACGGGGGTTGAGGCAAGGTGCTGGCTTTGTTGTAATGCCTGTTGAATCATCTCCGTCTCTAAGCCAACACTTTGGATGTGATTGAGTGATGCGATCAATACAGAGCGCCCTTGAATTACACCAGAAACGCCTTTTCCCTGTAGGTTTTCAAATTGTTCGACATCAAGATCAGCGTGAGCACTGTGGTCATTCTCCCAGTATTGCACGACGGACTTCGCTAATGGGTGCTCAGAACGTTGTTCTAGTGGCAACACCAGTTGCGCGAGTTCTGGTTCAGAAATATCGAATAAAAACACCTCTTGTACGGTAGGCTGGCCAACGGTGAGTGTGCCTGTTTTATCAAATACTACCGCGTTAACATGGCTTAGTTTTTGTAAGGCGTCGGCGTCTTTAATGAGAATGCCAGCTTGCGCGGCTTTACCAATGCCAACCGTTATTGACAGGGGAGTGGCAAGTCCAAGAGCACATGGACAGGCTATAATTAGCACGGTTGTCGTGACAACAAGCATATAACTGATTTTAGGTTCAGGGCCTACCATGAACCATATGAAGGCAGAGGCGATCGCGATCGCGACAACAATTGGCACAAATACGGCAGAAATGGAGTCTGCGAGTTTTGCGATGGCTGGTTTACTGCTTTGTGCCTCTCGCACCATGGTGATGATTCTAGACAGTTTTGTGTCCTTTCCTACACCGGAGGCGGTAACAAGCAAACTGCCGTCTCGGTTAAGGGTTCCCGCTGCAACCATATCCCCTTGCTGTTTTGATATGGCGACGGGTTCTCCCGTGAGCATGGATTCATCGACATAACTGTGCCCTTGAGTGACGTGCGCATCGACAGGAATTTTTTCACCGGGCTTGATGCGTAATGTCATGCCAAGCTGTATGTCTGAAATAGGCAGCGAGGTTTCTTTACCATCCATTAGCACTGTGGCGAACTTTGGTTGTAGTGTCATAAGGGCTTGTAGTGATTGATTGGTTCTGGACTTTGCTTTGGCCTCAATGAAATGACCAAGTGAAATCAAACCAATGATCATTGCACTGGCTTCAAAATAGACATGGCGTGATTGCAGTGGAAACCAGTCGGGTTTAATCACCACTAACATCGAATATAACCACGCAGAACCGGTACCAAGAGCAACCAAAGTGTCCATTGTCGCGCGTTTGTGCTTTAGCGCACCCAAGGCGTTTGCAAAAAAGTCACGCCCAGCACTGGCAAGTAACCATAAGCACACTAACCCGATGGCTCCCCAAACCGCTTGGTCTAGAGGGTTTCTGATCATCATATTGCCACCGAGAACACCCCAAAGCATTAATGGCGCACCAAGTGATAGGGCGACAATAGTGTTTTTCTTTTGCTGGTGTTGATGATCAAGTAGGCGCTGTTGCTGTAGCGCTTGACTGGCTGAGAGGTCGTGAACGATCTCTGCTTGGTAACCTGCATTGGTCACGGCGGTGATCAGTTGCGCTTCTACGTTGTCCGTGTTCGTGCTTAGTGAAACGATGGCACTTTGTTCTGCTAGGTTGACTCGAGCCTGCGTCACCGCGCTAACTTGTAAAATAGATTGCTCAACGGATGCGACGCAACTTGCACAGGTCATGCCTTGAATGAGTAATTGAATGTTGCTATCTGCTTTTTTACTAGTCGCAGTAGCAGAAGGTGTACTGATAGGGGCTAGGTGTTCAGGCTCAATAACCTTTGATGCGCGATTACTATTGTCAGGGCTTATCACGTTGGCTTGATAGCCAAGCTCTGCTATCCAACGTTGTAGTGTATCTTGGCAGTAAATAGAGCGAACGGTTAGACGATGTTTATCAAGCTGTAGGATAGAAACACCGGCATAAGCGCCTAGGTGCTGTTGTAGTTTATTCACACATTTTTGGCAGTTTAACCCTTGGAGTGCAAATTGATACTCAGCCCCAGCGTCATAGCCGAGACTAGTGATGACAGGGTAGATAGTTTCTAGCGATGCGGAGCAAGAAAACGTTATGTGTGTCGTACTAATAGCGTGAATATTAAGATCGCTAAAGGTGTGCTCTAGCGCGGTTTTGAGTTTATTCACACAGCGTGAACAAGACAGACCGGATAAATTTAACTCATAGTCATTCATCATAAACCTCAAAAAACCGTAGTGTGAGGTTACAACATAAACCTTGACGTTAGGGTAAGGTCAAGCTATTCATTGTAGATTTAGCACAAGGTGATAAAATGGCGTCCAAAATTTGCAACGTACGATGACGAGCATCGTGCGCAGTTGACAACAAGGTACTTTCAATGACGGTTAAAACACGTTTTGCTCCAAGCCCAACAGGCTATCTTCACGTCGGTGGTGCACGTACTGCACTCTATTCTTGGTTATTTGCGAAAAGCCAAGGCGGTGAGTTCGTTTTACGTATTGAAGATACGGATTTAGAGCGTAACTCTCAGGAAGCCGTTGATGCGATTCTTGAAGGCATGACATGGATGGGGCTGGAGTGGGATGAGGGTCCTTACTTCCAATCTAAGCGTTTTGATCGTTACAACGAGATGGTTGATCGTTTACTTGCTGAAGACAAAGCTTACAAGTGCTACGCACCAAAAGAGCTCTTAGAAGAGATTCGTGCAGAGCAAGAAGCAAACAAAGAAATGCCTCGTTATGATGCTAACCACCCAAAAATTGTTGCAGCAAATGCTGCGGCAGCAGAAGGTGATGCGTGCGTGATTCGCTTCCGCAACCCGAAAGAAGGTAGCGTGGTATTTGATGATCAAATCCGTGGTCGTATTGAAATCTCGAATAGCCAAATGGATGACCTGATCATTCGTCGTACTGACGGTGCGCCAACGTACAACTTTGTTGTGGTTGTTGATGACTGGGATATGGGTATCACACACGTGGTACGTGGTGAAGATCATATCAATAACACGCCACGTCAAATTAATATCTATGAAGCACTTGGTGCACCAGTGCCGACTTTTGCTCACTGTGCAATGATTCTTGGTGATGATGGCGCTAAGCTGTCTAAGCGTCATGGTGCGGTTTCGGTAATGCAATACCGTGATGAAGGTTACTTGCCAAATGCACTAAACAACTACCTTGTTCGTTTAGGTTGGTCTCATGGCGACCAAGAGATTTTCTCAACAGAAGAAATGATTAACTTGTTCTCATTAGATGCTATTTCAAAGTCAGCTTCAGCGTTCAACACTGATAAATTGTTGTGGCTTAACAACCACTACATCAAGACTTCAGCTCCTGAGTACGTGGCAAAGTACCTGCAATGGCACCTAGATGAGCAAAAGCTAAACATCGAAAATGGTCCGGCGATTACCGATGTGATTACCCTTGTGGGTGAGCGTTGTAACACGCTAGTTGAGCTTGCGCAGCAAGTTCGCTACTTCTACGAAGATTTCTCTGAATTTGAAGCTGGTGCAGCGAAGAAACATCTACGCGGCGTAGCAAAAGGCCCTCTAGAAGCGGCGCTTGCGAAAGTGGAAGCGTTGCAAGAGTGGACAACAGCAAATATCAAAGACCAAGTGATTGCAGCAGTATGTGACGAGCTTGAAATTGGTATGGGTAAAATCGGTATGCCACTTCGTGTTGCAGTAACAGGTGGCGGTCAATCTCCATCGGTTGATGCGGTAATGGAACTCGTGGGTAAAGAGCGCGTTATTGCTCGTATTACCATGGCGCTAGCTTTCATTGCAGAGCGTGAAGCAAACGCATAAGGCATGATGAATGTTAAAAACCGCTGTTAGAACGGCGGTTTTTTTGTACGTTACATTAGGTAAAAAATGAAAAAGGCGACCGTTGGTCGCCTTTTGTTTATCTAATTTATGACGGTTTAGGTCCATCTATTATTTGGCGAGATAATCACGAATAGACTGCTCAATTCCCGTTGCATCCAAGCCTAATTCCGCGTGCAGTTCCTCTTGCGAACCTTGCGCGATGAACTGGTCTGGCAGACCTAAGTTTAGTACTGGTTTAAGTATCTTTTCACTCATCATAAACTCGATAACGCCCGCACCTGCGCCGCCAGCAATCGCGTTCTCTTCAAGCGTCACGATCACATCGTGCGATGCACAAAGTTCTTTGATCAACGTTTCATCAAGAGGTTTTACAAAACGCATGTCGGCAACGGTAGCATCAAGCGCCTCAGCGGCTTGTAGCGCGTCTTCTAGGAAGGTACCAAAAGAAAGAATCGCTACATTCTTCCCTTCTCGCACGATACGTCCTTTACCGATCTCTAGCGCAGTAAACGCTTGTTCTGGCGTAGTACCATTACCGCTGCCACGAGGGTAGCGAACAGCACTTGGACCGTTATGAGTATGACCCGTGTATAACATTTGGCGACATTCATTTTCATCGCTCGGTGCCATAATAAGCATATTTGGAATGCATCGCATGAAGCTAAGATCAAACGCCCCTTGGTGTGTTTGACCATCAGCACCCACTAAACCTGCGCGGTCAATCGCAAACATTATCGGTAGATTCATAATAGCAACATCATGAATAAGCTGATCGTAGCCACGTTGTAAGAATGTCGAGTAGATCGCCACAATAGGGTGGTTGCCAGCGATAGCCATACCTGTAGCCAATGTCACGGCATGCTGCTCTGCAATGGCAACATCGAAATACTGATCTGGGTACTCTTTAGAAAAGCGCACCATACCAGAGCCTTCTCTCATCGCAGGAGTGATAGCCATGAGCTTAGGATCTTGTGCGGCCATATCACAAAGGAAGTCACCAAATATTTTAGAATAAGTGGGTTTGCTTGAGCTGCTTTTTGGCAGACTTGAATGAGATGGATCAAATTTAGGTACACCGTGATAACCAATAGGATCTTTCTCTGCAGGTTCATAACCTTTTCCTTTCTTGGTCATGATGTGCAGAAATTGAGGGCCTTTAAGTTCACGCATATTTTTGAGCGTTTTGATCAACTCATTGACATCGTGGCCATCAACAGGGCCGATGTAATTAAAACCAAATTCTTCAAACAAGGTGCCCGGAACAATCATGCCTTTTAGGTGCTCTTCGGTACGACGGACCAGCTCTTTAATTGGAGGCAAGCCTGAAAGCGCCTTCTTGCCGCCTTCGCGAATCGAGGTATAAAGGCTACCGGATAGTACTTGTGCTAAATGGTTATTTAGAGCACCGACGTTCTCGGAGATCGACATTTCGTTATCGTTAAGGATAACCAACATATCTGGGTGGACATCACCGGCATGGTTGAGAGCTTCGAAAGCCATACCTGCCGTGATCGCGCCATCGCCGATCACGCTGACGACCTTACGGTCTTGCTGCTCTTTTTGCGCGCTAATTGCAATACCAAGCGCGGCACTGATTGACGTAGATGAGTGCCCGACAGACAGGACATCGTATTCACTTTCTTCACGCCAAGGAAATGGGTGCAGCCCGTCTTTTTGACGAATCGTCGACATTTTGTCACGACGACCCGTTAATATTTTGTGTGGGTAGGCTTGGTGGCCTACGTCCCAAATGAGTTGATCAAAGGGGGTGTTGTAGACGTAGTGTAAGGCGACAGTAAGTTCAACCGTTCCCAGACCGGAGGCAAGGTGGCCACTGGACTGGCTAACTGAATTTAACAAATACGTCCGCAGTTCTTCGCACAGCTTAGGCAGCGATTCCTTTGGCATCAAACGCAGATCTTCTGGCGTATTTGCTAATGTCAGTGTCGGATATTTGGAAATATCAAGTGTCATAGTAATTTAGCGCTTAGTATTGTTAATTGTTGCGCTCGATGACATATCGGGCGAAATCTTCAAGTAATTGCGTATTGTAGGGGATTGCATCTAAAGCACAAAGCGCTTCTTCGAAAAGAGTCTTGGCTTTTTGTTGTGCACCTTCTAACCCGAGTAGGGCAGGATATGTGCTTTTGTTTAATTCTTGATCCGAACCTTGCGGTTTACCCAGAGTTTCTGTGTCACCAATGACATCAAGGATATCGTCATGCACTTGAAACGCGAGGCCTATAGATTCGGCATATTTCTCAAGTTGAGGTAGGACGGCTACGCCTTTGTCACCCGCGGCTAAGGCGCCTAACTGAACGGCACACTTTATTAGTGCTCCAGTTTTATGGCGATGAATCTGCTCGAGTTCGTTGATACCAACGAAGCGGTTTTCCGCCTCCAGATCCAGTGATTGGCCCACACACATACCCGATGCGCCAGACGCAAACGCAAGCAGCTTTATCATTTCTATACGTTGGCTTTCTGAGGCTGGAGCAATCGGACCTTCTGAAAGGACAGTAAATGCCAATGTTTGTAGCGCATCACCCGCCAAAATCGCTGTTGCTTCGTCAAACTCAATATGGCAAGTGGCTTGGCCACGTCGCAACTCGTCATCGTCCATGGCGGGTAAGTCATCATGAATCAGCGAATAAGCATGGATACACTCAACAGCCGCAGCAGGCGTGTCGAGTTCTTCTAGCGTGCAACCAAGCATTTGCCCTGTAGCATAAACTAAAAAGGGTCTAGCACGTTTACCGCCGAGTAGTAGCGCGTAGCGCATGGCTTCGGTTAAACGTTGCTTTTGGAATGGATTGGTATCCAACCATGCATCTAATTGTTGGTTGTTTCTTGTCTGATAAGACTGCAAAGCCTCAATCATGTCGGTACTCACTTCTGACGTTACTCTGGCTGTTGGGAGAAATCTTGCAGCTCAGCGTTATCGTCCTTGCTAAGAAGAATACTCACTTTTTGTTCTGCATCGGTAAGCTTATGTTGACCTGCTCGTGCGAGGGCAATGCCGCGCTCAAATTTCTTGAGGGCATCGTCTAGTGCGAGGTCGCCATTTTCAAGTTGCTCGACAAGCTGGTCGAGTTCGTCGACCGTCGCTTCAAATGACATGTTTTCTGGTTTTTTCGTAGCCATAACGTACTTGTTTTATCCGAAATGATCGAACGTTACATGAGCCTCGCCAGATGGTCAAATTAATGCTGCCAAAAATGTAGGCAAGATAGGGTAGTGACAGGGTTTCGGGCAAAATAATGCACGATTTATCGGCAGTTAAATGACTTATTACAACGGATACTTAGCGCGTTTTACGGTACTTATGTTCAAAACTGTGATTTTATGGTCATAAATAACTTAAAGATATCAAGGCTTGGTCGATAACCTCATTATAAAGCGATAGACTCAAGCGCATTTATGATTGCGATAGAATCATGTGCGACGTCAAATGAAAACGGAGTATTGAGTGGATTTAGCGACGCTTGTTGGCCTCATCGGTGGGGTGGCATCCATTATTGTAGCCATGGTGCTTGGCGGAAGCATCATGATTTATTACGACACAACGTCTGTGTTTATTGTGATCGGCGGCTCAACCTTTGTTGTGTTGATGAAGTTCACATTGAGCCAGTTTTTCAGCGCGGCAAAAATTGCTGGCAAGGCGTTCATGTTCAAGACTGATGAACCTGAAGACCTTATTGCTAAAATCGTTGAAATGGCAGATGCGGCGCGTAAAGGTGGCTTCCTAGCATTAGAAGAGATGGATATTCAAAATAGCTTCATGCAGAAGGGGATCGACTTGTTGGTGGATGGCCATGATGCAGAAGTGGTAAGAAATGCGATGCAAAAAGACATTGCGCTGACTGATGAGCGACATGTTAAAGGGGCCAGTGTTTTCAAAGCATTCGGTGATGTTGCACCTGCGATGGGCATGATTGGTACCTTAATCGGCTTAGTGGCGATGCTCTCTAACATGGATGATCCTAAATCTATCGGCCCTGCGATGGCGGTGGCGTTGCTGACGACGCTCTATGGGGCAATATTATCCAATATGCTCTTTTTCCCAATTGCCGATAAACTGACGTTGCGCAGAGAGCAAGAAAAACTTAACCGTCGTTTAATCATGGACGGTGTGCTTGCTATTCAAGATGGACAGAACCCACGTGTTATCGATGGCTACTTGAAGAACTATCTTAATGAAAGCAAACGCGCTTTTGATTTGGATGGTGAGTAGCATGCCAATCCTAGACGTTGAGCAAGGTGGGGAGGCGTTCTAATGGAAGACGATAAAAAGTGTGACTGTCCGCCTCCTGGTCTCCCTCAATGGATGGGTACCTTTGCCGACTTGATGTCGCTATTAATGTGTTTCTTCGTTCTGTTACTTTCATTTTCAGAAATGGATGTGTTGAAGTTCAAGCAAATTGCTGGCTCGATGAAGTTTGCCTTTGGTGTGCAAAATAGACTGGAAGTGAAGGATATCCCTAAAGGAACCAGTATTATTGCGCAAGAATTTCGGCCGGGTCGACCGGAGCCGACACCTATCGATGTCATTATGCAGCAGACGATAGACATTACTCAGCAGACATTGGAATTTCAAGAGGGCGACTCTGATCGCGCGGGTGGTAATCAACGTGATGATGGGAAAATTACCGGTGGTCAAACAGCAGATCGTACCCAGAAAAATCAAATAGGCACCGCATCATCAGAAAGCGAAGATGCGGCGTCTGAAGAGCTGGAAAAACTGGAAGAAGCGATAAAGATGGCGCTTCAGCAAGAAATTAAACAAGGGGCGGTCGAGGTAGAGAACCTAGGGCAGCAACTGGTTATTCGAATTGAAGAAAAAGGCGCTTTCCCAGAAGGCTCGGCTTTTTTACAGCCAAAGTTTAGGCCGTTAGTGCGTCAGGTGGCGGATCTTGCTAAAGATATCCCAGGCCTAGTACGTGTATCTGGTCATACCGACAATACACCGTTAGATTCTGAACTTTATCGCTCAAATTGGGATTTATCTTCTCAAAGAGCAGTTTCAGTTGCGCAGGAAATGGAGAAGGTAAAAGGCTTCTCTCATCAAAGGCTAAGAGTGATAGGTGTTGCCGATACGGAGCCTCGAGAGCCGAATGATACGGAAAGGCAGCGCGCTAGAAATCGTCGTGTAGAAATCAGTATTATGCAAGGTGAGCCGCTCTTTACTGAGGAAGTCTCTGCGGATGGTGAGTAGAATGGTTGCTACCACGTTAAGGTGGTAACAGTGTTAAGGTGATAACCATACGCCAGTGCTTTTCGCGCTGGCGTTTTTACATTGAAATTGCTGGTTCAATAGACAGAAACTGGAATCCAATAGTCAGTTAGGTATATACTTGCGCCCCTGACAAATTCTGACATTGAAACGATGCTATTTAGCATGGAAACGTAACTCAGAATTATACTAAAGTTGTTATATTGCCCTTACTGTCGGTTTAGACAGCATTCCAACGAGATGTGATTAGACTATGAGATTTATCGTAAAGCCCCATCCAGAGATTTTTGTTAAAAGTGACTCAGTGCGTAAGCGCTTTACCAAAATCCTTGAGTCCAATTTGCGTATTATTATTCAACGTCGTACTGAATCTGTAGCGGTGTTTAACCGTCGCGATCACATTGAAGTGAGTGCAAACTCGGCGCAATACTACAATGAAGTTTTAGAAATATTGACGCATACATCGGGCATTCACCATGTGTTGGAAGTTCAACAATCGGACTTCACAGATCTGCACAACATCTACGAGCAAGTGCTTGAGTTGAATGGCGGTCTGATTGCAGGTAAAACTTTCTGCGTACGTGCTAAGCGACGTGGTAAGCATGAGTTTACTTCAATTGAACTCGAGCGTTATGTTGGTGGCGGTCTAAACCAAGCGGTAGAAAGCGCGCGCGTTAAATTGAGCAAGCCTGACGTTACGGTCAATGTCGAAATTGCCAATGAAAAACTCAACCAAGTCATTGCTCGTCATAAAGGGCTGGGTGGCTTTCCGCTAGGTACACAAGAAGATTTATTGAGTTTGATCTCTGGCGGTTTTGATTCAGGTGTATCGAGCTACCTGCATATCAAGCGCGGCTCTAAAACGCATTACTGCTTTTTCAATCTTGGTGGGCCAGCTCACGAGATTGGCGTGAAGCAAGTGGCGCACTTTTTGTGGAATAAGTATGGCTCTTCGGCAAAAGTAAAGTTCATTTCTGTCGATTTTGAACCCGTTGTGGCTGAAATTCTAGAGAAAGTCGACGACGGTCAAATGGGCGTCGTGCTTAAGCGTATGTTTATGCGTGCCGGTGGTATGGTTGCTGAAAAGTTTGGTATCCAGGCCCTCGTTACTGGTGAGGCATTAGGTCAAGTATCAAGTCAAACTCTGACTAACTTACGTCACATTGATAATGTGACGGATACATTAATTCTTCGTCCTCTTATCAACTGGGACAAAGAAGATATTATTGATGTTGCCCGTGAAATTGGTACGGAAGATTTTGCTAAAACGATGCCAGAATACTGTGGGGTGATCTCTAAAAAGCCAACAGTTAAAGCCGTGAAAGCAAAGCTAGAAGCTGAAGAAGAGAAGTTCGATTTCTCCATTCTTGAGCAAGTGGTATCTGATGCGAGAGTAATGGATATCCGCGACATAGAAAAAGAAAGCCAACAGCAAGCACCAGAAGTTGAACAGGTTCAAGCGGTAGAAGAGCATGCGATTGTTTTAGATATTCGTAGTGCAGATGAGGAAGAAGAGAGCCCTCTAGAAATCGAAGGTGTGGAAGTGAAACACTTACCATTCTTTAAGTTAGGGACTCAGTTCGGCGATCTCGACCAAACGAAAACGTACTTACTGTATTGTGACCGTGGTGTAATGAGCCGACTACAAGCGCTGTACTTGCAAGAGCAAGGCTTTGCTAATGTTAAGGTTTATCGCCCATAGAAATAGGCGGTGCAGCCATATTTAATTGTAGGTAACATAGCTTGCAGGAAAATATGAATAAAAAGGCGCATTGTGCGCCTTTTTTTGCGCGTGCCATTTAGCGGTTGAGTATACGAATATAGCCGTTTGATTGGCTAATCCAACTCATTACATTGAGTTTTCCGGCCAGTCATTGGGCACAATAAACCAAAATTGCCCAGATTCGGATTGGCAATGAACAAAATGCTCAGGCCAGCATGTTAAGGCGGTAGGCTTAGCGCCCGTAAATCCAGTTGCCCACAAATTTTTCGGAAGGGCATACATCGGCTCGGTTAATTTAGAGATGTCTTTTTGATAGCACCAGAAGCCAGCGATATTATTTTTGTCTAGGTCAAATCCAAGGCATTGCTTGGGTATCTGCTCGATATTAAATGGATTGATGTAGAGCCTTCCTTGCATCAATAGGTGCTTGCTAGTCGGTGCTAGATCAGGAAATTGCGTTTTAAAAGCATCAGTCTCCGTCATCATTAATTGGTGATCTAACATTCTTGATAACTTCATATCTAAGCGATCTTTTGCATTGGGGCCATACCAACGGTTGTCTTTTAGCAGATAGAACTTGATGGCGACTTCCCAGTGTTCCAAAGTAGACTGTCGTTTATTGCCAATTAAGAAGTCGATAGCGCCTAATGTCTTTTTATCCTGCTGTAATTGTATCTCTTCTGCAATGACGTCGTAATCTGGGTGCTGTTCAAAGTGACGACGACAGAGCTCTTGATAAAGAAAGCCCAAACGTGGATTGCCGTGATAGGGTGCGGTGTCCATGGGTGTGAGGTCTGCCTTTGGTGGCAACTGTGTTTCCAAACGAGGATCACCGTTAGTTAAGCTCGATGCTTGGCTTATCCATGTTGTAAATTCGGCTAAATAGTCTTTCATCATGAGTTTTATACTTTCCTTTCGACAGCATTAGATTAAATTGCTATAACCATCTGGATCAAGCCACAAAGCAGGAATTTGCATGAACCATCTACAACTTGAAGCAATATTGAATGACAAGCTGTCACCGCAACTCATTAAAGACTACTGCCCTAACGGGTTGCAGATTGAAGGTGCGGTAGAGATAACAAAAATAGTCACCGGTGTGACGGCCTCTCAAGCGTTAATCGATCATGCTATTTTGGTGAATGCGGATGCCATTCTTGTTCATCATGGTTATTTTTGGAAAGGTGAGCCAGAAGCGATTCGTGGCATGAAGGGCAAACGAATTCGTAGCTTGATTAAACACGATATTAATCTTTTTGGTTATCATCTACCGTTAGATGTCCATCCAGAACTCGGTAACAACGCCCAGTTGGCTCAATTGCTTGATATTGACGTTGAGGCAGGGTTGGAAGGGCATGCGCAGTCAGTTGCTATGTGTGGCCGTTTTAAGACACCATTGTCCGGACAAGAATTGGCGCAGCGTATTAACAAGGTATTGCATCGAGAGCCCCTACATATTGCACCAGAAAATGAAAACAAACGTATAGAAACCGTAGGTTGGTGTACGGGTGGCGGTCAAGATTATATTGAAATGGCTGCCGCGCAGGGACTGGATGCGTTTATCTCGGGCGAAGTATCAGAGCGTACCACGTATACGGCACGTGAGATGGGAATACACTATTTTGCTGCAGGGCATCATGCTACTGAAAGATACGGTGTTAAAGCGTTAGGGGAGTGGCTAGCGGCTGAACATGGTTTGGATGTCGAATTTGTCGATATCGATAATCCAGTATAACTATTAGCACCTGAAGCGTTAGCACGTTAAATACTCGCGCCTAAGAAGTGGATTAGCCATAAATCAGTTAAGCATAAATTGGTTAGGCATAAAAAAGAGCAGCCCTGGCGCTGCTCTTTTTTGTTTACATTTTCACAGATAGTGCCTAATTAAGCGCTATTTGATACTCAGTTACTCACGTTCATGTAGAGGTCGGAAGTCACGCATTTCTTCACCAGTGTAAAGTTGACGTGGACGACCAATTCGGTTTGCAGGATCACTGTGCATTTCGTTCCAGTGTGCAATCCAACCTACAGTACGAGACATCGCAAAGATAACGGTAAACATAGAAACAGGAATACCGATTGCTTTTAGAATGATACCTGAATAGAAGTCTACGTTCGGGTAAAGTTTCTTCGAAACGAAGTATTCATCAGACAGTGCAATACGTTCTAATTCCATTGCAACATCAAGCAGTGGATCTTGAATGTTAAGCTCTTTAAGCACTTCATGACACGCTTCACGCATAACCGTTGCACGTGGGTCGTAGTTCTTATAAACACGATGACCAAAGCCCATTAAGCGGAATGGGTCATCTTTATCTTTGGCTTTATCAACGTACTCAGGGATGTTGTCGACTGAACCGATCTCTTCCAGCATACGTAAACATGCCTCGTTAGCACCACCGTGAGCAGGGCCCCAAAGCGAAGCAATACCAGCGGCAATACACGCGAATGGGTTAGCGCCAGATGAACCAGCAAGACGCACTGTTGATGTTGATGCGTTTTGTTCGTGGTCTGCGTGCAACGTGAAAATCTTATCCATAGCACGAGCAACGATAGGGTTAACTTCATACTCTTCGCATGGGTTAGCAAACATCATATGTAGGAAGTTTTCCGCGTAAGTCAGATCGTTACGTGGATAGATGAATGGCTGACCGATTGAGTATTTGTAACACATCGCCGCAAGTGTAGGCATCTTCGAAATGAGTCGATATGCAGCAATTTCACGGTGGTTGTCGTTATTGACATCTAAAGAGTCATGATAGAAGGCTGCAAGTGCGCCAACTACACCACACATTACGGCCATCGGGTGAGCGTCGCGACGGAAGCCGTGGAAGAAGCTCGCAATTTGTTCGTGAACCATAGTGTGACGGGTGACCGTCTGTTTGAAGCTCTCATATGCTTCTCGAGTTGGGGCTTCGCCCATGAGAAGGATGTAACATACTTCTAGGTAATCTGCATTGTTAGCCAATTGATCGATTGGGAATCCACGGTGCAAAAGCACACCTTTGTCACCATCGATATAAGTGATTTGAGATTCACAGGATGCAGTGGCAAGAAAACCTGGGTCAAAAGTAAAATAACCATTCGCTCCAAGCTTACGAACATCGACTACTTGTGGTCCTATAGAACCATCCATAATCGGCAGCTCGATCGGCGCTGTACCTTCAATATGAAGGGTCGCTTTCTTATCCGCCATAACAATCTCCTTTGTTTATTATTTAATCCGTCCAGGATGTTTATGTGCCAATTTTTTACTTTGCTTCGACTTCAAAGTCAATTTATATACGGTTTTGTGTGCACTTGTTATGATTTTTTAAGGAAAAATGGTTAAAAATCTGTGCTGTGTAGCATATTTTGTTACAGCAATTGTATTAGAATGTTGCGAGCCGTATAGTTGCGGTGAAAATTTTGGCTGAGTCCTTATAAAATCGAGGGTACAAACCGAAGTGAGGTCGGTGCTAACTCTGGATGTTTAACATTATCATTACAATTATCTCGGTTGTAACACGGAATAATTGTTAAGTTTGTGTTAATTTTTGAGGCTTCCAAGCCAAAATTTATCTATAACAATAAATGCTCAATGGAGCTGAGTGAGCAAGCCCATGAAAGAAAGAAAGCCCAGACCTGTTAATTTAGATTTACAGACAATAAAAATGCCAATCACCGCAATTGCGTCCATCCTGCACCGTGTGTCGGGTGTGATTACCTTTGTGTCGATTGGGATCCTCCTATGGTTACTATCCATGTCACTTTCCTCCCCTATCGGATTCGCTGAAGCTGCAGACATCGTCGACGGTTTCTTCGTGACGTTTATTCTTTGGGGAATATTGACGGCATTGGCTTACCACATTGTTGGTGGTATTCGTCATTTGCTTATGGATCTTGGTTATTTTGAAGAGCTCGATACGGGCGCAAAAAGTGCCAAGGTTTCCTTCATCTTGACAGGTATCCTGTCTCTGTTGGCGGGAGTATTAGTATGGTAGGTAGTGTTTCTTCAGTTGGTCGTAATGGTGTTCACGATTTCTTATTGATTCGTGCAACGGCGATCATTATGACGCTTTATACGATTTATATCGTAAGCTTTTGTGCCTTTTCTGGCGATATCTCTTATGTGTCATGGACGCAATTTTTTGGTGGGACCTTTACTAAAGTCTTCACTATGCTTGCCCTGACATCAGTACTGATTCACGCGTGGATCGGTTTATGGCAAGTTCTTACAGACTATATCAAATGCACCAAGTTACGTGGTGGACTGCAGCTGGCAATTGTTGCAGTGCTTCTCGGTTATTTTTTCTCTGGTTTCTTTATTCTGTGGGGTGCGTAAGTGACTATTCCAGTTAGAGAGTTTGACGCTGTTGTAATCGGCGCTGGTGGTGCGGGTATGCGCGCTGCTCTACAAATTTCAGAGCAAGGCTTAAGCTGTGCTCTTTTATCAAAAGTTTTCCCAACTCGTTCACATACGGTGTCTGCTCAAGGTGGTATTACCGTTGCGTTAGGTAATGCGCATGAGGATCACTGGGAACAGCATATGTACGATACGGTAAAAGGTTCCGACTATATCGGTGACCAAGATGCTATTGAATACATGTGTAAAAATGGACCTGAATCAGTCATCGAACTTGAAAAAATGGGATTGCCATTTTCTCGCTTTGATAACGGCTCTATTTACCAACGTCCGTTTGGTGGCCAATCCAAAAACTTTGGTGGTGAGCAAGCGGCACGTACCGCAGCGGCCGCTGACCGTACAGGTCACGCATTGCTTCATACGCTTTACCAGCAAAATATCAAACACAAGACTACTATTTTCTCTGAATGGTATGCCCTTGATCTTGTGAAAAATGAAGACGGCGCCATTATGGGTTGTACTGCACTTTGCATGGAAACGGGCGAAGTGTGCTATTTCAAATCCAAGGCAACGATTTTAGCAACGGGTGGCGCGGGTCGTATTTATGCATCGACAACGAATGCGCATATTAATACCGGTGATGGTGTTGGCATGGCAATTCGAGCTGGTGTCCCAATGCAAGATATCGAAATGTGGCAATTCCACCCAACCGGTATTGCGGGCGCAGGGGTACTTGTGACGGAAGGGTGTCGTGGTGAAGGCGGCTACCTTCTAAACAAAGATGGCGAACGATTCATGGAACGCTATGCACCAAACGCGAAGGACTTAGCGGGTCGTGATGTGGTTGCACGTTCAATGATGATTGAGATTCGTGAAGGCCGCGGCTGTGATGGTCCTTGGGGACCACATATCAAGCTGAAACTTGATCACTTAGGTAAAGATACGCTTGAGTCGCGTCTACCAGGTGTTTGTGAGTTGTCTCGTACGTTTGCTCACGTTGATCCAGTTAAGGAACCAATCCCAGTCATTCCAACTTGTCACTACATGATGGGTGGTGTGCCAACTCAAGTTTCTGGTCAGGCAATTAAGCAAGATGCCAACGGCTCGGATGTGGAGATTCAAGGTCTCTTTGCTTGTGGCGAAATTGCATCGGTATCAGTACATGGTGCGAACCGCTTAGGGGGTAACTCGTTACTTGATTTGGTGGTATTTGGTCGAGCAACTGGCCTACACCTTGGCGAAACGTTGAAAAAACAAGCGGATGCGAAGCCAGCGACAGAAGCGGACATTGAACGCTCGCTAGAACGTTATAACCGTTGGGAAAACAGTACTGGTGGTGAAGACCCAGCTCAAATTCGCAAAGACTTGCAACAATGTATGCAAAACAACTTCTCGGTATTCCGTGAAGGTGATGCGATGGCTAAAGGGCTTGAAGAGCTAAAAGTGATTCGTGAACGTTTGAATAACGCTTACCTGTCTGATAAGTCGACAGAATTCAACACGCAGCGTATTGAGTGTTTAGAGCTTGAAAACCTAATGGAAACGGCATTTGCAACGGCTGTGGCGGCGAATTACCGCACAGAGAGTCGTGGTGCTCATGCTCGATTCGACTTCCCAGAGCGAGATGATGAGCAATGGCTATGCCACTCCATCTACAATCCGGAGACAGAAGCGATGTCGAAGCGTGGTGTAAACATGGAACCAGTACATCGTGAAGCTTTTCCACCAAAAGCACGTACGTACTAAGAGGAGGACAAAATTATGCAACTGAATTTCTCTTTGTATCGTTACAATCCAGATGTTGATCAGAAGCCTTACATGAAAGATTACACCCTAGAGGTGGATGAAGGCTCGGATATGATGCTGCTAGATGCTTTGATTCTGCTAAAAGAGCAAGATCCAAGTATTTCATTTAGACGTTCTTGCCGTGAGGGGGTATGTGGCTCTGATGGCTTAAACATGAACGGAAAAAATGGTCTCGCGTGTATCACACCGTTATCCGCTTTGCAGGGTGACAAGATAGTTATTCGTCCTTTACCTGGATTACCTGTGGTACGAGACTTGATTGTCGACATGACTCAGTTTTATGATAACTACTCGAAAGTTAAGCCGTTTCTTGTTTCTGATGGCAATTTGCCTCCTTCAAGAGAGAACTTACAATCTCCTGAAGAACGCGCACATCTTGATGGGCTTTATGAGTGTATCATGTGTGCATGTTGTACGACGTCGTGTCCTTCTTTCTGGTGGAACCCAGATAAGTTTATTGGACCGGCTGGCCTATTGGCGGCTTATCGTTGGCTAATTGATAGCCGTGATACGGCGACAGAGGAACGATTATCTGAATTGGATGACGCATTTAGCGTATTTCGTTGTCACGGCATCATGAACTGTGTCAGTGTATGTCCTAAGGGATTAAATCCAACAAAAGCGATCGGACACATTAAATCGATGTTAGTGAACCGTTCGATTTAAGTAAGTCCGGCGTTGTTTTAGTCTATAAAAATTGTCGATTCGAGTAGAGGACTCTCTCTATGAGAATCGACTTTCGATAGCTCGGCTTAGACCGCAGCAACTATGAAAACTACTGGTAAGGGAAAATATGCACAACGGCGTGATGAAGGCATGGCTCGAGTCTTCACACTTGGCTGGCGCCAATGCAACCTACGTAGAGGACCTCTACGAACTGTATCTAAGTGATCCCGAACAGGTAAGTGAGGAGTGGAGACGTGTTTTTGATGGGTTGCCTATGCAGCCTGACGATGTGGTTGAACAACCGCATTCACGTGTCCGTGATTACTTCCGACGACTCGCTAAAGAAACAAAGCATTCAAGTGCCCAAGTAAGTGATCCAGAAGTCGATGCTAAGCAAGTAAAAGTACTACAGCTTATCAACGCATACCGCTTTCGCGGTCATCAAGCAGCAGATCTTGACCCCTTAGGGTTGTGGAAACGTCCCCCCGTTGCAGAACTTGAACCTGCATTCCACTCTTTAACGGATGATGATTTAGACGAAACCTTTAACGTAGGTTCTTTTGCCATTGGCCAAGAGAGCATGACGTTGAGAGACCTGCATAAAGCCCTTCAAAAAACCTATTGTGGTTCTGTTGGCGCTGAATACATGCACATGACGAACACAGAGCAAAAGCGTTGGATTCAGCAGCGACTTGAGTCTGTGGTCGGTCAACCCTCCTTTGATGAAGACCAAAAAAATACTTTTTTAGAAGAATTGACTGCAGCAGAAGGTCTTGAACGCTATTTAGGCGCGAAATTTCCAGGTGCAAAACGTTTTTCTTTAGAAGGTGGTGATGCCTTAGTACCAATGACGAAAGAGCTCATTCGTCATGCGGGTGCATCCGGTCTACGCGAAGTGGTTATTGGGATGGCGCACCGTGGTCGACTCAATATGCTGGTCAACGTCTTAGGTAAAAAGCCACAAGACTTGTTTGATGAATTTGCGGGTAAGAAGCACGACGATACTTGGGGTACTGGTGACGTTAAATATCACCAAGGTTTCTCAGCCGATTTTGCGACACCTGGTGGGGATGTGCATTTAGCATTAGCATTCAACCCTTCTCACCTAGAGATCGTTAATCCGGTGGTTATTGGCTCTGTGCGAGCGCGTCAAGATCGCCTTGGTGATAAAGACGGCAGTATGGTGCTTCCTATTACCATTCACGGTGACTCTGCTATTGCAGGGCAAGGTGTAGTAGCAGAAACATTCAACATGTCGCAAGCTCGTGGTTTCCGAGTTGGTGGTACGGTTCGAATCGTGGTGAATAACCAAGTCGGTTTTACTACGTCAAACCCACATGACATGCGTTCTACCATGTACTGTACTGACATCGCCAAGATGGTTCAGGCTCCAATCTTCCACGTGAACTCTGATGATCCAGAAGCGGTCGCTTTCGTTACTCGTATCGCACTTGATTTTAGAAATACGTTCCATAAAGACGTGATTATCGATCTCGTTTGTTATCGTCGCCATGGTCACAACGAAGCGGATGAGCCGAATGCAACTCAACCGTTGATGTATCAGAAAATCAAAAAGCACCCAACCCCACGTAAACTATACGCTGATGTGTTGATTGAGCGTAATGAGAGCGATATCGAAACCGCGACTCAAATGGTGAACGAATACCGTGATGCGTTAGATCGCGGTGAAGTGGTGGTGAAAGAGTGGCGTCCAATGGCACTCCATTCTGTTGACTGGTCTCCTTATCTCGGACACGAGTGGGATATGGAGTGGGACAGCGCAGTTAAAAAAGAGCGCGTTGTTGAACTAGGCGAACGCTTAGGGCAGTTCCCAGAAAGTCATAAACTACAGAGTCGAGTCAATAAACTTTACAACGATCGCGCCGCCATGATGCATGGCGAGAAGATGGTTGATTGGGGTATGGCTGAAACACTGGCTTACGCGACGATCCTTGATGATGGTAAGCGTATTCGTATCTCAGGCCAGGATGCTGGACGAGGTACTTTCTTCCATAGACATTCAGTTCTTCATAACCAAGATGACGCAAGTACTTACATACCGTTAGCGAATATTCACGATAAGCAGGGCCCATTCCAAGTGTTTGACTCGGTGTTATCGGAAGAAGCGGTATTGGCGTTTGAATACGGTTACGCAACCGCAGAGCCTAGTGGTTTAACCATTTGGGAAGCACAGTTTGGTGATTTTGCTAACGGTGCTCAAGTGGTGATTGACCAATTCATTTCGTCTGGTGAGCAAAAGTGGGGGCGTTTATGTGGTTTGACCATGTTGCTACCTCATGGCTATGAAGGTCAAGGGCCGGAGCACTCATCCGCAAGGCTAGAGCGTTACTTGCAACTTTGCGCTGAGCAAAACATGCAAGTCATTATCCCGTCAACGCCGGCACAGGTTTATCACATGATACGCCGTCAGGTTGTACGACCAATGCGTCGCCCGTTGATTGTGATGTCACCAAAATCACTGCTTCGTCACCCTCTGTGTACATCGAGTCTTGATGACTTAGCTTCAGGTACATTTGAGCCAGCGATTGGTGAGGTTGATGACCTTAATCCAGAGAACGTAAAACGTGTAATTTTCTGCTCTGGTAAAGTGTACTTTGATCTTCTAGAGCAGCGTCGTAACAATGAGCAAGAAGATGTTGCGATTGTGCGTATTGAACAGCTTTATCCATTCCCATTGGATGATGTTCGAGCGAAAATTTCGAAGTATACCAATGTACAAGACGTGGTGTGGTGTCAAGAAGAGCCGCAAAACCAAGGCGCTTGGTATTCAAGCCAACACAATTTCCGTGCAGCAATCCCTGTAGGTGTTGATTTGAAATATGCAGGGCGTCCAGCTTCTGCTTCACCTGCAGTTGGTTATATGTCAGTACACTTGAAACAACAGAAAGCGTTGATTGAAGACGCGTTGACCTTGATTAAGAACTAGAAGTAAAAGGAAGAAACAGATATGACAATTGAAATTCTGGTTCCAGACTTACCTGAATCTGTCGCTGACGCAACCGTCGCGACTTGGCATAAGAAACCAGGCGAAGCAGTGGCTCGAGATGAAGTCATTGTAGACATTGAAACGGATAAAGTAGTCCTTGAAGTCCCTGCGCCAGAAGCAGGTGTACTGGAAGAAATTATTCAAGAAGAAGGGGCGACCGTTTTATCTAAAGAGCTGATTGCACGTCTGAAGCCGGGTGCGGTTGCGGGCGAGCCGACAACAGATACGACGGATTCAACTCAAGCTTCTCCTGACAAGCGCCACAAAGCGGCATTGACAGAAGAGTCAAACGACGCGTTAAGCCCAGCGGTTCGCCGTTTACTGGGTGAACACAGCTTGAAAGCAGAAGATGTGAAGGGTTCTGGCGTTGGCGGCAGAATCACTCGTGAAGACATTGAGGCACACCTTGCTGCTGCGAAGAACGCACCAAAAGCGGAAGAGCCAGCTGCGGTTGCTCCTATTTCGGCGCGCAGCCAAAAACGCGTGCCAATGACTCGTCTTCGCAAGCGTGTTGCAGAGCGTCTGCTTGAAGCCAAAAACAGCACAGCAATGTTAACGACATTCAATGAAGTTAACATGAAGCCAATTATGGACTTGCGTAAGCAATATAAAGACCAGTTTGAGGAGCGTCATGGTACGCGCCTAGGCTTTATGTCTTTTTATGTGAAAGCAGTGACAGAAGCGTTGAAGCGTTTCCCTGAAGTGAATGCATCCATTGATGGTGAAGAAATTGTTTATCACAATTACTTCGACATTAGCATGGCGGTATCAACCCCTCGTGGTTTGGTGACGCCAGTCCTTAAAGATTGTGACACCTTGGGTTTTGCTGATATTGAAAAAGGCATCAAAGAGCTCGCAATCAAAGGCCGCGATGGCAAGTTAACGGTCGAAGAGCTGACAGGTGGTAACTTTACTATTACTAACGGCGGTGTTTTCGGTTCATTGATGTCAACGCCAATCATCAACCCACCGCAAGCGGCTATTCTTGGGATGCATAAAATCCAAGACAGACCAATGGCGGTTGATGGGAAAGTGGAAATTTTACCAATGATGTACCTAGCGCTGTCTTACGATCACCGTCTTATTGATGGTCGTGAATCGGTTGGTTTCTTGGTAACAATTAAAGAACTATTAGAAGACCCAGCACGTTTATTGCTCGATGTATAACGTATTGAACAATATATAACAACGTGTTGTTTATTGGGGTGTGTACTCACCCTAAGTGAAAGGAGCTAGGCAGGCTCAGCGTCTAGCTCTTATTTAGCCCTTTAACGGGTGATTCGTAGAAGTACCTCCTACAGACGTATGGCCCACTTATCGGCTTTATGGAAATAATAAATCCCTTTAGGGATAAACAAATGGAATAACGAAATGAATTTGCATGAATACCAAGCCAAACAGCTGTTTGCAGAATTCGGTTTGCCTGTACCAGAAGGCTTTGCATGTGATACCGCCCAAGAAGCGTTTGAAGCAGCCGGTCGTATTAGTACAGAGAAAAAAGTAGTTAAGTGTCAGGTTCACGCTGGTGGTCGCGGTAAAGCGGGCGGTGTTGAACTGCATGATACTAAAGAAGGCGTTAAAGAGTTTGCTCAGAAATGGCTAGGAAAAAACCTGGTTACTTTCCAAACTGATGCAAATGGTCAGCCTGTCACCAAAATTTTGGTTGAAGAAGCATCAAACATTGCCAATGAATTGTATTTAGGTGCAGTGGTTGACCGTGCAACGCGTCGTATCGTGTTCATGGCATCAACCGAAGGTGGTGTAGACATTGAAAAGATTGCTGAAGAAACACCTGAATTAATCCACCAAGCAGCGATTGACCCGCTTGTTGGTCCTCAAGCCTATCAAGGCCGTGAGCTTGCCTTTAAGCTAGGTCTCGTCGGCGACCAAATTAAACAGTTCGTTAAGATTTTCTTAGGTCTTGGCAACATGTTTGCTCAGTACGATTTAGCTCTGCTAGAAATTAACCCACTTGTGATCACGGCGGAAGGTAACCTTCTTTGTCTTGATGGCAAGATCAACATTGATTCAAACGCGATGTACCGTCAGCCTAAGCTTCGCGAGATGCACGATCCATCTCAAGAAGATGAGCGTGAAGCACATGCAGCGCAGTGGGAACTTAACTATGTCGCGCTCGATGGTAGCATTGGTTGCATGGTAAACGGTGCTGGCCTAGCAATGGGTACGATGGATATCGTAAACCTACACGGCGGTCAACCTGCAAACTTCCTTGATGTAGGGGGCGGTGCGACAAAAGAGCGTGTAACAGAAGCGTTCAAGATCATCCTGTCAGACACAAATGTAAAAGCGGTTCTTGTTAATATCTTTGGTGGTATTGTTCGCTGTGACCTGATTGCTGACGGCATCATTGGCGCAGTGGAAGAAGTGGGCGTTAAGGTCCCTGTTGTCGTTCGTCTTGAAGGTAACAACGCACCTCTAGGTTCGCAAAAATTAGCGGAAAGTGGTCTAAATATCATAGCTGCGACTTCTCTAACTGAAGCTGCGGAAAAAGTTGTTGCTGCAGCGGAGGGCAAATAATGTCTGTACTAATTAATAAAGATACCAAAGTTATTTGTCAGGGTTTTACTGGTGGTCAAGGTACGTTCCACTCAGAACAAGCGATTGATTACGGAACACAAATGGTTGGCGGTGTATCGCCAGGTAAAGGTGGTCAAACTCACCTTGGTCTACCGGTATTTAACACGGTTCGTGAAGCGGTAGAAACGACAGGTGCAACCGCATCAGTTATCTATGTACCAGCACCATTTTGTAAAGATGCGATCCTAGAAGCGATTGATGCGGGCATCAAGCTTATCGTCACTATCACGGAAGGTATTCCAACGCTTGATCTTTTAGACGTAAAAGTTCGTTTAGATGAAGCGGGTGTTGTGATGATCGGCCCTAACTGTCCTGGTGTCATCACACCGGATGAGTGCAAGATTGGCATTATGCCAGGTCATATTCATAAGAAAGGCAAAGTTGGCATCGTGTCTCGCTCAGGCACTCTAACTTATGAAGCGGTTAAGCAAACAACAGATGAAGGCTTTGGTCAGTCTACGTGTGTAGGTATTGGCGGAGACCCAATTCCGGGTTCAAACTTCATCGATATCTTGAAGTTGTTCCAAGAAGACCCAGAAACCGAAGCGATCGTTATGATCGGTGAAATCGGTGGTACAGCGGAAGAAGAAGCGGCAGCCTTTATCAAGGCAAACGTGACAAAACCTGTTGTGTCATACATTGCAGGTGTTACTGCGCCTCCAGGTAAGCGTATGGGTCATGCTGGTGCGATTATTTCTGGTGGTAAAGGGACAGCAGAAGATAAATTTGCTGCGCTTGAAGAAGCTGGCGTTAAGACAGTGAAAAGCTTGGCTGACATTGGCTCAGCACTTCGTGAAGTGACCGGTTGGTAATAACCAAGTCGGATTAAGACGACAAGCCCTTAAATGTACGTTTGAATCAATGGTACGTTTGAATAGGTTTGCAAAAGGGCCCCGGTAGGGGCCCTTTTTATTACCGCTGGTTTATTTAGCTATGTGACCATGATGCGTCATCGCGTTGATGGAGAGTTATTAATCACGTGAAGGCATTAGTTGAGCTAATAAGAAAAAAGCGGCGGCGCTGATCACCACCGACGGGCCAGCAGGTGTGTCGTAGAACCAAGAAAGGCTCAAGCCACAAAGTACTGCGACCATACCGATGGCTGACGCGGTAAACGCCATTGTTTCGGGAGTTCGAGTGAATTTACGAGCGGTGGCAGCGGGTATAATCAGTAGTGACGTCATGATCAGTGCTCCAACAAATTTCATACCGATAGCAATGACAAGTCCAACCATGATCATAATCAATAGACGCATCAAATCTACATTGATGCCTTCGACTGCAGCAAGATCTTCACTGACTGTTGTAGAGAGCAAAGAGCGCCAGAAAATAAATAACAACGCGCCAATGACTAATACGCCCGCATAAATATAGGCAAGATCAGTCGGAGAAACGGCGAGTAAATCACCAAACAGGTAACTCATAAGATCGACGCGAATATTGTCTAGAAAACTTACGGCAACGAGCCCGAGAGACAGCGCACTGTGCGCTAAAATACCTAATAAAGTATCGGTAGCGACAAGCTGCTGCTTTTGCAGCGTAACCAATATGACGGCTAGCGCCATACAACAAATGATCAGTGCTAAATACAGGTTAATGTCAAACAAGAAACCAAGCGCTAGCCCCATTAGAGAAGCGTGAGCGAGTGTATCACCGAAGTAGGCCATCTTTCGCCAAACCACAAAAGAACCAAGTGGACCCGCGATTAAAGCGATACCAAGCCCGGCGAAAATAGAAGGAAGTAAAAATTCAATCATGGTGAGTGTGTCCATGTTTATGATGTGCGCACTGCGATGCATCGCCCGTCACCGCTTCACCGGACAAATCGTGATGGTGGTGGGTATGTTGATGTTGATAAAATGCCAAAGTTTCCTTCGTGGCCGTACCAAAAAGAGCGATATAAGAAGGATGTTGAGTGATGGTTTGTGGGCTACCTTGGCAACAAATATGGTGATGAAGACAAATGACATCATCGGTTTTAGCCATTACAAGGTGGAGATCATGAGAGACCATGAAAACCGCACAACCGAATCGATGGCGAATATTATCAATTAAATCATATAAATCAATTTGCCCCTGTACATCAACCCCTTGGGCTGGTTCATCCAAAACTAACAAATCAGGACGTTGGAGTAGGGCTCTGGCAAGTAACACTCGTTGGTTTTCGCCACCCGATAACTGATGCATATTATTTTTGATGAGGTGTTCGGCACCAACCAACTTGAGGGCGTCTAGTTGCTCTTGAGCGCTGTATTTTCCAGCCAGCGCTAAGAATCGTCCGACATTAAGTGGCAAGGTTTCATTGAGATGTAATTTTTGAGGCACATAGCCGATTCTTAGCTTCTTAGCGCTTTCAATGCGGCCAAGGTAGCGCTTCTGTAGTCCAAGTAATACCTTCACTAAGGTAGACTTACCTGCACCATTAGGGCCAATTAGGGTGAGGATTTGGCCTTTATTTATCGTCAGCGTGATGTTATCGAGCACACGACGTTTACCGAACTCGACAGATACCCCATCGAGTCGAATTAATTCGGACATGAATAGAACTCATTTGCAAATGCTAAGTGTTATAATGTAACATTTAAAACTCTCTTAAGCCAGTCTACCACTTGAGGCCACTATGTTGCGTTATCTTTCCTTTGCTGCTTTAGCAATACTTGTTCCAATGAAGTCCCAGGCAATTGAGGTGCTAAATAGCATCAAGCCGTTTGAAATGATCGCCCACGAGCTCATTTTAGACGGGCAAACTACGTCTTCGTTATTAAACGCCAATGCTTCTCCTCATGATTATGCGATGCGACCTTCAGATGTTAAGCGATTGCACAGTAGTGATGTCGTCGTTTGGTTTGGTCCCGACTTAGAGAGTTTCTTAGACAAATCGCTCGACGGAAAATCGAACGTAGTGACCGTTGTGGATATTGAAGGGCTGTCACTGCGTGAGTTTGGCGATGACGATCATGGTCATGAGGGACACCATCATGGCAGCTATGATCCTCATGTTTGGTTAGGCCCTAAACAAGCGCTAAAAGTTGCTCAAGCGATTAGCGCCAAGTTGATAGAGTTGGACCCAGAAAATAGTACTGAATATGAGAATAAATTGGCTAAATTTGAGGCAAACCTTAGTAAGGCTGAAAGCGATATAAAACAAGATCTCGCGCCGATTCAAACAGAAGGCTACTATGTTTTTCATGATGCCTATGGGTATTTTGAATCCTATTTCTCTCTTAACAATCTAGGTCACTTTACGGTTAGCCCTGAGCGAAAACCAGGGGCGAAGACACTGATTAACATCAAAACAACGCTTAAGAAAAAACAGATAAAGTGTGTGTTTGCTGAGCCGCAATACACGCCAGCTGTGATTGAATCAGTCACTCGTGGCACGGGTACAAACATCGGCCGACTTGACCCTCTCGGCACGGATATTGTTGTCGAGGATGGTAGCTACTTTACATTCCTTCATACGCTGTCAGATAGTTTCTCTGATTGCTTATCTCAGTAGGCTCATAGCGTATAAGTAATGATGTGAATAGGGGGGAGTGGGGTGTGATCACCTAAGCAATTAGCGTGGTAATCAACGGTGAGCGCTTTAATAAATGTTTTAAATCGATTAAATTAGCGATAATTATCGATGCAAATTAACCGAGCTCTTGTGATTCACACTTTCTATTATCCGTTTTGGTTACATTCAGCCTCCCGTCATAGTGAGGCTGAGTGCGGTTATACGAAGAAAATATTGCCGCAATTTAGGATAAAAACGAGGCTGTGGATTCAGTGTGTATGCTGGTTCCTTTTACTATCGTGTACTAAGGGAGCTGCCGTTGAGTTCCCTCCTATTTTTTACCCACTTCAACTGCAGTCGCAAGGGCAATACTTACCGGCAAAACAGTTATATATCGGGGTAGATGGTGGACTTTGGTCTTTTGATGTCCATGATAAAATTCGTTTTTTTGATGGTCGCCGTTTTGTCACTCTCAACAATCCGCCATTTGTTGCCTCAAATGCGGTCTTTGCTCAAGGTCGGTTCTGGTATCACCGCGATAATCACGTCCTGACTCAAGTTCCTCAAGACGAAGAGCAAGTTATTTACGACGTTCAATTGACGAATACCATTTGCCACTTAGGTGAGTCTAATGGCAATTTGTGGTTTGTGGACGAGTCGCAGTTCTACATGTATTCAATGAGCAGTGAACGGGTGACAATGCTGCCTCTTTCTTTATTTGAAAGTTATCACAGCGGATTGTCTATTGATGTTGCTGATGCCCTTTTTATCGATGAAAGTTGGTATTTAGCGACCTCGATTGGTGTGTTTCGTTGGAATAATGGCTCATTAACGCGACTTAAACTGTCAGCAAACCTCTCTGCATCAACGCTCTACTATTCCCCAGAAAACAAACAGCTTGTCGTTGGTTTTACGACGGGTGTCGAAATCTATGATGTCGATACATCTCAATCTACTTCTCAGTATTACCCGTTAGCTCAGTCTCATGTTCTCACTCTGGAAGAATCCGAAGGGTATTATTGGGTAGGAACGGAGCACGGGCTATATCTGATTGATAAGACGCAAGGAGGCGCCAGTAGAGTAGAGGTCAACTTGAATGATGAGTATGGCTTGCTTGGCGAGAAAATATACTCACTAGTCAGTGATGGAATGAGTGGAATGTGGATAGCGACCAATGGCGGGGTGCGCTACTTTTCTGAGTACAGTGCCCTATTTCGGCGTTCTTCCGTTAATTACCAAGATGATCTAAGGCGTATTGATACTAAGCTCGATATGTTTAATAACCCGTTAGGTGGGTACTGGGTTGTTACAAATAATGGCTTATATTCCGTTAATAACCAAGGTATCTCAACGCTGGTGTTTTGGGGCAAAGTTTCCTCTGTAGCGCAGCGAGATAAAATGCTTTGGTTGGCAACAGAGCGCGGGCTGTTATCGCTTGATTTGGGACGTTATCGCGTAACACCTATGCGGGAAGAGTACCCGTCGTTACCCGTTGATATTGAGCATCTAGCGTTTGAATCTGAAGGCAGTGATAGTGGTACTTTATGGATGAGCAGCGGTTTACGGCTATTTGCTCTTGATGTTGTTAGTAATGAGCTGAAAGATTACGGTACGGATTGGGTGCTAAATAAGCACTTACCCGCAAAGATAACCACATTGAAAGCGTTGGAGAAGCAACGTTTAGCTGTGGGTACGGATCATGGGCTATATATCGTTGAAAGTGGTAAGAGCAACTATGTCAGTGATAGTGAAGCGTTTGGTCGTGTGATTGAAATGACATCAATGCAAGAGACCCTTTGGGCTGTTAGCAGTTATGGAGTCTTTACTTATCAGCCTGAAAGTCGAGCGTTAACCCAAGTTGAATTGCAGCGTGCCAATATTCGTCCGCTGTGTGTGACTCAGAGTAGCGACGCATTATGGCTCATCACCTCTATGGGGGTGAGTGCATACTTACCGACAGGAGAAATTAAGCGGCACTTATCTGAACCCTATGGATTGATTAATAATGAATTTGTTGATGGCAGTTGTGCTTACAATCGAGAAACTGATGCGATTGCGGTTGGTTCTCGCTACGGCATTGTCGAGTTTATATCAAGCGAATTACTGCAGACTGCGCTACCAAGCCAAACGGTTCTAATTACCGAGGTTACAGTCGATAACCAATCGGTATCTATTGGCTCTGAACCGGTGAGAAACCTCCATATTCCTTATGGCAAGTCGATTGGTATGAGGTTTGGTGTGTGGCCATTTGCATCGGGTAAGGCGATAGAGTATCGCTTTGATGGCGATGATACCTGGTCAGAGATTCAAGGATTAGAGCTTAATTTTGATAAACCGACAGAGGGAAAACATCAACTTTATATTCGTGTTGTCGGTGATGAGAGTGGTTTTAGCCAAAAGTCATTTGGGCTGGTGGTATTAACGCCATGGTATAAGTCGGCAAGTTTTTACGCTTTTGCTTTCTTTGGCGCGCTGTCCGTGATTATTTGGGTTGTGCTATGGCGCTCACGACGTGTGACGGCTATTAACAAAATGTTGAAGACACAAGTTTCTCTTAAAACAGAGCAGCTACAGCACCAAAGTCGCGTTCTTGTCAGGAATAACCAACAGCTGAGAAAAGTATTCCATGTTAGGCAGCAGGTAATGCGTGATTTAGTCCAAAGTGCCGTCGATGCATCAAAGCATACGTATCTAGATAACGTAAAGCAAAATACTGGACTCAATGAGCGATTACGAAATCTAGACGCCATCTTTGATGAAGAAGGCCAGCGCCCAGCTGTGTGCTCTGTAAGCAATATTATTAATTTTACCGTCAAAGCTTGGCTGCAAGAGTTTGAGCACCATGGTGTTCGCATTGAACTATTGGTGCTTTCTGAGACGAGTTATGTTTTCTTGGATGATTGTAACTTAGATATTATTTTTAACTCTGTTTTATCAAATGCTTTGAAGCGTTTAGTGAGAGGGCAGGTTCTTAGTATTACCGTCGATGTTGATAGAACGAAGCTGAGTGTCACGTTTGAAGACTCAGGCTTACCTTTGCCTAGTGTCAATTGTTCACCACAAGAGTTTGATAATGTAGAAACGGAAAAAGTGCTCGACTTTAGTCCAAGTAGTTTACCTTTACACATTCATAACTCAGGGGGGGAATTACGACCTATAGAGCGAGGCGCCGTTAATCGTATGGTGATACGCTGGAACCTCTATAGTGCTAATTTAATTGATACTAATAAAGATAACTTAGAGATTGAGCCGCCAGTTTCGAAGCCGACCGATTTCGACGCTCATACATTAGAATCCGTTGCGGAAAACAGTCCAGATAAAGCGAAGCATGATGATTGGAAAGCCAATGTCACACAATTGGTGTCTGATCAATTTAATAATCCTGAATTTAGCACCTCAAGCGCGGCAAAGGTGTTGTATATTTCTGAGCGCAGCTTGCAGAGACGTTTTAAGTCGCTATTCGGCGTCACTTTTTCCGATTACTTAAGTGAAATTCGCATGGAAAAAGCGTGTGAGATGTTATTGCAAGGTGAAAAGGTGGCAGATGTGGCTTTCTCATGTGGATTTAATGACCCTTCATATTTCTCACAACGATTTAAGCTTTACTTTGGGATCTCACCTTCGAAATTTGCCTCTTTGGAGAGTGATGAGAGTGAAAGCGCTTAAATATGTGCTTAAAAATAGTCACTTTCTGGGCTCAGTATTGCTTTAATGAGTACTTATAAAGAAAAGTAGTGATAGAAAGCGCGTTGTTTGACTCTTTCTACCTCTATATTTGTCAACTCAAATTGGATTTGTGCCCCAGGGCGTAATTGACCTAATTTGGCTAGATCTCGAAAGGCGATCACTCCTGCTTTACGATAGCCGCCGAGGGTTTGTCTATCTTGTAGCAAAATAATGGGCGAGCCGCCGTGTGTAATTTGAACCGACCCACATGCAATGCCTTCTGAGATGATATCAGTTTGATTAAGCCCCGTGTGTTGAGTTGTTGGTGCTTCTGAGGAAGACAGACGAATTCCCATCCGATCACTTTGCGTAGAGACGGTAAACCAGCGGTTAAGTAACGCTTTAGTCATCGTTGGATCAAAGCTAGAAAATTGATAGCTCGGAATGAGCCGAATGCGTTGCTGCATGGGATACCTAGAAATGGCAGACCTTGGTATCGAAGCTAATTCGGTAGGCGCCTCTTTATTAGCATTGTACTGAGGTTTTGACTCATTGATGGTGAGGATATCCCCTCGGCGTAATGGCTCGCCATTTTTTATCCCCCCTATACGGTTTCTAACAACTGTTGACGCACTGCCAAGGCTAGAAGCCAGTTGGAATTCTCCTCTCACTGATAAGTAGGTTCGTGCGCCAGTCCTAGGGGTGTTTAGTTGTAAGGTTTCACCAGACTTGAGCGTAAAAGGCCGCCAGTTTGATATGGCTTGTTTTGATGAAGCCGCAGACTTTGGGGAAGTGATGCTGGCATAACAATCTGCGCCACTGAGCATTATGGTGATGGGCTCAAGAGCTTGGAATTGCGCATGACCAAATAAAACCTCAATACTTGCATTTGAGGTGGGATTTTGTAGCACTTTTTGCGCCCAGCAATGTGCCTGTAAATCAGCAACGCCACCTTGGCTAAGTCCATATTGAGCAACCCCAAAGCGACCTAAATCTTGAATTAAGCTCAAGTGACCTGGGCTGATGATCACCAGTCTAGGCATGTTGTTCCCCCCATTTCAAGAAACTCACGTTGGCTGATCGGGGTAAATTGAACCTTATCACCAACTTTTAATCGCGACGTCTGGGGAGAGGCTGCGTCGTAGAGTTGCAATGGACAATTACCAATAATGTTCCATCCTCCTGGCGTCGTTTGTGGATACACTGCTGTTTGTCGATCGGCGATACCGACGCTGCCTTGCGGAACCCTTTTTCTTGGTTCAGTTAATCTAGGCATACGTATCTCTTCCGGAACGTCAGCCAGAAAGGCAAAGCCAGGTGCAAACCCAATGGCACACACGCTGTAAAGCACGGAGTGGTGAAGCTCAATTATTTGTTCTTTGGACAGGTTTAGTTGCGCTGTCATGGTTGTAAGATCCGGTCCGGTACTTAAATCGTAGTAGGTCGGCAGGGGGATAGTATTTTGTGATGTATCAGCGCAGGGAGGACTGGGTTTCATGGTTAAGATAAAGCGTTGTAATGTTACCCAATCCAGCTTTAGTGGGTGAAACTCAATAAGGAGAGAAGCATAAGATGGTGTGCAATTGAGTATTGCGTCTGGAAAAGCGTCGGTGAGCTGCTGGGCATAATTTGCAATATAGCGGGGAAGGGTAAGGTCGATGCTTTTGCCAAAATATACCATAAGGCTAGATTCTGAGACAGAATAGACCTCTAGCTTAATCTCCATTGGTTTGTCCTCCGCCGTTGATAATTGTTCGGATAGCGGCTGCGACTTCGATAGAAGCGTCATTATCGCCATGAACGCAAAGCGAGTCTGCGACAATGGTTCGCTTATTTCCTGATGCAGTAATGAGTGTTTGTGTTTGTAACAGACGGCGGGCTTGGCCCAAAATTTGTTCGCTGGAGCGGAATACTGCGTTAGCTTGGCTTCGAGGTGTTAATTCACCATTGTCTAAATACAAGCGGTCAGCAAAAGCTTCAAAGAGTATTGAGATACCCATGTTACTGGCAAGTTGGCGGTTTTGCTCTGTGTGACTGTTGGCGAGTAGCATGACTGGCAGGTTGAGCACTTTAGCTGCGGCAAAGATAGCCTGCATGATAGACGCTGAATGCATCATATCGTGATACATCGCACCATGGGGTTTAATATAGTCAACGTTGCAGCGATGAAGCCGGCAAATCCCTTCTAAAGCACCAACTTGGTATAGAATCGATGTGGTTAAGGCATCGGTAGACATCGTGATGCTTCGTCGGCCAAAGCCCACTTTATCCTCGTAGCCAGGGTGAGCACCAATAGATACATTGTGGTGTTTACACAGTTGTACTGTCTGAGACATGATTTCAGGATCGGAGGCATGGAAACCGCAGGCGATATTTGCCTTATCTAATAGAGGAATGAGCCGTTCATCTTTACCTAAAGACCAACAGCCGTAGCTTTCACCTACATCACCATTTAGTGCCATCATCGTATCTAATTCCCTGAAATACTTACCTTCCATTATGATCAATTTGAGATTGATTGACAAATGTACAGTATTTGAGGCTAACGTTATAAGGGCGAAGTCACGCTTATTATAGTGAGAGTAGTTGCATAGGTGGGGATGGTATTTTACTAGCGCAGATCTTGTAGCGGGTAAACGCGACGCAAAAAAAATCGCGGCATAGCCGGGGGACCATACCGCGGGTGCCAATGACACCTTCGCTTGCTGCCGGAGTGATGTGGGTCACCACATCACCTCTGGAATTTAATATACAGGAGCGTTTTGCTCTGTTGGAATTCACTATAGCGATTCCCACTTAATGTACTTATAAAAAAAACGGCAACCTACCATAACAATCGCGACAAGTTCATTGTTAAGTTGTTACTTGTTTGATTTAAAAGGATTTTTTGCTTTATTTTGTTGTTTTTACCTGGCTGTTTTTTAAACGGCTTACAATGGTTTTACGTTAATTTGACGAAATTAACGTGTTTTTTTTGACGTTACGTTCGGTTACAAATAGCGCAAAGTTGATCTAACGCAAAGCGAAACCTAAGGTTGCACCATTAAAATTAGTGCTAATGTTAATATTTCTCATTACCAATCATAGTTTGGGTGAATTAAATGAAGCTGGCTGAATTACAAGTAGGAAGCAGTGGTGTTATCACTGCTTTATCTGGGCTCTCAACTGACGTCCGTAAAAAATTAATGGTAATGGGGATTTTACCGAATACTGAAATCAAAGTGATCCGTCGTGCACCGATGGGAGACCCACTTCAGGTTGAAGTTAGAGGTGTCTCACTGGCAATTCGCAATGCAATTGCACAATCTATCGAAGTGGAGTCGGCGAAATGAATTACACCATCCTAACCGTTGGTAACCCTAATAGCGGGAAAACGACTCTATTTAACGGACTAACTGGTGCTAAGCAACAAGTTGGTAACTGGGCTGGTGTAACGGTAGAAAAGAAAACGGGTCAATATCGTCATGCTGGAGATGACTTTCAATTAACCGACCTTCCGGGTATTTACGCGCTAGACAGTGGTAATGATGGCAACAGTATTGATGAATCCATTGCCTCACGTGCGGTTTTAACACATCCAGCGGATCTCATTATTAACGTAGTTGATGCGACCAGTCTTGAGCGCAGTTTGTATATGACGCTTCAACTGCGTGAACTTGGCCGTCCAATGATTGTTGTGCTTAACAAAATGGATGCCTTGAAGCGAGAAAGAGTGAAGCTAGATATAAAAGCTTTAGAAAAAACACTCGGCTGTCCTGTCGTGACCTTGTCAGCAACGGATAAAGACCAAGTTCGAACCTTAAAAGAGCAACTGCATAAAATTGTGGTGCAAGGCTTAACGCTTGATAAGCTGATGCTTAACTATGGCAATGAAATGGAACATGCCATTGCTAAGTTAACTCCAATGTTTGCTGACGAAGCAGTAGATGCAAGGGCGTTAGCGATTCGCTCACTTGAAAATGACGTCATGGTGCTTAACGCATTAACCAGTGACCAAAAATCGACAGTCGAACTTGCTCGAGTTCAAACTGGCATTGATATTGATTTACAAGTTGCAGATGTGAAGTACACCTTTTTACATGAACAGTGTAAAAAGCTGCGTCGCAGCGAAGGTAAGTTGAGTCGGAGTTTTACTGAAAAAGTTGATGAGATCATATTGAACAAGTGGGTAGGCATTCCCTTCTTCTTTGTGGTCATGTACTTGATGTTCATGTTCTCAATTAATATCGGTAGTGCTTTTATCGATTTCTTCGATATAGGTGTGGGCGCATTACTTGTGGACGGCGGCCACTATCTGCTTGATGACCATTTGCCAGTTTGGTTAGTTACCCTGATTGCTGACGGTGTCGGTGGTGGTATTCAGACGGTAGCAACGTTTGTTCCCGTAATTGCTGCGCTGTATTTGTTTCTTGCTGTGTTGGAAAGTTCTGGTTACATGGCTCGTGCAGCGTTTGTACTCGATAAAGTCATGCAAAAAATTGGCCTTCCGGGTAAGGCGTTTGTTCCCCTTGTCCTTGGCTTTGGTTGTAACGTCCCTTCTATTATGGCGACGCGCACACTAGACCAAGAGAGAGAGCGTAAGCTGGCTGCATCGATGGCACCGTTCATGTCTTGTGGTGCAAGATTACCTGTTTATGCGCTTTTTGCTGCAGCGTTTTTCCCAGAGAGTGGTCAAAATATTGTTTTTGCACTTTATCTATTAGGTATAGTCGCCGCTGTTTTTACCGGCTTAGTATTGAAGTACACCATCTATCCAGGCGCCAGTGATAGCCTTGTGATGGAAATGCCAGACTATGAATTACCGACGATTCAAAACGTAATGATCAAAACGTGGCAGAAGCTAAAACGTTTTGTGCTGGGTGCCGGTAAGACTATTGTTGTTGTTGTCACGATTCTTAGCTTCTTTAACTCGGTTGGTATGGATGGCTCATTTGGTAATGAGGACAGTGAGAATTCAGTGTTGTCGAAAGCCGCGCAAGTTGTGACTCCTGTCTTTGCTCCGATGGGCGTTCAGCAAGATAACTGGCCTGCAACGGTGGGTATTATTACCGGTATTTTTGCTAAAGAGGCCGTAGTGGGCACGCTAAATAGCTTATACACGTCGGGTAATGATGAAGGTGAAGAGTTCAACTTAATGGCGAGTTTGCAAGACGCGGTTGCTTCTATTCCTGATAACTTATCTGGTTTAAGTTATTCCGATCCATTAGGTGTTGATGTTGGAGATTTATCTGATGCGACGGCTGTTGCTGAAGAGCAGGAAGTAGACACATCTATTTTTGGGAACCTAAAAGGGTACTTTGTCACCGCAAACGCTGCTTTTGCTTACCTTATATTTATCTTACTTTACACACCATGCGTTGCAGCTATGGGGGCTTACGTACGTGAATTTGGCCAGAAATATGCTCGATTCATTGGTGTATGGACGATGGGTCTTGCATACGGCAGTGCAACTTTGTATTACCAAGTGACTCACTTTAGCGCGCACCCTACGACAAGTTCAGCATGGATTGTGGGTATATTGCTATTTGGTCTTTTAGTATTCAAACTGTTGAAGTCTGAGGGTAAAAAACAAAAAGCACTAGAGGTTCAAGTGGTATGATTTTAGCTGACTTGAAAGCACATATAGAGTGTCATCCAGGTGTGACCCGTCAAGCGCTTGCTGAGGCGTTTGCGCTAAGCGAAGATGGTATTGAGGCCATGCTTGCAGTCTGGATTCGCAAAGGAAAGCTTTCAAGGACAGAAGATTGTGATAAAGCTGGGCAGTTGATTAGGGTGAGGTATCACATGAATCAACCGAATAGTTTATCCATTCAAGTGACGATGTAAAAAAGGCCCCGCGGGGCCTTTTTTGTGGTTATAGGATCCACTTACTTGTCGAGCGACCGACTTGCCAGTAACGACGGTCTATTAGTAATGGAATTCAGCCGACTTCGCCAGCTCCATACGTAGAGTATTCGCAAGTTCACTTTGTTTTGTATCGTTACGGTATTCGCCTTTGGTGTTCCCCCACAGCGGTCCTGGCCAGGCAATGTCATTGCTAAAACGCGCTATATGATGGATATGAAGTTGTGGCACCATGTTGCCGAGCGCACCTAAGTTGAGCTTATCAGGTGTAAACAGTGACTCTAATGCGAGGTTCACGCATTGAGATTCAGCGAGAAATTGATGCTGCTGCTCCATGGGTAAGTGATGAAGCTCGCGAAGGTTAGCTTGTTTTGGAACAAGGATAACCCATGGTACCGAATTGTCTTTGTGAAGCAATGCCACACAAAGAGGAAAGTCGCCGAGGTAAGTGGTGTCGAGCGCTAATTGGGGGTGCAGTGAAAACGACATAGAAGGTCTCCCAAAATTGAGTTCAAAAAAAGGCGAATTGCTTTCGCAAGTCGCCTTCTCATTTCACTTAGACGTGAACATTACATTCTTTCTAATGTTTCAATACCAAGCAGGTCTAAGCCCTGTTTGATAGTTCTTGCTGTTAGCGCTGCTAGTTTCAAACGACTCTGTTTAGTCGCTTCATCAGATGCGCCTAAGATAGGGCAAGCTTCATAGAAGCTAGAGAATTGACCAGCCAATTCAAACAGGTAGCTACACATGATGTGAGGCTGACCTTCTTTAGCGACCAATTGAACCGCTTCTTCAAACTGCATAAGTTTAGCAACCAGCGCTTTCTCTTTCTCATCAGTAATGATGACTTGGCCTTGCAGGTCATCCATTGAAACACCTGCTTTAGCAAATACGGATGCTACACGTGTATAAGCGTACTGCATGTAAGGAGCCGTGTTGCCTTCAAATGCCAACATGTTGTCCCAATCAAATACGTAGTCGGTAGTACGGTGCTTAGAAAGGTCAGCGTACTTAACGGCTGCCATTGCCACTGTATTCGCAATGTTCGCTTTTTCAGTTGATTCAAGATCTGGGTTTTTAGACTCAATCAATGCGCCAGCACGTTCAATGGCTTCATCAAGCAAGTCAGCCAAACGAACCGTACCGCCAGCACGAGTTTTGAAAGGGCGACCGTCTTTACCTAGCATCATGCCAAATGCATGGTGTTCAAGGGTGGTGCTTTCTGGAACATAGCCCGCTTTACGAACGATAGTCCATGCTTGTTGTAGATGTTGATGCTGACGAGAGTCGATGAAATAAAGTACACGATCGGCATTCAATTGCTCGTAACGGTATTTGGCACAAGCAATATCGGTTGTGGTGTATAGGAAGCCACCATCACGTTTTTGGATGATGACACCCATCGCTTCACCGTCTTTGTTTTTGTACTCATCTAGGAATACAACTTGAGCACCATCATCTTCAACGGCAAGGCCTTGAGCTTGCAGGTCTTTTACAATTGCAGGCAGCATGTCGTTGTACATACTCTCACCCATCACATCATCACGAGTGAGTGATACGTTAAGGCGATCGTAGTTGTGCTGGTTTTGAACCATCGTCACATCGACAAGTTTTTTCCACATTTGAGCGCAGTACTCATCGCCGCCTTGAAGTTTAACAACGTAGCCACGAGCACGAGCAGCAAACTCTTCGTCTTCATCGTAGAGTTTTTTAGATTCGCGATAGAAGGCTTCAAGATCAGACAGTTCCATAGAAACTTCGCCTGATTCTTTTTGCACACGTTCAAGGTTAGCGATAAGCATGCCAAATTGTGTGCCCCAGTCGCCAATGTGGTTTGCACGGATCACTTTGTGACCTAGGAACTCAAGAGTACGTACAACAGCGTCACCAATGATGGTTGAGCGCAAATGGCCGACGTGCATTTCTTTTGCTACGTTTGGAGCTGAGTAGTCAGCAACGATAGTTTGTTGCTCTTGTGAAGCAACCCCCAATCGTGCGTCAGCAAGTGCTGCTTCTGCTTGTTTAGCTAGAAACTCTTCGCTAAGGAAAATATTGATAAAACCAGGGCCTGCAATTTCAGTTTTGCTTGCAATACCTTCTAGGTCTAAAACGTCTAGGACTTTTTGAGCGAATTCTCGTGGATTACTGCCCAACTTCTTAGCAACGCCCATGACACCATTGGCTTGGTAGTCACCAAACTGTGCTTTCGCAGATTGGCGAACGGCTGCAGGGCTGCCTGCTGGTGCGCCAGCGGCTTCAAGAGCCTGAGATACTTTGTCGTTGATCAGTGCTTGGATATTCACACGCATTTCCTTCAATTCTTGGAATTGGTTTTCATCTAGTAATTTGGCGCACATAATAGCAACTTTAACGCCCTTCACCTAGGGGCAAGTATTGGATTTTTTCTTAATCTTCGGGATTACTGGTAGTATTTAGCCTCGAAAGTACAAAAAGAGTGATCATATAGTGCGACAAACCCTGATGCAAAAAGGCTTAATGCCGTCTCAGATGTTGAATGAAATCGACGGATTTATGGATAAAATTCTCGATTTATGCAAGCAATTATCTTTAGATCTTTCTCGTCATCAAGCTGACCATATTGCTATGAGAATTAATGACGCTGACGTCGCTAAAGCAGCACATCAAGAATGGCTGCAATATGGCCGTGTTATCTCTGAGGCGACCATCAATGGTAGACCGATTATTGTCATGCAATTTGAGCAACCAATCGTGACAAAAGTAGGTGAAATAGAGTGCTTAGAGTTGCCATACCCAGCACAGAACAAGTCTCACCCTGTTGAGCATTGGGAACACATTGAATTTGTCGTGCCGTCACAAGCCATTACTGCTGAAGATTTCCTTCAAGATCTTATTGCGCAGTTTCCGGGCTTTGCTGATAAGATCGCAAACCTCAAAACCAGCGGTATTAGTATGAAACTCTCTAGCCCTCACGGAGAAGGTGAGCGACTCGCCAACCCAACAGTGGCGTTTAAATATGACGGTGTGTGTATCAAATTACATCCTCATAGTTTGAGAAACATTGTCGCTTCGGAGCAGTCAATATAGGGCGAAGGTAATGTCGTCCTAAGTAAACCGCCTGTAATGGGTATCTCGTGCTTTCTTTCAGGCTCGGCAAGAGATAGCCATTGCATATAAACCAGTGATTGCTTTACTAACCAGAAGAGCAGCATTATATGTTGCTTCTACTTTAAATTTCGTCCACTTCGTGACTTTCAAATGCTTTCGTCTATCCTTAATCGGAATAATGTGAAATGTATCAATAAAAATCTGCAGCGTGACAGGTATACTATTTTATAAATAGTAACTGAGTGCAAATCATAATAATTAAAAGTAATAAGTTAAAGTTCTTACTCTGTACATGAGTAGGGCGATTTATTCGCCAAATTTTATCTATGCCTGTAATTCAATATTTTCATTATATAGCCATATTATAGTTATGATGATGAGTCATCGTGTTGGAAATGTAGCAAAATCGAAACCAACCGTTCGATGAGTATGCTTGGTTTAAGTGACTCTTGCTCCAAAAGAAGCAGTGCTGGTAATTTGTAGATTCAATATTTTTTCGAATAGTAAAACTCAATAATAATGTAAAAGTTAACCGGAAGGTATAAACGTATGAAACCTAAAACACTCTTACTTTACACATCGCTTATTATACTAGCTCATCCATTGCACGCTGAAGTACTCAATGTGTGTGGCACGGTTGGTGGGTTTGAACACCCGATTATTCATGATGCTAACTCCCAAAATACGGTCTCAGTACATGATATCAATGGTCTACAACAGGCTTTAGATAATGGGGAAACAAATATCTATATTCCAGGTGATGCAGTAATAAAACTACCTTATATAAAAGATGGCTTAGATATCCCTGACAACGTGGTCATTTACAGCGATAGAGGTGTAAATGGTAGCAAGGGAGCGTTGCTGAAAGTTGATTATATAGATGAGAAACAGCATTACTTTCCTATCATCACAACGGGTAATAACGTAAAGTTAACAGGTATGAGGATTCAAGGGCCAGTGTCAAATATAGATACAAATGTTTTGACAATAGGCGTTCAAAATAAGGTTGATACGGTTGGGCTAGTTGTAGAAAATAATGAGATTTATGGTTGGGGAGGAGGTGCTGTTTCTGTCAAGAAAGGGCAAAACGTTTTAGTTAGAAACAATTATATACATCACAATAGAAAGAAAAGCCGTGGCTATGGTGTTGTTGTTCAAAATGGAAATTCTTCAGCCTCAATATTCTGTAATGTCTTCGATAGTAATCGACATAGTATCGCAGGCTCTGGTCAGGAGGGTGAGTCTTACACCGCCTCGTATAACGTTATTTTAGAAGAAGGTAACGGCCATTCATTCGATATGCATGAATCTAGCGTCAGCCCAGGTGTAGGAGGACAATCTATAAGGGTTATCAACAACTGGTTTGCATTCGGTGGGACCAAGTGGGGTCACTATCCATCGATTATCATCAGAGGTGTCCCCTTGGATGGAGCTGCAGAAATCATAAGTAATAGTTTTCGTTCTCCTTTCGAATATATAGATGCCGGCGGACGAGTAAAAAGAGCGATTGAAGGAGTTGTGGGGGCCATAGAAACAGATTTAGAATTAAAGGAAAAAAATGACTATTCAGTCCCAATGGTATTTAGGAAAAATGTAGATAGTTGCTATTTGGACATACTAGAACCGAGTCAGTCTATACCTGTTGCATGCCAGGCTATTAGTAGTTATTTAAATTAGCCATAAGCGTACTATTACTCAGTTCTATTACTCAGTTTCGGATATGAGGCCTTAACACTATTGTGATAGAGCCTCTAAATATAATATATAGCTGGTGTGTTTTAAACTAGAGTTGGCTTAAAAACACCGAAAAATCGTTGTATTTGAGTTGTATGTTAATGATTTTCATCCCAATTGCTTGCTGATATATCTATAACCTTGCTGATGTGCAGGATGAATATTTCAAAGCTACAAGCATTTTTTAGTATAAAAACACTGTTGCCTATAATCTTGCACCAGTCATGATTAACTTCTAAAACAGCGAGTTTAATATCTGATCCGACTAAGTATGCAAACTCCTCTTTTAAATGTGTAAGCGTTTTTGTTCTGTTTTCTGCGGATGTCTTTAACAGTTCTAGTGACTGAATAGTGTTCATTACTGCTCCTAGCTATAGAAAATCAGGCACCAAAGTGTTCTATATGCATCTGGTGCCCTGTTTAATTATCCATTTTTATTTCATTCGTACTTATATGGTCTCATTTAACGGAATATAACTTGTCTTTATTGCTTTGCAGCGGAGCGAGAAATAATTATGTAGCCAGTTAATGTTTTTTTGTTTTTCAGGGCCACTGGGATCTTATAATAAAATGTAACGATAGGTAGTTAACTGGTATGACTAGATTATATTAGTTTAGTATGATGATGTGTAATTGAGTGTAAGGGTTTCGTTGATAGCTGCTTTGTTGTTGAACAATTTATCAAGCTAAGGAGTGACTTACTAATGAATGCTGTAATTGATATTTCTGTAAGTAGTTGGAAGTGTTTATTTTTATCAACGGTTAGTATTTAAGTCGCCTGTTTAAAACGTAAGGTAATGTAAGGTGTTTTAATCTTAAGCTTACATTTTCTTATGGCGTGAATTGCGAGCAGGGTAGATAGCTACCCCAAGTAACGTTATAGGTGGTTTGAGCACAGCACTCACTATTCTAAAAACGGAAACAAGGTAGTGGAACAAAGGAGCCAGAGTGACTAAGCCATGAGCTGATAGTCTCATTGGCTCCTTAGCGAGTTAGAGAATCACGGTTTTATTACCATAAACAAACACATGATCATTGATGACTTTATTGAGCGCTTTGGATAGTACGTTCTTTTCAACGTCGCGACCTGCTTGAGCCATGTCGGCCGCGCTGAAGTTATGATCCACAGGAATGACGTCTTGTTTAATGATTGGACCTTCATCAAGATCATTAGTAACAAAGTGCGCGGTCGCGCCGATGATCTTTACACCGCGGTCATAGGCTTGCTGATACGGTTTTGCGCCAATGAAAGCAGGTAGGAAACTATGGTGAATGTTAATGATTTTGTGATGGTATTTTTCAACAAAAGCAGGTGTGAGTACACGCATGTATTTGGCGAGTACTAGGTAGTCAGCATCATATTGGGCAATGACGGTTAGCATTTTTGCTTCGTGCTCTTCACGGCTCAACCCATCATGAGACACGTAATGGTAAGGAATATCAAATTTTTCCGTGAGGCTCTGAAGTGTATCGTAATTTCCGACCACGGCAGCAATGTCGACATTCAAGCTGCCATCATAATTTTTCATTAAAATATCACCGAGGCAATGCGCTTCTTTAGTGACTAAAATAACGACTTTCTTACGAGATGAATCGACTAATGAACGCTTAGTGCCCGCTGGCAGTGCTTGGTCTAAGTCGGCCAGTAAGGTCTGATTATTAAAATAGCCTTCCAGTTCGGTACGCATAAAAAAATGACCACTGGTATTGTCTACAAACTCATTGTTATGAATGATGTTCAGTTGGTGTTTGTAACAGATATTGGTGATTTTTGAGATGAGTCCCGGCGCATCATTACAATGCGTCAGCAGGGTTTTCTTTTCCATGATTTACGGCTTCCGTGAAATAGTAAAAATTTGGTACCAATTGAAGTAGCATCGATCTCAATAACGTTGAAAATACAATCTATTGAAGTGAATCGTAATTTACGATCAAGAGGGTTTTAGTTTGGTGCGTTTATTGACGTAACACGCAATCTATCCACCAGTTTTAATCTATTCTGGCTAAGGTTTCAACAAAATCGAAAGGTATCTTCCAAATCGTGTCGAAAGGCTGTGAACTTTTTTCGATTTTATTACGGCCTTTGTTTTGTTTAGAAGGAAATGCTATGGATAGAGAACTATTAGCACGAAAACTTTACGATCAACGAGTATCAAAACTGATAGGTGATAAACACGTTGATAGTCAGCGCCTGGACTTATTATGGGAAGAAAAGGTTTCCCCACAGCACGCCGTAGAACACTTGAAATCATCGGAAGAAGAGCACAGCCCCCCAACGTGGTTGTCTCGCTACCTTAATCGTCATTAGCTTCAAACCCTGTTACACATTGGGAGGTTATGCCATTTGGGGAGGCAGTTTACGCTCCACATCTCCTTACGTACTACAAGCATGACACCTTGTTCAGGTATACTAACGCCATTCTTAGCTAATTGACTCGGTGTCATGGTATCTAAAGCAATCAATAAGGCTTTCGCGTCAGGCGGAGCTTTAGGACAAGTTATCCCCGGTTTTCAACCTCGTCAGCCGCAACTGGATATGGCTAACGCGGTAGAAAACGCGATTCAGCAAGAAGCGCAGTTGGTTGTAGAAGCGGGCACGGGTACCGGTAAAACCTTCGCCTATCTTGTTCCGGCATTACTGAGTGGTAAAAAAACCATTATCAGTACTGGGTCTAAAAACCTGCAAGAGCAATTGTTTCACCGCGATCTCCCCTTGATGGTGGATGCACTTGGCTTTCATGGCAAAGTGTCACTGCTAAAAGGGCGCTCTAATTATTTGTGCTTAGATCGCTTGAGTCGTCAGATGGTTGAGAGCCATACCACAGAAACTCATACCGAATTGCTATCGCAGCTAGTCAAAGTGCGTGGTTGGGCATCGGAAACCAAATCAGGTGACTTGGGTGAATGCGATGCCATTGCCGAAGACAGTCCCGTGATTCCCACTATCACTTCTACCAATGATAATTGTTTAGGTAAGGACTGCCTTAGCTATCAAGATTGTTTTGTTCTAAAAGCAAGAAAACGCGCCTTGGACTCCGACGTTGTCGTGGTAAATCATCACCTTTTCCTGGCTGATCTTGCCATTAAAGAAACGGGCTTCGGAGAGTTGATTCCAGAGGCGGAAGTGTTTGTCTTTGATGAAGCGCACCAAATTCCAGACATTGCCAGCCAGTATTTCGGTCAGTCTTTATCGAGCCGCCAAATTCAAGATCTTGCGAAAGATATAGAGATCGGTTACCGCACTGAAGCGCGTGATATGAAGCAGTTACAAAAAGCGGGAGATAGACTGTCTCAAGCGGCGATGGATTTACGTATTGTGCTTGGGGATACGGGGTTTCGAGGTAACTGGCGTGATGCGATTAAGTCTCCGTCTATTTTGCGAGAGGTCGAAAGGCTGCGTGACTCTGTCGTGCTGTGTATTGATGTGCTGAAACTGGCATTAGGTCGCAGCCAGTTATTGGATACCGCTTTTGAGCGCGCTAATTTAATTAAAGGACGCATTGAACGCGTATGCGATGTGTCCATTACGGGTTACTCCTATTGGTACGACACGACGCCAAGGCAGTTTAGTTTACACATTACCCCACTTAGTGTGGCTGATAAATTTCATGAGCAGATTGAAGCGAAAGGTGGGGCGTGGATTTTCACTTCAGCAACGCTGGCAGTGTCTGAGGACTTTCAACACTTTACTTCACGCTTAGGTCTGACCCCAACACAGCAATTTTCGCTGCCTAGTCCTTTTGATTATTCAACACAGGCAAGATTGTGTGTGCCCCGATATTTACCTGAGCCCAATAGTAAAGGACTCGCTGAGAAGCTGGTCGCTATGCTGGCACCCGTCATAGAAAAAAACCAAGGTCGCTGTTTTTTCCTATGCACTTCGCACAGCATGATGAGAGAGTTAGGCGAGCGCTTTCGCGAAACGCTCACCTTGCCAGTTTTGCTGCAAGGTGAAACCAGCAAGCAAAAAACCTTGGCTGAGTTTATGGAACTGGGGAATGCTTTGCTTGTGGCGACAGGGGCGTTTTGGGAAGGAATAGATGTTAGAGGTGACGCGCTTAGCTGTGTTATTATCGATAAATTACCGTTTACCGCACCTGATGATCCGCTGCTTAAAGCGCGAATTGAAGACTGTAAGCTTCAAGGGGGTGACCCTTTTAATCATGTGCAATTACCGGATGCGGTTATTACGTTGAAGCAAGGTGTCGGTCGATTGATTCGCGATCAAAAGGACTGTGGTGCTCTGATTATTTGCGATAACCGTTTGGTGACGCGTGACTATGGCGCTACTTTTCTCGCCAGCTTGCCGCCTATACCGCGGACTCGAGACCTCGGAAAAATAGAGACATTTTTGCTACAATCCCAGCAAAGTGCACCAAAAAAAGAACGCATTGAGAAATAGATGACTAACAAAATTCTAGCAATTGATACCGCCACTGAAAACTGCTCTGTCGCACTTTTAGTCGGAGATAAAACTTACGTTCGCAGTGAACTTGCGCCACGTGATCATACTAAGAAAGTCTTACCTATGGTTGATGAGCTGCTAAATGAGGCGGGACTGACTTTACAAGATCTTGATGCATTAGCGTTTGCACGAGGTCCAGGTAGCTTTACTGGCGTGCGCATTTGTATTGGTGTGGCTCAGGGGCTTGGCTTTGGTGCTGATTTACCGATGATTGGTATTTCGACGTTAAAAGCCATGGCGCAAGGCGCTTACCGTAAAAATGAAACCACCCACGTTGCGACCGCGATTGATGCCCGTATGAGCGAAGTCTATTGGGGACGTTTCGAGCGTCTTGAAAACGGCGATTGGACGGAAGTTGAACCAGAACAAGTAGTTGCACCGGACACGGTAGTGGCGAATACACCTCAAGATAACATAACATGGGCAACGGCAGGAACCGGTTGGGATGCGTATGCTGAATCATTGTCGTCGCTTGCGATTGATACTCAATCATCCGGTGTACTCTATCCAGAAGCGGAAGATATTGCTTTCTTAGCGCAATATGAGTTAGCAAAAGGCAATGTCGTTGCTGCGGAAGAGGCTAGTCCTGTTTATCTACGAGATAATGTGACTTGGAAAAAGCTGCCGGGAAGAGAATAAATTACCCAGCTACTTTTAGCTCGGTATTTTAAGATGCTGAGCTCGTAGGATAAGTTGAAGGGGTAGGATCATCGCCCCTTTATCAACACAAAGCTGTGTCTATATAAGATCGTATAACACCACGTACACGTTAACGTCGCGGTCATTGCAGTAAGGCATTTAATACAACCACGCATTAGGTGAGGCATATGGTTTCGATTCAAGGTTTACCTACCGTCCACTCTCAGCAGCGGACGAATAAAGCAAAGCGTAAGCAATCGGTATCGAATACCCCCACGTCTCAACCCACCCCTCAGATTGGTCAGTCTACACAAGTCACGAAAGTTGCTCAGGCAGTGGCTCATTCAGTAAACACTATTTCTGATGCAGACGTGCACCGTACTCACGTTCACTATGATTTACCTGAAGGAAGGTCTAAACAAGCGCTGGAAGCGTATATGAATGTGATGAACCGTGCTAAACGCGAGGAACTTGAACAGCTGTTTGGTGTCGATATGTACGTGTGATAATGAGAATGATTAATGTGTGGAGCAAGAATGAATAAATCTTTGAAATTATGGGGGGCATTGTGCCTGTCTTTCATGCTCACCGCTTGTGGTAGCTTACCGGACTCACTGGCCACAACGAACGAAAATGTTATTGCGCAATATCAACCGGTTGTAGATGCGCAAGATGGCAGTGAAGTTCGTCTTGGCGGGGTCATAGATACCGTCACGAACCTTGCGACTCAGACCCGAATTGAAATTGTTAACCTTCCTATCGATAAATATGGCAAGCCGGATATAGACCAAGAGCCTAATGGCCGCTTTATCGCGTACGTGGACGGGTTTATTGACCCAGTAACGTACACAAGAGGTCGACTGATCACTGTCGGCGGAAGTAAAGCGGGCGATGAACGGGGAAAAGTTGGCGAATTTGAAGCCGACTTTCCAGTGATAAAGGCATACGGACAGTATTTATGGCGAGTGGAAGAGCGTCTAATTATCAACCGTCAGGCGAGCGCTTTTCATTCTTGCTGGGGCTACTACTGTGACGACTTCTATTATGGGCCAACGCAAGGTCGCGTTATTAAAGAGGTGAAGTAATCTTGCGAGCTTTTAAAGAGTGTTTACTGCAAGTTAACGATAGAAACATCGCTTACTTGGAGTATCAAGGCGCTGTATTTCAAACAGAGGAAACGACCGTTAAGACGGTCGTTTTTGTTCATGGCTGGATGGATAATGCCGCGAGCTTTCACAAATTGCTGACTATCATTGAGCAGCAGCGATTGAGTTGGCGTGTTTTGGTCTTGGATCTACCGGGTCATGGGCATTCAACTCATAAAAATAGTGACCATTTTTATAGCTTTCATGACTATATTGACGATTTACATCAGGTTTTGGTTAATCTTCAAGCGGTCAATGCATTCTTGGTTGGACATTCGCTTGGTGCATTGATTGCAAGTTGCTATAGTGCCGCCTTTCCTGAAAATGTCGCAGGATTAGTTCAAATTGAAGCGCATTTCCCAATGGCAGAAGACCCCGTTCAAGCGGTCAGTCGGTTGAGAAAAGGCATCGAAAGTCGCGAGCGCTGGAGAAACAAAAAACGGCGAGCACTGCCGTCCTTTGATGACGCGGTGACTATGCGGATGCGAGCAACGAAATTAGATGTCGACTCGGTTCGTCCTATTGTGGAGAGAGACCTTCAAAGCGTTGATGGGCAGTGGTATTGGCGCCATGATAGCAAGCTCAAATGTGAGTCTGTGTATCGTATGTCGCGACTACACGCTGAAGCGGTGATGTCCGCCATTTCCATTCCTCATATGGTTATATTAGGTCGCTCTGGATACGGTTTTCTTCAAGACAAACTCGCCTTAGAAAAACTTAACAATGTGCAAGTAGAGTGGGTAGACGGTGATCATCATTGCCATTTAGAATCGCCAGATAGAGTATTTGAACTAATTTCTGAACTAGTTAACAAAAATTAAACAAGTGTTTGAGTGTTTCGTGCGTGAAAGGGTTGCCTGTGCTGTAATAGTAAGCAATACCAATGAGTAACGGATTCTCAGGTTGTGAGTTGAATGTAACAAGTTGTTAAATGGCGAAGATTTAAACAGCTAAGTTTTTAAAGGCTCACATTTTGAAGATTAAACGCAAGACTTAATACGCTAGGAGTGTAATTGTGGATAAACCTTGGCTTTCTCGATACCCAAATGACGTGCCAGAGAATATCAATCCGGATCAGTATCCTTCTTTAGTAGAGATGTTCGAACAGTCGGTGCATAAATTTGCCGATCAGCCCGCTTTTGTTAACATGGGCTCGGTCATGACATTTCGTAAGTTGGAAGAGCGCAGCCGTGCGTTTTCTGCCTATTTGCAAAACGAGCTAAAGCTAAAAAAAGGTGACCGCGTTGCCATTATGATGCCTAACCTGCTGCAATACCCTGTTGCGTTGTTTGGTATTTTAAGAGCTGGCCTCATCGCGGTTAATGTGAATCCACTTTATACGCCGCGAGAGTTAGAACACCAGCTCAACGATGCAAACGCCAAAGCGATAGTAATCGTGTCTAACTTTGCCAATACGTTAGAGCAGGTTGTTGATAAAACGCCAATCAAACATGTGGTCTTAACTAGCCTTGGACAAATGTTGCCACGAGCGAAAGGCACAGTGGTTGATTTCGTCGTGAAGTACGTAAAAGGCATGGTGCCAAAATACAATCTTCCGGGTGCGATTTCATTTCGACAAGCCTTACATAAAGGACGTCGCCAGCAATACGTGAAACCGTTTATGTCGGGTGACGACATCGCATTTTTGCAATACACCGGCGGTACGACGGGTGTGGCGAAAGGCGCAATTCTCACGCATCGCAATATGATAGCGAATGTACTGCAAGCGAAAGGCATGTACGGACCAGTATTGCAAGAAGGGCGTGAGCTGGTAGTAACAGCGCTGCCGCTGTATCACGTTTTTGCTTTGACGGTAAACTGCTTGCTGTTTGTTGAAATGGGTGGTCAAAACCTACTCATTACTAACCCTCGTGATATTCCTAGCTTCATCAAAGAGCTACAAAAGTACCCATTTACGGCGATCACTGGCGTTAATACACTCTTTAATGCGCTTATTCATAATGAAGACTTCCATGAGCTAGATTTTAGAGGGCTACGTCTGTCTGTGGGTGGCGGCATGGCGGTGCAACGCGCCGTTGCCGAACAATGGAAAAAGACGACAGGCTGTTTACTGCTTGAAGGGTATGGCCTGACGGAGTGTTCGCCGTTAGTTGCTGCTTACCCTTACGATTTAGAAGAGTATAACGGCTCGATTGGCTTACCCGTTCCGGGCACAGAAGTGCGCATTGTTGATGAAGAGGGTCAACCTGTATCCGATGACTCTACGGGAGAACTGCAAGTTCGTGGTCCGCAAGTAATGCAAGGCTACTGGCAGCGAGTGGAAGCGACCAAAGAGGTGATCAATCAAGAAGGGTGGTTATCAACGGGTGACATCGTCAAATTTGACGAGGATGGCTTCTTGCATATTGTCGATCGTAAAAAAGACATGATTTTGGTATCGGGCTTCAACGTGTATCCTAATGAAATTGAAGATGTGATTGCGTTGCACGATAAGGTACTTGAAGTGGCGGCTATCGGTGAGGCAAATGAAGCATCGGGAGAGTTGGTGAAAGTGTATATTGTGAAAAGCGATAACAGTTTAACCAAGGAAGAAGTTATTGCGCACTGTCGTACCCATTTAACTGGCTATAAAGTGCCAAAACGTGTCGAATTTAGAGATGACTTACCCAAGACCAATGTGGGTAAGATTTTACGCCGAGTACTCCGCGAAGAGAACGACGCGAAACTGACACCAACATCAGAAAAAACGGTTTAGCGTTAACCTTTTGTTACTATCGATGTTAAAATGCCAGCTCTCAATGCTGGCATTGTTTTTTTTAAGAGAGTCGTCGTGGAATATCAGATAATTACAGAATTTGCCGAGTTAGAATCGGTATGCACAAAAGCTCGTGAATCCGACGTGGTTATGTTGGATACGGAGTTTGTTCGTATCCGAACCTACTACCCAAAACTGGGTTTAATTCAGCTCTATGATGGTCATCAGCTTTCCCTGATTGATCCGCTGACGATAAGCGACTTCTCGCCATTTATCGCATTATTGCAAGATGCGTCAGTCTTGAAGGTCTTGCATGCTTGTGGTGAAGATTTAGAAGTGTTTGCCAATAGCTTCGGTTGTATGCCATTTCCAATGGTAGATACGCAGATTATGGCGGCCTTCCTTGGCTATGGGTTGTCGACAGGCTTTGCCGCGTTAGTGGATGAATATATTGATGTCCAGTTGGATAAGAGTGAATCTCGAGCCGATTGGGTTGCTCGACCACTGACCCAAAAGCAACTTGACTACGCTGCGGCTGATGTATTCTATTTATGGCCTTTATATCAACAATTAAGCGACAAAGTAGAAGAGAAAGGCTGGTGGGATGCAGCGCTACAAGAGTCTGAGTTGATGACACAAAAGCGCGGTAAAATCCCTAATGCTGAGTATGCTTATTTGGATATTAAAGGCGCATGGCAACTTAGCCCTAAACAGTTAGCCGCGCTTAAGCCACTCGCAACATGGCGGCTTAAAGAAGCGATTCGTCGTGACTTAGCACTTAATTTTGTGGTCAAAGAGCAAGATCTTTGGACCATCGCGCGCTTTGGATTGACTCAACCTAAAGCCATGGAAGAAGAAGGGCTAGATCCTCGCTCTATCCGTCGACATGCCGACAAAATTGCGTCTATCGTGAAATCTGCCAAGCAGTTATCAGCGGACGAGTACCCTGACAAAATTGAACGTTTAATGGATTACCCCGGCTATAAGCAGATCTTTAAACTGTTAAAAGATGAAGTAAAAGTGGCCTCTCAGCAGACTGGGTTGGCAACTGAGTTTTTAGCATCGAAAAAGCAGTTGAATCAGTTCTTATCGTGGATTTGGAACAAAGACCGCGATCCAGCGCAGCTGCCTGACGTGATGCAGGGGTGGAGAATGGACGTGTTAGGTCGACATTTAGAAAAGCGAATGAACTAAACGAATGCTTTTAAGCCGCTTTAGATAGAAAAAACCGAGTGAATCATCACTCGGTTTTTTTATGCGCATCCCGCAATGTGCTAGCTATTCACTCGTTCAGAGTTGGAGGCAATTGGGGAGTACCACTCAGAGTGCTAGTTATTGCTGTGCAGTTCACTGTTAAGCTCTACTGCACTTTTATTAGTGAGGCACTCAATTTGACCTGTCACTGAGTTGCGACGGAACAGTAAGTCAGACTTACCTGCTAGGTCACGCGCTTTGGCAATCTCAACTTCTTGACCAGTAGAATCCAGCATACGAACCTTAGAACCTGCTGTGACATACAGACCAGACTCAACCGTACAGCGATCGCCTAGTGGGAAACCAAGCCCAGCATTTGCGCCAAGCAGTGAGTTTTCACCGATAGAGACAACCACCGTACCGCCGCCAGATAGTGTGCCCATAATAGAAGCGCCACCACCAATATCAGAACCGTTTCCAACCACAACACCTGCAGAGATACGGCCTTCAACCATGCTCACACCTGTCGTACCGGCATTGAAGTTGATGAAACCTTCATGCATAACGGTGGTCCCTTCACCCACATGTGCGCCCAAGCGAACACGTGAAGTATCAGCAATACGAATGCCTGTTGGTACCACGTAATCGACCATTTTAGGGAATTTATCAACACAGTCGACGGTTAGGGCTTGTCCCGCAAGGCGTGCTTCAATTTGACGGTCTGCCAGCTCTGGAAGATCGATTGGACCTTGGTTTGTCCAAGCGATGTTATGCAGTAGGCCAAAGATGCCATCAAGTACTGTACCGTGTGGTTGTACTAGGCGGTTTGAAATTAGTTGTAGTTTCAAAAAGCCTTCTGCAACAGACTGCGGCTTTTCGTCGCTTGCAAGCACTACAAGTACAAGTGGTTGTTGTGACTGTGATGCTTTTTCAGCGAACGCGGCACTTTGAGCGTCGTCATTATTAGCAAACGCCGTCGCCAGTTGTGCGCTTTGCTCTGGGCTGATCTCGATAGCTTGGTTGCCTTGAGTGTAACCAGACACTTCTGCAATCGCGGCGATTGTCGCATCACTTGGATTGAGTCGCGGATGTGGAAAAAATGCTTCGATGATTTTTCCATCGCGGTTTTTAGTGGCGGTACCGAAGGCGAGTGAAAATGCTGCCATGACTATCGTTCTCCATTTTGAATTGTCCATAAACCAGTGCTAGTGCAGCAAGGGCTTAGATTCTGTTGATGGTTTTATCTTAAGTTGTTGGTTTTATCTTAAAGAGTGGTAACGGCAGATGAAAGAGCAAATAGGGCAAAAGTCTGTAAAAAGATATTGGTTGTCTTTATAGAGACACTTTTCGCCAAAAAGAAATCATTTCAACCGCTAACAATGTTGCTTAGTCATGATGTTAATGAGTACCAAGGGTTGTGCGGTAGAATAAGGCTGTGGCATTAGATACGGATTTAGATAATGAGGCAATGGTGAGCAGGGTGGGAAGGTATTTATTGGTGAGCAGATAAATGGACAAATAATCGGCTCAAAGTACGCGACTCTAAGCCGATTGATATATTACGCAGCGTCGTCTTGAGCTTCAACAGGCTCAACCGCTTTTGGTTTCTTCGGCGTTGGCTTACGCTTAGCACCCAGTGCGTAAAGCACTTCTTCTTTATGTTGTGCTAAGAATAAGGAAAGCTCTTCCTGTTTCTCTTCGTTTTCAATGAGCTTGCTTTCACCAAGCAGTGTAAACAGTTCATCAGCAGTATCTAACATTTTGTCATAAGCGTCAGCTTCAGCTTTAGAGGTAAAAGTCATCTTTTCTTCTCCGTTGCGTTCCACCACGTACTTGACGATTACAGCCATGGTTAATCCTCTAACAAGTTAAATTTTTTATCGACAATACTGGCTGTTTATACATAGGTTTAAAATGCTTGTCCAGTCAGCGCAGCAAAACTGAGAGCTGATTGCCTATTTACTACTCGTAGGGTCGTTATATTGATATAGACCTAGCTACGCTGCCATTGTTGGCAAAAAGAAATGAAAGAGCGCAATAATGGACTTTGGTATTTTTCTTTGTGGAAGAGTAGCCAAAATCGTCGCTTCATATCGAGTGAAACCGGTATTTCACGGATGCGACCATCACGGATAGCTGTATGGGCGGCAAGCCTAGAGATGCATGCCAGCCCTAATCCAGAAGAGACACAGTTTAAAATGGCTTCCGTTGTATTGAGCTCAAACGCTTCGTGCCATACCTCGATACGAGGGGCGACGGCCCGTAAGAAAAATTCGCGTGTGCCGGATCCGGGCTCTCTTAGGATCCATTCGCTATTTTCTAGTAATGAAAGATCAATCACCTCGCTCCCCGTGAGTGGATGGTCAACACTGGCGACAATGCACATCTCATCTTCGCTAAAAGGGGTACTTTCTAATTCTGGATGCAGTGTTTTACCTTCGATCAACCCAATATCAAGTTCATAATCAATCAGTTTTTCACAGATAAGCGCACTGTTTGAGATAAACAGTTGTTGCGCTTTGTGCTGGCAACTTTGGCGGTATTCACTGAGTAAATACGGCGCAACTTGGTTGCCTATAGTGTCACTTGCCCCGATGCGTAGCTGACCACGAAAACTTTGTTCGTCAGAAAATAAGGACTCGATGTCTTTGGCTCGGCTCAATAGTTCGTCGGCAAGTGGCAGCAGCTTTTGTCCCTCTTGGTTAATTACAAGACGGTTGTTAACGCGATCAAAAAGGGCATGACCTATTTGTTTTTCTAACTCGCTTAAAGACATACTTACGGCAGCCTTGGAGAGAAACAGCGTGTCAGAAGCCGAGGTTAGGGTTTGATGTTGAGTAACAGCAACAAACACTTTGAGTTGTTTTAGTGAAATATGAGCATTCATGTTTTGTTTTTCTGAACGTATGTTGAGGATATTTAGATATACCTAAACGTAAACTAGAATTATCATAAGTGCAACTTATAGACAGTAGACAAGGCATGATTATGATTGCGACAGCAAAACGAGCTCATCATAAAATGAAAAGCGCACCAACCCCGATGGCGGGTTTGGCGTTAGGGATTGCGAGCCTTGGATGGTGTTGGGAAAATGCGGGTGATTTTCATCACGTCGCGCAGTGGTCAAGCGCAGCGGTTGCAAGCGTATTATTGGTGATACTGGCCTATAAATTTTTGTTCCATAGTCACTTATTGGTGCAGGATCTTGCTCACCCAGTTGTGGGAAGTGTTGTACCGACATTTGCTATGGCCACCATGGTGGTATCGAACTCTATCGGGCAGTTTTTCCCTGTGCTCGGTGACAGTATTTGGCTAGCCGCAGTAGCACTGCATGTCGTGTTCCTAGCCAGTTTTACTTATCATCGCAGTCGTGATTTTGAATTGCACCATATGGTGCCAAGTTGGTTTGTGCCACCTATTGGTATTGTGGTTGCAGATGTGGCGTTTTCTGGCACGGCGTCACTAGCACCCGTTGCGAATGCGGCCTTGTATTTTGGTATTGCTGTTTATGCAGTGATGTTACCTTGCATGGTATATCGCTTAATTTTTGCGACGGAAATACCTGACGCGGCGAAACCAACCTTGGCTATTTTGGCAGCGCCAGCAAGCCTCTCTTTAGCGGGCTATTTAACGGTGGTTGCAGAACCTTCACCGGTGCTGGTGGCGATGTTATTTGGTATAGCAGTATTGATGACAATAGTGATTTATTTAGCGTTCATTAAACTGCTGCGTCTCCCATTTAGCCCAGGCTACGCGGCATTTACTTTCCCGTTGGTGATTAGTGCAACGGCGCTGTTTAAATTGGCGGCGTGGATGATAAACGTTCATGTGCCACAAAGTGCGGTGGATCAGGTGCTCACACTAGCAAATATAGAGCTAATCATTGCCACGGCCGTGGTGAGCTATGTGGCGATTCGTTATCTGTTTGCTTATTGTCCGATAAAAATGGCTTGGTCATCAAATAATACAGTATCTCGATAGGCAGACTTTGTTTATCCATGGGTAATTATGCGTTATCGCGTTGTAATGTGATAATCTTGAGACAGGATTATTTGCTAAAGGCGCGGTAACGTGTTCACCGTTTATCACTCAAATCAAATCGATGTACTTAAATCCCTATTAGTACAGCTCATTAAGATCGATCCACTCGATAACCCCTTCGAAAAAGAACAAATTCTGGTACAAAGCCCAGGCATGTCACAATGGTTGAAAATTGCTATGGCACAAGAATTTGGCATTGCGGCGAACACCGATTTTCCTCTTCCTGCGACCTTCATATGGGAGCGCTTTACCCAAGTGCTTGATGATGTCCCGTCAAGAAGTGCCTTCAACAAAGAGGCGATGACATGGAAAATCATGCATCTGTTGCCAAGCCACCTTCACGATGAAGATTTTGCGCCTCTTGCACAATATCTTGAAGGTGATGACGACGCGTCTAAGCGCTATCAGTTAGCAGAGAAAATTGCCGATATTTATGACGGCTATTTGGTGTATCGACCAGAGTGGATTGCGGCTTGGGAAGCCGGACTCACCGTCGCTGAGTTGGAAGATGAGCAACCTTGGCAGGCAAAACTTTGGCAGTCTTTATATGATCATACGGTAGCATTAGGTCAGTCGCCTTATCATCGAGCAAATTTGTATGAGCACTTTATTGATGCGCTCGCTCAGAGTCATGGTGATACGAAAGTAGACTCCCGGTTAGCGGGTTTACCAAAGCGTTTGTTTGTGTTTGGTATTTCATCGCTGCCCCCTCGTTATTTGGATGCACTTAAGGCGCTGGGGCAGCATATTGATGTCCACATGATGTTTACCAATCCTTGTCGTTTTTACTGGGGCGATGTGCGGGACCGTAAGTATCTTGCACGCTTGGCCGCAAATAAGCGCAAACATTTGCAAACGGTAGATGACGTCGCAGATGTATCGGATTGTGAGCAAACCTTGCTGTTGAAAGGGAGTATTGATGACAATCTTGATGATGAGCTTCACGTCACTGATATTGGCAACAGTTTATTGGCTTCGATGGGAAAGCTGGGGCGAGATAATTTGTATTTGCTCTCGCAACTTGAATCTAATGAGATAGACGCGTTTGTCGAGGTCGACCGAGACTCGTTACTGCATCACATTCAAGCCGATATTTTGAGTCTTGAAGAGCATCAAGATGATGCAGTTATTCTACATTCAGACCATAAGCCCGAAGTGAGCGCTAGCGATCGTTCACTCACCTTGCACGTCTGTCATAGCGCGATGCGTGAAGTTGAAGCGTTGTACGACAATCTTCTGTCGATGTTTGATAACGATCAGCAATTAAAGCCAAGAGACATTATAGTCATGGTGGCAGACATCAATGCTTATAGCCCTGCGATTCAAGCTGTGTTTGGTAATGCCGCCGGTGAGCGTTATATTCCTTTCTCCATCTCTGACCGCACGGCGGATAAAGAAAGCCCGCTACTTAATGCCTTTAATCAGCTTCTTGCCCTTCCCGAATTACGTTGTACCTCCAGTGAGTTACTTGAGCTTCTTGATGTCCCTGCCATATTGGCTCGCTTTGATTTGGACGAGCAAGAGTATGCGATGATCAAACTTTGGGTGGATGAAGCCCAAGTGCGCTGGGGAGTGGACGAGCATACTGCCAGCGAATTTGAACTGCCTGAGTTTGGACAAAATTCTTGGATGTTTGGCATTTCAAGAATGCTAGCCGGTTACGCGATTGGTGAAGAATCTGGGCTGTTGACCATTGATGACACGGTGATCGCGCCGTATGAGCAAACGCAAGGCATGCGCGCCGAAACAGCAGGCAAGCTAGCACAGTTTATTGATACCGTTGCGAATTACCGTCAGCGCCTTAATACGGCGGTGAGCATTGAGCAATGGCGCAGTGTTATTAATCAGCTCGTTGACGACTTTTTTAAAGTCGAACTCGAAGGCGAAGTGGTCATAAAGTCGATACGAGACACAATTTCTGGTCTTCAGGAGCAGTTACAAGACGCCTGTTTTGACGAAAAACTCTCACCAAAGATCGTGCGTCAGTACTTTACGAATAAATTATCTGGTTCACGCGTTAGTCAGCGATTTTTAGCCGGACAAGTCAACTTTTGCACCTTAATGCCTATGCGTTCTATTCCGTTTAAAGTGGTGTGCTTGCTTGGTATGAATGATGGTGTATATCCACGAAGTGTCCCGCCAGAGAGCTTCGATTTAATGACCGGACGAACGCGCGCTGGTGACCGATCGCGAAGAGATGACGACCGATATCTATTTTTGGAAGCGTTACTGTCTGCGCAGCAATCGCTGTACATCAGTTACGTAGGACGGTCGATTCAAGACAATACCGAACGTGTGCCTTCGGTATTGGTGTCGGAGTTGATGGAGTATTGTCAGCAAAACTATCGACTACCTGATGATGAAGCCTTGAGTGTTGATGACTCAGGTCACCGCCTCATCGAGAAGTTAACTCAAGAATACCCAATGGTGCCATTTAGTCCCTCACATTTTGATGCCAGTAGTGCAAAACAAAGTTATGCCGCTGAATGGTTACCAACGGCGCAACAGAGCGCCCAAGAGCAAGCGGTGGGGGCGGTTGCGAGTCATTTTGTTTTACCGCCGATACTTCGAACGAGCGATGAGGTGATTGAACTGGATCTTGCCGAGTTCCATCGTTTCTGGCGTTTGCCTGTGCAATATCTTTTCAATCGTCGCTTACAAGTGTCGTTTGATCAGCAGCATTTTATGGTGGAAGAAGATGAACCTTTCTCACTTAACGGACTCGAGAGTTTTGGCCTGCGTAATGAGCTCTTACATGCGCTGGTGAAAAATGGCGGTCAGCTGTCTGATGCGAAGACACAGGCTTTTCAGCAACAGCAAAAAGCGCAAGGATTCTTGCCGGTTCGTCACTTTGGTGATTTGGAATTAGCCGGAAACATGGGGCAAACTCAAGAACTGGCGCAAGCCGTGGTCGCACTCACGAGCTCAGCGGTAGAAGATGCAGAAGTTAATCTGCTCATCGATTTGGGTAAGCACCGGATTCACCTGCAAGGTTGGATAACCGGGCAGTTCTCGTCTGGATTGGTTCGCTATCGTAGTGGCAGACTAAGAGCTAGCGATTATTTGAGCGCTTGGATTGACCATCTACTCCTAGCCGCTATTGGCAAAGGGAAGGTGACCCATATGCTCGCTTATGACAAAAAAGAAGGGGTCGTGCATCGCGTGTTGCCAGCATTAGATTCTGATGCGGCGATGAGCTATCTAAAAGAGCTGCTGTCGCTTTATGTACAAGGTCTTGACCAACCATTGGCGTATTTCCCTGAAACGGCGATGGCCGGCATTGAAGCCAATTATAGTCGCGGTGCTTGGAAGCCAGATGATGAAAAAATGCTCAGTAAAATGGAAGCTAAGTTTGTTGGCGGCTACATGGTCACGGGAGAGGGTGGCAATGCCTATATTTCTCGGGTTTGGCCGCAATGGGAAGAGTCGATGGCGCAAGAGAGTAAGCGGATTGCCGCGCAAGTACTACAAGCACCAAGAACCTTAAGCCAAACGGTCGAAGATTATTACTTACAGGCTCAACCTAAGAGTTCCTGAAAGAAGTGATGTTAATGAAAGGAGTGGTGACCGCCAGCATTATTAGACTATATGTAGGGTTGCTGGTCGGCCACAGGGTCAGAGGGACCGTAATTCGTTAAGTAAATAGTAATGATTATCTCGCAATGGTTCCGTGAATAGGGTCTCAGGTATTGATAGTCACATTCGATAGCTTGTTGTTTTTATTAAAATTTAAGTGCTAGGTCACAAAGTTGAGTTTATACGCCATGTCAGACAAGAATATTCAGACGCCAATTGCGCTCAATACCATGAGCTTTCCCTTGCACGGGGCAAGGCTTATCGAAGCCTCCGCGGGTACAGGAAAGACCTTCACTATTGCTGGTCTTTATTTGCGCCTGTTACTCGGGCATGGGGATGAAAGCTCTCGTCATCAGCAGCCGTTGACGGTTGACCAAATACTGGTGGTGACCTTTACTGAAGCCGCCACAGCAGAATTACGCGACCGGATACGCGCCAGAATTCACCAAGCAAGAATCGCCTTTGCACGTGGCAGTAGTGATGATCCTGTGATTGCGCCATTATTGACGGATATTGACGATCATCGTTTTGCGGTCGCTACCTTGCTGCAAGCCGAAAGGCAGATGGATGAAGCAGCGGTGTATACCATTCATGGCTTTTGTCAGCGAATGCTAACGCAAAACGCCTTTGAGTCGGGCGCGCGCTTTAATAATGAATTCATTACTGATGAAAGTCGCCTCAAAGCACAAGTTGTAGCGGATTTTTGGCGCAGTCAGTTTTATCCTTTGGGATTAGATCTAGCTAATGAAGTTCGCAAATTATGGTCGACGCCTAGCGCACTGCTTAGTGATATTTCACGCTATATGACCGGACCGGATGTATCATTTACCCGTCATGCAAGCGCCGCGGATCTTAACGCGTTGCATCAACAAAACCTAGATGCAATCCAAGCGCTTAAATCACAATGGCTGGCCGTCGCGGATGATATTGTGCCGTGCATTAGTGCATCGGATGTCAACAAGCGTAGTTACACCAAAAAATCATTGCCAACGTGGGTGGCGGCCATAACTGAATGGTCTAAATCAGAGACTAAAGATTATTATTTGCCGGACTCTTTAGAGAAGTTCTCGCAAACGGTGTTGAATGAAAAAACCCCAAAGGGCGAGCCTCCGGTTCATGAGGTTTTCCAAGCAATAGAAACACTCCTTGCCTCACCACCAGAGTTAAAGACCCCCTTGCTTGCACTGGCTATCAAGAGTTGCCGACAGCGCCTCATTGACGCAAAAGAGAGTAAACAATGGTTGTCGTTTGATGATTTGTTGACGCACCTGTCCGCCGCATTGGAGTTTGAATCCGGTGATGGACTGGCGGAAAAAATACGCCAGCAGTTTCCCGTGGCGATGATTGATGAATTCCAAGATACCGACCCGCTTCAGTATCATATTTTTAGCCGGGTCTATTTGCAGCATCCTCAATGTGGCTGGTTTATGATTGGCGACCCTAAACAGGCGATTTACGGTTTCCGTGGTGCGGATATTTTTACGTATATCAAAGCAAGAAACCAAGTTACCGATCATTACACGTTAGGCACCAACTGGCGCTCAAGCGAAAGTATGGTTCAGGGGGTTAATAGCCTATTTGAGCAGGCGGTTTCTCCATTTGTTTATGATGATGATATTCCGTTTTTTACAGTCCAAGCTAACCCGAAGGCACATTTGCGTCACTGGTGCCTTGATGGTGAAAGGCAAACAGCGGTCGAGTTCTGGTTACAAGAAGCAGAAAAACCGTTACCTAAAGGCGAGTATGTTACGGCGATGGCAGCATCGACTGCGCAACATATCAAGACGGTGCTCACTGGGGCGCAACGTCACAAGTCCATTTTAGTCAACGGCGAAAAACAGACACCGATAGAAGCAGGCAATATCGCCGTGTTAGTTAGAACGGGCAGCGAAGGTCAGTTAATCAAGCAAGCGCTAGCGGAGCGTGGCATTGCCAGTGTTTACCTCTCTAACCGTGATAGTGTGTTTGCCAGTGGTGTTGCCCTGGATATGTTGCGGTTGCTGCAAGCCGTATGGTCTTTAGGGGATGAACGAGCACTAAAAGCGGCGTTAGCCAGTGAGCTTTTTGCTTTGTCCGCTACCTACTTAGATGACCTGAACAATGAAGAAACTGTGTGGGAAAAAGTGACGGCCGAGTTTCAAGAGTATCGTCACTTATGGCAAACCCGTGGTGTACTTCCTATGTTGCGCGCCGTGTTATTTAAACGTGAGATTGCCAGCCGGTTGCTGACTCAAGCTGGGGGCGAACGTTTATTGACCGACTACCTTCACCTTGGCGAGTTATTGCAAAATGAAAGGCAAGATTTAGAAAGTGACAGTGCGTTGCTGCGCTGGTTAGGGCAGTCTATTGAAGACGCCGCGCAAGGGTTAGGTGGTAGCGATGAGCATATTCAACGTTTAGAGTCAGAAAGAAATTTGGTACAAATTATCACCATCCATAAATCAAAAGGCTTGGAGTATGATTTAGTCTATCTGCCTTTTGTCACCAGCTATAGAGAAGCGTCAGAAGCGAAATATTACGATGATGCTTTGCAATCACCTGTGATTGATCTTGCTCAGTCAAAGTCGGCACTCGCTCAAGCGGATAAAGAGCGCCTAGCAGAGGATCTACGTCTTATCTACGTGGCATTGACGCGCGCGGTTTATGGGTGTTTTATCGGTATTGCTCCGCTTCGAAATGGCCGTTCAACGAAAGAGCCGACAGGGGTGCATCACAGCGCCATTGGTTACTTAGTTCAGCAAGCCAAAGAGCTGGGAGTAAATGAACTGGGATCGTCATTGGCGCAGTTAGCCGCGCAACAAACGGCGATTAGAGTGATGTCTCCGCCGGAAGTTGATGATGAGCTATATAAACCCAGCGAAGTGATGTTACCGGATCTTCGTGTGAAAACCTTAGAGACAGAAATCGACCGTCACTGGCGAATGACCAGTTACTCCAATTTGGTTAAACAAGGCCACCAAGACTCAGACCGAGAAGTATTTATCGAAGCCGCGGGTATTGATATCGATTCCTCGCAAGAGGCGGAGACACTATCGTTGTTAGAACCAGAAAAAAGTATTTACCATTTTCCGAAAGGGGCGCGCCCGGGTACTTTTCTTCATACTGTATTTGAAGAAGTGACGTTTACCGAGCCTGCGGGATCCGAAGTGAATCGCGATGTGATTGCTCTGTTATTAGAAAAAGAGCAATACGATCCTCAGTGGCTGCCTATTATTCATGATCTTGTCGATCGTGTGCTCGACACTCCGCTTGATGGTTCTTCGTTACGATTGCGAGAAAAAGGGGCGTCACAGAAGTTGGTTGAAATGGAGTTCTTATTACCAATAGAGGTGCTTGATGCAATGTCACTCAACCGAGTGATTCAGCGTCATGATGATTTGTCGGCGCAGGCGAAAGATCTTGGGTTCTATACCGTAAGTGGTATGTTGAAAGGCTTTATTGACCTCGTGTTTGAACATGATGGCAAGTACTATGTGCTTGACTGGAAGTCCAATTATCTTGGTGACAGTCCCGAGCATTACCAACAGGCGCAGCTTAAACATGCGATGATCGATCATCGTTATGATCTGCAATACCAATTGTATGCGTTGGCGCTGCATCGTTTTCTCAAAACCCGGATTAAAGACTACGACTATGAGGCGCACTTCGGCGGCGTTTATTATCTATTTTTGCGTGGTATTGAACCTGGGTCGACGTCTGGAATTTTTAACAGTAAACCTGCGCAGGCATTGATAGAAGAGCTTGATGCGCTGATATCTGGCGAGACCATTCATCATGATCGTTTTAATGAGCAACAAGGGAAGACTCGATAATGTCACAGCTGTTTCAATCTTTACCTGAAGTCGTGGCATTTCTCGCGGAGAAAAAGGTATTACGACCACTCGATTTACAGTTTGCTAAGTTTGTCTCGTCTTTAGAGTCTGAGCATCGAGCTGAAGTGATGTGGCTTGCCGCACTGACAAGTGCCAATCTAGGGCAAGGGCATATTTGCGTGAATCTTGCCCCTATCACATCTGATATCAATACACCTGAGATGAACGCGTCACCAGAGAGCTCAACACTATCTTTGGCATCAGGGTCATTACCTTTGGCATCAGGGTCATTGCCAAGTGCCAGTTTGCTTGGCATCTATGGCGAGGTCGCGCAGCAAATTGATGGTTTAATTAACCAGGTTGATTGGTTGCGAGTATTGAATGATGCAAAGAGTATCACGACGTCGTTAGGTATGCTTCAAAGTGGCACACCACCAACCCCCCTTGTTTGGCAACATGATCGCTTATATTTGCATCGCTATTATCGATACGAACAAACCATTGCCGATCGGATGAATGCGATGGCAAGTGCCATTATTATCGAAAGTCCAGCGCTACTGGCTAATTTGCTTGATCAGCTGTTTGCTCGTGAATATCACTACTTATTTTCTTCGTTACAGCAATTGCCGAGTGAAAAAAATACCCAAGTGGTTCGGCAGCAGTTGGTATGTGATTTTCTGGATGTCGTGACCCCAGAGAGCATCAATTGGGGGGATGTCGACCAGAAATTAATGCACGCTAAGCAATGTAGCGATCTTAGTAAATTGGATAACCTAATCCCGTTATCTTGCTGTCTTAATTGGCAAAAGGTGGCAGCAGCTGTTGCGTTGACTCGCCGATTTTCAGTCATCTCAGGTGGACCAGGTACTGGTAAAACGACTACGGTAACGAAATTACTCGCGGCGCTTGTTCATCAGGCAGGTCTCAGTCAACAAAGCCCCATCATTAAGCTGGTGGCTCCGACAGGAAAGGCAGCGGCAAGGTTAACGGAATCGATAGGTAAAGCCTTAAGTGGCTTGGCGATAGAGCCAGAAATACTCGCTAAAATTCCAACGGAGTCGAGTACGATTCACCGTTTATTGGGGGCAATCCCTAATCGCGTTGAGTTCCGCCACCATCGTGAAAATCCACTTCACTTAGACGTACTGGTGCTGGATGAAGCTTCTATGGTGGATTTGCCTATGATGCACCGTTTGCTTGATGCGTTACCTGCGTACGCTCGGCTTATTCTACTCGGTGATAAAGACCAATTGGCATCGGTTGAGGCGGGGGCAGTGTTGTCGGATATTTGTGAGTTTGCCAGTCAGGGCTATAGCCAAGGGCAAAATGAGACCATCAAGCAGTTAACGCAATTTGATTGCCGCTATCGTAGTGAGGCTCGCCATTCTCCTAGTCAAGGAAACTTGCAACGAAGTGCCGTGGCGGATGGTTTATGCGTGCTGCAAAAAAGTTATCGTTTTGATGCTCGATCAGGAATAGGGCAGCTGGCTAAAACGATCAATGCCAGTGACACTCGGGGCTTTGGGCAAGTGTGGGATAAAGGGTTTACTGATATCGCATGGCACCATTTAACAGCCGATGCTTATCAGAATCTGCTACAAAGTATGGTGAAAGCTTACCAACCTTATTTACAGGTTGTTGCTACACGACCCGATGGAGCAGAGCGCCAGACCGCAGATACGTTAGCCATTTGGCAGCGAACGACGGCAAAATCAGCGCTGGCGAGCTTTTCTAGCCATCGATTATTGTGTGCTGTTCGTGAAGGAGACTTTGGTGTAGTGGGGCTTAATCAGCGAATCGAGCAACGACTAAAGCAGCGCGGTATCATTGGCAACAGTGATGCCCAGTGGTATGCGGGGCGCCCTGTTATGGTGACGCGCAATGATCATAATTTAGGGCTGTACAATGGCGATATTGGCTTGTGTATGATGGATTACACAGGCGAAGTAGAGAAGCTAAAAGTGTTTTTTGAACTTCCTGATGGGTCAATTAAATCGGTGCTGCCTAGCCGTGTTCCGGATCATGAAACGGCTTATGCCATGACGATTCATAAATCACAAGGTAGTGAATTCACGCATACCTTTATGATATTACCTGCTGAGTTTTCGCCTCTGTTAACTAAGGAGCTGATTTATACTGGCATTACTAGAGCAAAGAAAACGCTGACGTTGATTGCTGAACCGCAAGTCGTTCTTAAAGCAATTCGTTGTCAAACAATACGGCATAGTGGGTTGTCTGAACGACTATCGACATAAGGGGGGCGGTTCGTTGTCTTGTATCGGGAAGTACTCGGCAACGCCTTACTCACTATGTATGGATAAAATGATTTGAGTAGGTAATTTTTGCAATTCGGTATTGAGCCTTATAATTATGTATCATTATCTTACTATATTTATCAACACTAAAGACACAGTGCACATGACGCCCTTCTAGTAGTTTACTTTCCGCCATGTCTAAAAAACTCTGAATTGAATTGCAAATAACCGTATGCATGACAATTAAACCCTCTCAATGTTTAATTATGAAATAATATATTAATGTTCTGGTGAGGTAATAAACTGATTTCGAATTCTTTGCTCGGATCGAATACTAACATACTATTATATGTATTTTTATCAACGTATTAATGCACCTATAAATGTTGCTAATGGTACTTTTATATTATCTTAAATTATAAAGTTAGACATTTTATTGACGCATAGAAATGTCATTTTATTGGCGTAATTATCAGTGTTTGTTTTAATAGCTATAAGCTAATCCCTGTATTTAGGTTTTTTTTGACGGTAATTGGTTTTGACTGATAATATTTGATTGTTATTTATGAGTCGGAATTCTACTCACCAATATAGGGAATGTGAAATGACAAATAGGAAAGCAATTCTGGGGTGGGTAGTATTTTTATTTACTATTATCAGCACGCTAACATCCGTGGCTTATTCGAATGCAAATAGTGATGAGCGAGTCACACAACCATTGGTGCTAGATAACCAACAGAGTTTTTATGTTAGTGATGTAGATACTTCATTAGATAGCGTTTTTATTTTTGAATTGGAAAATACAGCGCAATCCCTAGCGTCCTACGCTGAAGTTTATGCTAATCAAGAGCGTATCGCTTCGCTTAAGGTTTCTGGTTCGGTACGTGACTACGCAATAAAATTGGCGACTGACATTCAACAACTTGAGCTAAGAGTGATAGATGGGCGTATCAGATTATCGAGTGCATCGACTCAGCTAATAGCCCAACCGCAAAGCGTTACCACTAATATTGAAAAAATAGAACAAGGGTCCATGACATTGTCGGAGGAGTGGCAGACGCTATTTCCGGCTTTGCAATATATTGAGCCCGTTCTATTGACCTCAGCATACCAAGTGATAGGTGGTTCATTCGATACCGCTACGATGCGAGACTCTGGCGTAATCGAGCGCCGTCAAGATGCGGCGGGTAACTGGCAACTTCGTGTGCGTCCTTGGCCTGGGATGCCCAATTTTCACGCCAATATCGATTACCTCATTATCGAGGCTCAAGAGTATCAATCCGAGACCTTGCAGCTCTTGGCCGCACGATTTAATAAATCCTCACATGATTTCTGGCAGCAGTGGTCATTTTCAGACGCCAGTCAATTGGGCATGAACTGGCACCATATTCCTAGTGTGGTGGCGCAGCCACAAACTCAGAGTGATGAGCGCAGCTTATTTACTCGTATCAAACAGTTAGACTTTTCCGGTTTCTGGAGTGCACTGTTTTATCCCGGTGCGAATGGTAAAGCAGAAAGCACCGAGGAAACMTTAGGCGTTCTTGCCATCTCCGTTAATGACGGAGCAACGTTGTTGGTTGATGGTGAGATTGCCGAACTATCAGTTGATACGTTTTCGCTACAAGAGAACTGGAAACGAATGGGAGACTGGGAGTATCGATTAACAGAAGATACCACTCACGATACCGAGCAAAACCACACCACAGAGACGGTGAACCTTATCCAAGTGGGSGACGTACAACTCGTTCAAACCGTATCAAGTAATGGCCCCGACAATTACAGTATTGAGCGTCGTTTGCAYAGCTCRCTRGATTATGATCATGATGGAATTCGTGATGAGCATGACGATGACAAAGATAACGACGGTATTATCGATGCAGAAGATGCCTACCCTTATGATGAGCACCGCTCAGAGGTCGCGGTGGTTCAAGTACCTTCTTTGATTAATGCTGTAGATTATATTGACGCGCTAGACAGTGATGGTGGTGAGTCTCGCTATCGTGGCGCAGATGGCGTTGACATTGAGAATGATGCAACAGCAGGTCTACACATTAGTCGGATGAGCAAAGGAGAATGGTTGCGTTATGCCATTAATGTGGCTCAAGCGGGTTATTATGACGTGACGTTTTCACTCGGCAGTAAAGGGGCGTCAACACTCGAACTGGAAGTGGAAGGACAGCGCAGCACCACACTGGATTTTCAAACGGGAGCGGCAAGAGACTTCCAACCTTTTACTATCCCTACCGTCTACCTACCGGCTGGCAAGCAAACGCTCACCGTGACCGCGACAGAAGGCAGTTTTCGTTTCGCCAATATGACGTTTAACGCGCGCTCCCCTGAGTTAGCGCCGCTATTGCATCTATCGTTTGAGGATGTCGATAATTTGACCTTCGATAGCTCTTCTCACGCGCGTGAGGATGTGAAGCAGTTAGGAGAATATGACCAAGCGATTATGCGTACGGGGCGTGGCCTGCAATTTGTTGGCGATCAAACTCAAAAGTTAGTACTTAAAAATGGCCCAGCGTTGGGGGATTTTTCTGTTAGCGTACAAACCAGCGATCTGGATATTACCCGAGGCAAGATCAGCATTGCAGCCATCAATGAATCACAACGTGGTTTCTTATTGCTTGAAAAAACTGCGAAGGGTGAACTGAGAATACGCAGTTTAGTTTACGGAGAAGATGGCGTTGAATTAAAACGCCATCTCTGGTCAATCAAAAAGGGTGAGTCAGCGGAAGGTTTTGTTACCCTGACGTTTGCCAGTGTCAGTCGTGATGAATACTCAAGTATTGGGGACGTATCGATTTACCTCGATGGGGAGTTAATTGTCCATGAGGTTAACGTTCGCCTTCCTTATTTTGATACGTCACAAATGGTGTTGGGCGATGGCAGTGGCTCATTAACGAAGTTTTATAGTTTAGGCCAAGGTCAGTTAGACGAATGGCGAGTGGACAGTCATGCGTTAAGCGCCTCGCAAGTGGCCGCGATTTATGCTGCGAGTGCCGCGCCGGATTCTGATGATGATGGGCACATTGATTTGATCGATGCTTTTCCTAACGATCCGCATGAGTGGTTAGACAGCGACAAGGATGGAATCGGTAATAACGCTGATACGGATGATGATAATGATGGTACACCAGATACGATAGATGCGTTTCCGTTTGACCCTGMAGAAGATACCGATACCGACGGTGATGGGATAGGTAACAACGCGGATCTGGATGATGATGGCGATGGTGTGTTGGATAAAAACGATGCCTATCCAAMGGATCCCAATCACTCTAAGAGTGTGACGTTATCGGTCAGTATTGAAGAAAACGGCCACGACTTAATGGCACAAATTCTCTTTAGCCATGGCTCTGAAAGCTACCCGCTTAGTGTGCCATTTGGTGAGCTGAAAAACATTACGTTACCAGCACAAAAGTACAGCGTGTATGCTCAGCCAATTCGAGGTCTACAAGCCTTTAGGACGCCGAAAGTGGTGGATTTAAGCGATGCAGAAGCGGTGCCGAATGCGCTGTCATTAAGGTATCGCTTAACTCCAGATACGTCGTTTGTCAATCAGCGCGCCTTGCCTGGTTTGAGTATTGATGTACTGAAAACAGGACTGGGTAATGTTCGTCAATTGGCGTTAGGTAACGGTGTTCTTTACGCCGCCACGCGAACAGAAGATAAAGTGTATGGTATGCCCTTTGATATCAACACGTTGCATGTGGGAGAGCCCGTAGTGATTGCTGATGGGTTGAATATGCCCAGCGGCTTAGCGTATCGAGATGGCACCTTGTATATTGCTGATGTCGATGGTCTATATCGTATCAATCATATTGATGCGAATTTCACCACCTTCCCTGATATGGAGCAATTGCTGACATTACCGGGTAGTGAGCTTGATACTAGCGATAGATCGCAAGCAGGGCAAATCCATCATCAATGGAAGTTTATTCGTTTCGGTCCAAATCCAGATGAGAACAGCCTTTATATTCCCGTTGGTCAGCCGTGTAATGCCTGCAGCATCGAAGACGAGCGCTTTGGCACCATTTTAAAATACGACCTAGACACGGGTGATTACACCATTGCCGCGAAAGGCATTCGTAACACTGTCGGTTTTGATTTCCACCCAGAGACACAAAACCTTTGGTTTAGTGACAATAGCCGTCAAGCAACCGGGTTAGGTCCTGAATTTCAAGGTGTTGTCGATGAGCTTAACCACGTGACGAAAGAAGGGCAGCACTTTGGTGCGCCTTACGTTTATGGTTATGAGCAGCTCGGGGTATCTCAAGATGAAGAAGATAATGGTGAAGGGCTCAATATTCCATTGTCAGATATTCGCGTTGAGAACTACCAAGCACCAGCGCTGAGCATCGCAGGTCATTCCGCTCCATTAGGGATTGAATTTAACAACTTATTACCCGCGAGTTTTGGTGCTCAGCAACTCTGGATAGCCGAACATGGCAGTGGCACGTTAGATCATGAAGGCATCAATGTTCAGCTTGTAGGGATGAACGCGCGAGGCGAGATTGACTATCAAATTGATGCGATCCCATTTATGAAGACATTTGGTGGAAGTTACATCTGCTTTGATGGCTCTTGTAATGGTCGCCCAGTGGCGTTCTTGACATTGCCCGATGGCAGTATGCTGATGTCTGATGATGCGATGGACAGTCTAGTACACATCAAGCCAAGTGAAGGCGTACTACCGGACACAACAGTGACCATTACCCCACCTGTTGCCCCGAGTGATGATTTAGTTAATGAGCGCGTTGGTGTTCGGTTAACGGATCCGTTGGGCTACGTGAGAAATATGACACTGCGTTTTGGTGGTCAGCCATTGGTGATTCATGGTGCGATAGACGGAGAGTATACGTTAGAAGTACTGGACTTGAGCGATTGGCTTGCCGAATTAGATGCTCCGCAAAGCCAGTCACTTAGTCGCGACAACAAAGCCATAGCGTGGGGAATTAACTACGATGAAGTCACGGCAGATTCAGGGAGTGTGACCCTAACGACACCACGCTCTCCTGGTTTTGATGTGGTGAATGAGCAGCAATCGGTAACAATTACCGGAGAGAATTATCAATCTAGCCATCAAATGGCCTGGAACAGCACGTTAGTGCTGGATGAATTAGCATTAGGTGACTATGAATTAGTGGTGTCGCAGGTGGGGGCTTATTCACCAGTACCTTCGAGCCAGAAATTAAGTGTAAGCGGCCGAACACCAGAGGTAACCGCAACATGGGCCATGAGTGGGGACAGTACGACAGGGAAGGCTCTTTTTGAAGAGAATTGCATGGGCTGTCACGCTGAAGGGAGTATCTATCCACCCGATTTACTCACCGAAAGCAAAAAGGAAGAGTGGTCAGACCGCTCGTTAGCACAACTGGAAACGAAAGTGAATAGCATGTTCGCTACGGCGTGCGATAGCTTATGTCGCCAGAAAGTCGCCAACTATTTGTGGTACGACGTATGGGGCAATAAAACAGAAGCACCGATCAAGCCTGGAAAAATTTCGCTTAGATTAAATTCATCGACAACGGAATCCATTTCGGTGCGCATTCTGGGCGACAATGTCCATCATGAGGTCGTTGTGTCTTCACAAGACGTTCAGCCCGTTATTGATTTGCCATTGCAGTACTATCGACTGGAGGTCATTACGAGTGAGGGGCATCGAAGCATTCCTGCTGGTTTCCAAACCACGTTAACCGCCGACAATCCAACGTCAGAGGTTACGTTTACGTTGGACGCTGATGTTGATAGTGATAATGATGGGATTGTCGACTCAAGAGATTGGGATGACGATAACGATGGTATTCCAGATTCCATGGATGAGGCACCGTTAGACTCAAACGTATTGCACAGCCAACTCATTGTCGATTATAGCTTTGACCAAAGTAGTCAAATCATTAATGACGATTCCACTGGTGATGCTAATTACTGGCGCTACAAAAATAGAGTCCCGGGTCCGGACCTGTTTGCAAATAACTACTTTGAAGCTGTGCCTGGCGCCGTCGGTGAGGCCGCATTTAGTCCAAGAAGACGAGCATTAGAAACCAGTAGCCTTCCTTTGAATACGCCAGAGTTCCTCGAAAGCTTTAGTTTGTCATATTGGATGAACTTTACAGGATATGAAGAAGGAAACTACGTCGGCTTAAACCGTTGTACTTGGTTATGTGTGAATGTTAATGAAGATTATTCATTGTCCATATATAGACTTGATATCGAACTGTTTAAATCAGCCAGCCAACCACAATTGAAAGGCTGGGCCCACATTGCAGTCACCTATGATGGTGGAGACTTTGTCCTTTACGTGAATGGTAAATCGCTCGCCGCTGGACACGATGTTGTCGACCGTTGGAGGTTAGATGGAAGGTTACATATTGTTTCTCCATTGAAAGGAATTGACGAGTTCAAGATATTTAATATGGCTTTGACTCAAGCTGAGGTGTTCGCACTTGCTAGAGATAATGACGGGGATGGAGTAAAAGATAGTGACGACTTATCTGCCAATGATAGTGCTATAGGTCTTGACACCGATAATGACGGAATACCGGATAGTATTGACAGGGATGACGATAATGATGGGTATTTTGATGAAAACGACTGGAGTCCAAAAGATAGCAGTGAATGGTTAGATACCGATGGGGATGGTATCGGTGATAATGCGGATAACGATGATGATAATGATGGTGTGCTAGATGTTTATGATGGCTATCCAAAAGATCCATTGTTGAGTATGAAACCACCCGTGATCGATATTGATCCCGCGCAAGCAACGTTTAAAGATGTGAATAAGCGTCTTATTCAAGTAGCGTGTGTGAAATGTCATGTACCCGGAGGTGCTGCTGAGCTTAGTAATTTAAAATTTGATTCAGGGAGTGATGACCTAACGGTTCAAAATAATGCGGATCGACTCATGAATTATGTTCGTGATTTTGATCCTGAGATTGAAACGATACTAGCGAAACCCGCGGGTAAAGTGAATCATGGTGGGTCTACGGTCTTTGCTGAATCGAGTAATGAATGGCAGGTACTAAGGGCGGTTCTATACAAAGCATTTAATAAAGTTATTGAAGAGCAACCTGAAGATTCGGATTTATTTACGCTCGAAACGAGAGATAAAACCTTTAGGAAAGCGTCTTTGTTGCTACAAGGGGAAATCCCAACACAGAAAACGATGCTAAGTGCTAGAAGTTGGAGTGAGGAAAAGCTAAAGGAAGAGCTAGCTCTCCTCACACGTAATACTTCGAGTTTTAAAGCGTTCATTTTAACATCCGCAAACGATAGATTGCATACTAAGTCACTACTTCGCATGAATGATTATCGTAGACAAGATTATGCTAATAACTTCTATTATTGGCGTTATCCTCACTCCTTGAGTGTCTTTGAAAATCTGGGTGAAAATGGCACTTATAATGATGGCATCACTTTTTCTAAAGAGGTTGCGAATGCCCCTTTAGAGCTCGTGTGGAAAGTCGTATCCAAAGAGAAACCATATAGTGAAGTGTTAACTGCAGACTACACTATGGCTTCAACTTCGACCGCAAAGCACTTTGCTGGTCAAGAAGTAGAACAAGGTAAATATATCGCGATGAAGGATAAGAATTATCACGTATCAAAGGATGGCAGTTTACCGTCCTATGCGGGTAATTCTCGTGACAGGGTTTGGACGGATGAAATGTTGAAGATCAGCCGTCCTCACTCTGGCATTTTATCGATGTACGGTTACTTATGGACCTATGCCAACACGGACAGTAATTTTCATCGGACGCGTGCGAACAACACGATGAAGATATTCCTTAACTATGACATTGAAACTAACCTAGCACGGACCGTATCGACCGATGATGTCACGGCTGATGAAAACCCTACGATGGATAATCCAGCGTGCGCGAACTGCCATATAACCATGGACCCTATTGCTGCGGGATTCCAAGACTATGGTCATGAAGGGCAATATAAAGTTATCGGTGGGAAGAACTCATTAGTGGCTAGTTATCGTGAGGATTACATCTTCGATTCTAATGAAACTTGGTACCGAGATATTCGTCCTGCAGGTTACTATGGAACGGACACCCCTCAAGGTGAAGTTCCGATTAAATGGTTAGCCGAGAGATTAGTTCAGGACCGACGGTTTGCTACAGGAACGGTTAATTTTTGGTGGCCGGCACTGTTTAGCCGTGAGCTTAGAATTGCTCCGGATGTGGAATCGCCAGACTATGAAAATGAGTTGGCAATCTATGAATATGAGCAAGTGTTAGTCGAGGAATTGGCAGATAAGTTCTTAGCTTCAAATATGAATATTAAGACGTTACTGGTGGATATGTTGATGTCTGACTATTTCCGAGCTGAGTTTAAAGCGGATGCCTCCGTTTCTGGACTTGAAAGCTACCGCATGTTGACGCCGGAAGAACTCGTCAATAAGTTCGAAAGTATTACCGGTTATTCATACAATGAGTATGGAGATTGGACGACCACTGAGCACCTATTTGAACAGCTAAGTCAGCAAGTTAATCTAGGGGGAATAGATTCTGACTCTGTCAGGGCCAGACAAAGAGAAATATCGCCAATCGGTTATGGATTACTCAAAGCACAAGCGATATCGGCATCATGCTCCATTATCGTCAATGAGTTTAAAGCTGACCGGAAAAAGTTGTTTTCTGGAATATCATCGTCGGATGTACCAGGAATCTACCTCGATAAACGTGTGACAATTGATGCGTTAGCGGGAACTAACAATAAGACGTTCTCGTCTCTTTCTGGCGAGGGGATGAATATCATCACACTGAGGTTTGCTGAGGGTGGGTTTATCGCTCGCTACCTTACTGTTCGTGATGAGGATGGGCATTCTATTGTAGAAGGAACTTTGCAAAGCTTGGTTGAAACAGGTGTCATTGAACACAATTTTACCGCCCATAGTGATGGAGAGTCTATTTCAACATGGGGGAGTAATTATTCACGATATATCAGAATAAATCTCGATATACCAGAAACAGGTAATTACTCTATTTCACTAGAAAATAGGCCAAAATATGATGGTGATGTAGTCATTGACGTGACCTGGAGGCAGCAGGATACGCGATACGCTGTCGGTGAAGAAAAGAATAAGGTGCTCAGCAAAATATCAGAGTTGATTAATGTAATGTGGGGAGAAAATACTTCGATAGATAGTATTGAAGTACAGAAAGCATATGAACTGTATGCATCTACGTTGGATAATAGAGCCGCATTGGCCGATGGGCATGACTTATCTAGAGATGGACGATGTATATACGACTTTACTAAAAATGAAGTAGATTATGATCTTTCAGACCCAAACAATTCGTTAAACACATGGCAAGTATTGTTAACGTATCTTTTAATGGACTTTAGATTTGGTCATGAATAGTTGGTGATTGAGATGAAAAGAAGAAACTTCCTAAAAATGTTGGGGATAAGCACAATAACAACCACTATTCCTCGATTAACATTTGGTCAGAGTAATGATCTAGACCAATACTTTATTTACATCAACGCAAATGGGGGCTGGGATGTGACGTACTTCTGTGACCCCAAAGTTAATGAAGTGGGTAAGCCTGTAATAACAAATTGGTCAAAAGAGGCATCCCCAGGTAAAACTGGGGAAATAAGCTATGCTCCTGTTGCCAATAACAAATATTTTTTCGAAAAGCATCGTGATAAAACCTTGGTGATAAATGGCGTAAATATGAACACTGTGAATCACACGTCAGGGGCGATATATTCGACATCTGGAAAAATTGCTCGAACGCACCCGACATTATCAGCTCTGAACTCTAGCAATGCGAGCTCAGAGTTAGCGATTCCATTTATGACGTCGTTGGCGTATAAAAATACTAAAGGTCTTGTATCGGGATTTAATTTATCAGGTAGCTCTGATGATCAAATATCTCGGGCGGCTTACCCTTATCACCAAGGGGGAAATTTAACACGGCAAGTGTACATGGATAGTGAGGAGGCGCTGCTTGAAAGCGCCCACTCATCGGCGATTGACCGATTGTTAGAGCGTAGTTCCTTACTCGAAGGAGATAGCGAAAGAGTCCGCCAATACAATAAAACAAAACAACAGAGTCAGTCGTTGCATAATTTGGCTGAGTACCATAAGACGCTAATCGAAAATGCACCAGATGGAATTAACGAAACGTTTGTTTTTATGATGGCTGGACTGTGCTCAGGCTATACATCAAGTGCCGATATCGGTAGCGGTGGATTTGACAGCCATGCAGATAATGATGCAAGGCAAATAGACAGTCTAGAGGCGTTAACAAGGCAAATTGATTATGTATGGGATGTCGCTGAAGCTGGGGGGATTGCCGATCGTCTTACGGTTTTAGTCGGGTCCGACTTTTCCAGAACACCAAGTTACAATAAGGGGGCAGGTAAAGATCATTGGCCTGTCGGTAGTTTCTTAGTGATGAATCAAAACGCTGGGTTCGGCAATAAAGTGATAGGGTCGACGACAAGTGGCCATTACGCGCATAAAATAGACATGAGTACGTTGGAAGTAGATGAGAGCAATGGTGAGTACCTTACACCAGAGCATGTTCATTACTTAGTGCGAGAACACTTGGGGTTAAATCAGACGGAACAAGGTATTAAGTATGCTCTTGGGGTGGTTAACCCTATTAATATTTAAAGGCTATTCCTATGATTTAGGCCACTACCAATAGGTAGTGGCCTTTTTATATGTGCCCATTTTATAAGTTATTAGCGATGAGAGAGTGGGCTTCGTTCTTCAAGCTCCTCTAGATCTAAATTAGGCAGATATGGTTTTTGGGTGTAATGATGTTGCAAGTAATTCATAGAAATCATGCTTATTCATGGCTTTTCCAATTGCGTCTCCTTGGAAAGAGTCGCATTTTATACTCTTGATAAAACACAGTTGCTCTGGTGTATCTATTCCTTGAATTGTGATTTTTAGCCCTAAAATGTTAGATATATCGATGAGTGCTTTGATCAAAAGTTGTTCGGATTGATCTTTTGTTTCATTAGCCGTATATGACGATTTTAGTTTTAATGTCGTGAATGGGTAGTTCTTCAAAAAGCTCAATGACGAGTAGCCTGATCCAAAATTATCTAATAATAAGTTAACGCCTCTTTCAGAGAGGTCGTCAAACAAAGTAGCAATATTAGGTATGGAGTAAAAAGGGATAGTTTCTGATACCTCTAACGTTACCATGTTATTTTTTAACCCTGAATCAACTAGCGCGTGAGAGAGGTAATCGAGTAGCATATCGGGTTTTTTTAGCGGTAAGCAGGAAGTGTTGATGTGTAGCTTTATTGATGAACATGATTGCCACGTCTTTGCTGCATTACAGGACTCGGTGAACACAAAGTTACTTATTTGGTGGATAAGACCACATTTTTCAGCAATAGGGAGGAATACCTCTGGTTCCACCGCGCCTAAAATCGCGTCCTCCCAAATAATATGGGCTTCGGCTGCGCAGATGGTGTTAGATTCTTGATTGACAATAGGTTGGTAATAGACGTCTAACGATTCGTTTTTAACCGCAAGTCTTAGTCGGTTCTCAATGTGAAAATTTTGGTTGACTTCAATGCTTACAGAATCGCGATAGTAATCAATACTATTCCTTCCATCCTTTTTTGCATTGTACATGGCCATATCAGATTTACTCAATAACTGCTGGGCACTGCTGCCATCGTCGGGATAAAGGGCAACACCTATACTTGCCGTTACTGAGATAGTTTCATTATCAATGGTGATTTGTTGTCCAAAAAGTGCCAGCAAATCTTCGGCAATAGTCGCCACTGCTTGCTTAGATTCGATGTCTGACGCGATCAAAACAAATTCGTCTCCCCCGAACCGCGCTAAGAAGTGGTTGTCTTTTTTTGCTGCGCATAATTGGCAGGCCATAGACTGAAGAATTTGATCCCCAAATAGGTGGCCACGAGTGTCATTAATGGATTTGAAATTATCTAAATCGATGAAAATGACCGCCAATTTCGACTCGTTTTGGCTAGCAAGGTCTAATCGCTCTTCTAGTTCATTATTCACATAAAATCGATTAGGTAGATTAGTGAGTGAATCATGCGTTGCCTGATACTCAAGCTGCATCTCCGATTCAACTCGTCGAGACACTTCTTTAATGAGGTCTTCATTTTTTTTGTTCAATAGACGTTCTTGTTTTTGGCTTTCTCTCACTCTAGTCTCGAGGATGGTGCTGATATTGCTCGCAAACAGGATATAGAAAATACCCATAATGATAGGGATAGAGATGATCGAAAACCCTGAAATAAACCAATAGGAGGTGAATATTTCGCTTTTATTGATTGGTTCACTCCAAGCGCTTAAGTTGAATGGGGTATCGGTTATGCTATGAGTTAAATACGAACTTTTAGCGGTGTATTTGAAATCAGAGTAAGTATCAACTAAATGGATGATACCGGTTGCGTGGGTTAGTTCGTAGCGGGTTTTACTTGTGTAATCGATTCGGTTTGTTAAAGCGTCTTTTAGTGTTTCTTGATTAATAAACACGACAATACGGCCAAATGGTTTCTCTGCGAAGTAAACATTTTTAATTAGTGCAATTTCAGTTACGCCCTCCACAACGATAGCTTTTAAAATGGTTGAAGTAGAATCATCGAGAGCTTGCATGATGGGCTGTTCATCGAATGGGATTTCCGTGGTGTCAGCGATAAATGTACCATCAAAACTAATAAAGCTGAGGCGAGAATAAACAAGTTTATTATTGATTCTTTGTTTTTGTTGTTCATCTAATAGGAATTGATTTAGACGAAAAATCGTCGCGCTGAGTCCATACCTTAAGGACATGCCTGAGGCTGTGTTAGAGACTAGAGTGGTGACCTCTTCACTTGTCGCGAGATTTTCTATGTCATATTTAGCGTATCGAAATAGGTTTTCTAGCAGCAGTGAGCTACTTGAAAGCTCCATATCAAGCTCTCGTTGCTGTGAGTTATTGAGTTCACTTTGGATAAAAAACAGAATCCCAATAACGGATGTCAAGTATGTGGTAAGTAGCATTAGCGCTAATGTAAGCAATCGCTTACCAGACATAGTAGTGGTAATTAGTTTCATGCTAGGGGCTGCTATAACTTGTGAAGTAATCGCCATAGTAGATATGTACCGAAGGATAGTAATGGTTAACAAGCTTTAGTAACTCGCCATTGCTTTTAATGTGGGAAAGATAACGGTTAAATGCTTGCCTTAAGCGATGAGAGTTCTTGTTAAAGCCGAAGGCCATTTTTTGCGTGTCAGATATTGGACCTAACACTTTTATTTGACCAGGCCATTTTTCTAATGCGATTAGGGCGTCGGCTACATCAATCAATGTCGTGTCGGATTCTTCATTCAATAATGCGGGAATCATTTGATTCAACGTTAGGTGAGATTCAGCAATTTTGACCTTAGCCCCAACCGATTCAAGATTATATAGGGCTGGGTCCAAGCATGAATTCTCTAGAGTGAGTACAGACTGATTATTGAGAAGTGCCTTTACTGAGTTAATGTCAGTACTAATATTTTGTGTGGGGGTAATTGGATTGAGTGCAGAGTCAGTACGGCTAACCACCCACACAGCACTTGGGAAGTAGTCGTTAGAGTACTCAATAACGGCTTGGCGATGGGATAGTATGGTGAATCCATTGCCAATAATGTCACCTTTTGGGGCGGAAGTTTTTGTACCATTTAGTTGGGGAATAACGTTGTCCCAGCGAGCAGGAATATAGCGATACTCAACACCTAAATGCTGAGCGAAGCCTTTTAGTATGTCGACATCTAAACCTGAAACGATGAGTTGTCCATTGATAGTGATGTGTTTTACGAAATTGGCGTATTGGACGCCAATGTGTCTAAGTTCACCACGTTGTAAAACGTTGGTAAGATCATTAGCAGTAGCAATTGAACTTACTGTAAATAGCATTAATAGACGAGAAAACCGAATAGTATATGACACTAACATTCGCTTAGCCTCCTAGCTAAGTTGTGTATAGGACGAAAGGGTTGCGCAAACCATTTGGTTGACGTCCGACTTCAGAGTAGAGCCTATCATCCTTCTATTCATATAGGTGCTACTTGGGCTTAGTACGAACCGTTGTTTTATACCAAACCAATAGTTGTTGTTTGGTTTTATATGCGGGTGATTGGATGCTTCTATCGAAACAAAGGACTCATCGGATACCGTAGAAAGCATGCCCAGTGCAGCAAGGATAGAACTAGATTTTAAAAATTGTCGTTTTGAGTATCTATTTACGGTTATATTCTTCATTGTAAGCTCCTTGTTACAATGGATATAAAACGACAATATCAGTGAGATGTAAATAATAAAAAGTAAATCTTATATATCTGAAGGTTAAGATAAGATTACTTTATGTATGGTAAGGGTAAATAGGAGTTCCTCTATTTACCCTTGGCTTGAAGTTATAGTCTGTCGATATTCGATATTTTGTGTTGTAACCAACTTAAGGACGGAGATTTGTCCAACGTCTTTTTTAACAATGTTGAGGTTCGGCAATAAGATTTATTAAGCTTGTCAAAAGCAAGTGGTATTTTTGTCAAGTGTTGGGAATCGATGTCATTGGAAACAATAAAGTCTGGTAAGCAAGCTAACCCTACACCATTTTTACACAAAGAAAGTGCAGTAAGAGTATCTTGAACTTCCCAAACTTGGAACGCATCACACACATCTCGATTAATTATGCTATTTATACCGTCAACAGCCAATATTCTCATATTACAGAATTCTTCATAAGTAAGCATGTTCGATAAGTTTTGGTCGTAATAACGAGGAGAGGCAACCCAGCTAAAGTTGACATAATAACCCGATACACAGTTTAGCTTTGTTCGGTCAGAAGCTTCAAATAGCCCAATAGCCATATCTAATTCTTCGCTTTCCATCTGTTGGTGCAATATTCGACTTGACTGCTGCACCAATTTTACACGAATTGTTGGGAACAGCTTCGAGAAGTCATTGAGTATATCGATAACTTCGGGAGTGCAAACCAACGGGTCAATGCCAACAGAAAAATTGGTTGGATTTACGCTGAAAATATTTCGTGATTGCTCAACAAAGCTATTGTACTGGGACACCATCATCCTGGCCCCTTTTAGTAAACACTTTCCTTTTTCAGTTAAGACTGGATATCGTCGACTCCGGTCAAATAATGAGTATCCTAAGTCAGCTTCTAGGTTTTGTATAGATAGGCTAATAGCAGCCTGAGTTTTATTGAGCTTTCTTCCCGCAGCACTAAACGAGCCATTTTCAGCTGCTGCAATAAATGAATGAATATTATCAATTTGAATTTTCATTGGCTAACTTCACTTGTTTATAGAATATAATTGTAATTATTTTGGTTTTTGTATGTTGCAACTTGCTCTTATACCACTTACTTATGCTACCTATGTCACACTCCGTAGTGAAACCTGCTAATTAACGTGTATTCATAAGCTACATAATGCAATAACAAATATAATAATCAACTGAAAGTATTTCTTGTATTTACTATAAAACTAACTTGCACTCTAGTGGTGTCGTGATAGTTGCTAACTTAACCGCATGTTTATAAAGGAGTTGTTGTAGGTTTTTGATGTTAACTATAATTTACACTTGTGTATGTCAATATAATGGCGCTCGTGTTGTTGTAGTTAACGAACCTATATTTTTTTAATATGTTAGTTTTTTATACTGCCTATGGTCAGCTACTTGGTGTGTATGGCTGCATTTATTGTGCTTCAAGTTGATTATATGTTTTTTTTATAATTAATGTTTATTTGTGAGCGATAGTGACAATAACAGTAATTATAAAACAACCTTATATATGCTGCGTGTATTGGTTGGGGTGGTGCTATTCACCTAGTAATATATAGAGGTACAAGTTGATTTTGTTACGCTCAAAAAGATGATTTTCTTTGGCCTAGTTGTGTTTTTTACTGAGGAATAAATGAGATTAATGGATTTGCTTTGATGTATTTAAACTATAAGTAAGTTTGTTGGGTTGTATTTTTACATCTTGTCAGCTTAGTGTCAAAGTTATGTCACCTTCAAGATGAGGAAGGGATTTATACAGGAGTTAGTAATGTTATTTAAGTTGTGTACCAATCTAAAAGAATTGAAAAATAATGAGCAAGGCGTAACGGCCGTTGAATATGGTCTTATTGCTGTAGCGATGGCTGCAATGTTAACTGTAGCGTTTGCCAATACGGACGGTTCGCTTGTTTATGAGCTACAAGCGGCATTTGAAGCGATAGGCAGTTCGCTAGACACGTTTACTGGTAACGTAAACTAATTTTATTAGGTCCACTTTCTAGTCACGGTTAGTCTGTGGGCCCTATCTACTATGTTCGTATATTGTCTATTATGTGTTTTAGCTTGCGTTGTTAGCTTTAAGGATATAACTACGCGACTAATTTCTAACAAGCTCTGCGTTTTAGTATTACTAGTCAATGGGCTGTTTTTAATCATTTATAGCCAACAATGGCAAGGGATTATCATTGCAGCACTTGTTTTACTCATTGGAAGCTATGTATTACGGCTATCTCTGATAGGAGGGGGGGACGTAAAGCTAATCGCGTCATTTTGTATTTCATTGAATGGATTGGATTTCATTAAGGCTATTTATCTATCAATCCTTATTGGTGGGGCTCTTTCATTATACTATCTTGGAAAAAGAATAATTTGTAAGTGTGATAATGGAGTTCCTTATGGTGTGGCAATCAGTATCGGTTTCTGCATTATAATTGCAACATATTTAAAGTGAAGAACTACATGGGAAGTAATAAGTTAGTTACTTTTTTGATGATTATATCGCTGTGCACAGCGATCATCGGAATCGTGAGTCAAAAAGAAGAGTCGCCTATTGAAGTGGCAGCGAAAAGCACAGAGTTTGTAGAATTTGTTGAATGGATTTCAAAAAACGAAATGGCGAGAGGCCACACGATTAACAAAGACCTTTTAATTAAAAGAGTGACTGTCGTTGAAAAGGCAGAGCCGTATTTTGAGAATGAATTGGATATCCCTGTGGGCAGCGTGCTGAGAAGAGAGGTTTCATCTGGTGAAGTGATTGGGGAGGAGGATATTATTTCTCCGGAAGACCCGCGTTATTTGAAGTATGTGCAGAGAGAAGGGTATGTGTTCTATCCATTGAATGTATCAAATGAAAATTTAATTAAAGGTTATGTGTCGACAGGAGATTTTGTAGATGTTCTCGCGATCAGTTCGACGAAATCAAACACATCTGATGACCGATATCGTTATCAATCGGATGAGTTTAATCAATTAAGAGCCACAACGCTGTTACACAACGTTCGAATCGTGTCGTTGAACGAAGAGCTTGAGAAATTGAAAAGCGAAAATACGAAATCAAACTCAGTCATGCAGGTAGTGCTGGAAGTGTCAGAACAAGACGTCACACGAATAATGCTCGCCAAACGTACACTGCATATTGAACTAATGCCAGCGAGTGAACAAGTGCACTACCCACCTTCTAGTATGGAATCGGTGATAGCGAACTATGAGGATGTAACCGAGTTAAGAGGAAGCCATAGCTTGCAAACCATGGGGGGGCTGTAAATGAGAACAACGATATTTTATTACATAGCATTATGTATTAGCTGCCTGTTTGTTGTGAGCGGTGCAACAGCACGAGACATGGCTTTGAATGATGCGATTACACTGGAACTCAAAAGAGATATTGAAACTGTATTTGTTAGCGATCCAGACATTATCGATTTTAAAGTCATCAATAAACGGAAATTAGTTATTTTTTCCAATGAGATTGGCAGTGCAAAGTTAATCGTTTTTGGTAACGAGAACGTCACGTTACTTCAAGAATATATTAACGTTGATTTGGATTTAAGACGGTTGCGTCGCGAGTTAAAACTTTACTTTCCAAAGCTTGATATTTCAGTGGAATCTATAGGGGAGAAAATTGCGGTTCGAGGTTTCGCCGATAGCCAAAATCAAACCGAAGAAATCTACAAAATGGTAGCAACTTTTGCAGGAAAAAAACGGATTCCTCGTTATGTGAAAGTCGACAAAATTAAGATCAAGCGACCATCAGGCGACGATAGTGAAGAGCCTAATTGGGTCGCAGCCAGCCGAAATTATATGTGGGAGGACCTAATTGAAGCCATGACAGTTCGTTCTACAAAGCAGGTTAATGTAAAAGTATCGTTGGCTCAGGTTACTCAAGAGTTTAATGAAACGATTGGTGTTGATTGGTCGACAGTAGGACAAACAGCGGGATCGTTCAATTTCTTGCAATTTAAAGCGGATGATTTAACGACGCTTATTAGCGCGATTGGCAATGACAATTTAGCAGAAATATTAGCTGAACCAAACCTTACAGTTCTATCTGGCGAGTCAGCTCAATTCTTGGTGGGTGGAGAAGTACCAGTTGTCGTTACCAATAATAACTCAACGAATATTACATTTAAAAATTTCGGTGTGGGAATGGAGCTGTCGGCATTGGTTCTTGATGATGACAATATCAAGCTACAAATTGCACCTGAAGTAAGTGCAGTAGAACGGTATGTGCAAGCGGCGGGTATAGAAGTCCCTCAATTTTCTACACGACGTGCTTTTACCACAATTCAGTTAGGAGATGGAGAAAGCTTTATGCTTGGGGGGTTGATGAGCAGTGAAGAAATTGAAGAGATGTCAAAGTTACCGATCCTGGGTGATATCCCTTATCTTGGTGCAGCGTTTCGAAAAGCGGGGACGACGAGAAAGAAAACAGAATTGGTTATTATTGCAACTGTAAACTTAGTGGAAAGCCAAGAAGAGTCCAGTTTCTCATACCCTAAAATAGAATCGACCTCAATATATAGTCGACTATTTGCTCTGAAGCCCGATGAAAGTGATGATATTTCTGAAATAGAAAGAAGACAGAAATATAAACAGATTAGTTATGAGTTGATGGCGAAGGGAGGCTTTATTCAATGAGGATTATGGCGTTCATTATGGCATTCAGTTGGTTGCTCGTTGGCTGTAAATCGACACCATGGGATGGTCAAGGTGTTGAGACCGTAGAGTTAGTCGTTTTACATAAATTTGAGTTTAAGAGTTTAGATAAACAACAAGAAGATATACTCATTAAAAAACTATCCGTGATAGACCTCAATGAGAATGTTCTATCTATAAATGTAAACTCAACAAATAGCTTAAGCAAACAGAAGATCGAAGCGGTCATCTATAACGTACTTGGTAATAAGCGAGAGATTATAGAAAGCACCAGCAATAATGATAGAAATACCATTACTATTGAGTCGGTAAGTCGAGATCATAAACGATGCCAACCGATGAAAATAACACGTAATGACAAATATTTGGATTGCTATACAGAGTCGAATCGCTTGACACAGAAAGTGAATTAGTAGGTGACGAAATTGTTTGAACAAAAGACAGATAAACTAAATAACCTATCTTTCCCTGGGTTAGAGTCTCTCGCTCCTACCTGTACTTTTTATGGTAAGACTAAAGAGTGTAAAAATTTAATTGAAGAGGTGTTTAGCTTTGAGGGGTGGTCGATTCCTAATATCGTGTCATCGGCGAAAGAACTAAAACAGTCAAACGCTTCTACCTTATCGGATCTTGTCATCATTGAAATGGAAGATGGAGAGGGAATACTCGCTGAGTCGGCTGATTTGTCGAGTTCACTTTCAACAAAACAAAGTGTTATTGTTATTGGTAAGGAAGACTCGATTAATACAATGCGAGGGCTAAAGAAACTTGGCTTCTATTATGTTCTTTGGCCTATTAATAAAGTTGAAATGATCGACTTCATCAAGCATGTTACAAGTAATCATGTGAGCTCTGCTGGCGTGAATCAATTTAGGCGAGCAAAACGAATTGCAATGATTGGCAGTAAAGGTGGTGTAGGAAACTCACTAGTATGTTGTGAACTAGCCAATGTAATTGCAAATTACGGAGCGGAGACAATACTTGTTGATCACTCATATGAAGAATCTAACTTAGATATAATTTTAAACACAAGTTTTAATAACAGGCTTGACGTGGATACGTTAAAGCAGCAACTTGCCGACTTAGACGAGGAAGGTGCATCAGGATTTTTATCTCAAGTAAAAGATAACCTAAATATTTTTTCTGTGACCGGTGGAGATAAAGCAGAGAATACGTTTGGCTATGTTCAATCAGCATTAGACTTATTGGGTAAAAAAGCAAACTTTATAATTGAAGACTATTCTTCTTCAATCAATTTCTTTCCTGATATAGATAATGTTCTGTATAGAAATGACATTGTGGTTATTGTAGCAGAACCATCTATTTCATCGGTGAGAGTTGCAAAAAAGTTCATTAAGGAAATTCAGTCTAGAGTTGAGTCGGGACTGCAGGAAAAGCGTTTGATCGTCTTCTTAAATGCACACCGTCCTCCTGACTCATTTAATCTTTCTATTAGTGAAGTAGAGGATTTTTTAGAAACCCCACTTGGTGGCGTACTGGAATACAATAAAAACTTTTCTAAATTGCTGATTCAAGGAAAAAGAGTATCGGAAGTATTACCAAAGCGAAATAACCCATTTGTTACATTGGCTGACACAATTATTGGCAAAAAACACACCATCAAAACGTCACTAATTCGCAGAATTATGAGGACAGTATCATGATGACCAATAAAGAGTTATATGTTTGGGTTAGAGGTAATATTTTTGAAGCACTTGATGTCGCTAAGCTTTCACTACTTGATAAGTCAGATTTGAAGAGCCAAGTCCAGAATGCTATCGATGTATTAGTGAGTAAACATTATCGTCCATTGTCAGGCGCAACAAAAACCATGTTAGTGAATAACCTTATGGATGAAATCACGGGGTTAGGACCAATTCAGCCGCTGTTGGAAGATGACACGGTTACAGACATCATGGTTAATGGCGCAAGCCAGGTCTATTTTGAACGATTTGGTAAAATCAGTTCGTCGGAAATTACCTTTGTCGATGAAGCGCAAGTGTTTGATATTGCGCAACGAATTGCTTCTAGCGTTGGTAGACGAGTCGATGAATCGCATCCGATGGTTGATGCACGGTTGGAAGATGGAAGCCGTGTAAACATTGTGACTAAGCCACTCGCGATTGATGGAACAACCATATCGATACGAAAATTTCGTAAGCAGCATATCGACTTTGAAGAACTCGTTCGTCTTGGCACAATGAATTCACCCATGGCCACGGTACTTAGAATTGCCGCTCATAGTCGTCTCAATATATTGATATCTGGGGGCACAGGATCCGGTAAGACAACGTTGTTGAACGCATTATCCAACTCAATTTCAGAAGCCGAGAGGATTGTTACAATTGAAGATGCAGCAGAGCTAAAGCTTCAACAGCCTCATGTGGTCAGGTTAGAGACAAGGAAAGCGAGTATAGAGAAAGAAGGGGAGATTACACAAAGAGAGTTGGTGATTAACTCATTACGTATGAGGCCAGACCGAATTATCTTAGGTGAGTGCCGCGGTAGTGAAGCATTTGAAATGCTACAAGCAATGAATACTGGTCACGATGGTTCGATGTCCACCTTACATGCTAACAACCCAAGAGATGCCATATCTAGAGTGGAGTCTATGGTTATGATGGCGAATCTCAACCAACCGCTACATGCCATAAGACGGACGATCGTGAGTGCAGTAAATCTAATTGTACAAGTATCTAGAATGAGGGATGGCACTCGAAAGGTGACTCATATTAGCGAAGTTGTGGGTTTAGAGGGTGACAGTGTTGTCCTTGAAGATTTATATACTTTTGAGTTAAACCAAACTCAGGATATGGAGAAAGTGGCGGGCAAGTTCGTCACTGAAGGGCTGATGCAGCGCTCAGTCCTAAATCAGAAGGCGAACTATTTTGGTTTGCAAACTGAACTGGCCTTTGCGTTTAGGACATAATTATGCTCTATATTATCTCAATTGTTATTATGCTGTTTGCCTGTTGGATACATATAAAATCTAACAGAGAAGCAAAAGTGGAAATGTTGTTAAGAAATTTTTCTGAGCAGGAAAAGGTAGCGAGTGCAATAGATGAAAAAAAACTTGATCTTAACAGCAGTATAGTTGCACGGTTTAAAGATTATAATAAATTGGTTATTCGTTCATTAGGTTCTAGAGCGGGAACGAAGTTTATAATAGCTCTATTACTAATGATGATTGCTAATTACGCATTTTTCATTGTCGTACTTAAGATTGAGTTAATATTCATTCCGATAATGTCCACGTTACTATCAATGTTCATGATTATATCGTATTTAGTCAAAAGGAATAAAATAAAGTTTTCAGAAGACTTTCCTGATGCATTAAATATAATGATGAGTGCGTTGACTGCAGGTGAAAGTATCATGCATGCAATGGCTTATGTAGGGAAGACGTTAGATAATAATATCGGGAGTCTCTTTACTGAAATGAGCGACCGATTAAAGGTAGGGGAGTCTTCGGATAAAGTGTTCGCAAGGGCACTTAAAGAGTATAGCTATCCTGAATTCCATTTCTTCATTATCACGCTGAGAGCCAATATGTCACGAGGCGGACAGTTGAAATCCGTTATGGCAAGATTGATTCGAGTTCTCGTTGACGCGAGAACAATAGAGAGGAAGTCTAACGCTTTGACATCTGAAGCTAGATTTTCAGCCAAGATTGTCGCCTTATTACCAATGGCATTCTTGGTTATACTTTATTATGTCAGTCCGGAAAATCTAGAGTTTATATTTTATGACCCAGAAGGGAAGACGGTGTTGTATTATGTACTAATTAGTGAGTTGATTGGGTTTTCAATTATTCATTATTTAATAAGGTCAGTGAGATGACAATTAGTTTATTAATGAGTGTTTTTTCAATTGTAGTTCTTGTTTTTCTGTGTGGTTCTATATTTATACAGGAAGCTAAGCGAAAGAAATTGATTCGACTTACTTTAGGTGTCAATAATAAAAAGTCCGTTGTACAGTGGGTTAAAGATGAATTTTTATCGCAGAGTGGAGAGAAAGAAAAAGAACTGGAGTCCACATTTGTTGAAGCCGGGTTTTATAATTTAAGGTACGTAAAATATTACTATGTTTTAAAAGTTACAGCACTTGTATTAGCACTGTGTTTGATGTTTTTATTTATAGACGTGACCTGGACGAATTTTATCGTGTCTGTTACTTGTATGGTGGTCGCAGTTATTGTCATTCCTGACTTATATTTAAAGTTGAGAAAGAAGCGCTTGTCGATGAAAGTATCACGCAAATTGCCATATATGATTGATATGATGTCAGTATGTATGCAAACAGGTATGACAATAGAGGCCTCTTTAAAATACCTTGGTGAGGAATTGAATCTTTTTGACAAGGATCTTAGCTTTCATTTAAAAAAAACGACAGATGAGGCAAGGTTATGGGGGCTTGAACGGGCGCTTACCAATCTTGTTGAAAGGTTGCCAGTGCCAGAAGTTAGAAGCTTCAGCTTGGCATTAATTCAAAATTTGCAATATGGGACCTCAATTTCTCCTATCTTAGAAGACTTATCTGAAGATATGCGAAAACAACACCTTTTAAATTTAGAAGAAAAAATAGGAAAGCTATCTGCAAAAATGAGTGTGCCACTTATTTTGTTTATACTTTTCCCAATCGTAATTATTATATTGGCACCGCCAGTAATGAAGTTAACGATAGACCTTGGGTGATCTATGAAACGAGTATTAATAACATTCGCGATTTTGATATTGTCTGGATGTGTAACTTCAACAAGTAGGGAGCAAAATGATACTACGACCCAGTTGGAGCAAAACTATAAAATAGCAAATAACCACTTGGCTCTTATAGATTTATATAAGGAACAGCTTACGCTTGATGTTAATAATGCCAGTATACTGTATAAACTTGCGAATAGTTACTACACGATTGGGGATAATTATTCCGCTAAGTTTTATCTGTCTAAGATTGAAGGAGAAAGAACCACGCAATCTGATGTGCTACTTCTTTCGGCTCAAATTGATGTTAAAGAGACGAGGTACAATGAAGCACTAGATAAATTGGAGTCTATTTCCGCTTCGGGACAGCAGAATAAGCAGGTATATATGCTTTATGGGATCATTTACTCACACTTAGAAGAGTATAGGCTGGCGGTGGAGCATTTTAACGAATCTAGACTGTACGGTGGAAATGATGAAGAGGTGAAAAATAACATTTCTGTCGTCTATATTTCCCAAGGTAATTATAGTAAGGCAACTGATATGCTAGTTGATTTGCTTAAGTTTAATCCTGACAATGAAAAAGCAAAGTTCAATCTTGCGATTGTGAAAATAAAAGAGCGAAAGTTTGGTGATGCGGCGAGAATACTTGGAGATGACTTTAGTGAGAACGACATCAGTATAATATTTAACTATTCGGAGTAGACAATGATGAAGATACATAAGCATCGTGGCGTATTTGTGGTTGAATTTGGTATTGGCTGTTTTATTCTATTTTTCTCTATGTTGATGCTGTTCGAGTTATCTAGATATATCATGCTTAACACCTACGTAGACATTGCTGTGGCTGAAGCGTCGAGAGATATGCGCACCTATGAACAAACAGATATGAGAGAAAGCTATCAGGAGCGTATCGCTAGGCTCATCAACGAAAATTATTGGTCCATGCCATTCGATGAAGATGATTTAACCGTTACTCAGGTAGGGTATGCAGATTATCGAAGTCTAATTGATAGTAATGGTATTGTTAATGAATGTAATGGATGCATATTTAAAGAAGTGACTATTGAATATGCATACGACCCTATTTTTGTTATTGGTGATTATTTTGGTCGTCGTATCTCTCGAACGGTAATTGTAACGATGGAGCATGTAGGATGGTAAGTCAATTCTCACCCCAAAAGTTAAATAGAAATAAAGGCTCATTCACTATAGAGCTTGCTTTTGTTTTAATAGCAATTCTTATTGTGGTGCTTTTTACTGCGAGTTTGGCCAACATAATTTTTAAGCAATCATTGTTAGATAGGACTAGCTATTCACTCGTTAATATCATTAACGATCGTACTCGTTTTTACAATGTAAATGGTTCAACTCGTTACGACATTAATACTGCGGACGCAGAAGATATTTATAAGTTGGCCCATCGTCTGATATTTTCACACTCTGGGGCAACTAATTCTAGTGATCTTCACTTAAGTCTTGAGTCATTGAATGATGGTAAGCATCAATCAGTATCCATTGGTAGTGGTGACGGATGTTCTGGTGTCCCTGCTCTTATTTATCAATCACACCTAATACCTATTGACAACGATGGTAATAAGCATCCGATCTATAAGGTGTCACTGTGTTATTCCACGCAAGTTTGGTTTTCAGGCTTTGGCAGTTGGTCAAACAAATTTTCGTGGCTCACTTCCGAGTCGGTGATCGTGGGGAGGTAAGATGAATACGATTAAATTTCAAGGTGGCGCAGCAACGATTATTTTGGCTTTTACCTTGGTAGGCTTGCTTGGTGCAAGTTTACTTGCACTTGAAGGTACGCGCTATTTGCAAACGAAGACTCGGCTTGGCGACGCAGCAGAAGCCGCTGTCCTTGGATTAGCAACCGCGAGAACAGAGAATACACTACAAGAAAGGCAGCTCGCTTCTGATTATCTTTCTTCATATTTGAAGGATGAGATACGCGTTAACGATCTTGAAATTGTAACGACTTCTTCTAGTGTGACGTTTAGTACTCTTGGACAAAGTGCGCCTGTGCTTACTTATAAAGTGAGAGCCAAGACCTTGCATAATTCTTGGTGGAGTGACGATGAACTGCTCACATTCGATGCACGTCAGTTAGTTGCAAATAGCGCAGTCGCAGAAACAGCGCTAACCAAAACATCAGAGACTATTGACAGCATTCCTGCTGATATTGTTCTTGTTACCGATATGTCTAATTCGATGAACTTCGGTGCGCCTCAGCGCCGAGTCACGGTATTAAAAGAGACATTGCATAGCATTGTTGACGAAATGCTATCTACTGATAATCAGTCCCTGAATCGAATTGGGCTAGTACCATTTAATATGCGAGTTTATGAGAGCCATTCAGGCTCCTATGGTTGCACAAGCAATTTAAGGTATAAATCGACGCTAGAGTTAGGTTTAAGCCCTAATGACTATGCCGACTATGAGGACGTTGATTGGAACTATTGGATGGGGCAATCCAAATATCTATTTTCTCAGTGTCTCATTGGGCGACGCGATTGCTCCAATAATATTGATCTCCAAAGGCAAGCAAGGACATTTGATTACGTATTGGGGCGATCAAAACAACCTACCTATAAAGATAGCTACCCCGATCCTCACGAGGTCGTTGATGTAACTAAGACCATCAATTCGATGTTCCAATACCCAGCGGATAGCTTGCTCTTCGATTCACTAAAAATGAGAAAAGGCAGTGGCTCAATTTACTATCCCGATATTTGCCGTTCAGCACATGCAAGGGATAAGTTTGGTAACTTAGGAGGGGTATTTAGAACTGTTCCTTTGACTAATAATCAAGCCAGCCTGACTGAGGAAATATCTAAGATGACCGCGATTGGTGGGACAGCGATGTATCAAGGATTGATCTCTGGAGCAAGACTGCTGGCCAATGCCCCAAGTACCGGCGCCCAACGAGCAAAGATAATGTTAATGATTAGTGATGGGCGAGATGAACCTTACAATACGATTATTCATTTAATTGAAAGCGGGATGTGCGAGGTTATCCGAGAAAAAATTCCCAATATTTACATGGGACTTATTGGTGTCCAATTCCGGTTGGTACAAGACCAATATGATGCCCTTAAGAAGTGTCTAGGAGAAGAAAATATTGTCACTAACGTTGGTCAAGACCAGGTTCTGGATCAAGTTAGGAAGATGATTTCAAAAGGCATCATAACAAGCGAAACAAGCTCAGGCGCAAAATTACACTATAGGTTTAAGTAGGTGAAAAATGAGGTTAACAAAGACGTTCGGTTATATTGGTGTGCTGTCGGTGACATTCTATGCCTCTTCATCCATAGCGAATGAGAAAGTGGTTTGTCATTCTGAGAGCGATGGAATATGGCATACCACAGCAATTAAACAGGTTGTGGTACAGAAGACAAAGTACAACCACCAGTTGGTCTCTAGAGCAGAGTTCACGAACGAAGAGGTAGAAGAATTGATAGCGTCGCTATCTGAAGACGGGGCGATAAGTCGCTTGTGTATTCAGCGTTATCAATTAAGTGAAGCACTGAAGATTGAACCAGTACAAGACAATCAGCTGTTAGGTTCAGTGTTCTTTGATTTTGATAGCGAAACCTTGTCGTCTGCTGAAAAGATAAGACTTAAAGAATTAGCGTCAACGTTGATTCGTTCAGATAGGTATGTATTGCTTGAAGGTAATACTGATAGTGTCGGCACGGATCATTACAACTTGTCGTTGGGCTTGAAACGCACTGAAACGGTCTCAAAACTATTGGCTAGTAGTGGGGTAACCAATAGCGTAAAACAGGTGAGTAAAGGGGAAAGTGAGCCAATTGCTGACAATACAGCAGTGGAATCTCGCGCGCTTAATCGTAGAGTGGATGTCTATGCCATTGATTAGGCTATGTTGATTTTTCACCACTGTAATCTACAACGTTATGGTGGCAGTTTAAGCCACCATAACGTCAATAAAAACCAGCTTACCGCTCTGTGCTAATTTCTATTGAAACACTTCGGAAAAAGTGATTTTGTTGATTTTATATTGTTCTTGGTATATCCCGATTAGTGACTGAATTTTGTCAGTCGCCGGAAATACGCAGTGAACATTTAAGCCTTCGAGTAGATGGTTTTCAGCCATATCCCAAAAGCTTTGGACAGAATTACAAATAACAGTACGCATAGATATTGCTCTCAATGGCAGTAGTGGCACACGTAGCTATCCCTGCACTCCCACCAAGTGGGACTTACATCACAAAAAAATCTGCAATTTGATCGAATTTTAGCCATTTATAAGAGCGTTGTAAAATAATTTATGCAATTAATTAATAGCAATCGGTTTTATATATTGTGTGGTTTTATATAGGCATGGACAAGATTTTCGATTTACGTTGAAAATTATAGAAATCTTGCTTGGACATAGGCAGAGATTCCACGCCAATTTCATGAAAACCTTGCTCGCGAAACCAGTGTAAGCTGTGTGTGGTGAGGACGAAAATCTGCTCAATGCCTTTCGACTTAGACTGTTGTTTCATATGGTTTAACAGTAATAACCCACGGTTACCATCACGGTAGTCCGGGTGAATGGCGACGCACGCCATTTCCGCCATTTTATCTTCACTATACGGATAGAGAGCGGCGCAGCCGATAATGAGGCCATCCTTTTCAATAATGGTAAATTGATGGATTTCCTGCTCAAGTTGCTCTCTCGAACGTCGAACTAGCACGCCTTCTTCTTCTAACGGTCGTATAAGGTCAAAGATGCCACCAATGTCATCGATTTCAGCCTGTCGAACTTGTTCTGCGCTGGCTTTAACGATTTGGGTACCGATACCATCAAGCGAAAAGAGTTCCTGAATGAGTGCACCGTCGATCTTATAGCTGATGAGGTGGCAACGTGGAACGCCTGCGTGACACGCGGCTTTCGATGCGCGTAAAAAGCGTAGGGTGCCACTGCTACTTTCCGGGTTACGAGCTTCGTTTACCTCGAGTTCTGTAATGATACGGTTGACTTCAGACGGGAATAATTCCGCTAATGCGTTACCATTGCTATCGAGTACTCCCTGCTCAGAGCAAAAGCCAATTAATTTATCGGCATTTAATTTTATTGCGACCTTGGTCGCCACTTCTTCTGAGAGTAAGTTGAACGTTTCACCGGTTACCGAACCGGCAACAGGGCCGAGTAACACAATGGAACCTTGGTCGAGAACGCGATTAATACCGTCGACATCAATACGGCGAACTTTACCACTGTGACAAAAATCGATGCCGTCATCGACACCAAGCGGTTGAGCGATCACAAAATTGCCACTCACAACATTGAGCTGCGTTCCAGCCATGGGCGTATTGTTTAGGCTCATGGACAAGCGTGCAGTAATATCGAGCTGCAGGCGACCCGTTGCTTGCATGACGTAGCCTAGGCCGCGTTCATCGGTAACGCGTGTACCTTTGTGATAGGGAGAGTGACACTCGTTTCGTTCGAGTAGCTCATTGATTTGCGGGCGAGCGCCGTGCACGAGAATGAGTTTGACGCCAAGACTATGCAGCAATGCGATATCGCTGATGATATTGTTGAAGTTTTTGTCGGAAAAAGCCTCGCCACCGAGCGTAATGACCATGGTCTTGTTGCGATGGGCATTAACGTATGGAGTGGACTGCCTAAATCCTTTTACTAAGGCGGTGCTACGGATTTTCACGATGGTAACCTTCTACTGACAGCCTAAGCTTGTCTGTTATTTATGTGGAAATAATGACTTTTTATTCACCCGTGTGCAAGCGGAATTTTAAGAGTAGCGAAATCAGTTAAGTAAAAAGCACGTTTGGATAGAGTTGTCGTAGCAGTTATTGGAGCAGAGGTAGATAATGCAAGGCAGTTGGATTGATCATAGAGGCTTAGGTTTATTTCGATGAAAACGTCTCAAGCGGTGAGTGCTGCGTCACCTAAAAAAAGCAGTAAGTTGTTTGAACGAGTTCTGATTTTATTGGCGATTATCGGTACTGTTGCAGTGATGAGTCTCTATCAGGATCTGGCTCAGCGCTATCAGAGCCATAGTAATCCTAAATCGTCGGTATATGGGATGTGGGTAGAGAAAGATGCCGCTTCTTACGTGAAAGATTGGTTCGAACTTGGTCAAAATGGTGTGACGATCAACCACAGAGTCGTGGCGACAAGTTTTGATTTAAAAGGGGATCTGATAACCTTTTATTCTGGTGATATTCGCTATCAGTACCAAGTGCTCAATAAAAATAAAACCCAATTGCAGCAATTATCGCCAGCGCATTACCATCCCGTGTTTGAATTGTCAGGAAAACACAAAAAAAGCCTCCGATAACCCTACGTTTTATTGCGATTTTTTAAAGAGTTTGCCATCCTGAATGCAACATCAATAAGGGATAACAATCTTGATAAAACGTATTTTACCACTGGCTTCAGTTTTACTGGTTTTTGGGTGTGCTCAACAAACGGATCGCGCACAGCAGTATCATGACCAAGAGTTCCCATCATTTTTGAACAAGACAGAAGTGATTGAGTCCAATCAACCAAGAAACTTCAATAGTTTTGAAAAACAGGCGGCCGAGGTCACCAAAAACTCACCATCTATGGCAAAAACGTATCAACCATTGTATGAACAGTTGCAAGAATGGGCGATAAAGAGTGGTGATCCCAAACAGCTAGGTGAATATGGTGTTCAGGCTGCGCAACTGGGTGGCGGTGATAAAAAAGGCAACGTTTTGTTTACCGGTTATTTCTCACCAGTTATGGAGCTTCGTCATCATCCTGATGAGAAGTTTAAATATCCGGTTTATGGTCTACCAGATTGCCAACAAGAGTGCCCAACGCGAGCGGAAATCTACGGCGGCGCTTTGAATGGTCAGGGTCTAGAGCTTGGTTATGCGGATAATCTGATTGACCCCTTTATTATGGAAGTACAAGGCAGTGGCTTTGTCCATTTTGGTGATGACGACACCTTAGAGTACTTCGCCTATGCTGGGAAAAACAACCGTGCTTATGTCAGTATTGGTCGCGTTCTGATAGAGCGTGACGAAGTGCCAAAAGAAAAAATGTCACTCAAAGCGATTAAAGATTGGGTAATGAAGCAGGACGAAAAACCCGTTCAAGCCTTGCTAGAAGAAAATACCTCTTATGTCTTTTTTGCCCCACAAAAGGCGGCGCCAGTGACGGGTACCGCCGGCATCCCACTTCAGGCGATGGCTGCAGTGGCTGGTGATCGAAGTACCTTCCCTATGGGGACACCAATTCTAGCGGAAGTGCCACTGCTTAACGCTGATGGTACGTGGAGCGGAGCACATGAACTGCGACTACTGATTGTATTGGATACCGGTGGTGCAGTGAAAGGAAATCACTTTGACTTGTATCATGGGCTAGGTGATTTCGCGGGCACTCAAGCGGGGCACTATAAGCACTTCGGTCGGGTTTGGAAGCTAGGTTTAGAGAACTCACCTTCGCAAGATCCTTGGGCGCTGTCGCCAGAAAAAAGAGCCGAAAAAAAGAAATAATTATTTGAAAAAGAGCAGCAGTTGACCTTTATAGAAAGAGTGCGTATAAATCGCACTCTTTCTTTTTTACTCATCATTAGCTAGGTAGTGTTATGCGAGAACTAAACCAACCAGCCTCCGACAATTATAATCAACGATTCGGTGGTACACGACGTCTCTATGGGCAAAGTGAGGTCGAAATACTTCGCGCTGCGCATGTATGTGTTGTGGGTATTGGTGGTGTAGGCTCGTGGGCAGTTGAAGCACTGGCGCGCACAGGAGTGGGTGAGTTAACACTTATCGATATGGATGACGTCTGTGTGACCAACATTAACCGTCAAATTCATGCCATGACGGGAACGGTTGGTCAGAGCAAAATTGAAGTGATGGCTGAGCGTGTAAAGCTGATTAATCCTGAGTGTAAAATCAACCTCATCGATGATTTTATCGAGCCAGAAAATGTCGCGGAATACATCAGCAAAGATTTCGATTATGTTCTCGATGCGATTGATAGTATGAAACCTAAAGCGGCATTATTGGCGTATTGTCGAAGTAATAAGATTAAGATCATTACGACTGGTGGTGCGGGCGGTCAGATCGATCCGACCCAAATCCAAATCGCCGATTTAACCAAAACGATTCAAGATCCCTTGGCGAAGAAGCTTAAAGACACATTGCGCCGTCATCATAATTTCCCTAAAAACCCAGCTAGGAAGTTTGGTATTGATTGCGTGTTCTCTACTGAACAATTGAAATACCCTCAAGCAGATGGCTCGGTTTGTGGCGTTAAATCAACAGCGGAGGGCCCGAAACGAATGGATTGTGCGAGTGGGTTTGGCGCTGCAACGGTTGTGACTGCGAGCTTTGGTTTTGTGGCAGTATCTAGAATTGTTGACAGATTGATTCAGAAATATCGAGCGTAGAGGGAGACAGACCATGACGGATAACCAACCTTTTGGCATTGAAATCACCGCAAGTGATATTGCTACTACGATGGCTGAACTTCACGGGTGGGAGGCGCGCTATCGTCAGGTAGTAAAGTGGGGGAAATTGCTGCCGACACTGGATGCAGACGCTAAGAAGGATCAGGTGCTGGTTTCCGGTTGTGAAAGCTCAGTCTGGTTGCACATGAGTGAAGAGGGTGGGGTTTGGCACATTGATGCGGACTCAGACGCACGTATCGTACGTGGACTAATCGCAATTGTATTAGCGGCTTATCATAATAAAACCTCTCAGCAAATTTTGGCTTTTGATATCGACGCGTACTTCGAACAGTTGAATTTAGTCAATCATCTCAGCCCGTCTCGAGGTAATGGTTTGAAAGCCATCGTCGAGACGATTAAAGTGACAGTAAACCAGTAAACCAGTAAACCAGTAAACCAGTAAACCGTATAAGTGAGGTATATTGGTTTCGCGTAAATGCGCTCTCATATTCAAAAAAACGCCATTCCAACTTCTGTTGAATGGCGTTTTTTTGTCTGGCGTATTTAAGTATTGGCAATACTATCAAAGGATATCGACACTTTTCTCCAGTGCTTCGATGAAACGGTCGACCTCTTGTAGCGTGTTGTAAATCGCAAAAGAGGCTCTAACCGTTCCTTTAACACCGAGTGCATCCATTAGAGGATGTGCGCAATGGTGCCCTGAGCGTACAGCAATGTGTTGCTGATCTAACAAGGTGGCGATGTCTTGGTGGTGGACGCCTTGCATGATGAAGGTAATGACGCTGGAACCCGGTTGATAACCGATCACCGTAATATCATCCATAGCATTAAGCGCATCGAAGGCTCTTTGTTGAAGAGCGGCGACATGCTGCTCTAGCACAGACAAGTTATACTGCTCACGCCATTGGATAGCGCAGGCAAGGGCCAATGCGCCTGCGACATTAGGCGTTCCTGCTTCAAATTTCCCCGGTAATGCAGAGAAGGTCGTTTGTGTAAAACTGACGTGCTCGACCATTTTTCCGCCGCCGTGCCATGGGGGCATAGATTCAAGCAGCGCTTGCTTGCCATACAGCACGCCAATCCCAGCTGGCGCATATAGCTTATGCCCAGAAAAAACGTAGAAATCGGCATCGAGTGCTTGGACATCGGTATGCTCATGCACAATGCCTTGCGCACCATCAATGACGACGACAGCGCGACTCTTTTCACGCGTTGCAGCAATGATTGCCTCAATAGGAAGGCGACTGCCGGTGACGTTAGTGACTTGAGCAATGGCAACAATTTTTGTACGTTCGTTGATTAACTCAGCGGCTTGCTTAGCATCAATTTGACAGTCCAGTGTCATCGGAATCTTGACGATTGATGCGCCTGTTTGTTCAGCCACAATTTGCCAAGGAACGATGTTGGCATGATGTTCTATTTCAGAGATTAGGATCTCATCACCAGGTTGAAGAGAGCTGCGTGCATAGGTCTGAGCAATGAGATTGAGTGCTTCTGTTGCTCCTCTCGTCCAAATGATCTCTTTGCTTGAAGAGGCATTGATAAAGCGTGCAACGGTGTTGCGAGCACTTTCAAAACGACTTGTTGCTTGAGCGGTGAGTGAGTGGCTACCACGATGCACGTTAGCATTTTGATTTTTGTAGTAGTCAGTTAGGCAATCGATGACCACTTGTGGTTTTTGAGTGGTCGCAGCGCTGTCTAGGTAGACGATATCTTGAGTTAACGCCGGAAACTGCTCACGGATCGCTTGGAGAATACTCATGTTCTTTTCCCCATTTCGTGATAATGTAAGGTGGGGTTTGTGACCATAGGTTCTGCCACTTGCCAGGCTTTTTCTTTGCCACATAGGGCAATAATGAGTTCGATAGAAAACTCAAGTGCTGTACCGGGTCCTTGACTGGTCATCAGGTTGTGATTGACATCGAACGTGACGCGTTTAGGTCGCCAGCACGAATCTGCGATATGTGATTGAAAGCTAGGGTGGCATGTCATGAGTGCATCCGGATATAGGTCGTGGTGAATAAGCACTAATGCTGGCGCGGCGCAGATCGCACCGAGCAATTTGCCTTCGTATTTATGCTGGCGCACCATTTCTACCAATACAACACTGTCTCTGAATACCTCAGCACCGCCAATACCGCCCGGTAGAGCAATGACATCAAACTCATCATCAGCCACATCTACTAACTTGCAGTCGGCGGTTAAGGTGATGCCTCGTGAGCCTTTCATCGTTAGGCTACCATCAAAAGCGGCGCTGGCTGTTGTCACTTGAAAGCCTGCTCTGATCATGGTGTCTATGATGGTTATGGCTTCCATTTCTTCAGTGCCAGGCGCAATAGGCACTAGTATTCGTTTAGTCATGTTTGCTCCAACTGGCTTCAATGGATTTTATTTGTTTAAAAAGCGCATTATTTACCGGGATATTAAGTTGATATTTTTCCGCAATGCTAACGACATAGCCCGTGATAAATTCAATTTCACTGGTGCGTTGTTGGTTGATATCTTGCTGCATGGAGGAGTAGTTCTGCGCAGTCTTAGTGATGACGCTGAAGACAGTTTCTTTGAGAGAAGCGTTATCTAACGTCACATCCACTTTTTCGGCACACGAGTGCGCTTCATCGATAATTTGCTCAATTTGATGGCGGTAGCGCTGCTCGGCCAGTTGCCCATTATTGCAATTTTCGAGCGCGGTTAGCGGGTTTATTGCACAGTTTATGATAAGTTTCGTCCAAAGTGCATGCTGGATGGATGGGTGCCACTTTACAGGCGAGATAGCATGATTCAGTACGTCAGATAAAAACTGGCATTGCTGTCCTTTATTATTCCAAGCGCCAATATGGGTTTCCCCTAGACCGGTGTGGTTAACATGCACCGCGCTACGTCTGAGTGCGCCGTGTGTACTAGTGCCGAGGAGTACCGGGAAGTTTGTCAGTTCTTTAGCCAGTTTGTCGACGCAGCCCATACCATTATGTAAAAACAATATCATGGTATCGGGGTGCAGTAGCGGGAGTAACGGTGATAACGCCGCTTCAACTTGCCAGGCTTTGAGTGTCACGATTAACAGGTCAGCACGCTTGAGGGCATCGAGGTTTTGATTCGCAAACTGCAACGTTGGCAAGTGATCTAATTGGATGTCGACGGTGTTATTTGAGCTTCTACCCCAAACAGAGACGTCGTGTCTGGCTTGTTTTAATTTGTACGCATACAAAGAGCCGATGGCACCGGGGCCTAGAATAGTTATGTTCACAGCAAGTAATGAGTTACGAGTAATAGGCGAAGAATAGCAAAATTATCACCAATACTCGAAAGTAACAGGCATAAAAAATGGCGCGAATGCGCCATTTTTTCGAACTTCTTCTATTGAATAGAGATTAGAAGTTATATTGCATACGGTAGATGATTGCATCACCGTAGTGCTGTTGGTTAGCACCTGACGAACCGTAAACGCCTAGCTTGTTACGGAAGTAACGGTACTGGATCGCAGCGGTAATGTTTTCAGTTGCGTGCCAGTTGAATAGTAGTGCACCGTTTAGGCCGTTTTTACCGCCTTGGTTTTGAGCGTATTCATCGTTACGGTCGAATTCGATTTCGTTCCAGTTTACGAATGAGAAATTTTGACCAAATGCGTTGAAGCCGTAACGTGCCGTCCAACCAGCCATGTAGCCGTTGTTGCCGTTAACGTTTTGGTTAGGTGAAAAGCTGTCCCAAGATGTGATGTCATGAACACCCACCCATGGTTTGAAGAACCAGTTATCACCTTGCAGCGCAGTGTAGCCAAGACCCAATACGCGGTTAGTTTCGCTTTGGTTAGGGTTATCATGGTGATATACCTGACCGTATAGAGATACACCAGAGTCGCCTAGGTAAACGTGCGCAGAACCTTTAATAGAGTTCTTTTGCTCAGATGAGCTCTTTTCAACACTTTCACGATCGTAGAAACCGTATAGCTCACCCCAAGTAAAGCCTGCACCACCTTCGATACCTAGCACGAATTGGTTACGACCACGACCATCGTTGCCATCTTCAATTGAGTTAGGACCGTGGTCCCAGCTTTGGTGATCAAGATAAACACCACCGAAACCGTATAGATATTCTGCTGAAGCTGGAACTGATGCCACTGCTGCAACAACGCCAAGAGCTAAAAGTGATTTACGCATAATGAGATCTACTCTTTTTAAAGTTGTACTGAAAAATTGGTCGCTTTCCGTGCGAACTCATCCGATGGGGGTGCATGATAGCGATTTGTATCGCAAAGTAAATGTGCAACGTCGCAAACGGTTGCTAAATATTGAGAGTGCTATCACATTTATTGAAGGTTTAAGGGAACTTTTATGAATTGCATACAAATCAACCAATGCTGCGCATCTTTTTGTTAACAATGACGTTAAAATTGCTAACAATATTCTATGCGTTGATCGAATCTCCTGATAGCAGCGTAAAAACGTTGTGCATATCGATAAGGAGCCTGAATGTCTCAAATTATGTTATTTCCGCTAGGGTCGATTGTTCTACCTGAAGGGAAAATGAAATTACGAATCTTCGAACCACGCTATAAGCGGATGGTAGCTCAGTGTTTGAAAGAGAGTTCTGGCTTTGGAATGTGTTTGATTGATGAGGATGGGGGGCGCCCACCGGGCAATGTGACGCAGACAGGGACATTCGTTAGTATCGTTGACTTTGAAGTATTGGAAGGTGACATACTGGGTATCACTGTTTCAGGCATTAAACGTTTTTTAATTAACAGTGTTGTTAGCGAGTATGACGGCCTGCGACTAGCTAATGTCAATTGGCTACCGTCATGGCAACCCCAAACATTAAGCCGACAACAAGAATATATTGGTGAACGACTGCAAGAAGTTTACAAAGCTTTTCCTGTGCTGGAATCGCTTTATTTGCATTGTTTTTATGACGACGCAACTTGGGTTAGCCAGAGATGGTTAGAAGTCTTGCCCGTATCTTGCCAAGAATTTGAGCAGTTAGTGGCTCAGCCTGACTGTGAGGCTATGCTGAGTTTTATAGAGCAAGCCATAATGAAGCATGGCCTAATTGAATCTAAGCCAAATAGTTAATAGCTTAGTGTGCCAATATCAGTGGTAAAAATGTTCGCATGACTTTTGTTGTGATCCATTGTTTAAACCGTGCGTACACTGTACTAATGACGTAATGCAACTAACCTAGGATTTTGTCTATGATTGCAGACGACTCAGAAACACTTAGCAAGCAAGAGTGGAACGAGTGTATGGCTAAGATTAAGTCGCGAGATAAGCAAGCCTACGCCATGCTTTTTCACTATTACTCCCCAAGATTGAAGCAATTTGCTTTTCGTTATATCGGCAATGATCAGATTGCGATTGAAATCGTGCAAGAAGCGATGGCGGCGGTTTGGCAGAAAGCGCACTTATTCGACGCTCAGAAAAGTGCGGTATCAACGTGGATATACACAATAACTCGGAACCTGTGCTTCGATATGCTGCGTAAGCAGAAAGGGAAGGAATTGCATGTGCGGGCTGATGACATATGGCCAACAGATTATTGCCCGCCGGACTTTGTCGATCATTACTCGCCTGAGACTGATAGGTTAAAAGAGCAGATTATTCATTTTCTTGATAGCTTGCCCAAATCACAAAGGGACGTTGTTAGGGCGGTATATTTGCAGGATTTACCCCATCAAGAAGTAGCAGATATGTACGACATCCCCCTTGGCACCGTGAAGTCTCGCTTGAGACTAGCCGTGGAAAAATTACGACTCTCCATGGAGGAGCATTGATATGGCTTACCATCCAGATGATACTTTACTTTCTCTCTACGCCAATGGAGAGATAGACACGGCAAGAGGTGTTGCTATTGCTGTGCATCTTGAATCGTGTAGTCGATGTAGCGAACGCGTGACTGAATTGGAAGCGATTGCCGCAAACGCATTGACAGAGTCACCGCTAGATAGCACTGAACGTAATACCAAATCTGAGATCGAAACCCAGCGTGTGTTTGAAAATATGCTCGAGGATATTATGTCTTTAGATGTGGATTTTTCCTCACCAAAACCTCGCCCTGCTGCTGAAGTAAAAGTTAATGATAAAACATTTTTAGTCCCAGCTTCCTTAAGGCCGATTGTAGAGCGGATGGGAGAGTGGCGAAGTTACGGCGGTAAAGTCTTTACCTCAAACGCCGATCTGGGTGAAGATTACCGAGTGAGCCTTTTATACATTACTGAAGGTGTACAAGTTCCTCAGCATACGCATAAAGGGATAGAGTCCACTTTAGTGCTCCATGGCGCATTTAGTGATGAGCAGGGTTATTATCAGCAAGGTGACTACGTAGAAGAAAACGAAGATACGAAACATTCTCCCCAAACGATGGAAGGACAAGACTGTTTGTGCTTGTCTATTTTGACTCAGCCATTGGTATTTACTCAGGGCGTTGCAAGGCTATTTAACCGCTTTGGTAAGGGAATGTATCCTTAGAGTAGTAAGGTTGCTGCTGCTCAGCTTCTAACGATTTGCTAGGGCGTTAGATGTTGCAAAAAATACTCCCCCTATGCGGCAAGTATAGGGGGAGTATTTTATATCAGTCAGTATATGTTCGAAAACTACTTTGGCGCGCAGTCCCTTTCTTTTGCTTTAGTCAGTAAGTCATTAAAATAGTGCCTTAGCGAATAGAGCATAATTAGGCTTGGTATGACCATCAGTGAGGTGATAATAAAGAACAGGCTCCAATCATTGAGCATATCGACCAGTTCGCCACTGAACGAAGCCAATGTTGTTCGTCCAAAATTCCCTAGCGATGCTAAGAGGGCGTATTGTGTGGCGGAGAAAGCTTGCCCGGTCAAAATAGTCAAGAACGAGACAAACGCCACGGTGGAGAACGCAGTTGTAAAGTTATCGACGATGATCGTCGCTAAGAAAAGATGCTCGTTAGGCCCTACTTGAGCGATCCAAGCAAACATAAGGTTACTCGCACTCATGGCAATTCCGCCAATCATAAGACCTTTGACGATTCCAAATCGTACATTAAACATGCTGCCTAGCAGTGTGAAAGCAATGGTGGCTCCCCATCCAATGAGCTTAGAATAATAACCAATTTGTTCATTGCTAAAGCCAATTTCTTTGTAAAACGGGATGGACATTCTGCCCAAAAAGGCTTCACCAATTTTGAATAGGAATACAAATAGCAGCAGGGTTGCCGCCACTCTTACGCCGTTGCTGCGGAAGAAATCAAGAAAGGGCTCGATGACGGTGACACTAAGCCAAGCGAGAACTTTGTTGTCTACCACCTTCTGATGGCGCTGCTCCGCTTGCGCTTGCAGTGCGTCCCGATCCGTTTTTGGTTCACCTACCAATAGGGTGAACATCATGAGGACACCGACAATAATAGCCATGCCATAATACACGCCATTCCAGCCCATACTATCGGCATTAACGAAAGCCAAATAGCCAGGGAGAGAGTACCCTGTCCACCAACCTATTACGGCCATCGCAGAAGCTTGAGGCAGTTTATTGGATTGAGATTTTGGGAACGTATCGATTCTAAAGGCGTCGACGGCTATGTCTTGAGTAGACGAAGCAATGGCTATACCTAACGCCAATAGCGACGTGAGCATTAGGTTTTCCGCTGGATTCACACCCGCAATCAATAATGTACAAATTAACATTAAAGATTGGCATAAAAAGATCCAGCTGCGTCGTTGTCCAAGCGTACGGTATAATATAGGGAGTCGAACGCGGTCGACAAGAGGAGCCCATAAAAAGTTAATGGCGTACACAGCAAAGACCGAGCCAAAGTAACCGATTGCGGTACGAGTGAGTCCGGCATCTTTCAGCCAGCCTGACATATTGGAACCAATTAATACCCATGGGAAACCACTAGAACAGCCGAGCATAAACACCCAGAGTAGACGTTTATCCCAATAGCTTCTGATTGTATCTTGCCATGTCATTTTCTGTTCCACAGAGGTGCTCCTCACCTAAAAAGAAAAAGAGAGAGCGAACTCTCTCTGTTGATTGGTTTATGGAAGGCGTTCAATTTTAGTAATGACAATGGGGTCCATTGGTACATCACGCATGCCACGCACCGTGCGAGTTGGTTTTTGCGACATTTTTTTCACCACATCAAACCCTTCGGTTACCTTACCAAATACCGCATAGCCGGGGTTTGATACGCTGTAATTGAGAAAATCATTGTCGGCGTAGTTGATAAAAAACTGACGCGTCGCGGAGTCTGGGTCTTGAGTACGTGCCATAGCGATAGTTGCTATGTCATTATCAAGACCGTTTGCCGCTTCATTTTGAATCGCTTTATTGACAGGTAGTCGATTAAATTTCTCATCAAAGCCGCCACCTTGAGCCATAAAACCAGGAATAACGCGATGAAATTGACTATTTACGTAACTGCCATCATCAACGTAGCGTAGGAAATTGGCGACACTCACTGGCGCTTTTTCTTCATTTAGCTCAACGGTGAAAGAGCCGATATTGGTGTCAACCTGTACGGTTGGTGCTGCAAAAACGGTGGCAGACATTAAAGCCAGTGTTGAAATTAGAGTTCTCATCATTAGAAACGTTCCTTCATGTAATCAACCAGTTCAGCGTCGTTCGAAATTTCCTTAAGGACAAGGTTAACAGTATCGTTGAGGACGGTTTCAATATCATCGTTTGATGCGCTCATTAGCCCAGAACGCGTGGCCTTGCCCGTATACGTTTTGACTAATTTACCTTTGCTGTTTTCAACCGTTAGCTCTACAACAACGTTGGCAGCCATATCATTTTCCATAACGGTGTGTTTGACGGAGACGAGGGCTTCTTGAATCTCTACTTTTATGGTATTTGGACTATTTACAGTGACTTTATAGCCTTGAGAGGAAAATTGCTGAACCAATGCGTTCTCAATGCCAATACGAACATTTTGTCGTGTGTGAATAGGCGTGATATTGGCGCGTCCATTATCCATTAACGCGACATATTGCGCAGTACGCACATCTTGGCTAGAAAGTGACATGGTTTTGCCTTCGACAATTTTTGCCGCGCTAGTGGCGGCTTGTGGAGCAAAATTGATTTGTTCTTGTTTTGGGCTTGCACAACCAGCTAATAAGACGATGGTTGCGGCTAAAACGAGCTTTTTCATTCTTAATTCCTTTTTACACTCATCAATACGATGAGTCAGCACTTGTCAGCGCAATACTGGGGTGCGTGCACTGACGAAATTCTATCTGATAACGTATAGTGTCGTTAGCGTATTCACTAACTATGACGATAACTTTACTTAGTCGCCTGTAAAATAACAAATTTAGCATTAGTCGCGACAAGTTTGACCTGCCGCTTACCAAACAATTTCTCTAGTTTTTTATCGTAGCCTAGGTGGCGGTTTCCGATAACTAATAACTCGCCACCAGTCCGAAGAACATGCTTTGCGTCACAGAACATTTGCCATGCGATATGATCAGTGATGGCTTGTTGCTGGTGAAACGGAGGATTACAGACAACGAGATCTTGCGACTCTGCGCTGAAACCGTCTAGGCAGTTATTGGCAACGAATCGAGCTTTCTCAATCGATAAGCGATTTAGCGATACATTGTTTTTTGCTGACTCAACCGCCATGTAGCTCTCATCAACAGAGGTAATAGTGGCTTCTGGATTGAGTAGTCTGAGCTTGACCGACAGGACGCCATTACCACAGCCTAAATCAACAATATCTCGGTACTTTGTGTGGCTTGGAAGGTGCGGTAAGAAAAAGCGAGCGCCAAGGTCGAGACTTTCCCCTGAGTACACGTTGGGCAAGTTTGATAGCGTCATAGACTCTTCTTCTACCTGCCAAGTGGTATACGGATCGACATGAGGTGGGTTTGGCTGATCACCAACACTAAAGACTAAGCGGTGCTTTTTCCATGCCAAAGAGGTGGTCGTATGACCAAGGTGCCTCTCGAATAATTTCAGCGTTGAACTGTGGATTTCCTTGGCTCTATTTACCGCTATGACCTGACAGGTATCACCATACAAAGCGCGAATTTGACTTAATTGCCAAGTCAGGTAGCGGTTATTACGCGGTATTTGCATAATGATTAGATTGACGTTTTTCGGCCAGTTATCAACGGAGGCGATAACATTTATCTCGGCACAGTGATTATGAGCAAGATTGGCATGTATGCCTTGCTGGGAAATGAAAGAGTCACTAACGGTCGTCACGATGTGGTGGGAAGACAACCAACAACTCAATGCGCCGAAATTGTCATTCAGCACTAAAATATGCTGGTCACGATTGAGGTTTTGTTCTTCAATATGGGTAATCAAATATTCATCGCCTGCATCCCATGCCTGAAGCTTTTCGTTATTAAGCTTTGGATAGCGATACAGTTCGAGTGTGCGGCCGAGCAGGGAAAGTTCAGTTTTCATAATGATGAGATTTAGTGATTATCGCTGTATTTTGACAAAAACTCGCGCCAATAGCCAAAGAGAATACGGTTTAAGGGGAGATTATTGATTAAGTAAAGGATATACTTTACCGACAATGTCATAATAATAACCCTGCTTAAGGAAGTCAGATGATTCAACAAACCATCGAGCAGAAACTTAATCTAGCGTTTGCCCCTACGTTTCTAGATGTCATTAATGAAAGCTACATGCATAACGTCCCGCCAGGTTCAGAGAGTCACTTTAAGGTTGTCGTTGTTAGTGATGCATTTTTAGGCGATCGATTGATCGCTCGCCATCGTAAAATAAATACCGCTCTAGCTGAGGAGCTAGCCGGTATGATCCATGCCCTTGCTATTCACACTTATACCCCTCAAGAGTGGAATGACAAAAACCAGCAATCTCCAAATAGTCCAGATTGCGCTGGTGGTGGCAAATAGTTACATTTTTGTACAGTTAAGCCTGTCGATTTAGCGATGAATAACATTTTTTATAGCTGGTATTAGTCCTGTTAATGGAAGCTGGCGTCTCGCTCGAAACACTAGCCCTTAAGGGGTATTTTCTTAACAGTGTTTCAACATGTTTTTGAATGAAGGTGGTTTAAGTTCAATTGTTTCATTTTGTGAATGAATTAACTGCTTAATTTTAATAGACTTAATAACGCTTTGTGCGATACGTCAAAGTTATCAATATTGATAAGCGCTGCAATAGCAAAACTTTCGAAATAATAAGGTTATTGCAGGGATTCATCATGGCATCCACTTTGCAAAAGATGTTAAACTACCGCACCAGACAAATCTCGCTGTGATTTCACAGTGAGATTGTTAATGTGATGTTGCTGTCTTGGTGTTTAAAACGCTGAGGCGAGACACCTCAATGTCGTGTCTAAATGTTACGCAATAAAAAGAATCTTTTTCCCGATAAAAGTAGTGCAAGTGCGTATGATTACAATAAAAAAGGGTTTGGACCTTCCTATTGCAGGAACTCCATCCCAGGTGATTAATGATGGTAAGTCCATCACTAAAGTCGCCTTGCTTGGCGAAGAGTACGTGGGTATGCGTCCAACAATGCATGCTCGTGTAGGCGATGAAGTAAAGAAAGGTCAGGTTGTTTTTGAAGACAAAAAGAACCCTGGCGTTATGTTTACTTCACCAGCAAGCGGTAAAGTTATCGAAGTGAACCGTGGTGAAAAACGCGTACTTCAATCTGTAGTGATTGAAGTAAGTGGCAACGACCAAGTGACATTCGAAAGTTACACAGCAGACCAACTAGCAGGGCTTGATCGCGCGACGATCACAAACCAGCTTGTTGCTTCTGGTATGTGGACAGCTTTACGTACTCGACCGTTTAGCAAGGTACCCGCGATTGATTCAACAACTCAGGCGATTTTCGTCACAGCAATGGATACTAATCCGTTAGCGGCTGAACCTGAATTGATCATCAATGAACAGAAAGAGGCATTCGTAGCTGGCCTTGACCTTCTCTCTAAATTGACAGATGGCAAGGTATACGTGTGTAAGAAAGGCACCAGTCTTCCTCGTTCAACTCAGCCTAATGTAGAAGAGCACGTTTTCGACGGTCTGCACCCAGCAGGTCTCGTGGGCACTCACATGCATTACCTTTACCCAGTTAATGCGGAAACGGTAGCATGGAGCATTAATTATCAAGACGTTATTGCGTTTGGTAAGCTGTTCACTACAGGTGAAATCTTCACCGACCGTGTTATCTCTCTTGCAGGTCCTGTAGTAAACAATCCTCGTTTAATTCGTACTCAGCTAGGTGCTAGTCTAGAAGAGGTTACGGATAACGAATTGATGCCGGGTGAAGTTAGAGTTATCTCTGGTTCTGTACTGTCAGGTACACATGCTAAAGGTCCTCATGCTTACCTAGGTCGCTATCACCAACAAGTTTCTGTTTTACGCGAAGGTCGTGAGAAGGAATTGTTTGGTTGGGCTGTACCGGGTAAAAACAAGTTCTCTATTACTCGTTCATTCTTAAGCCATGTGTTTAAAGGTCAGTTGTTTAACATGACAACGACAACGAATGGTAGTGACCGTGCAATGGTACCTATCGGCAACTACGAAAAAGTACTGCCTTTAGATATGGAACCAACGTTACTTCTTCGCGATTTATGTGCTGGCGATATCGACAGTGCACAACGCCTTGGTGCTCTAGAGCTAGATGAAGAAGATTTGGCGCTATGTACCTTTGTTTGTCCAGGTAAGTACGAATATGGTCAACTCCTACGTGAGTGCCTAGACAAAATTGAGAAGGAAGGGTAATTCATGCTTAAGAAATTCCTTGAGGATATCGAGCATCACTTTGAGCCAGGTGGCAAACACGAGAAGTGGTTTGCTCTGTATGAAGCAGCGGCGACGTTGTTCTACACACCAGGCTTGGTGACACAGCGTAGCTCGCACGTTCGTGATAGCGTCGACTTGAAGCGTATCATGATCATGGTTTGGTTTGCGGTATTCCCAGCAGTATTCTGGGGTATGTACAACTCAGGCAACCAAGCTATCATGGCGCTTAACCACATGTATGCTGGCGCAGAACTTGCGAACATCATCGATGGCAACTGGCATTACTGGCTAACTCAAGCTATTGGCGGCACTTTAGGGGCCGACGCAGGTTGGGGCAGTAAGATGCTACTTGGTGCCACATACTTCCTACCAATCTACGCAACCGTGTTTATTGTTGGTGGTTTCTGGGAAGTGTTGTTCTGTATGGTACGTAAACATGAGGTTAACGAAGGTTTCTTCGTGACATCAATCTTGTTTGCTTTGATTGTCCCACCAACTCTTCCGCTTTGGCAGGCAGCCCTAGGTATTACCTTTGGTGTTGTTGTCGCAAAAGAAATCTTTGGTGGTACTGGTCGTAACTTCCTTAACCCTGCATTGGCAGGTCGTGCATTCCTATTCTTTGCTTACCCTGCTCAAATCTCGGGTGACGTAGTATGGGTCGCGGCTGATGGCTTCTCAGGTGCTACTGCACTGAGCCAATGGGCACAAGGCGGCGAAGGCGCACTACTGAACAACATTACTGGTCAAACAATCACTTGGATGGACGCTTTCATCGGTAACATTCCAGGGTCAATTGGTGAAGTGTCGACACTTGCACTGATGATTGGTGCAGCAATGATTGTTTACATGGGCATTGCGTCATGGCGCATTATCGCCGGTGTAATGATCGGTATGATAGCCGTTGCAACCTTGTTCAATGTTGTAGGCTCTGACACCAACGCTATGTTTGCAATGCCTTGGCATTGGCACCTTGTCTTGGGTGGCTTCGCATTCGGTATGTTCTTCATGGCCACGGATCCAGTATCTGCATCATTTACCGACAAAGGTAAATGGGGGTACGGTATTTTGATTGGCGCGATGTGTGTCATGATTCGTGTGGTTAACCCAGCGTATCCAGAAGGTATGATGTTAGCGATCTTATTCGCCAACTTGTTTGCCCCTCTGTTTGACCACGTGGTTATTGAGAAAAACATCAAACGGAGACTAGCGCGCTATGGCAAGTAATAACGATAGCATTAAAAAAACGCTGTTTGTTGTTATCGCATTGAGCTTAGTGTGCTCAATCGTTGTATCAACAGCGGCTGTTGGCCTACGTGATAAGCAGCAAGCTAATGCGGTTTTAGATAAACAAAGCAAGATTGTTGATGTTGCTGGTATTCAAGCGGAGGGGACAGTCCCTGAGCTGTTTGCTGAGTACATTGAACCTCGTTTGGTTGATTTTGATACCGGTGAATTTGTTGACAAAGTTGGCAATGATGACGCTGCAACTTACGACCAACGTAAAGCGTCAAAAGTACCATCAGAATCTATCCGTTTAACGGCAGAACAAGATAAAGCGAAGATCATTCGTCGTGCTAACGTGGGTACTATCTATCTTGTTAAGCAAGACGGTAAGGTAACGAGCTTTATTCTACCTGTTCATGGTAATGGTCTATGGTCAATGATGTACGCGTTTGTAGCGGTACAAACTGACGGTAACACAGTGAACGGTATTACTTACTACGAGCAAGGTGAGACTCCTGGACTGGGTGGCGAAGTTGAAAACCCAACTTGGCGTGATCAGTTTGTTGGTAAGAAGCTATTTGATGAAAACCATAAGCCAGCTATCAAAGTGGTGAAAGGTGGTGCTCCTGCTGGTTCAGAGCATGGCGTAGATGGCCTATCTGGTGCCACGTTGACAAGTAACGGCGTTCAAAACACATTTGACTTTTGGTTAGGTGATATGGGCTTTGGTCCTTTCCTAACGAAGGTTCGTGACGGAGGTCTGAACTAATGTCTGATGCTAAAGAAATGAAAAAGAGCCTGTTTGCACCGGTGTTGGATAACAACCCGATTGCACTTCAAGTTCTAGGTGTGTGTTCTGCACTCGCCGTAACGACGAAATTAGAGACAGCATTTGTAATGACACTGGCGGTAATTTTCGTTACTGCATTGTCTAACTTGTTCGTTTCGCTTATTCGTAACCATATGCCAAACAGTGTGCGTATCATCGTACAAATGGCGATCATCGCCTCTTTGGTAATCGTTGTTGACCAAATCTTGAAAGCGTATCTTTACGATATCTCTAAGCAGCTTTCAGTATTTGTAAGCTTGATCATTACGAACTGTATCGTAATGGGTCGTGCGGAAGCGTTTGCAATGAAATCAGCGCCACTGCCGTCATTCATCGATGGTATTGGTAATGGTCTTGGCTATGGTTTTGTACTGATGACAGTTGCATTTTTCCGTGAACTACTAGGTTCTGGCAAACTGTTTGGTGTTGAAGTACTTCCACTGGTATCTAACGGTGGCTGGTATCAACCAAATGGTCTGATGCTTCTAGCACCATCAGCATTCTTCTTAATTGGTTTTATGATTTGGGCTATCCGTATCCTTAAACCAGAACAAGTAGAAGCGAAGGAGTAAGGTCGAAATGGAACATTATATTAGTCTACTTGTTAAATCGATCTTCATCGAAAACATGGCGTTATCATTCTTCTTGGGAATGTGTACTTTCTTAGCCGTGTCTAAGAAAGTGAAAACGTCGTTTGGTCTTGGTGTTGCGGTTGTTGTGGTATTGACCATTGCTGTGCCAGTGAACAACCTTGTTTATACCTACGTGTTGAAAGAGAACGCTTTAGTTGCAGGTGTTGACCTTAGCTTTTTGAACTTCATTACGTTTATCGGTGTAATCGCAGCGCTCGTTCAAATCCTAGAAATGATCCTCGATCGATTCTTCCCACCGTTGTATAACGCTCTGGGTATTTTCCTACCATTGATCACAGTTAACTGTGCGATTTTTGGTGGTGTATCGTTCATGGTTCAACGTGATTATAACTTTGCCGAGTCTGTGGTTTATGGCTTTGGTTCAGGTATTGGTTGGATGCTAGCTATCGTTGCGTTAGCGGGTATTCGTGAGAAAATGAAGTATTCAGACGTACCTCCGGGTTTGCGTGGTCTTGGTATCACGTTTATTACGGTTGGTCTGATGGCTCTTGGCTTCATGTCGTTCTCTGGTGTTCAACTGTAGGTCGGGTAAACGACACAAATTTTAAGGAATAGTCAATGCAAGTTATTATCCTTGGTGTAGTGATGTTTACCTTGATCGTATTGGCTTTGGTATTAGTAATCTTATTTGCTAAATCAAAGTTGGTACCAACAGGTGACGTAACTATCTCCGTTAACGGTGATCCAGAGAAGAGCTTCACAACTTCTCCAGGTGACAAATTACTCGGCGCGATGGCGGGTAAAGGCATCTTTGTTTCCTCTGCTTGTGGTGGCGGTGGCTCATGTGGTCAGTGTCGCGTAAAAGTAAAATCAGGCGGTGGCGATATTCTGCCAACTGAGCTTGACCACATTTCTAAAGGCGAAGCCCGTGAAGGTGAGCGTTTAGCATGTCAAGTTGCCGTGAAAACGGATATGGACATTGAGCTTCCAGAAGAAATCTTTGGTGTTAAAAAGTGGGAATGTACCGTTATCTCAAACGATAACGAAGCAACCTTCATCAAAGAATTGGCGCTGGCAATCCCTGAAGGGGAAGAAGTACCATTCCGTGCTGGTGGTTATATTCAGATTGAAGCTGAACCTCACCACATTAAATATGCGGATTATGATATTCCTGAGGAATATCGTGAAGATTGGGACAAGTTTAACTTATTCCGTTACGAGTCTATCGTAAAAGAGCATTCGATTCGTGCTTACTCAATGGCTTCATACCCAGAAGAGAAAGGCATCATCAAGCTTAACGTACGTATCGCGACTCCACCGCCAAATAACCCAGACGTAGCACCTGGTGTGATGTCGTCTTATATTTGGTCACTTAAAGCTGGTGATAAATGTACAATTTCAGGTCCATTTGGTGAGTTCTTCGCTAAAGAAACGGACAATGAAATGGTCTTCATCGGTGGTGGTGCAGGTATGGCGCCAATGCGTTCACATATATTTGACCAACTGTTACGTCTTCAGTCGAAGCGTAAGATGTCTTACTGGTATGGTGCACGTTCTAAGCGTGAAATGTTCTACGTAGATGATTTTGACGGCCTAGCGGCAGAGAATGAAAACTTCGTATGGCATTGTGCTCTGTCTGATCCAATGCCAGAAGATAACTGGGATGGTTACACCGGCTTTATCCATAACGTATTGTATGAAAACTACCTGAAGGACCATGAAGCGCCTGAAGATTGTGAGTACTATATGTGTGGTCCACCAATGATGAACGCTGCTGTTATCGGCATGCTGAAAGATCTTGGTGTTGAAGATGAAAACATCCTACTTGATGACTTCGGTGGTTAAGTTTAGGTAATGTATGATCATGGCTGGCTCATGTGAGTCAGCCATTTTATTTTTAGAATGTAAGAATATTCGTGGTTATCCGTTCTTATAAAAGACTGATAAGCAGAATGTTTTTAAATTCGGTAGGTGAGTAAAAGTATGTTTCATCTAGCTAAACGCTTGAGAATGATTATCGTAAGCCTTATGGCTTTAATAGTTTTGTCCGCTTGTGGCGGCAGTCGTGAACAAATTCATTTGAGTGGCCCTACAATGGGAACGCTCTATAATGTGAAGTACATAGTGAAAGAGAACACGCCGAAGCCGGAAAATATCCAGGCAGAGATCAATGACCTGCTAGAGGAAGTCAACGATCAAATGTCGACTTACCGACAAGATTCAGAGCTGAGCCGGTTTAACCGTTATTACGGGACAGAACCTTTTCCTGTCTCTAAGCAGACAGCGATTGTGGTGAATGAAGCCATTCGACTCAATGAGCTAACATTAGGTGCTTTAGACGTCACGGTAGGGCCGTTAGTTAACTTATGGGGCTTTGGCCCAGAGGCAAGGCCGGAAATTGTACCGACAGATGAAGAGCTTGCTCAGCGTAAAGCACAAACGGGTATCGCTCATCTATCGGCCACGGATGAAACGCTGCGCAAAGACCTAAGAAGTCTGTATGTTGATCTTTCAACAATAGCCAAAGGTTGGGGTGTTGATGTGGTCGCTGAGTACCTCGAGAGCGTTGGCATTGATGACTATATGGTTGAAGTTGGTGGTGAAATGCGTTTGAAAGGCGTGAATCGTGAAAGCGTGAAATGGCGTATCGCGATTGAAAAACCGTCAACTGACGAACGTAATATCCAAGAAATCATTGAGCCAGGTGACATGGCTATTGCGACGTCTGGTGATTATCGCAATTATTTTGAGAAAGACGGTGTGCGTTATTCTCACATTATCGATCCTGCAACGGGTAAGCCTATTCATAATAAAGTAGTGTCAGTGACTATTTTAGATAAGTCATCAATGACAGCGGATGGCCTTGCGACAGGATTAATGGTGCTAGGTGAAGACAAAGCACTAAAAATTGCGGACGAAAACCAGATCCCTGCTTTCATTGTGGTGAAGACCGACGATGGATATAAAGAAATTGCATCAGAGGCCTTTAAGCCTTACCTTAATCAGTAAGAGGTGGACAAAATGAGTACGTTTTTAGTTACATTTGGTGTGTTTCTTGCGGTTATTGCTGCAATGTCTGTTGGCTACATTTTTCAAAAGAAAGTCGTGAAAGGTAGTTGTGGTGGTTTAGGTGCTGTAGGCATTGATAAAGTTTGTAATTGCCCAGAGCCTTGTGATGCACGTAAAAAGCGCGAAGCAAAAGCGAAAGTTCGAGCTGAAAAGCTGGCCGCTTGGGAAAAAGATCGCATCGCCTAAAAAGATGAATTCAATCACATTAAAAAGCCAGGGCCTCGCTCTGGCTTTTTTGCGTGTTAGCGGTGTAAAAATTGCGTATACTTAAGCTGTATGTATAACCAGTATGGTGCGTTTGTGTCTGATCCGATCCGTAAGTTTATTCATGTTGATATGGACTGTTTTTTCGCCGCGGTAGAGATGAGGGACAACCCTTACTATCAAGGTAAACCACTAGCTGTCGGCGGGAACGAGCGGCAAAGAGGGGTGATCAGCACCTGTAACTATGAGGCGAGAAAATTTGGTATCCGTTCAGCGATGCCCTCTGCGCAAGCCGTTAAGTTATGTCCTCATTTACTTCTTGTTCCGGGGAGAATGGAGGTCTACAAGCAAGCTTCGCAGCATATTCGTACCATTTTTTCGCGTTACACTTCTCTGATAGAGCCGTTATCTCTGGATGAAGCATACTTAGATGTCACGGATTGTCAGTTGCACCAAAACTCTGCCACGTTGATAGCACAAAGTATTAGACATGATATTGAACAAGAACTGAATTTAACCGCATCGGCTGGCGTGGCACCGCTTAAGTTTTTAGCCAAAATTGCGTCCGATCTCAATAAGCCTAATGGGCAATTTGTCATATCACCCGACGAGGTCCAGGGAATTATTGATGGTTTAGACTTAGGCAAAATTCCTGGTGTAGGAAAAGTGAGTCTAGATAAATTAAATCGGGCGGGCCTGTATACTTGTTTAGATGTGAGAAACAGTGACTACCGAGAGTTGATCGTGCGCTTTGGCCGCTTGGGAGCATCGCTATGGAAGAAAAGTCATGGTATTGATGAGCGGGAAGTGGTGGTGGAAAGGGAGCGCAAGTCTATAGGGGTAGAGCGCACCTTCAGCCAAAACATTACTAGCTTTGAGCAATGTTGGCAGGTCATAGAGGAGAAACTCTACCCGGAACTTGAAGCAAGACTTAATCGAGCAAAGCCCGCGAGAAATGTGATTAAGCAAGGTGTTAAAGTGAAGTTTGCAGACTTTAAGCAAACAACGATCGAGCACGTTCACAATCAGCTCGATTTACCTTATTTCAAGGCGCTATTGGGGGAAATTTTGGAACGACAGCAAGGACGAGAAATAAGATTATTGGGATTGAGCGTTATCTTAGAGCCCCTAGAAAGTGCGCGTCAATTGTCCATGTTTGAGGAATGAAATGAATAAATCCGCCATTGTCCAACAGGTCATTGTTGAGTTGGAACAAAAAATAACTACGCTTCTGTCTGCAATGGAGCAAACAGTGGATGCTGCCACCAATGAGGAAACCATACCTGACAATAAATATGACACACTTGCACTCGAAGCGGCATATCTTGCTCATGGGCAAGCAATGCGCTTAGAAGCAATAAAAAAAGATATTGCGACGCTAAGGCATTTGGTTATTCGTACATTCGATCACGACACTCCAGTTGGTTTATCCGCTATGGTTGAGTTGGAAGACGACCAAGAAGTCCTAAGTCGTTATCTACTGTTACCTTGCGGTGGTGGCGTTTCAATAGTTGCCGAAGGGGTAAGAGTTGTGACTCCAGAGTCGCCATTAGGACGCGCGTTAGTTGGAAGACTGTTAGATGATGAGATAGCCTTACAAGTTGGAGAGCGTGTGACCCATCATGCTATTGTGAATATTGTTTGAGCGTGTGAAGTGATTAGGAATGGGAAGGAATTGGCAATGAAGAGTAAATTGAAGCACTTGTTGTTTGGGGTGGGCTTGTCGTTACTATCGACAGCGTCTTTGGCTTATGAGCAGTGTAAGCTTGATATCAAGAATGAAGTGCACCTTGACGGCAAACAAGTCGAAATCGTCAAGGCTGAAGGCTCGAAGGTACTGATTGACGACAATAATGAGTTGTTTATCAATGGTGAGAAAGTGGCGCTCGATAGGCTTCAACAAGAAGCACTAGCAAGCTATCGGGAAAATATGAACAAGTATGTTCCTCAAGCTAAAGCGCTGGCTGAGAACGGGTTAGCGCTAACGAATGACCTTATTGATGATGTTTCTGCAAGCTTCGATAATTCGGAAGCTTTTGATAGCGTCAAGACCGCGTTGTCCGAGTTTTTTAAAGATATCGAATCTCGCTACCACCAAGACGGCAGCTTTGTTTTGAAGTCTGAGGCGTTTAGTTCGTTTACTAACAATTGGCAGCAGGATTATGAGAAAGCGAAAGAAGTGTTCAACAAAGAGTTTTTTAGTAGCGCGTTCACTGCGTTGCAAGAGAAAATGCAGCAAGAAGGTGGGTTAAACCTGACTGCACTTTCAGAGCAAATGGATGAGCTTAAAACACGACTCGCTGAGACAATGAACAACCAATCCGAAGTGATCAAGGAACAAGCTGAAGATTACTGCGACTCTCTTAACGATGTGGCGACGGAAGAGCAAGAGCTACAGAAAAAAATTCCTCAGTTGAAAGACTATCAAGTCTTCACTATTTAACGGTCTATAAAGCAGATTCGTGTTCTACATCCAAGCTGGCAGCGCTCGCTTGGATGGCTTTTCATTGGGAGGTTCTCGCCACCACGTTCAGATTATGTTAGCTACGTTATTTGGATTTAATTACCTAGAATAGAAGATGTACAAATTAGTTTACCAACCTAATAGTTTATTACACTGCTTAATATTGCTTTACTAGACCAATTGAATTATCGTACCAGCCAACTAGTACGCAATGACTAATCAATAGTGAATAATACAACATCTTCGTCGGTAACGTCTTCGATTGCCGCAACACCCCGTGAGCATTTTGGTTCAAAACTCGGTTTCATTCTTGCGGCAGCAGGGGCTGCTGTTGGTCTAGGCAACATTTGGGGATTTCCAACGCAAGTTGCCAGTAATGGCGGAGGTGCGTTCCTTCTCGTTTATCTTGTGATGATTCTTGTCGTGGCTTTTCCAATGCTCGTTGTTGAAATGGCGATAGGACGTCACGGCCAAGCAAACCCTGTAGACAGCATGCGCTCGCTTTCTTCTAATCCTATTGCCAAAAAGCTAGGGGCATGTGTAGGCTGGGTTGGTCTTGCGGTTCCTTGTGCTGTATTAGCGTTTTACTCCATTGTAGGCGGCTGGTTAATCTGCTTTTTGATTGGCGCGGTCTTAGAAATTGTTGGTTACGCCTCACTTGCTGATTGGTTTAAAGGGTTCAGTGTTGGACGTAATGTTTTTGGCACGATTGCATTTTACTTGCTGACTATCTTAATTGTACAAGGCGGTGTGAAACAGGGCATTGAAAAATGGTCCACTCGACTTATGCCATCCTTGTTTATTTTATTTGCTCTATTGTTTGTCTACATCATGATGCAACAAGGTGCGATGGAAGGGCTTAAACACTATTTGGTTCCGAATTTTGAAAAAGTTTGGGATAGAAAGTTGATTCTGGCTGCAATGGGGCAGGGCTTCTTTTCTTTGACTATTGGTGGTTGTTCCATGCTGATTTACGGCTCTTACCTTTCTAAGAAAGAAGATCTGCCAAAAATGGCAATGAATGTGACCTTAGTGGATACATCAGTGGCTTTTATTGCTGGATTAGTCGTGATGCCTGCGATGTTTGTTGCTATGCAAAAAGGGGTACAAATATACGCGGAAGATGGCTCACTTATCAGCTCTGATACCTTGGTGTTTACAGTATTACCGTTAATGTTTGAGTCCTTAGGGTTATTGGGCTTGGTATTCTCTGTCGTTTTCTTTTTACTGCTGACTATCGCAGCTTTAACATCGTCCATCTCTATGCTTGAATGTCCGGTTGCCTTGGTAGATGAGCGATTAAACACGGGTAGGAAGAAAACCAGCTGGGTGCTGGGAGCATTGATCGCTGCGTTCAGTATTTTTATTGTATTCAATTTCGGCGAATTATTTGGTTTAGTGGCGATGATCGCAACACAGTACCTACAGCCCATTGCTGCGCTAATGTTCTGTATTTTTGGTGGTTGGGTGTGGAGCCGGGCGAGTAAAGTGAAAGAGCTAGAACAAGGGTGCCCTGATTTTCAGCTTGGCTGGTTTGGTAAAGTATGGCCACTTTACGTGAAGTTTGTCTGTCCGGTATTGGTCGCGACGGTAATATGGGCCTCATTCGGCTAAGAAAATTTAAGTACGTGAAACGGATTGATTAAATAACGCCGACGATTATCGTCGGCGTTATTCTTATCTACGTTGTCATCTAAGATAGCTACATGGTTATCTAAAGTGTCCAAACGGTTATCTAAACTGTCCGATCTCTGCGAGATAATCAAAACCCGCTTGTGATAACTTATCTATTAATGCTTGCTTATCCAAATCATGAGTCGCGCACAGTTCGTCAAGACTGCCGTTAAAGTCATCACGCAGCTTCATATTGATAATACTCATCAACATGACAGTATCCATGGTAGCAAAGTTCGCTAGATTCATTGGGTACCTTCTAATCGTCGAAATCAGAGATCAGTAAGTTAGCAGCAGCAAAGGCGGCTTTTTCTCTTACTTCTTCCGGCAGTGAATCGTCTGCTGCAATATCATTTAACGCTCGCACCGCGCACGACACTGCTTTTGGTATATAAGCTTGATCACCACTGCCTATTTGCGCATAAAGCTCTCTTACTCTCTCACAGCAACCATATACTTGCATGTTTAATTCTCTTCTAAATGATAATTCATCTCAATATACACAGGCTACTGAGAAAAAACAAAATTCCAGATTGACCTAAAACAAAAAAGCCGACGTTTTAAAAACGTCGGCTTAAAAGCTAATCAGCTTATCTTATAATAGGTAAGGATTAAGCCTTTTCAGGAATGGCTTCTAGCAGTGCGACCATTTGTTCCCAGAATAGAGCAACCGTGTCAATTTTCACTTTCTCATCAGGAGAGTGAGGGAATTTAATAGTTGGACCAAACGAGACCATGTCCATATTCGGATATGGTTCTTTGAATAGACCACACTCAAGCCCAGCGTGAATGACCATGATGTTCGGTTTGTGTCCGTAGATACCTTCGTACATGTCACGGAATATCGCCATAATGGCTGAATCCGGATCAGGCTTCCAACCAGGGTAGGCGCCAGAGAATTCGATATTTGCACCGGCCAGTTCAGCAACAGACGTCAACATGCCCTCTACTTGAGAGCGACCAGAGTCAATTAACGAACGAATGAGGCACAGTACCGTCACCGTGTTTTGCTCTGTGGTGATAACACCAACGTTTAGTGATGTTTCTACAACACCTTCAATGTCATCACTCATGCGAATCACGCCGTTAGGGCAAGCGTTAAGCGCAGCAATAAAGCGAGCTTGTGATTGCGCTTCAAATACTTCGCTAATTTCAGTCGCTTCGTTAAACGTCACTAAACCCGTTTCAATAGCAGCAAGCTCTTGCTGTAGTTGAGTGGTGTACTGAGCAAATAGCGATTCAAGTTTCGCGACATTTTCTTCTGGTACTGCTAGGGAAACAAAGCCTTCTCGTGGGATCGCATTACGCAGGCTACCGCCGCGGAATTCGATCAAGCGAGCATCGAGTTCTTTTGCGTGACCTGCAAGAAAACGCGCAAGTAGTTTATTGGCGTTACCACGGCCAGTATGAATGTCACAACCGGAGTGACCACCTTTTAGACCTTTTAAGATAAGCTGGCGAGCAACATAACCGGTAGGCGCCGCTTCGCGAGTGATGTCAAATTGAATTGAACCGTCGATACCACCTGCGCAGCCCATGTAGACTTCACCTTCTTGCTCAGAGTCGGTATTAAGGAGAATATCACCTTCTAACCAACCGGCTTCAAGACCAAATGCGCCCGTCATACCCGCTTCTTCGTCGATGGTTAGCAAGACTTCAAGTGGACCGTGTTTAATTTCGTTTGATGCTAGCACTGCAAGGCACGCCGCCATGCCCATACCATTATCAGCACCAAGTGTCGTGCCTTTGGCTGTCACCCATTCGCCATCGATGTATGGCTGAATTGGATCTTGAGTAAAGTCGTGATCCGTATCTTCATTTTTTTGAGGAACCATATCGATGTGAGCTTGAAGCACAACACCTTTTTTGTGTTCCATGCCTGCCGTAGCGGGCTTTTTAATGAACACGTTACCGGTTTTATCGCGCTTAACATCAAGGTTTTGCTCTTGAGCCCACTGGATGATGGTTTGCGCAAGCGCTTCTTCATGCTTTGATGGGTGAGGAATAGAACAAATTTTATCGAAAAACTGCCAAACCGGGCTTGGTGACAACTTGCTGATCTCAGAGTGGAATTCAGACACAGATCTCTCCTTTGTAGCGACTTTGCTAGATAGTTATTCCTAAGAAAGCACAAATATCATTGTGATTCTCTGGTTTTCTAGCGAATTAAAGATGGGCAAAGGATACCATTAGTTGTAAACAGGGAGTAGTCATAGATAAGTAGTTTGATGTTGATGTAAAGAAAGTGTGCAGTCTCGAGGGTTAATAACCCATTTTGCTTCCTTTTGATATCTAGCGATCTAATTTATGTAATAAACTTTCAGAATAGTGCGTTTGTATACAGATCTATCAATTAAATGTGATTTAAATCACGATATGCATTGTAATTAATCATCAGTATGGTATTCTTTTGGTCAGTTGATTAAGTTCAATACACCCGTTCAAGGATTGAACCCGAGTTATCGCCTCCAAGGAACCGAGATTCAACATTTAAATTAAGTTGTATTGTTTAAGGTGATATTTATGAAAGGTTTAGCAAGCGCGATGTTTTGGACAAGTAAAAATGTATACACACAAGACTTCGCCTACAGCGTCTACTTCGGTAGATAATAAAGTTTATACCCCTATATTTTAGAAATTATTGCTGGTTACCCCAATTGATGACCAAAATTTTTCTACCGCCACTCTATGAGTGGCGTTTTTTTTGCCTGTAATCTCGCCCCTAGCTTTCTTTTGTCTTCTATAATACCAGTCGTTGTATGAAAAATGTGCAGTTGGTGCGAGTGTCATTTGGTTTGTTCACGATGATTTTATTGCTAACTGTCTCAATTTGTTACTATTGCATAGTTAATTGATTTCATATTAATGATCATTTATCTGCAATAGAGTGAAAATTCTAGGTGGAATTTGCGAATTGAACCCCTTATAATTCGCGCCAATCGTTTACGCAACCGTTTACTTTTTACTCTTTAGGGATTCGAACATGCTCGAAAGGCTATTTAAACTCAGTGAAAATGGCACGAATGTGCGCACTGAGATCATTGCTGGACTTACTACCTTCCTGACAATGGCTTACATTATCTTTGTAAACCCGGCTATCTTAGCGGATGCAGGAATGGATCGTGACGCTGTTTTTGTAGCAACCTGTTTGGCAGCGGCAATTGGCTGTTTCATCATGGGTTTTGTTGCAAACTATCCTATTGCACAAGCACCTGGTATGGGCTTGAATGCATTTTTTACTTATGCGGTTGTCCTTGGAATGGGCCATACGTGGCAAGTGGCACTTGCGGCAGTATTCTGCTCGGGCGTTTTGTTCATTCTATTGAGTGTATTTAAGATTCGTGAATGGATCATCAATTCTATTCCAATGTCGCTGCGTACTGGTATTTCAGCGGGTATTGGCTTATTCCTAGCGCTGATTGCCTTGAAAAACTCTGGCATTGTCGTCGATAACCCAGCAACACTGGTTTCAATGGGGGCGATCACGTCACTGCCTGCTGTTTTAGCGGCCTTTGGTTTCTTCCTAACGATTGCTCTTGTACATCGCGGCCTAAAAGGCGCTGTGATGATCGCTATCCTTTCGGTAACGGCGTTAGGTATCATTTTTGGTGATGTTCAATGGCATGGCATTATGTCTACGCCACCAAGCATTGCACCTACGTTCTTACAGCTTGATTTCTCACATATGTTTGAGATTGGCATGATTTCCGTGGTCTTTGCGTTCTTGTTTGTTGACCTATTTGACACGGCTGGCACATTGGTTGGCGTCGCTCAAAAAGCTGACCTTATTGGAAAAGACGGAAAAATTCCGCGTCTAAATAAAGCACTACTTGCTGACTCTACTGCTACGTCGGTTGGTGCTCTGCTTGGTACATCAAACACCACATCATTTGTAGAAAGTACTGCAGGTGTTGCTGTTGGTGGTCGAACAGGATTAACTGCCGTTGTTGTTGGCATTTTGTTTATACTTGCATTATTCTTCTCGCCTTTAGCTGGTATGATTCCCGCTTACGCGACGGCTGGCGCGCTATTCTATGTTGCAATTCTGATGATGTCAGGGTTAGTAAGCATCGATTGGCGTGACCTTACAGAAGCCGCACCGGTTGTGGTGACTTGCTTGGTGATGCCTTTTACCTTCTCTATTGCAGAAGGTATCTCTTTGGGCTTTATTTCTTACGCTGCAATTAAATTGTTCAGCGGCAAAGGCCGCGACGTTTCAGTTAGTGTTTGGGTGATGGCGGCAATTTTCATCATTAAGTATGTCCTTGAAGCTGCATAATTGGCTCATTCGATCTTATATAATTTAGGTTTTTACTATGTCTAACAAATTCATCATCACATGGGACAATATGCACGCATATTGCCGTCAACTTGCTGAGCTTCAAATGCCGGCAGAACAGTGGAAAGGCATCATCGGTGTAAGCCGTGGTGGTTTGGTTCCTGCTGCGATTCTAGCTCGTGAACTGGGTATTCGTTTTGTTGATACGGTATGTATTTCTAGCTACGATCACGATCATCAACGTGATATGACAGTACTGAAAGCACCTGAACACGATGGTGAAGGTTTCTTGATCATCGACGATCTCGTCGACAGTGGCGATACCGCTCGTAAAATTCGTGAAATGTACCCAAAAGCGAAGTTGATTACCGTTTGTGCAAAGCCTGCTGGTATTGATCTTGTTGACGAGTATATTGTTGATATTCCTCAAGACACGTGGATTGAGCAGCCTTGGGATATGGTTCTATCTTATGTAGAGCCTGTGAATCGCAAGCAAAAATAACGATTTCAATCGTATATTGAGAGAGCCCACATGAAAATGTGGGCTTTTTTTGTACCTCAAGTTTTTGTAGCCAGAGTTTTTATAGCTAAAGTTTTAAAGCTAACGTTTTTATAGCTAGAGTTTGCGGCGAGTTATGTGCAGTTTGTAGCTTGTCGATGTAAAAGAACTGAACCCAAACGGTTTTTTGATTACTATAGGACGTGAACGATATTAGTAAGGTCATCGTATGTCTGAAGAAGTCAGTAAAAATATCTCCGAAACCTTGTTTGAAAAGAATAAGCAGGCGAAAGAGACCTCTCGCCTTATGAGGTATATGCCAAGTAGTGAGAAAATTCTTGAGGAGAAGCGAGAGCTGATGCCAAGGGCTTGGTATCGAAACTTGCTACGGTTGCAGTGGGTTTGGCAAGGTATTGATCCTATTGAACAAGAGAGAATTCTTGCTCGTATTGCTTCTTCTGATCACTCTCGTACGGTGGATGAGTGGCTAGACACGGTGATGGGATACCATAGTGGAAACTGGAACTATGAGTGGACTAAATTGGGCATGCAGCACCAAAAACAGGCGAATGATCTCGATGGTGACGCGTCAGCTGAGCAGCTTTTTACCGCGTCATTGTGTTTTAGTATTGCTGGTTATCCACACTTAAAAAATGACAACTTGGCGCTTCAAGCGCAGGTGCTTGCCAACACGGCTTATAATGAAGCCGCCAAACGAACAAGTCATATTATCAAGCAACTTGAAATCCCGTATAAGAATAAGCGCATCGTCGCCAATCTTCATTTACCGAGTACTGATAAGCCTCAGCCTGTGGTAATCGTGAGTGCAGGATTAGACTCATTACAAACGGATATGTGGCGCTTGTACCGTGATTATCTCGCGCCTGCGGGTATTGCTATGTTGACGGTTGATATGCCCTCTATTGGTCACAGCGCTCGTTGGCCACTGAGTGAAGACAGCTCCTGTTTGCATCAAGCGGTACTCAATGAATTGCCAAATATTCCTTGGGTCGATCATTTTAAGGTTGGTTTGCTTGGGTTCCGATTTGGCGGTAACGCAATGGTACGGTTATCGTTTTTAGAGCCCTACAAAATTAAGGGCTGCGTTTCTCTCGGCGCCCCAATACATGACGTGTTAACCAAACCCGAAAAAATCAGGCAGATGCCAAAGATGTATTTGGATATGCTGGCATCGCGTTTAGGCAAAGATATCGTCGATATAAACAGTCTATCGGGTCAGCTCATGGCTTGGTCATTAAAAGTACAAGGTTTTTTGACGTCTCGCCGCACGCGAGTGCCTATTCTCGCGATGAGCTTAGAAGGCGATATGGTCTCGCCAATCTCTGACAATCGTCTTGTCGCGATGTTTAGTGACTATGGTAAAGCGAAGCAGATCCCAGCAAAAGGGATCGCCAAAGGGTATGAGCAATCGCTAGAAATGGCGATAAAGTGGTTAGAAGATGAACTTTTCAGGTGACATTTGTGTGTATTTAGTTAAATATGAAATGACTGTGTAACCAAGCCTCTGATAAAAGTATAAATAAATCATCAGTTGTAGAGTTATGTGGTCTAAATCGTATTTTTACATTGAAACGGAGTTTCATGATGTCAGAAGAGGCAAAAAAACCCACACATTACCGTTTGGTAGCGGCACTAAAAGCCATTGGTCCCTACTTGAGAGAGCCATTGTGTAAAGAAGGAGCCTACCATTTTGACTGCTTGTCGGTTTGTGTGGATGATAGCAAATCTCCCGAAGACCGCGAGTTTTGGGGCTGGTGGTTAGATTTATCGATAGATGATGCAAAATTAGAAGCTACGTACCAGATTGGCCGTTATAACCAAGTGGGTGAATGGGTACTTGAATCTGCCCCAAAAGCAGCAACGGCAGAGATTACTCGGACTCAAGAAGTCTTTCATGAAAAGTTGACGAAAGTACTAAGTGAAAAGTTCAAGCTTTGCGTTGAGATTCATGACGATTCGGTTGAGTTTGTGTAAGTAGAGCTAATATTGCAACTAGGTAGCCTTAGAGACCATCTGAGGCTATTTTTATCATTTATCGACACCTGTTTCCCTGCCTAACCAGTTTTTACTTGTACAATTGATGTTTGATTGCTAAAACATCACTCCTATTAAATTTTCATATCAAGCTCAAAGAAATGGCAACTGAAATCAATTCTGGAACGACCAATAAACAAACCGTTGTGGTGAAGTTGGGAACAAGTGTTCTTACGGGTGGCTCGCTCGCGTTAAATAAAGCGCATATGGTGGAGTTAGTTAGACAATGCGCTGAGTTAAAAAAGCTTGGTCATTCTGTCGTGATTGTTTCGTCTGGCGCGATCGCGGCTGGTCGTGAACATCTTGATTACCCCGCACTTCCCAATTCAATGGCGAGTAAGCAACTGCTTGCTGCGGTTGGTCAAAGCCAATTGATCCAAGTATGGGAGTCCTTATTTGCAATCTATGGCCTAAAAATAGGGCAGATGCTCCTAACTCGTGCCGATCTTGATGATCGTGAGCGTTTTCTTAACGCACGCGATACGATTAATGCCCTGGTTGATCACGACATTATCCCTATTGTGAATGAAAATGATGCGGTAGCGACGACAGAAATCAAAGTCGGCGATAACGACAATTTATCTGCTTTGGTCGGTATTCTCTGCGGTGCGGATAAATTGCTGCTGCTGACTGACCAGCGTGGCTTATTTACCGCAGACCCTCGTAAAGATCCAAACGCCGAGTTGATACGAGAAGTCACGACGATTGATGAAACGCTGCGAAAAATCGCTGGTGGTAGTGGCACAACGTTGGGTACAGGCGGCATGGCTACAAAATTACAGGCGGCTGATATTGCTCGACGTGCTGGTATAGAAGTTATCATCGCTGCAGGCAGTGCAGAGAATGTCATTTTTGACGCTTTATCAGAGCAGCCGCAAGGGACACGTTTCTTGCCACTTGCTGAAGCGCTAGAAAACCGCAAACGTTGGATTTTAGCCGGCCCAGCTGCAACGGGTGATATTATCATTGATAAAGGCGCAGTGAATGCGGTAATTGGCAAGGGAAGCAGTCTATTGGCGAAAGGTGTCGTTAGCGTTTCTGGTCATTTTAGCCGCGGTGACGTGGTTCGCGTGACCACCTTAGATGGTGCTCTTATTGCTAGAGGTATTTGCGGTTATTCTGATAGTGACTTGGCTAAGATCTCGGGTAAACACAGCAATGAAATATCTGCAGTACTTGGTTATGACTATGGTTCAGAAGTGATTCACCGTGACGACATGGTTGTCATTCAAGATTAAGAATTCAAAAGGATAAATTATGGACATGATCCAAATGGGTCGCGATGCAAAACAAGCAAGTTTTGCACTGGCTACAGCATCGACGGCACAGAAAAATCAGGCATTGCATATTATCGCTGATGAACTTGAGGCGAACTTGCCTGCTATCTTGGCTGCGAATGCCATCGATATCAATCTAGGAAGAGAAGCTGGACTGACGGAAGCGTTACTTGATCGCTTATTGCTCAATGAGCAGCGATTAAAAGGCATTGCCGATGACGTTCGTAACGTTATCACTCTCAATGACCCTGTTGGCAGTGAGATGGACAGTAAAGTCTTAGAAAATGGCATGAGCTTATCTCGTCGTCGCGTGCCTCTTGGTGTTGTGGGGGTTATCTACGAAGCGCGCCCTAATGTGACTATTGATATCGCTGCATTGTGTTTGAAAACGGGCAACGCGAGTATTTTACGTGGCGGCAAAGAAACCTTTCACTCCAATATGGAACTAGTGAAAGTGATTCAATCAGCGTTGGCAAAAGCTGGGCTGCCTGCTGCGTCCGTTCAATATATTGAAAAACCTGATCGTGAGCTAGTCTCACAGCTGCTAAAGCTCGATGATTATGTCGATATGATCATCCCTCGCGGCGGGGCGGGGTTACACAAAATGTGTAAAGAGAACAGTAATATTCCAGTGATCATTGGTGGCTTTGGTATCAGTCATATTTTTGTTGATGAATCGGCTGATCTAACGCGCTCGATGGATGTGGTAGAGAATGCGAAAGTACAGCGTCCTTCAGCGTGCAACTCACTTGATACCCTGTTGGTACATGAAAAAGTAGCGTCAGAGTTTTTAGCGGCGTTCTCACAGCGCATTCAGGGTAAAGTGGAACTCGTTGCTGAACCTAAGGCGCTTGCCATTCTGGATGGTGCTGATGATTTACGAGCGGCGCAAGAAGGTGACTTTGATACTGAGTGGCTCAGCTATACGCTTGGTGTGAAGGTGGTTGCTGATGTTGATGAAGCGATTGACCATATGCGAATTCATAATGCTAGCCATTCAGATGCCATCATGACCAATAGCTTGGCGAGCGCAGAGAAGTTTATTAACTCGGTGGGCTCGGCGGCAGTGTATGTGAATGCATCGACACGCTTTACCGATGGTGCGCAATTTGGTTTAGGGGCGGAAGTTGCTGTGTCGACACAGAAACTTCATGCTCGTGGCCCTATGGGCTTAGAAGAATTGACCAGTTATAAATGGGTCGGAAAAGCCGATTACCTTGCAAGGCCGTAACGAGTCTTCACGTAATACAAAGAAAAGGCGCAGAATACTGCGCCTTTTTTAATGCTTTGAATTGATAACAGATAAGCTTAACGCTTCGCCTTAGCCAAAAAACGGTCCAAATTATTGGCAAATTCCCGTCTTTCTGTTTGGCCTAACGGAGCGGGTCCTCCGGTTTGAATACCACTAGAGCGCATGGTATCCATGAAATCACGAATGTTAAGCCGTGCCTTAATGGTTTCTTTGGTGTAGAGCTCACCACGAGGGCTTAGCGCTAAAGCATTCTTGGTGATCACTTCATCTGCTAATGGGATGTCGGACGTAATGACCAAATCACCCGCTTCAACGCGTTTAACGATTTCATTGTCGGCAATATCAAAACCTGCGGGTACCGTGATTGAATGAATGTTGTCGCGTTTTGGCACGGGCACGGTGTGGTTGGCGACAAACGTGCAGGTAAGTCCGGTTCTTTCTGCGGCGCGGCAAAGTGTTTCACGAATCACTTTTGGACATGCATCGGCGTCTACCCAAATCTTAACCATCTGTATTTTCCAGTTTTTCTAGTCTTGTTATTAGCAATTGCACCTGAGCTTCTAAGGCCGTAATTCGTGCTTCTTGGGAAAGTGAACTGTTGTCTGCAGCAACTTCTATTTTAGGAACGTGCTGATTCGCTTTCCATGATTTAATGACAGTGATGAGAGCCGGCATTGGAACTTTTGTCGATAGTCTGCCTTTGACCAAAGCGACGGTTGGCTCCTTTCCTTCCTCGTGCAAACTTGTGAGGACCGCATGAATCTCAGTAGAAACATCTTTGGTTAACATCATTTTTATCCATTAAATAGGTCATCTTTGAATAGTACATTTGAATAGCGTGAGGGTACAGCTTAACAAGTTGTGAAGCTCACCACGGATGCTGGTCTGTGTTGAGGGATTGAGAACGGGTAAAGTGGAAATAGCGCGTGAGAGATCTCTCACGTGAGCTGTAAGATAAAGAGAAAAATACCTGGTTTTTATCTGTGTTGTTTTTGTTAACTTGTTGATTTTTATTATTTGTCTTGTTTCTCTCTTTTCTTTTTTTAAATAGTTTTGTCGCCAGTATATTGTCTCAAGGCTGAAATCGGGTAAATTAGAACTTGTCGGAAGGATGCTGACACGGAACAGGAAAGACACAGGAAGGTCATCTTCAGGAAGAAGATTTAGTGACTCAGGTAAGAGTGACTAGCACGGAAGTAAGGACAAACGCTGGATGCGTAAAAATCGTCAGGAAGATGATTTAAAAGGACAAGGACACACTCAGGAGAGTGCAAGGACCAACATCAGGATGATGTTCAAGGACACCGCTCAAGGAACAAGTGAAGCGAGCTGACTGGGATGGTTAGCGTCATTGGATGATATGGACACCGCTAGGACGGCGATGCAAGGATATAGCTGAAGGATTCAGCCACTATTACGGATGATGCATGGAGCACCTATAGTAGCCGGACTGCTGCGAGTAAGACTATAGCCCCAATACGCGAGTGTTGGGGCTTTTCTTTTTCCCATACCCACCAATGCCTTTCCTCTTCTCCTTATTTTGTTCTACGCCTGAATGAACGTAAAGGAATGCCTCATGACAATCGCAACACTTAGGACACTTTTAGTCCCTTATACTAAGCATTTGGAATCGGATTTTTTGATGCTGAATGTTTGCGCCAAAAATCGTCAGTATATGAATGGCCCTCATTCACTGCAAACCGCTCGTCAACTTTTTCAAACGTTATTAGAAGAGCCAAAAATATTCGCAATGGCGGTGTTAGATATTCGAACCCGTGATTATTTAGGCCACGTGTTTGTTGATAACGTGAAAGAGCAAGCTGAATTGGTTTTTTTGTTTGATAAACAGTATTGGAATCAAGGAATCGCCACAGAAGTATTGCAGCGTTTTCTGCCGACAGCGAGCCACGAACTGGGCGTGCAGTCATTGACGGCCAACGTTGATGTTGACCATCACTCTTCTATTCGATTATTAGAAAAACTTGGCTTTCAATCTTGTGGCCAAGCTGTCAATGAGCACGGTCCATATTTAATGTTTACCATGACTGCCAGTTAAGTCAAAGATGACGCCATTGCCTTTACATGCGGTACGGCGGAATATGAAAATTCAGAACATAAAACCCTTTCATCACCAGCTTTCCTTGATAGTAGTCGTCACCTAGTGCGGAAAACTCAAATTCATAAATGGTGTGCCAGCCAAACCGACCATTGGCATCTTTAATCTTATGTGTACCGAACGAAACACTGAGCAGTTGTAAATCGAGTTCTTTACAGCGACGACTTACCGCCGACTTCGCTATTTCTGATTGACGCCTTTGCTGCCAAAAGAAAAAGCAAAATAGGCTCAGCGCCAAAATCATTAGAAGGTTATCAATCACAGCCTATCCTTAGTGCGTACGCCCTTGCGTTGCGGCTTGTTGCAAGCCTACGAGAGCAGTAGTGAGTTCTTGTGAAGGGGTTGAATGCAACAAAGGTAATAGCACCATTCTTAAGCTTGGCATCATCACTAAATCGGCAAATAATTGGTTAAACAGCGCTTGATTACCTGTCTGTGCTAAGCGAATGAGGTATTGGTCGGCGATCGTTGTTGTCGTGAGAGGAAGCCAAGCTCTACCTGCAATAGCAATGAGGATCTCTTGGTGACTAAGGCGAGCGCTATTTAGGATGCCTGTCACTAAGGTTTCGAGCTGTTGTGGCTTGCCACCTGCTAATGCACGAACGTAAGCGGACAGCAAAAACAGATCAGCGTCGCTTGATTGGCATTCATCTTGTGCGAGTTCAAATATGACATCAGATAGTTTGTCAGGCAACGCTACATGTTCAAGGGCACCGAGTAGTGCGTATTTAGGTTCGCTAGCAATATGACGTAAGCTGGCACGAACGATTCGACCATTATCGTCATTCGTTAATCGTGCTGCGAGATCAGTAATCCCCTGTAAACCAACACCCTGCCAATTGTTCCAGCCTAGCTTTCCTTGGAAATATTCTTGAGCGTGTGTGTAGTATTGGCTAGCAGGTAAAGTAAGCTCAGCTCTTAATAGGCTATGGAAAATGGCGAGCTTGTCGTCTTTTGGTCGGAAGGTAAACGGGTTGTTTGCTAGCTTTTGCTGCTGTTCGTCAGTCATTTCCTGGCTTAAACGAGATCCCATTGCCTCTAGGACAAATTGGATAAACTGTCCAATATCACCTTGGTTTAATAACCCGCGCTCGTCTAAGTTGAACGTTAAAAACCAGATCCAAGGCTGCTTCTCTTCATTCCAGTATGCTACCGCAAATTGTGCTTTACGTTGAATGGGAAACGGATAAGGTTGGCTGCCTTTTTCAACATTGGCAAATTGCTGGTTATCAATTTTCTGAACACGTCGTGATAGATCGTAGATGTGGTATTGGCAACCACTGTTCACCAGCATGTTTGTCAAAGTATGAAGGGTATCCATGGCGTTGTTCCTAGTACGGTTTGGGTATAGAGCAATAGATGGTATTCTATCGCGAATTTTCAAGGTCATGGTTGCTTTTCATTGGATTAAATCAGCCTGACAACTCAGATATTGAACATGAAGCAACATATTGAAGAATTAAAATGGGCGATGCAGCAACATGGCCTATGGCAGAAGCAATCTCCTGCCGAAGAAAAATTTTTAAGCACGCAGCCGTTTGCGATAGATACATTAGCGCCAGAAGAGTGGTTACAATGGGTGTTTGTTTCTCGAATTGAAGCCATGCTTGCCGCCGGACAAGCGCTACCGGCTAATTTCGACATAACACCGTATTTTGAGCAGTCTTGGCAAACTTTGCCACAGTATAATGATGTTATCTGTATTCTAAAAAAAATTGATGGAGCGTCCAAGTCGTGACTACCTCGAACAGTACCAGTCACTCTTCTGATTGTGATTTAGAAAACTCGTCAGAAACCGTGAAAGAATCAACGACCACTTTAGCACCGGTTGCCCCGCTAGAGATTGTTTTCCGCGACGAGTATTTGATTGCGGTGAACAAACCTGCAGGTATGCTTGTTCACCGCTCATGGTTAGATAAAGGTGAAACACGATTTGTCATGCAGACGCTTCGCGACCAGATTGGTCAACACGTTTTCCCATTGCACCGCTTAGATAGACCCACGTCTGGCGTGTTGTTGTTTGCACTATCTAGTGATATAGCCGCAAAAGCGATGCCTATGTTTGCTGAGCACAAAATGGAAAAGACCTATCATGCGATTGTTCGAGGGTGGATAGAAGAGGGCGATCGCCTAGATTACGCACTCAAGTTGGAATTGGACAAAATTGCTGACAAGTTTGCGAGCCAAGAAAAAGAGGCGCAACCGGCGGTGACAGTTTACGAACCGTTAGCCAAAGTCGAAGTACCTTACTCGACAGGACGATTCCCAACGAGTCGTTATGGCTTAGTCGAGATGAAACCCGAAACGGGACGTAAGCATCAGCTAAGAAGGCATATGCACCATCTTAGCCATCCTATTATTGGCGATACAACACATGGCGATGGTAAACATAATCGATTGTTCCGTGACCAGTTTGCTGCTCGTCGGCTGATGCTTCATGCATCGTCATTAAAGTTCACACACCCGATCCTTGATAGTGAGGTTGTTATCAATGCTCGTTTTGATGATGTCTGGATTCGCCTGTTTAATGAATTTGCTTGGCAAGAATGTGAAGCGATTCAGGATTACATGAAGTAATCAAGCAGAGAAGCTTAAATAGTAGATTTCTTAATGGGTTGAATTTCGATAGACTGTCCTAGCAACCTACTATAGCTAACCTATAGTCCCTGCAATCTATATAAATGGCCACTTCAACCCTAGGAGGTGTTATGCATTGTCCCTTTTGCTCAGAAAATGATACAAAAGTCATCGACTCAAGATTGGTAGCTGATGGTCATCAGGTTCGCCGTAGACGACAGTGCTTGGCGTGCAGCGAACGGTTTACCACCTTTGAAACAGCTGAACTAGTGATGCCGAAAGTCATTAAATCAAATGGCAATCGTGAACCATTTAACAAAGATAAAATGGTGGGTGGTATTCAGCGAGCATTAGAAAAGCGCCCAGTGAGCGCAGATGCTATCGAGCTAGCTATTAGCCATATTGAATCCCAACTTCGCGCCACAGGTGAGCGTGAAGTACCGAGTGACATGATAGGTAACTTAGTCATGACTCAGCTTAAAGAGCTCGACAAAGTGGCCTATATCCGATTTGCATCGGTTTATCGCAGCTTTGAAGATATTCGAGAGTTCGGTGAAGAAATCGCTCGACTAGAAGATTAATCGATACAAAAAGGAACACCTTGTATGAAGCAGTCCAACGCAAATGATGCTGGATTTAGTGCTATCGATCATCAGATGATGAGTCGTGCGATAGCATTGGCGTACAAAGGACGTTTTACAACCGCTCCAAATCCTAATGTTGGGTGTGTGCTGACGCTCAATGGGCAGATTGTTGGCGAAGGCTATCACCAAAAAGCAGGCGAGCCCCATGCAGAAGTGCATGCTCTTAGAATGGCTGGTAAGCAATCTTTGGGCGCCACGGCTTATGTGACTCTTGAGCCATGCTCGCATTATGGAAGAACGCCTCCGTGCGCGGAAGGGCTTATTAAAGCTGGTGTCGCGAAAGTGATTTGCGCAATGTCGGATCCCAACCCGCAGGTAGCGGGGCGTGGATTTAGCATGTTGCGTGAAGCCGGAATTGAGGTTCAAGTTGGCTTGTTAGAGGCGGATGCACGAGCATTAAATCCGGGTTTCTTGAAGAAAATGGAAACGGGGTTGCCGTTTGTTCAGCTTAAAATGGCGGCAAGCCTTGATGGACAAACCGCACTAGAAAATGGCCAGAGCCAGTGGATTACGGGACCTTGTGCGAGGCGAGATGTTCAGGCCTATCGAGCGCAAGCTGGTGCAATGCTCTCGACCAGTAAAACCGTGATAGAGGATAACGCATCACTGAATGTACGTTGGCACGAACTGCCAAGTCAGGTGACAAATACGATAACCGCGGTGCAGCTGCGCCAACCTGTTCGAGTTATTTTAGATAGGAAACATCAGTTAACCCCTGACTTAGCGCTTTATCAAAGTGATGGGGCAGTGCTTCGTATCGCCCAATCGGATGGTGATATCAATGTATCGTCGGATGAGAAGGGGCAGCTTTGTCTTGAAGAGACATTGACCAGGTTAGCATCAGAGCAGCAAATTAATCACGTATGGGTCGAAGCGGGCGCAACCTTAGCTGGTGCGTTAATTGAACAACAATTGGTTGATGAGCTGATCGTGTATTTAGCGCCTAAACTGATGGGTGCGGATGGTCGCGGTTTGATTGGCGCTTTAGGTTTACAGTCGATGCAAGATACGATTGATTTAGTGATTAAGGACGTGCGAATGGTGGGTCAAGATATTCGTATCGTAGCCGCTCCACAGTCGCGACTTCGTCAATAATAACGCAATAGACCGCGATATTAGTCTGACCCCAATAAACAACATAGAAATAGAGACAGATGTTTACAGGTATTATCGAAGCAATAGGTACGCTACAAGCCATCACTCCTCGCGGAGAAGATATTAGTATTCATGTTGATGCGGGTAAGCTTGACATGGGTGACGTGAAACTAGGTGATAGTATTGCCACCAACGGGGTGTGCTTAACTGTGACCGCGTATACGGCCACCACATACACAGCAGATTTGTCGGTTGAAACTCTAAATAAGACAGGCTTTGCGCACTATCAAGTAGGTGAAAAGGTGAATTTAGAGAAAGCAATGCTGCCAACGACGCGCTTTGGTGGGCACATTGTTTCTGGACACGTAGATGGCGTTGGCGAAATTATTGATCGCCAGCATGTGGGACGAGCCATCGAGTTCTGGGTTCAGATGCCTCAAGAACTCAATAAATATGTCGCGGAAAAAGGATCGATTACGGTTGATGGTATTAGTTTGACCGTCAATGGGTTACGAAAAAATGCCTTTAAACTCACCATTGTGCCGCATACAACTGAAGAAACGACGATCGATCGCTTTCAAGTTGGGCGCAAAGTGAATTTAGAAGTGGATGTCATGGCTCGCTATATGGAACGCCTACTGCAAAGCCACACGCAGAGTGAACCAGAGTCACGCATCTCAATGGAATTTTTGCAACAAAATGGTTTCGCTTAGTTTAGTGATAAGACCATGTTTAGAGAGACAGCATCGCATAGCGAAACAATGACCGTTTAGAGCGGTATAACGCTTAGTGAAACAGCAAACGTTGAGCAATATGGCAAACGCTGCAACCAAACAAAATGAATAACAGGAATGTGATATGCCAATTAGTACGCCCCAAGCCATTATAGAAGATATTCGATTAGGTAAAATGGTCATCTTGATGGATGACGAAGATCGTGAAAATGAAGGTGATATCATCATGGCTGCGGAACATGTCACGCCAGAAGCGATCAACTTCATGGCAACACATGGTCGCGGTTTGATTTGTTTGACCATGACCAAAGAGCGCTGTGAACTACTTGGCTTACCGCCAATGGTGCAAGATAACAACGCCCAATACACGACGAATTTTACCGTTTCTATCGAAGCCGCAGAGGGCGTGACCACCGGTATTTCAGCAGCGGATCGTGCGCGCACGGTTCAAGCGGCCGTAGCGAAAGGGGCGAAGGCTGCCGATCTGGTTCAGCCGGGGCATATCTTCCCACTTGCCGCGCAAGATGGTGGGGTATTAACCCGTGCAGGGCACACTGAAGCGGGTTGTGATTTGGCAAAGTTAGCGGGTTTTGAACCTGCGTCAGTGATTGTTGAAATTCTTAACGACGACGGAAGTATGGCTCGTCGCCCTGATTTAGAAATCTTTGCAGAGAAGCATGATCTGAAATTGGGCACCATTGCGGATTTAATTGAGTATCGTAATAATAACGAAACGACGATTGAGCGAGTGGCAGCTTGTCATCTTCCTACTGAGTTTGGTGAGTTTGAGCTCGTGACCTACCGCGATACCATTGATAACCAAATTCACTATGCGATGTGCAGTGGTGATCTGACCGCACAACCCCCTCTAGTGCGTGTTCACTTACAAGATACCTTCACTGATATTCTTCGCTCAGATCGAAACTCTGAACGTAGCTGGACTTTGGATAAGGCCATGCAGCGTATTGGTAGCGAGGGCGGCGTTTTAGTTTTGCTAGGTAATGAAGAAACAACGGAATCTATCGTTCACAAGATCAAAGTCTTTGAGCAGCAAGACAGCGGCCAAGCACCAACCATGGCGAAAAAACAAGGCACCTCACGTCGTGTGGGAGTCGGTTCGCAAATCTTGGCTGATCTTGGTGTGCATGAAATGCGATTGCTGTCATCGGCCGATAAAAAATACCACGCACTTGGTGGCTTTGGTTTAACGGTGACTGAGTACGTAACTAAATAGGCGCTAACGTTTTTATCCAGTGAAAACGGAACAAACCGCGTTTAACACATAGATTCAAGCTTCTTCAAGCCTTAAATGATTTAGGTGTGAGGAAGTTTGAGCTAGATATTGATAATTGAGTTGTGCTAGAATCCGGCGATTCTCGCGAGATGAACATAGTTTATAAGGAAAGTATATGAAAGTTATCGAGGGTGGCTTCCCTGCACCAAACGCAAAAATTGCGATTGTTATTGCTCGTTTTAATAGCTTTATTAATGAAAGCCTATTGTCTGGTGCTATCGATACTTTGAAACGTCATGGTCAGGTTAGCGAAGACAACATTACTGTTGTTCGTTGTCCTGGTGCGGTTGAACTGCCATTGGTAGCTCAACGCGTTGCTAAAACAGGCAAGTTTGACGCTATCGTATCACTAGGTACAGTGATTCGTGGCGGAACGCCACATTTTGACTATGTTTGTAGTGAGTGTAATAAAGGTCTTGCTCAAGTGTCACTGGAATACAGCCTACCAGTCGCATTTGGTGTTTTGACTGTTGATACTATCGATCAAGCTATTGAGCGCGCCGGAACCAAGGCTGGTAATAAAGGTGCAGAGGCTGCACTAAGCGCGCTAGAGATGATCAACGTTCTTTCTGAAATCGATTCCTAATGGGGGCCAGTGTGAAACCAGCCGCACGTCGTAATGCACGTCAATTTGCTCTGCAAGCAATTTATTCTTGGCAAATTACTAAAGAAAATGTTGCCAATGTAGAAGAACAATTCTTGTCAGGTGGTAAGTATGATGAAGAAGAACATCATGCCGCAGAGCCAGCGTTAAGCGCACCAGAGACTGACGTTGTGTATTTCCGTGATTTGCTCACGGGTGTCGCGTTGAATCACACAGAATTAGACAGCAAACTGCGTCCATTCGTATCTCGCCCAATGCAAGATCTCGATATGATGGAACTGGCGTTGCTTCGTCTAGCTATGTACGAAATGACAAGCCGTGAAGACGTTCCTTACAAAGTTGTTATCAATGAAGCTATTGAGCTAGCAAAAGTATTTGCAGCAGAAGATAGCCACAAGTTCGTTAACGGTGTGCTTGATAAAGCCGCGCCAAGCGTACGTAAAAAGTAACAATTAACGTTCGTCTTATCCTAAAAAGGTCAGCATTATGCTGGCCTTTTTTATATACTCTGAACACCTAATTCTAGAGTCTATTACCCATATGTCCGGTGAATTTAGCTTAATTGACAAATACTTTGCTCATCAGCAGCAACAGCGTAAAGATGTAATCCTAGCCCAAGGTGATGATTGCGCTATTGTGGCTCCCGCACAGAATAGCCACATTGCTATTAGCACAGACATGCTAGTGTCTGGCACTCACTTTCTCGCAGATGCAAACCCTGCTCATATTGCTCATAAGGCGTTAGCGTCAAATATTAGCGACCTTGCTGCCATGGGAGCCTCTCCTGCATGGGTATCCATGGGGATCGCGCTTCCTAAGGTTGACGACGCATGGCTCGAAGTGTTTACCACAACCTTTTTCAAACTGGCTGATTATTACGGCATACAATTAATCGGTGGCGATACGACAAAAGGTCCATTGTCGATTACGCTGACCGTTCAGGGAACGCTGCCCGAAGGTAAGGGGCTCACTCGCAGTGGTGCAAATGTAGGTGACTGGATTTACGTAACGGGGACGTTAGGTGATGCTAAGGCCGGGTTAGATGTTATTTTACAGCAGCGTATGAGCGACGATGCAGCGCTTAATGAGCATCTGGTGGAGCAACACTTTATGTCTACTCCTAGAGTGCTAAGTGGTATGGCACTAAGAGACATTGCGTCTTCTGCTATTGATATTTCAGACGGGCTTGTTTCCGATCTTGGACATATTCTAGCTCGCTCTGACGTAGGAGCGCGAATAGATGTTGCTGAGCTACCTATCTCACCTGCATTGACGGCCTTTTTGCAACAAGAGGATGAGAGACAGTACTACGCCCTTACTAGCGGTGAAGAATATGAACTGTGCTTTACTGTTCCGGAAACGAACCGCGGGCAACTAGAGGTGGCGCTTTCGAACACGCCATTTCGCTGTATAGGCAGAATAACAGGCACTCGTCACTTAGAACTACATCGCAATAATATCCCTTTAGACTGGAACGTAAGTGGGTTTGACCACTTTAAGGTAACCGTATGACCAACCCATTGAGCCTAATTTCGTTAAAAAACCCTTGGCACCTGCTGGCGACAGGATTTGGCAGTGGACTGTCTCCAATCATTCCCGGCACGATGGGGACGTTAGCGGCGATTCCATTGTATCTTTTGTTGGCGCAGCTTCCGTTTAGTCTTTATGTAGTCTTGGTTGTGGCGTCTTGCTTTATCGGCGTGAAAATTTGTCAGGTGACGTCTGATGATATGGGAGTACATGATCATGGCTCTATTGTCTGGGATGAGTTCTCTGGTTTTTGGATTACCATGATGATCGTGCCTGCATTAAACATTCCTGTGGATGAATGGAAGTGGTTGATAACGGGTTTTGTGCTGTTTAGATTTTTTGACATGGTGAAACCGTGGCCTATCGGATGGCTAGATAAACGGGTTCATGGTGGTGTAGGCATTATGATTGACGACATTGTTGCTGGTGTTATGGCCGGGCTTTGTCTGTACTTAGTGGGGCACTTCTCTGGTTGGCTATCTTAAAGCGAACGTAAATATTAGAGTTTTTGCCCTATGAACTCATAGGGTTATTTTCTCGATTAATTGTTAAGTAGGGACAAAGCTTTACTATACTGAACTGAAAAAATTGTTATTATTAGCCTCCCTTTTTGAACTCGTAACAAGATGTATGCTTAGTAATCTGCGTTTATTGATCAACTCACTTCTCGTCATTTTGAACACGGCGGTTACCGCAGTCGTGGTTTCAACACTTTCTATTATCAAATTGATTTTGCCACTTCATCCAGTGCAAAAGACCATGACGAGTTTGGCAAATAAGCAAATGTGGGTATGGGCAACCGTTAACCTCTGGCTGTTAAACGTAAACAACAACATCGATTGGCAGATAGAAGGGGGCGAGGAGCTCACGCCTGAACAATGGTACATGCTACTTTCAAACCACTTGAGCTGGACCGATATTGTGATTATCAGCTCGGTAATGAAAGACAGAATGCCAATGTGCAAGTTTCTACTAAAGCAAAGCTTGTTGTACGTCCCTTTTGTTGGTTTGGCTTGCTGGGGGCTAGACATGCCGTTTATGAAGCGTCACTCGCAAGCTTACCTCGTTAAGCACCCAGAGCGTCGTAATGATGACTTTAACGCGATAAAAAAGGCGTGCGAGAAATTTCAGCATGTACCCACCACGATGATCAGTTTTGTTGAAGGTACCCGTTACAGCCCTGAAAAGGTGCAAACAGGTAAAACGCCTTATCGTCATCTACTCAAACCTAAAACAGGTGGTGTAGCCTTTACCCTAAACGCGATGAATCAACTGTTAGATGGCGTTGTTGATATTACCTTGGCCTATCCAGAAAACCGCGAAAGTCCGTTTGAAGATTTGCTTAAAGGTCGATTAACCAAAGTAGTGGTTAAGATAGAGGTTTACCCTATGGATGAAAATCTAAGTGGGGATTACTTTAAAGACAAAGCGTTTAAACGTCGCTTTCATCACTGGTTGAACGCACTTTGGAAGCGTAAAGACGAAACACTGGAATCGATTTATCAGAATAACGGTTTGAAGTAAGCGAATGCTTACCTGTCACTGTTTAGTGCGAATATGAATTATAAAAAAGGTCTACCGCGAGGTAGACCTTTTTTATTTAATTAAGCGATAGATAGTCTAGGAATGACTCGACAACGCTTTTCTTCTTCATTGATGTGCAATGAGACCGCATGTGTGTGGTAGTTGTCACCGCTCTTCCAAACGGTTTCTCCGAATATCTGACATAATTCCATATCAGAAATAGATCCCTTCATTTCTCGGTAGGCGACAGCTGAGATGATCTTTTGCTCTAAGACTTTAGGGCAAGATTCAACTAGCCAACGACTCACTTGAATATTCGGCAAAGCACGCTCCTTGTGGTCATGTTTTCGTCATCGTTGACCACACTACCACTGCCATATTCATGGATCAAGTTGAACTTGATCACATTTTTTGGCCGAATTCGGTGCTTACTTGTAACTTGTTGTTAAGTATATAATAAACAAAGTGCATAGGTGGTAAGGTCGAACGTCATCATGGCTTATCTACACGGATAGCTTTTCGAGATTGGATACTTTTTGTTGGCGACGGTGTAAATGAAAGATCCCTTTGATATGTGGTAGTAGCCACAATACAGAGATGAGTGCAGCCCATTCACTTACGATCGACAGTAAAGCCGACCCCGCTAGGCTACCTAAGCCAACGTAGCTAGGCAGGACCGAATAAAGCAGTACAAAAGTAACAACGGTGAATAGAGCCGACAACCAAAGAGGGTGTGATTGATTGATATCTTTATTGCTAGAGTCATTTGACATTGGATAGTGTTCCCTTTTATCCATTACTACTCGCCCATTCAAACAACTCCCGCGAATAACACAAGTTGATAATCATATTAATTGGAGACAGTGCAAAGAATCACAGCTTACTTGATTCATAATTAAGCAAGGCAGTCACAAAATGACACAGGAATATTAACGGTGAGCGTTCTGCTCAATGTCTCAGTTTGAGTAAATACACTAATTAATTATCGGTGAGTGTCTACACTTTCCTCATCGGCTTTTTATGAGCAAGTAAAGTCGAGTTATGTCTGATTAAGTGGTAACAGATCTATCGTCCGTGGTAGCGGCAGTCCGGTTAGAATTCATGGCTGTCAGTCAACCGCACGCAAAGAAGGTGGAATATGAAATCTGAATCTCTTCATGATTCTAGCAAGGAATATAACTATCGACATATTGAGGTTGTTAGACGGGGTGATGTCATCACTATAGCGTTGAATCGACCAGATAAACTCAATGGTGTCGATATGATCATGTTTGACGAGTTAATTGATATCAGTCGTCGCTTAAAGCGAGATCGTCAGCTTCGCGCGGTAATTCTGACGGGTAATGGTGACAACTTTAGTTCTGGTTTAGATTTTAGTGCCATGATGGCCAATAAACGGTTTGCCGCTCAACTGCTTTTTAAAGTGTGGCCAGGAAGTGCTAATCGAGCTCAGCAAGTTAGTGCTAATTGGCGAGCGCTATCGATTCCTGTTATTGCTGTCATTGAAGGTTACTGCTGGGGAGCGGGTATGCAAATTGCATTGGGCGCTGACTTTCGAATGTGTTCACCCAACGCGAATCTATCTATTATGGAATCAAAAATGGGCTTAACATCCGATATGGCAGGCTCTCTTGGACTTAGAGAGGTGATGGCAAAAGACCAAGCGATGAGAATTTCCATGTGCGCGACGCAACTGGATGCGACGCTTGCATTAGAGTTGGGATTGATCACCGAAATCCATGATACACCGATGCAGGCCGCTGATGAGTTATGCCAAGAGCTCGCTCTTAAATCACCAGATGTTACAGCTGCAATCAAGCATATCTATACTCGTTATTGGACCGCCCCTGCATGGAAGTTACTCGCTTATGAAACGTATAGCCAAATTCGAATTATGTTGGGCAAAAACTTCAAACAAGCGCAAAAAGGCTTGCGTAATAAAACAGCGGCCAATTTTAAAAAACGACAGAAATATTGGTAGGTAGTGCCTTAATATAGGCAAATAAAACCTCAATATTGGACGAGAAAACCGTAATAGTAGTCTGTGATATCTTTGTTAGTTTATCTAAAAATGGCCGCACTTATTGGCGGTAGCATATTATTTTCAATGGGATACGAATGTTCCCACTATGGGAAGAGGCGTGTTAACTGTTTCCCATAGTGAGCGACTTTACCTAGTGATTATATCAAATTAGCCTTATAATTCTCGAAGAAAAATAAGTCTATTGATAGGTAGTTAGTGTGAAGTGGTCAGTTAAGAATAAGTTGTACGGCAGTTTTTTTGCGGTGTTCGCAATTATGTGCTCTGGGTTAAGCATTATTTGGTTTGAAGTGACCGCTTCAGAGCAAGTTGCGATAGAAGCGAGTAGTGATGATGTCCCTGAGCTTGAGCAGTATCTTATTTTGATTGATGAGATTGGCGATGTCTATCGTAGTTCACTTGAAGTGATACTGGGTGATGCTCAGGCTGTCCAAGCGTATCGAGACAACCTAGCCAGTGCCCATGCAGCGTTTACGGAGCTGCGACGCTTAGAAGCGAGCAACCGGGCCGATAGCTTGATGTTGAAAGAAGGTTTGACGCTGCTGCAACGTTATACCGATAGCTTTGAAGCAGAAGTTATGACGTCTGTTTCTGAAGAACGTATCTCAGTTAATTTTGATATTACCAAACAACTATTTCAGCAGTATTTAGTCCCGCTAGAAAAGGCGCTTGATGAGGCTTCTGCTTCAGAAAAACAAGATACTTATCAATCTCTGAATGGTCTAGTCGATTCGTTCAATGTGATCTTTTTGACTATCATTATTTCAGCAATATCCGTATTGGTAGGCTCCATCGTAGTAGCTTATCTACTTTCTAACTCTATAGTTCGTCGTGTTTCGGTATTAAACGACATTGCTCGTCGTATTGCTAATGGTGATTTATCGAATGCGAAAGTGAAAGATGACGCAAGTGATGAACTGTCGACTCTAGCGCAATCTATTAATCAAATGCAGCAGTCGCTGGCTGACTTAATATGTTCGATCCACTCTGTCAGTGCTGACGTTAAAGAGGCAACCTATGAACTAAGTGCGATTAGTGAGCAGATGGTTGTTGGGGCATCATCGCAGTCTGACAAAGCGACATTGATAGCGACAGCGTCAGAGGAGCTTAGCTTAACTATTTCTGAAGTCGCCCAGCAAGGTAACCAGACCTATAGTGAGGCGCAGCGTTCAGAGTCGTGTGCGGTAGAAGGGCGTGAAGTTATTTCGGGAATGGTCGAGAGTGTTCAGCAAGTGTCTATCCAAATGCAAGAGATGTCATCTCAAATGAGCGCCCTCGGTGAGCATGGTCAACAAATTGGAAGCGTTATTAAAGTGATACAAGAGATCGCCGAGCAAACCAATTTATTGGCACTGAATGCAGCTATTGAAGCGGCAAGAGCGGGTGAATTAGGCCGTGGTTTTGCTGTCGTTGCGGATGAAGTTCGAGCCTTGGCAGAGCGTACTACACGTGCGACGCAAGAAGTGGCAACGTTAATCCAATCAATTCAATCAGGAACTGAACAGGCAGTCTCGCTTACGGTTGATAATTGTCAGCTGGTTGAGTTGGGAGTAAAGCAAAGTGAAGGGGCAATTGGCGCACTTGAAGAGATAGTTTCAGGCGCGGGCAATGTCCAAAATATGATTAACTCCATTGCGACAGCAGCAGAAGAGCAAACAGCAGTGACAAAGGAAATAGCATCGGATATTTCCTCGATTAGTGATATCTCAGATCGTACATTAGAACGAGCCCATTCCAGTGCTAAGCAGGTAGATGAGCTCAACAAGAAAGTGAACGAACTTGAGCACTTAGTTGCGCGGTTCACGTTGTAGCCCGGTCAGCGGTTAAACGGAAGCCATTCAGTGTGTAGAGAACTAAGCCATGTCTGAATAATTCGTTCTCAGACATGGCTTCATCGTCGAATCAGTGCTTAAATAGGTAGGTAGTCAAACACGGTTGTGTTAGGCTTCGCGCTCGACTTTCAAGGTCAGTGGTACATACTGCTACACCCTCTGTGTTACTGACTATGCTGATTACTTTCTTGTTTGGAATTTATTTTGACTAATAACGATATTTTACGCCGTATTCGCTATACCTTTGACTTTAAAGACGCAGAAATGATTGACGTGTTTGCAGCGGCAGAGCACAAAGTGACACGTGAACAAGTGTCGAATTGGTTAAAAAAAGACAGCGATGATAACTATAAGTCAGCAAGCGATACAGATTTAGCGATTTTCTTGAATGGCTTAATTAATATTAAACGTGGTAAGCGCGAAGGTGCGCAACCTGAGCCTGAAAAGCGCCTAACGAATAACATGATTTTCATGAAGCTTAGAATCGCGCTAAACATGAAAGCAGAAGATATCTTAGATGCCCTACAATCGGTAGATTTTAATCTAAGTAAGCACGAATTGAGTGCGTTTTTCCGTAAGCCAGACAATAAGCACTATCGTGAATGTAAAGATCAGATTTTGCGTAACTTCTTAATGGCGATACAACGCCAGTTACGTCCTGAAGACAAAAGCGAATACCAAGATTAAGCTTGTAAGTTAAGTCAGTTAAGCAGCAAAAGATGCAATGTCTTTTGCTGCAATGCTGGCTTACCTATTCCTCTTAGTTCTCACTGATATTCGCTCATTTACCCTCATAGTGGTTGCTGTAGACCACCAGACGCAACACCGAGAGTACCCCCTCACTTTTCTCCTACGATGAACTTGATTATGCCTTTTAAAACTTTCAATTTTAACTCTAAGCTGACTACCGCTATTGCGAAGATGTACCCGTCGCCGACTAAAATTCAATCGTTAACATGGCCACAGGCATTATTGGGTAAAGATGTGTTAGCGATTGCTCAGACAGGCAGCGGTAAAACCATGGCTTATGGTTTAGCATTAATAGAACAATTGTACAGAGAAAGGGCAGCGACGGGTGAAGAGAGCACTGATAGCCATCAAAACGTCAGTGGAGCAGTGATTCTTGTACCGACACGTGAGCTGGCTATGCAGGTGAATGATGCTTTGGCGCCGCTGGCGAAAAGCCTATCGCAGTCGTCAATCGTACTGTGTGGTGGTGTGGATATTGATGCCCAAAAGTACCAGTTAGAGCAACACCCGACCATGATCATTACCACTCCTGGACGCTTACTTGACTTGATCAATCAACAAGCGATCCGGCTAGGCGATATCAAGCATGTCGTGTTGGATGAAGTAGACCGTTTGCTTGATATGGGATTTTGGCCGGATGTACAGAGCATTTTGCTTGCTTTGCCAAGTCAGCGTCAAACGATGATGTTCTCGGCGACGTTGCCCGATGCATTGGAAAAAAAAGTGGCGTTGCTACTCAATGAGCCAGCTCGCGTACAAAGCCATGTGACCAACAGCGTAGTCACCGATGTTCAAGAATCCTTATACCTAGTAAATAAAGGCAGCAAAGCCAATGTCTTGATTCAACAAATTAAAGACAATCAGTGGCAGCAAGTTTTAGTGTTTATCGGTGCACGAGATAATGCCGATGCTTTATGTAAAAAGCTATCTAAGGCTGGTTTTAAGACAGCCGCGTTACATGGCAATAAAGATCAAGTAGAGAGAGAGCAGACTTTACAGGCGTTTAAAGAGCGCAAGGTGCAAGTGCTTATTGCCACCGATTTACTCGCTCGTGGCGTACATGTTGAACAGCTGCCAGTCGTCATCAACTATGAGCTACCTGCAGATGCGTCAGTGTATGTTCATCGTGTCGGTAGAACTGCGCGTGCCGGCCAATCTGGCTTGGCAATTTCTCTGGTTTGCCATGGTGAAACAGGTTACTTGGACGCCATTAGAACACTGACAGAGCGCTTACTACCATTGCAACAACTTGCCGAATTTCCAGTGACAGATAAGCCAGCTTCTACAGAAAGTAAACGTCCAAAAAGAGACAAACAAGCCAACCGCCGCACCAATAAAAAAGGCAGCGCGAAGCAGTTTAAGACTAAGCGTTAGGTAAGACCACAATCGCTATCTAAGCTAGGCATGTAACATTGTTCCCTCTACGCATAGGCTGCGTAGAGGGAACAATGTAAATACTATTTAATGATTAAAGCTCTCCTACAAACCCTGCAGCGATATAACTCCTTAATTCGCTTTATTCGTCGCTGCCACGTTGTCCGACGTACCCTGACCAAGTATTCATTGTGTTCACACATGTAAATCATCCTGAGAAATAGTAATTTTTGTCACTTTGCTCTTACTGATAAAGAGGTCGTGATCTTTGTTCCACTCTTATTTTTCCTAGAAAATTATGTCATTCATATTCACTTGTGTGAATAGTCAATATGCGTGTTATTTACTAATGCTATAGTGTTATATAGCAAGGCATTCGCAGTGCCAATATCTCGCACAGTAAGATTGATGGGGTGATTGTAGTTGTGGTTTTCGAAGCTATTTAGTCATGGATAACAGCAATACTCAGAACGAGTATAAACGAGGTAATACAATGAGAAAGAGAGATATAGCTGTTAATGAAGGATTATAGAACCTCAACACCGGGTGTTGAGGTTCTGGGAAGAATTACAGGTTTTGTGCTTTTGCCATTTGATTGGCTATTTTCGGTGCGTACCATAGACTTGGTGCAATAATCAGTGAGGCAGGAACAGCCGTGATCACGATAAATGATTGCAGTGCCGAGATGCCGCCACTTCCCATTGAGATAAGAACGATCGCGACCGCCCCCATCAGCACACCCCAAAAGGCACGAATGACCGCATTAGGTTCTTCATCACCACTGATAACCATAGTGATGGTGTATGTCATGGAATCACCCGTTGTCACGATAAATGTCGTGGTCAGCACTAGGAACAAGACTGAAATTAGCGTTGGGAATGGCAATTGTTGCGTAATCGCCAATAGTGCGCCCGGCATGTTAAAGCCTTCAAAACCTGCTTTGATGATACCAGGTGTCGCCAGTTCGAACGCTAGCCCAGAGCCACCGACAATGGTGAACCAGAAACAAGTGACTAACGGAGCCGCAATACTAATAGACAAGATCAATTGACGAATAGTACGACCGCGAGAAATACGAGCGATAAAGATCGCCATCATTGGTCCATAGCCAATAAACCAGCCCCAAAAGAATACCGTCCACCAACCAAGCCACTCTGGGTCGCCACGATAAAGTGCCATAGGAACAAATTGATCAATCATTTGTCCTAGGCCCTGAACATAACTATCAACAATAAAGCTTGTTGGTCCGGCAATCAGAATAAAGCCAATAAGCGCTGCAGCAAGGATAATGTTGTAGCGGCTGATGATTTGAATGCCGCGATTAACGCCACTTAATGCTGATAAGGTGTAGAACACCATCGCAAACACCACTACCGTTGCTTGAGTTGCAAAAGTATCTGGAATGCCAAACAGTTCTTGTAGTGCGTAGCTGATTTGCAAGCCAAGGAAACCGATAGGTCCAATGGTGCCTGCAGCCACAGCAATAATGCTAAGTGCATCGACGGTGTTGCCAAGCCAGCCAGTGATAACACGTTGACCAAATAACGGATAGAGCAACGTACGTGGCTTAAGAGGCAAGCCCTTGTCGTAATGCAGGTGCATGAGAACAACGGAAGATAAGCAGCCTAGTACCGCCCAAGCAAGAAATCCCCAGTGAACAAAAGATTGCGACAGCGCATTAATCGCGTTGGTGTACGGATCTGCCGAGCCAAATAAAGGTGGCGCAGAAACATAGTGCGCAATCGGCTCTGCTGCGGCCCAAAATACGCCGCCACCTGCAAGTAAGGTGCAGAGGATGATTGAGATCCACTTGAAGTTTTCTACATTTGGTGTTGCAAGCGCGCCGAGCCTAACGTCACCCGTTTTACCAAAGCATAGTGCTAGGCCAATGACAAAGTTAGCGAGAAGGAGTATTTGCCAGAAGGCACCAAAGTATTTCGTGGCCAGTTGAAAGCCAGAATCGACAACAGAGGAAAGTGCGACAGGGTGGGTTAGAGCAAGTAAAACAAATAACGTTAGGAAAGAGCCACTGATCCAAAATACTGGATTGTTCATTTCCAGTTTATCAGCTAGCTGTTTCAGTCGTTCGGGCGGATGAATGGCGTCATACGCTGAGCGAGAAGCTGTCGAAGAGTCTACGACAGTATTAGAATTTGGCATTAAAAGTTCACTATTCATGTGCCGCTGTGATAGCCAGCAATGTGTGTTTTCTCACTATTCGACAAGCAAAGTGTGAGCTGAATCATAAAAGCCGGACATCCTAACACATTGTTTGCATCGAAACAGGACTTTTTACCGTGTAGGGAAATTTGACGCTGTTCAAATATTCACCAGGGATTTGTTTGATAGGAAAGAAGCTTCGTATTGTAGGATTCGCCCTGCGTGCTGTGAAAAACCGCGATTAATAGACCTGATTTTTAGAGTCTCCGGGGTGAAGAAAGAAAGGACAAAAGTGGGTTTAATTAGCTGAATTAAAAGAAATTAATGTTGGGGTGTGTTTTTGTGGGACCTAAGACTGCGCTGAGTCGATGTGTAATAGGGTGGCTTGGCTAATCTCTCCAAGTTGAATTACTTGCCATTTATAAGGTTGTGAATATAATCCGGCGCCGCTCCATAGTTGGGGGTGATGAAAAAATAATGAGCACATTATTTCTTTAGTGATGATATTTAACGCAACTTACCCACCATACCTTAATGGTAGGAGGTAAGAAGGAAAACGTACCATGAAACAAATTAAGACGCTGATGGCCACCGCTGTGATGGCTTCCATGCTTTCTGGTTGTATTGGCCAAATGGCGACAACAGGCTTTGTTATGCACGAAGTGAACATAAAAGGTGTTGATAACCGTTATGCTCGTGCGGGTCTCTATACGCTGATGTCTCCTGTTTACGCAATAACATCAATGGCAGACTTATTTGTCGTCAACTCAATTGAGTTTTGGACCGGTACTAACCCATTAAGTAAAAAGAAAGCTTTGGCTGATATGCCGGCTAACTCTTATATTAAGGTGAACCATAAGATAGATAAGAAACTGACAAGCGCACCAGTTAAGATCTCTATGCTTGACGGCAATACGACTCAGATGAACTTTGTTGATGACAACGGTCAATCACGTGTTCTAGTGGGTGTGAGTGGTGAAGAAAGTGTCGATTTCTATCTTGATGGTGAGTATGTCACCACTGCTTCACACGATGAACTCAAAGCATACTCTGCTCTATCGTAGAGGCATCTCTCGAATACACAGATAAAAGCCTGCTTGCATGAGATAAGGCAGGCTTTTATCGATCCATCACTCTATCAATTGTCTTCCTCAACGTTACCCTAATTACCATGCCAACATGGCGTAAAGTGGTAAGTTCTATTTGTCTATTCCTCTAAACTCTGCTTCATCAAATGCACACACGAAAACGAACGCCTTAGCGGGCAAGTGCATTCATTATTGCAGGATAAAAACAGACAGGATGTTTTAATTGAGGAAAACACATTGAAAAACACACTGACGAAATCACTTTTACTTGCCGCTACTGGTTTTATTGCAATGACAGCAACCACCGCTCATGCTTTTGAGTTAGGTGCCGACAGCAAACGAGGCGTCACATTTCAGTTCACTAATCTTATTATTGGTGTCAAAGACAATTATGTGAATGGCGGTATGGCACTGTTGCAAAAACCCATTTCCCAAGAGCACAACATTAGCTGGTTTGTGGAAGGTGGCGTAGGTTACAACTGGCATAGTGAAGCGATTGATGTTCACGCACCTGTTGGTCTTCGCTGGGAGCCAGTGAAAAACCTAGATGTGGATCTATTTGCCACTCCAGAAGTGAAGTTCAATAACGGTGCCGACTTGGGCGTTGGCGTTGACCTTGGTGTGTCTTGGAAGTTTTAACGTAAAGTTGAATCATGGCAGTCTCGTCAAGCAACGAGTAAGAAATATAGCCGTGTAAACGAACAAAAGCGATGGTATTGAACCATCGCTTTTGGGTTTTACAAGGTCGTCGAAGTGAGTTACTGCGCGTATTTGAATTTACGCGTTATTTGCTTGTTCAACCATCGATAGTGCTAGCGCTTCAGCCGCCTTAATACCATCGATGCCAGCGGATAGAATACCGCCCGCGTAACCCGCGCCTTCACCCGCTGGGTAGAAGCCTTTTAGATTAACACTTTGGTAGTCTTTGCCGCGTTTAATGCAAACTGGAGAAGACGTACGTGTTTCCACACCGGTTAGTAGGCCATCTGCGCCAGCAAAACCTTTGATCTTTTTGTCAAAGGCTGGGATGGCTTCACGAATAGCTTCAATAGCAAAAGCAGGCAGTGCTTTAGAGATATCGGTGAGCTTAATACCAGGAGTGAACGATGGAGTCACATCACCAAGAGCACTTGGGTCGCGACCTTTCAAGAAGTCGCCAATTTTTTGTGCTGGAGCATCGTAGTTCTCGCCACCTAGCTTGAATGCGCCAGTTTCTAGTTCACGCTGGAATTGAATACCTGCCAATGGATTACCAGGGAAGTCTTCTTCTGGTGAAATACCCACTACAATCGCGCTGTTTGCGTTACGCTCTGCACGAGAGTATTGGCTCATACCGTTTGTTACCACGCGACCTTCTTCAGATGTCGCCGCAACCACGGTTCCACCCGGGCACATACAGAAGCTATAAACAGTACGACCATTTTTGCAGTGGTGAACCAGTTTGTAGTCAGCAGCCCCTAAAATTGGGTTGCCAGCGTTCTTGCCGAAACGAGCTTCATCAATGACGGACTGTTTGTGCTCAATACGGAAACCTACCGAGAACGGTTTTGCTTCCATGTAAACACCACGTTCGTGCAGCATTTCGAAGGTGTCACGAGCGCTGTGACCCACCGCTAACACAACGTGACGGGTGTGAAGAGTTTCACCGTCAGAAAGGGTTAAACCCGTGATTTGACCGTCTTCCATATGGATATCATCAACGCGGGTGCTGAAGCGAATTTCACCGCCCAGTTCAATGATTTTCGCGCGCATTTTTTCAATCATAGTGACCAGTTTAAAGGTCCCGATGTGCGGCTTGCTGACGTAACGGATTTCTTCTGGTGCGCCAGAGGCAACAAACTCTTCGATCACCTTGCGGCCATAGTGCTTAGGATCTTTCACTTGGCTATACAGTTTGCCGTCAGAGAATGTACCTGCGCCACCTTCACCAAATTGCACGTTGGATTCAGGGTTAAGTGTACGTTTACGCCAAAAACCAAAGGTGTCTTTGGTGCGCTCGCGTACTTCTTTGCCGCGCTCAACAATAATAGGGTTAAAGCCCATTTGAGCAAGTACAAGGCCCGCAAACAAGCCACAAGGACCAAAACCAATCACTACAGGGCGCTCAGTTAAGTTTGCCGGCGCTTGAGCAACAAACTTGTATTCCATGTCCGGGGTCAGTTTAACGTGCGGATCATTGGCAAATTGTTCAAGCAGTTGTGCTTCATTATCGACGACAACATCGAGCGTATAGATCAGTAGAATCTTACTTTTTTTACGAGCATCATAGCCACGCTTAAACATATTGAATGACAGGACTTGCTCGCTTGGAATGTTTAGCTTTTTCGCGATGGCGGCAAGAATTGCGTCTTCCTCATGATCAAGAGGAAGTTTAATTTCGGTTAAACGTATCATGGTGATGTCTCGTGTTAGTAGGTGTCTTAGCGTGGCACCTCATTAGGAACTACGCTCACAATGGCGCGCATTTTACGTGAAGTTGCTTTGTCTGTCATACTTAATTCGAGCTACAGGAGCTGACTTGGGATACCCAACGCGATAAATTTATGCTTGGCATGATATTGAATTTTACCCGTGAATCCGTATCATCGCCCCTCCATAATAGGCACGAGCGATTTTTCTACGTATTGCCTATTGATTGACTGACTAACCAAGAGCTGATGACCATGGCATTTGTCGTAACTGATAATTGTATTCAATGTAAATTTACCGACTGTGTGGCGGTTTGCCCGGCCGATGCATTTTATGAAGGCCCGAACTTTATGGTGATCAGCCCAATAGACTGCATCGACTGTGGTCTTTGTGTTCCAGAATGTGATGCTCAGGCGATTTTTCAAGAAGACGAGCTATCCGAAGATCAGCAAGTGTTTATTGCATTGAATGAAGAGCTAGCAGAAGTGTGGCCAAACATTACCGAAGTGAAGCCCGCGATGGACGAAGCGGATAAGTGGAATGGCGTACCAAACAAATTAGGTATGTTAGAAAAATAACCGCGCTCTTTTTACTTCGTAAAACACGTCAATAGAGAGAGTATATTGCCAGACAGAAAAAACGCAGCCACTGACTCAGTGGCTGCGTTTTTTTGTATTCAAGTGACATCTATACATTTGTATTTAACGACATTTATACAAGGTGCTATCTAGCTATGTTGGCGGCGAAGGTTATCCAAAATAATACCTGTTGCCATCGCTACATTGAGTGATTCTGCTCCGCCAAAGGCTGGAATGGTAATTTTGTCTGTTACGTGTTTTTCAGCTGCCGCGCGTACTCCGTGAGATTCACTGCCCATCAGTAAGATGCCTTGCGCAGAAAATTGGGTACTGTGGACACTTTCACCTTCAAGAAACGCCCCATAAACAGGGATACTTGCTTGTTCTAAGTAACTCGGCAAGTCGGTTAGGCTAACTTGAACACGGCCAAAGCTACCCATAGTGGCGCGGATGGTTTTCGGGTTGTATGGGTCAGCGCAATCAGTGCTGGCGACAATGTGCTGAATACCATACCAATCGGCAATGCGAATAATGGTGCCAAGGTTACCGGGATCAGAGACACCATCTAAGGCAATCATCAATCCTTTTGCTTCAGGAATATCATGGCTCGGTATTTCGACAATTGCGACAGCGGCATTGTTACTCACTAAGCTGCTTGCTTTCGTCAATTCATCCAAAGAGGCTTCAATACAATCAAAACGGCTGAGCGCTTGCTCATTAGCGTTAAGAAAGTCGCTGGTGGCAAAGACTTGCTTGACGGTAAGCGGTGCGCCAACCAACTCAAGAACGTTTTTCTCGCCCTCGACTAAAAACAAGCCATGCGCCTTGCGCTGTTTCTTTTGGCCTAATGCACGAAGTAGTTTTAATTGGTTTTTAGAAATCATAGTTATGTCCCAGATGAAAGCGCGGGCATTATAACCTCAAGTACTGCTGAGATGCGAGGTCACTTCGCGGTGTTGTTATCCCTTTCGTTGTTTACACTCTATTTTTCAACAGATTCCCCAATCATGCCGAGCATCGCTTTGGATATGCTGAACTAACCACTCTCTATGAGGGCAGACTCTTTACGAGAGTAAACTTTCTAGGAGGGCTCAGAGGTTCACGATCCCAAAGGAAACTCAGAATGTCGAACGATTACGCAAGCCAATTTCAGTACACCCAAGAAAACGACTATCGGAATTTATTTCCCTATCTGTTGTTTGATGATACACCGATTATTTCTAGCTACGATGTTGATAATCGTTTTATTTCGCCTCCTCAGAGCGTATTGCAAAGTCCTGAGTTCAGCAGTTATGTCGACGCGGCAAAAAGTGACGATAGAGCAAAAATAGAAACGTTGGCGGTGACGTATATTAAAAGCTCAGACTTCATTTCTTCGCCTAATTTATTTGATGACAAACTACAGGGCTTATTGGCGAAATTACAAAATCAAGACCCTCGAGGCGATCAATGGCAGAATTTACTCGTCGACCAGTTCGGCAGTGTGGAAGCGTTTAAAAATTACGTGACTACCTCTGGCGCCGCGTTCATAAAAAGGCTCTGGTTAAGTACGATCGCACTGATTATAGAGCTAGATTACGACACTTATTGGCTTAATAAATTAATACAAATATTGAAGGCGATTTTTGTATTGGCAAAAATTGCTGACACCATGCCAATGACGAACACAAATACGGGTTCACTAAACTCCCCTCAAATTTATGCGTCCAACGGGTCACTGGAAATACTGGATAAAACTAAGGTCTGGCAGGCCGCTAGTTTAGCGCTACCAGAGGCCTTATTTCCGTTGCCTTCTAATGTGGTAAAGCCCGCCCTATTGCCCGCTGTTCCATACGCTGTAGGCACTTTGAAGCGTATGAACTACAAGCTAACGGGATACAAAATTGGTGAAATTCAGAAAATAGAAACCATATTGTCGGGTGAAACACGAAAATCACAGTCTCGCACTCGTCGGCTTGATACCACAATGGAGGTGACGGAAAGCAAAGACCACACCGAACAAACAAACACGCACAACTTGACCACAGACGATCTTAGCTCATGGGTTGAAAAGGCACGGCAGGGAAGATTGATTGAAAATACGGTCGACCAATATCAAACAGACTATGCCCCTACATCACCAATGGCTGTGACTAATGGCAGTTGGTCGATTGTCGAGTCACCTCAAGGTGATGAGGAAACGACCAAACAAAGTTTTGCTAAATCGCTCATTGATAACGCCGTGAATCGTGCTTTTGATGAAGTAAGCAAAGCGCGTCAAGTCATCGGTACCATTGAACATGAAAATACCCAAAGCCATATTTTTTCCAACCGTGAAACCAACAACATTAATGGGGTGTATTTTTGGTTGAATAAAGTGTTTAGTGTGCAAGAGCACCATTCAGCTAAAAGAATCATGGTCTCGATAGACGTAGATCTGCCTGATTTATCGGTGCGGCAATTACTCAGCCAGATGCCTGAGCTGGATGTTCAAAAGCCGATATCTCTTACTGAATTAGGGATCACGCATTTTAGTCAAATTGAGTTAGAGAAGAAAACGGCGCCAGCCACATCGCCAAGCACCTCGCCAGCAACTCCGTCGTCTAACCATCAACCTGCTGATACCCAGCCATCACACTATTATCTCGATCTATGTGAGCAATTTGCTGTTGAGGCACCGGAAAGCCCACCGATTGATAAGAAGGTGATCACAGGAGGGTTAAAGTTAGAATCAACCCAAGGTCAAACTCAGATATCTATCCCAGTGGGATATCGAGTAGACAGCGCCGTTGTCACAGTGCAAACGGAGCCGATGACGCCGGTTGAATCGGTCATGATTGCAGGCCAAGTCATCAAAACCCCCAATGACGGCGGGCAATATCAATATGCAAATAAAACGCCTCAATCCGGCAGTTCGGATGAGTCGATAAGCCAGTTATTTACACTTCCCATTTCGCTCGCATTGCAAGAGCCGAAAGGCATCGAGCCAACCGAGCCTTCTAAAGACAGCGGTCCAGCCAGTTTAGAGATCAATACCTTCGGGGCTCAAAAACAAGTACGACAAGATCACGCCAAAGGGGCCCTAGCGGACATCATTGTGGTTACATCCTTATCCCCGGAGGCAAAATTGGCTTGGCAATACAAACTCTATACACAACTGAAGCATGCTTATTTTAAACAAGAGCAAGCGTACGAACAGCAGGTAGCAACGCGCAAGCAAATTTTGGCACAAGAAAGCAACCCAGTGATACAAGCACTGATCCATCAGAATTTATTGAAAGCGAGCAAAGCTGTGCTCTTCGCGCAAGCGAAAGCGTTAGTGGGAAGCGACACTAACTCACCTCAAGACCCATTGCCTTTTGATGGTTATGCTGATAGCTCATTAGATTGGGCGCATCTTTATTGCAAGCTGGAACAACACATAGTGCCGGATCAGAATAACGCCGCCCAGCAAATGGGCAGAAGTCAAAGCATCGCGACGACATCAATATTGGAGCAACTCGATCCTACTTTATTTTTGAGCCGGTATTTACGAGCAACTAAGGCGAAGTTGCTGGTTCCAATTACACGTGGTTGTGAGATTGCTTTTCTCTACTATTTAGAAACAGGACGAATTTGGCATGGTGAAGAGAGCCTCGCCCCCGTGAACTTTAGATCGCTAGCCATAGTGAATGACTTTAAGCAACTTCCCCCTCCGTCGTCTGATGACGATGAACAACAGAACTCATGGAGCGTGGTGATGCCCACCACAATGTCGATTTTATCGAGCAACCGAGATATTTCAGATCTTGAGGATTATTTAAATGAACGATAGTAGCAGTAGCAATGGTAATAGTTATAACGATGGCATAAACAGTAACAAACAAACAGGTGTCAGCACTCGCGTTTCTGGCACAGGGGGAGAAACGCGACCGACTCAGCCGAATTTGAATCCTGGCAATATTATGGGAAGTCAGTATCAGGGTATGCCTGTTGGTTCCATTGTTGCGTACGCTGGTCAAATTAGAACCACGAATACCACCGAAGGTCATCAGCTAAACTTAGCTATGTTTCCTTGGCTTATATGTGACGGCAGCAAAGTAGCGATAGCTTCTTATCCCGAGCTGTACCATGCGCTAGGGGATTTGTACGGTAAGGCTACCAGTGCTCACTTTTCATTGCCGGATTTCCGAGGTCAGTTTCTTCGTGGTGTGGATGAGAGAACCAGTGTGGAAGCCAGCGGAAGTAAGGAGAATCGAAAAACGGTTGATGGAGTGGAGAATGCCACGGTAGGGTCTTTTCAAGAAACCGCGCTGCGGACACATCAACATCATTATCAAAAGCACGCTCAGGGTATACTGGTTCCCGCAGATCCCCCCTTAGGTGAAGGCTTGGCAATAGTAAGTGAAACCAAAGACACCGTGGATATCCTTGATGTTGACGCAAAGAACGTGAGCCGCTTTGAAAGCCGCCCTCCGAATGTGTTTATTCATTGGTTGATTAAATGCCGAGGTGTGCAAAGTTAGTGTGTTGTTGGGGGTAACGTACCGATACAAAAAGCGCCAACCCTAAAACGGAAGGCGCTTTTTTGTTCGTGGTAACTATTTTTTGTGGTAACTATTTTGTGCACAGTGACTCGTAATGAGAGTCAGCAACAAGGGGGACAACCGCTGTTAATAACGAGGTAGATACCGTTTGAACTTAGTTAATAAAAACGGGTAGTCATCAGTTACATCAATTGCACAATACCAATGTTGACCGACGCTGCTTTGAACGTTTTGAAAATCAAATACCACTTTTGCGACTTTTCGTTCGCCACATATTTCGCTAAGTACCGTGACGTTGTTCAGTTGTGCGACTTCTCGCTCGGTATTGCTGCCAGCATGGTTATAAATAATTTCATACGAGCCCATATACAGTTCTAAATTATGGTAGAGCGCGTAATTGAGTGCGCGGTCGTGGTCGGTATCACCATGGTTTTCTGCCAGAGACAAAATATCACCAATGACTTTCTTAAGTTTAACGCTATTGAATCCAGCATGTTGAGCTTGAACTTGCTGGACCAAATTGGAAGGAGAGATGCACTCGATTTTTTTTATATCAATGCATGGTAATGGTTCTTGTCCTATTACTTGATGAGTGCCAATCACATTAATCGTTTTAGGAACATCGTTATCGTTGAGTTTCAGGGCGGCAATCAAAGAGTCTAGATGTTGCGGAGCCGGCTTTAGTCGATAGATATCATCACTGTAGCTATTGATGATAGACCACTTCATTAGCCTAGCAATGTAGCGATTCTTTGGCTGAGAAAGGTAAGTAAATAAACAGCGTTCGCGGTCTTGATACCATTTTGTATCTTTGAGCACGCTCTCGGTATCTTCAGGCATGTACAAGGTGTGCTGACCGTCACTATTGCATGATGTGATATTGCGCTCAAACTCTTTTTCTAGCCCTAGGTTGTCAAACTCAGCTTTAATAAACCCGTTAACATAGACGTAATCAATAGCGCCATCATCAGAGAATGACGAGCTGTACGGGAGTAAGGCAGCAGAGCGTTGCGCCACGTTGATGACGGAGCTAGGTGACGTAGAGATTAAATTCATTTCAGGCTCCCCTTACTGATTGGTTGGAATGTAATCGGTTAAATTACTGTGTAAAAACGGGAATTGGTCGGTAACATCGACACTGGCGAAATAACTGAGTTGACGACCGCTAACGTTTTTTTGATAGGTCAGAATAATGTCGACAATGGTTCGTCCTGGAGCAACGTTAGAGTATTGCACCTCAAGGCTTGCTAAATACTGAGCATCATTAGCGGTTGAATGATTGGGAGCGTGACTAGCGAAGTGGTTACCTTCGTGACTGGCCGCGTAGATAGTGGGATATCGGTAGGCAATAAAGTTTTTAGCACGATCGAATTCAGACACACCGATGTTTGGCTTTTTTGTTAGCGCATCGAGGACATTGCTGATGGCAATAGTCGTGGTATTTTCACCGCTCAGTTCTTTTTGCAATTGTTCCGTGGTGAAATGGAAAAGATGATGGCAGCGCACCATAGGTAAGGGTTTGTCGTCACTCATTTTATCAGGAGCGATAGGGCCTTTAACACCAATCGCCACCGAGTAAGTTTCATCCGCTAAGTTACTGGCTGAGTCGAACGTCAGCGCGTCAATAAACTCATCCAGTTCATCGCTGCTGTTAGGCAGAAGTACATAGGCATCTTGCCCTTCTACGCTCAGTATCCAACTTACCTGCTCAGCAATATAGCGGTAGGTCAAGTTGCCGTTGTTGTCCTTGTGGGTAAAGACCAGATTGTAATTTCGCGGATTTAGTCCAAGTGTCTGAGTAGCAGCCTCGTATTCTTTTTCTAGACCTCGCGTTGGAAAGTGCACACGCAACTTACCAGCGACATACACATAGCTTGGCGCCGGTATGGCATGTTCCATGGCAACTGCTGCTGGAGTGTGGATGGTTTCAACGATCTCTTCTGCACATTGGATTGGTTGAGGTAAAGCCTCTTTATTGTCGGCTAACGCTGGCATTACAGAAGAAGTGCTTTCGCGTTGCGTTAGTGCGGCGTTATTAACGCTTGGATCTGGCGAGCTACTGTGTGTAGTAATGTGTAATGTGTCATTTCGTGCTAAATCATGATTGGTTGACGGCTGGTTCATTGGGGTTCCTCCGGTATACCTATTTCTCACGTATTAACCAATACGTGAGTATATGAACAACCATGAGAGTAACGAGTTCCATCATACAGCGAGCGGCAGAAATTACGCATTGCACAGGGAAAATAACGTTTTCTATTTTGTCATCCATACTTCCGATAACTGCATTATATTCCCCCAGTAATTAAGCGAGAGTATGGGATATATTATTTGGCGACCAAGTTAGATGTATATCAACATTTAAGGCCGAATCGACAACGATGAATATATTATCGTTCAATTACTATAGATAAACAAAGGACAGTTATGACATTTCCAATTAATGAAGTTAAATTCGAGCAATTATTCCCAAATAGAAATGCGGTATTTTCGTATTCGGCACTAACAGCTGCCGCCCATAAATACCCAGACTTTCTGAATAAAGGTAGTGAGACAGACAAATTGCATGAACTGATTGCATTTTTGGCTAATGTTTCCCATGAAACGACTGGTGGATGGGCAGGGGCGCCTGGCGGAACGTATGCCTGGGGCCTGTATTTTGCGCAGGAAGTGGGATGTGAGCAGGGCCAATGCACACAATATTCACAACAAAATGAGCACTACCCACCCGTACCGAATGAGACATATCAAGGTCGAGGGGCACTGCAATTATCATGGAACTATAACTATGGCATGGCAAGTGAAGCGATATTTGGTGATGCTTCGGTACTACTGAATGCGCCTGATAGAGTCGCGACAGAGTCAACGCTGGCTTGGCAAACAGCAATTTGGTTTTGGATGACAGCACAATCACCCAAACCTTCGTGCCACGCTGTGATGGTGGGTGACGGTAGTCAGTATGATGGCGATCGTTTTGGGGAAACTGTGAACATCATCAATGGTGGTATTGAGTGTGGAAGAGGTATGAACCCTCAACTAGAAAACCGCATCGGTTTCTATAAACACTTCTGTGATCTACTAGGGGCGGACGCCCCTGAAAATCTAGGTAGCTACTGCGCTAACTGCCGTTAAAGGGTCGGTTGTTAGATTCTGTAAAGTGATGGGGCTGGCGACAATAACACCTCATCATTTTTCCCGATAATTGCCTCGATTTCTCCCAGTATTATTTCCCCTTCGCAACTAGATTATTAGTATCTAAATATTACCTCGTTGTTATCAGTAAAGAGTTAACGAGCACAAAAGGCACAACATGACAGTGAGCCACTTTGGTTTTAATACGGATAAGCACTCCACACTTTGGCCAACTTACGCTAGCAGTGACAACTGGCCACAAGCGTACCCAGGCCGCTCCTTGGGAGTACGGCTACCGACTGGGCTAAGAAGAGGAATGGAGCGCTTAACAGGCTTGGATTTGAGTAAGGTAAAAGTGCACTACAACTCACCTATGCCCGCCAGAGTGCATGCTCATGGTTATGCGCAGGGAGACGATATTTACCTAGCCCAAGGGCAAGAGCAACATTTACCCCATGAGCTCGGCCATGTGGTACAGCAGCGATTAGGCATGGTGCAGCCGACTACGGAAGTGAATGGCGTGGCGGTGAATGATGATGAAGAGTTGGAGCGGCATGCGACTGAGTTGGGGGAGAAAGCCATAAAGAATGCATGAAAGTCTTGAACATTAATAATACGTCAGTATGAATGGGAAGTGGATGGAACAACTAAAAGAATGACTAGAAGATGTGTTTGTTGGACAAGTAACTGCTTACGGTTCAACAGCACTATCGAATACAGTGATTTCTGATGCGACTGTTCATCTCTACAGTGGAAATATTTGTGTATTTGGTAGTACGAGTTTTAAAAAACGTAGTCATCCCAATGTGCTCATAGGGTAAAAATCACAAAAGATAATTAAGAACAATCATTGCAGTGTAGCATTAATTTAATTAGGAGGAGAAATGAATACAATTTTTAGAAGGTGTTAATTAAATAATTAAGTGTGTAAGTGTAAATAAGGTAAGTTAAATTCTTTAACTTAGATAATCACGAAAAATAATAGTGTACTAATGAGGTGAACTTTATGTACGAAAGAAGTTGTATTGAAAAATATAAAAGATCAGTAGGGATGTCAAAAAATGGCATCATTAGTAATGGTACAACTACAAGAGGGTTCGGTATAGAAACAAGAAAGACTGGAAATAGGAATAAGGTTATTCAATCATGGGGTTCATTTGACTATAAGATAGCAGTAAATGACGGGGTTTTTTCCTATATTGATAGAAAATTTAAAAAGTGGAGTGACTTAGGAGTAAAGGATAGAGAATTAAAAGCACAAAATGCAATAAGTGTTTTAAGAAAAAATGATAATTATGAAGCTGTGGAGTACATAGAAGAAAATTATTCTAATTATTTGGGCCAGGTTAATTTACTACTAGAATGCGAGGGCTTAAATGAAGATAAATGGCAAGTCCTTAAAGATATATGTATAGATATAAAGGAGAAGTGGGCAATCCATAAGAACTACTTAAAATATAAGGACCTCTTACAAGGAAAAGGCTTAACTCTGTTTACTAAAATCGCTGACTCTGTAAGTAAGGTACTCTCGATAATTGAGAATTTTGACGGCTCTGGAATTTCAGCTCTCATAAATAAGGTATTAGGGTTAGTAAAAATGATTGCTACTTATGCTGGCGAAGCAATGGCTCTAACAGATCCAGACCTGCGTCTTGAGTTGACCCCTTTACTGTCCAAAGACCTTGATTTCGGGTCTGCTTTTGACATGTTTAATGAGACGAGAAAGTTAGCACTCCAGGTTGAAGGAGTTGTCGAAGGAATTAAGGAACTAGACTAGCAGCACTATATAATCTATTAGTCCAAATTTCTTTGTATTGGTTGGGTGATGTTTGTTGGCATGAAGTATAGCTATATTAATTATAGTGGTAACTATTTTAAATATCATAGTTACAGGATTTAGAGTTTAACATTAATAAGGATAGTACACGCATTGAAAATGAAAAAAACGACAAGATTTAAGATCCCAATATGGGCAGCTATTATGCTTTCTTATTTACCCGGCTTCTCCCAACCCAATAGAAAAGATGTCATCGACGCCTATGACTTACTTGAGAATGGCGTTGATGACGTAGAACTGGTGAACGCCCAAGACGCCCGTGAAACCATGGAGCGAGCGCGAGCCTTTTACAATAACTACGCCAGTGTACTGGGTACATTAGGCGGTTTGGTTGTCGCGATTGCCGTTGAAGGGTTGCAAGCTCAGTTTCCTGATATTAAGCAACTCAAATTTGCGCATATAGGGGCAGGGGCGATAGCGTTATGGATCGTGAATATCATGATGGATGAATATGATCGTAGAGTTATTGAGCTTCGAGAGAAGGAACTAGTCATCGTTTTAACGATCGATGAATTAAAAGTCATAAAAAAGACAGTATAAATCGTTTGTTTAAACAAGTTTACCTTGGTTTTTATTCGTAAATTAATGCGAGTGTATCGTCATTAATTAGAGAGTTACGAATGAGAATAAATTATAAGTTAGTGCTGTCGGTTTTTCTTTTAATTATAAGTGGTGTGATTTTTAAGGTTATTCATCACGGAGTTAACATTCATTCTGGAATTATTAAGGGGATTGATGTTTCCCATTATCAAGGGAAAATCATCTGGAAATCCGTTGATACAGACGACATCAAGTTCTCGATAGCGAAAGCATCGGGTGGTGTCAGTTATATCGACCCTGACTTTAACGTTAATTGGAATGGAATGAAGGAGCAAAGCTTAATAAGAGGAGCGTATCATTTTTTTTACCCACAAGATGATCCTGTTAAACAGGCTAACAATTATTTAAAAGTAGTGGGGACGTTCCAACCCAAAGACTTGCCCCCTATTGTGGATGTGGAGGTAACTGGAGAAAAGGACACCGATGCGATAGTAACAGGGTTACTACAATGGTTAACCACCGTTGAAAAGGCGACGAAGCGTCGCCCAATGATTTACTCAGACTTGGATTTTGCTCAGCAATATTTATCCGACCCGCGCTTGAGGGACTACCCATTATGGATCGCAGAGTACAGTGACGTAGTCAAGACTTTACCCAAGCCGTGGCAATCTCAAGGTTGGACGATTTGGCAATACTCACAAACCGGTGAGGTGGCTGGTATAGACGGTGATGTGGATTTAGACCAGTTTAAGGGCAGTAAAAAAGAGCTAAAAGCCTTCATTAAAAGTACCCACCTGACCCATTAATGAGCCCATGATTTCGATAGTGATTTTGCATACGAAAGGCTAGGTGATCGTTGTCATCTGGCCTTTTTTATTGCGTGGACTATTTACGTCGATGTTGCTCTATCGTAAGGACGAAATAAAAGGACTGACATGCGAAACTATTCTTTTGATTATTCTTCTAACGACTCTCTTGACCAAACACAAGTGTTAGGACCGCCGTTATTACTTGGAAACGCGTTGGATTTAACGCAAGAAATGGCGTGTTGCGAATCGATCATTCATACCCGCCTTCATGCTTATTTTGAGGCAGTGGATAACCGCCAAGGGTCTACGTCTTTTAGTGCCGATCCTGCGTATCGCGATGGTGCGGCCAATTCAGTTTGTTTACCTGCCATGCCTGCATTTAATCAATCCCAGCAAAAGGGTGCGTACAGTGACTTTATTGCGAAAAGCCGGCTATCCACGTTGGCTCGAATGGCATTGGCGTTATCGGTCGCGAGTGATATTCGTCCTGCTTTGCTAGAGATGTTGTTGCTAAGAAATGATAATACTGGTTTGCCGTTCAGTGAATTTGGTGTGGTCATGCACCATGAACGAGCCTACCCAACAGGAGAGACACTAGCCTTTTTGCTAGGGGGTAGCGATCTCATTGGCCGTTTTCAAATACAGCTGTTTTTGGAAGGGCTGCAAAATGACAATCGCTCAACCACGCCTGATTTGCAAGCGTTACGTGGTGTCATTGAACTCAATGTCGAATCCTCACTTGGTGTGATGCAAGCTCCTTTACGTTTGTCAGATGAAGCCCTGCAACGATTTACCACTGCCACGCCATTTCGCCCAGAGTGTAGTGATTCGTTTCCTGCAAGGTATATCGATGTTGATGTCGATTGGGACCAACTCGTCCTACCGACTAAAGTATTGAAGCAGGTTGAGGAAATTCAAGACTATATTGCGTATGGAGACAGGCTTGCGTCGCAATGGGGCTTTAAAGGAAAAATCCGTCCAGGTTATCGCGCATTATTTTTTGGCCCTCCTGGTACAGGAAAAACACTGACGGCGTGTTTGCTTGGCCACGTAACGGGGCGCGATGTATATCGTGTTGATATCTCGCTGGTGGTGTCAAAATACATTGGTGAGACAGAGAAGAACTTGGAAAAAGTATTCTCCATGGCAGAAAACAAGCAGTGGATTTTGTTGTTTGATGAAGCCGATGCCTTGTTTGGAAAGCGAAACCAAGCCAATACGGCGAATGACCAATTTGCCAATCAAAATGTCGCTTATTTACTTCAACGTATCGAAGCGTTTAATGGTGTCGCTATTTTAGCGTCTAATTTAAAAGATAATTTAGATGACGCCTTTTATCGCCGTTTCGAATCTATGGTTTACTTCCCACTTCCTGACGAACCGGAACGACTGGCATTGTGGCGCAATGGATTCTCCGATTTCGCCCAATTAGAGGAGAGCATTGATTTGCCGACACTGGCAAATAAGTACACGTTGTCAGGAGCAAATATTATGAATGTGATTCGGTACGCTTCCATGCAGTCCATACGCCGTGTTCATCAATCCGATTCTGGAGTGGTTGGCGCGAAGGTGCGTTACGATATCCATCTTCAGGACTTGGAATATGGAATAACGCGCGAGCTAGAAGCGTTCGCATCGGGTCATGTAGTATCAGACGACCCACACAGTGATTTGTTTAAATAATAGCTTGTTAACCCAGTTAATAAAATATCGTGTTTGTAACTCGGCCTGAAACTTATTCGGGTCTTTGTTATCCCTGTAAGGTGTTAGCTTCGGTGCGGAGGAACGAACAAAATATGCAGAAACGAATCTTAGAGAGGAAAAAACCTGATTGCAAAGTGGGCAACCAGGGGGCTTTTAAAGGGCAAAGATATGATTAGTCTTTAAGATTGGCATTCACTTTAGACAACGTGGCGTGCACTTTATTAAGTTCAGTCATAGTAGATTGAAGCTGTTGGTTTAACGTTTGAGTGACGCTATCGAGCTCTTCTTGAATGTCGTCCGTGACTTGTGACAATTGGGTTTGCAACTGAAGCCACCCGCCATCACTTTGGGGATGGTCGCTCTGCGTTGACTGCAGACCTTGGGCGCTATGAATTCGTTGCGCGTGGCGTTCACTTTCTGATTGGGAAGGGGGAAGGGGCCCCGTTTCGTGTTGTTGGATCGATAATGGTTGGCTTGATTCTGGGTTTGATGGCTGGTTCGATGCTTGAGTCATGACAAATCCTTGATGGTTGAAGGTGTGTTAGCTGAAAAAATAAAGTACCCCAGTGGCTGTCATCAGCCCTAGGGACGTGGCAAACATAAGACCGGTGGCGAGTTTGGCTTTGTCTATTTTTGTATTTTTGCCATTCGCAGCATGATGTTTAGAGACTGGACGATCGTTTGGATTTGCGGTAATACCAGTATCGTCTGTATTCGATAATTGTGTTGCTAGTTTTTCAGAAGGTGCTGAATTGATAGGGGTGACGTTTGCTTTTATTGGTCCTGACTCTTTGCGTGGTGCGTTGCTTGCGGTAGTACCAACATTTTCAGCTGTTGTTTTTTTGATTGGTGTGGGCTTTTTTTTAGATGCTGCTTGCGCATTTAAGATTCGACCACAAGCGCTTGTGATGGAAGTCGAAGACGCCATTTGGGCATTTTGCTGGGAAGTAATGGCATTCTGCATGCCTCGCGATAGCGTATCGGCGAATATCGTGTCTACCATGGCCTCGGAATACTCTTCTGAGTTTTCCAGCTTCGATGATGTGTTTTCTTTGCTGCTTTCACCTCCGCCTGTCACCGCATGAAGGCCGCCTTCTATGGCCTTTGCTGCCAGTTTTTCTTCATTAAACATGGGTATTACTCCTATACGTTACAGTTTTTTCTCTGTTTTAGTTACGCTGCTGTACAAGTCGATAAAGTTTCCTTTCGCCGCTTTTGCTTGCTCATTTAATTGTTTGAGAGCATCGAGATAGCTTGGGTCACCCGTTTCAATGTAATTTGCCAATGCGACCCCAGAGGCAGTCGACAGTAAGGTGTTCATATCCCGCATGTTATTGGCTGCATCTTGCACTGCGAGTGCCCCTGATTGGGCTATGGATTTGTCTGCGATATCTTGTGTTTTATTCTTCGATTTTTTTGCAATGAGTGAATTCATGTTGTCGCTCCTTAACTAATTCGCCGTAAATTTCCAGTCTTGTGAACCTACTTCTCGTGACCCATGTGCGCAGAACATACCGTTGTGGTGACAATGTGTGGGTTGAGAGGTTACAGCACAGAGCTCAACGTTCTGTGCTGTAATGCTTAGCTAGTGGTTAGCTAAGGTTATTTTTGTTCATAGCCGGTGCTTATCGGCGCGCAATAATGTTCTCTGATACCACACCCGTCACGGCTTCACCCGTATTGAGGAGTGCATTTACCCCTTGAACCGTGGCGGCTTGCCACATCACATTTGCTTGTTGTTGGCCTGTGACTAGATTTTGTCCACTGACTGCCAACGCTTGGCTTGTGGCCATCATCAGGTTGCCCATTGCCGTTGCTGGAGTGTCGCCTAGTACTTTTGTGTTGACTTGTGTTACAGAGTCCGTAATTGCAGGATCGACGGTTGCTACCATAGTGGTGTCCTCTTTGTGTTTTATGTTTTCAATGACACGCTGAAGTGGGCTGAACATTGGTCGGTATAATCACGTGGTTTCGCGTTTATAATGAACCTCGGCTTCACCGCACTTGCGCGCCGTTGATGGGTTGTTTCAATTGGTTAGTGTGCGATAAGCGTGCTGAAAACAGCCATGCCATCGCTCTTGTTCTATCTTGTTGCGATGATGTTCTCTGACACTTTGCCTGTCACAGCTTCACCTGTGTTTAACAGGGCGTTCACCCCTTGAACGGTAGCCGCTTGCCACATCACATTCGCTTGTTGTTGGCCTGTTGTAAGGTTTTGGCCACTGACTGCGAGGGCTTGGCTTGTGGACATCATCAAGTTGCCCATAGCGGTTGCTGGCGTGTCGCCTAACACTTTAGTGTTGACCTGTGTAACAGAATCCGTGATTGCACCATTTACGGTATCAATTGACATATGAGTTCCCTCTTACTTATGGTTGTTGAGTTAATAATGTTGCGTACTGAAACTAGCCGCGGCTAATGATCTGACCAGTGACCGTACCCGTAACCGCTTCACCTGTATTTAGTAATGCGTTGACACCTTGTACCGTGGCGGCTTGCCACATAACGTTTGCTTGTTGTTGACCTGTGGTTAGGTTTTGAGCGCTAACTGCAAGCGCTTGGCTTGTTGACAGCATTAAATTGCCCATTGCCGTTGCAGGAGTATCCCCTAGTACTTTTGTGTTCACTTGAGTGACTGAATCCGTGATGGCACCGTTAACTTGATCTGGCATAGCTATTTCCTTTTTAAGTGGGTCGATTTTTGTTGACGAATATGTGTCGTTTACGACCATTTTGGTTATTTAGATGAATATCGATTGTATTTAACGTTTACCCGCGGCTAATAATTTGGCCTGTTACTGCACCAGTTACTGCTTCGCCAGTATTGAGTAAAGCATTGACCCCTTGCACTGTCGCGGCTTGCCACATGACATTGGCTTGTTGTTGACCTGTCGTTAAGTTTTGGCCACTAACTGCTAGGGCTTGACTAGTTGCCAACATTAGATTTCCCATTGCAGTTGCTGGCGCATCGCCTATGACTTTAGTGTTGACTTGTGTCACCGAGTCAGTGATTTGTGAGTTAACATATTGAGGCATGATGTTTCCTTTTTAGGTGTGATTGATGAGGGGTTAACCTCGGTTGATAATTTGTCCACTAACGGTGCCAGTGACGGCCTCGCCAGTATTGAGTAATGCGTTAACGCCTTGAACGGTGGCGGATTGCCACATGACGTTCGCTTGTTGTTGCCCGGTCACTAAGTTTTGACCTGACGTTGCAATCGCTTGGCTTGTTGCCATCATCAGGTTTCCCGTTGCAGTGGCTGGAGCTTCCCCAACAACAAGCGTATTAACTTGTGTGACTGAGTCAGTGATCGCAGAGTTGACAGTATTTGGCATTGTTTTCCCTTTCGTTGTTGTAAGTTTTCTTGTGTTACTAAATAAATAGGTTTGTTTATTCATGCTGATATTGTTGTCTCTCCGTTTATTTTATTCTTGGAGCAATGTATTCGTTTTTCGGACTAAATAACCATTCGTAGTTTGTAATTGGTTTTTTCTCTACATTCTTTTCTGTATTGCCTGGGTGTTAATAATGTGTATTTTTTGAATGTTTTCTCGAAGTTACTTAAGTCATTAAATCCGGAGTCTAGGCATACTTGCGTTACATTGAGTTGTGGATTATCACTAAATAACTTTTTGGCTGATTCTATTCTTAATTCGATTAGAATTTGTTTGAAAGTCCTATTTAGGCTGTCTCGTAACAAATACGAAAGGTGAGATGCGCTAACATATGAATGGCTGGCTAGCTCATGGAGAGTGATATCGCTATTGAAATTATCGGATAAATATAGAATTGCATTCTGTACACTTGGGTGTAGGTGTTTAAAACGGTCAAACTCTTTATTGAAGATGTAATGTATTATCGAGCATTTATTTATGATGGTTTGATTGGAAAAATGGTAGGTCTCAGTTCGTTTCAAGACAGCTTTGATGTCTTCAATATCGATGGTATTACTTTTCCTGAATGTCACAATTTTAATAATGGATTTGTGAAGTTGGTCATTATCACCCTCCCAATCAAAGCTACGAAGATAGCTCATACCGCAAGGTGTGATTGTGACGTTTTTCCCGTCGGTTAAGCTGCCGTTAAGGAGGATAGATTGAATGATCGTTGGGATATCTTCACGCCTTTCATTCAGGCGGGGCAAGTCTATCGTGAGAAAATCGAGCCTCTTTGCCAAAAACGGGTTGAAATCAGAGGTTTGAATAAGGTCGATTAAAGCTGTGGAAGAGGAAGATATAATTCTAATGTTATGACTTAATCTCGTGTCCTTCCAAATGCCATTGGTTTGTTGTAACAAAAGAGAAAGGAGTTTATTCTGTTGAGAAGATGTTAAGTAGTCTATTTCACTAAGGTATATCGTTCCATCTTTAACCGTACGAGCGAGATAGGAAATTTCATCATCAAATTTATCTTTTATCGTTAAGCAGTTGACCTCGATAAAAGGAAGGTGTTGCCGCTTACTGGAAAAGTGGATATTGCTGGCGACAGATAGCTTTTCCGTACCAGTAGCGCCATGAATAAATACCGGTGCCTCTGATGTTGATGATTTTATAATTAATTCGTGTATGTTTTGCGATATGTGACTAACACCGATCAAAGAAGGAGGGTGCTTGAAGTTATCGTTATATTTTGATTGTACAAAATATTGCTCTGCCAACGATTTTATTTTTTTATTTACTTTGTTTTTTTCTTCGCTTGATAGTGGTGTTGAGCTGTATATGGTGTAATTACCAACATTGGGTTGGTGGCTATTTGGGTTTTTTGAGTCATTATATTCTATGTGGTTATTGTGTTTTGATTTTTTAGGTAGATTAGGTATGTTACGATTATCAAAATCAAATTGAATATGTTTGATGTGTCGACCTAACTCAGAGCTATTTATTATGTCAGCGAGAACAGAATTATTATAATTGTTACGCTTAGAAATCCTTTCATACATGTTCATCCGTTTGCCTCATAAATGACGTTTTATGATTTATATATGCATTTAATTTAACATTGCTTTTGCTGATGAATATTGGCGGATTTTACGATTATTAGGTTAGATCTCACGATATTGCAGAAGATAGGCTGATCCGTTTAGGCGGGAATGGGATGGGCTGTGATCTGACTCGAAATTGGAGTGGGGTGTGTTCAGGAAAGAATGAAGAGGTTGTAAATCATGTCACATGAAGTACTGATAGCAAGAGCATGGAAGTTATAATCAAGATAGCGGTTAATAGTAAAACGGCATACCCTCGTTTGGGGTGGGTATGCCGTTGACTCGCTAGACTTTAAGCCCCACCATAAGCGCTTCAAGCGCATCGGCTTGCTGATTTAAGCGTTGTATCTCATTGTTTGAGTGCGTCACCATATCAGCGACTCGTTGTGATTGGGCGCGAACTTGCTCGACATCTGAGGCAATATTGTCAGCGACAACACCTTGCTCTTCGGCAGCGGCGGCAATTTCAATGCTTCGATCGGAGATGTATTGGTTTTGCTCTGCGATGTGGTTGATATCATTGTTAACCGAGTTCATGAGTTGCTCGCTGGACTCTGCGTTGTTCACCGTTTGGTGCATGACGGTCATTAAACCTTGGCTGTTGGTTTGCAGCGCCTCAATCATCTTCTTAATTTCGACGGTCGCGGTTTGCGTTCTGCCAGCTAGGGTGCGGACTTCATCGGCAACTACCGCAAAACCTCGGCCTTGCTCGCCTGCGCGTGCCGCTTCAATAGCCGCGTTTAATGCCAGTAAATTGGTTTGTTCAGAAATAGCATTGATGGTGGTGACAACATCATCAATTTGCGTGGTGTTACTGTCTAACTCGGCTACGGCTTCAGCTGCGCTGTTAATTTCTGAGCCTAATTGGTTAATTGCATGTAATGTTTGGCTGACGTTATCCAGCCCCTGAGCGGTCGCTTTGGTTGCTTGGTTCGTTTGGCTGGAGGTGCCTTGTGCATGACTAGCCACTTCACGAATGGAGCCGGCCATCTGTTCGGTAGCACTGGCCAATGAGTCAATTCTTTCTTGTTGGTCGTGAGTGAGTTGTTGGTTCGCTTGGCTACGCTGGCGTAGGTCGGAGCTAATCTGTTGAACTAGAGCAATGGCTTCTTGCGTCGCTTTGACTAGCTGCTGCTCACGAGTAGAGACGCGATCCACGGTTCTTGCGATTAAGTTGAAATCATTACGTGCAGGCGCATGACCAATTCGATAGGACAAATCGCCATCAGCAAGGCGCAAAACAGCGTCGTAAATATTGTAGAGCGCGCCACCCATAAAGGTCATGATGTAGTAGAGGCACAGCGCAATAAAGAGGCACGAAACTAAAATGACGCTGATATGTGTGATGGTGAGTGATGAAAGCAAGCTTGGTTGTTCAGCACTTGTCAGGCTGTATGTAGCGCCGGGTACTGAGATACTCTCAGTACTGTAGTGACCAATTTGTATGTGACTGCCTGAAAGTATACGACGGACGTCATTTTCCGACAGTTCAGATTCTACGATGAGGCTCGCGACGGTGTTCATGTTTTGCTGCTGTAAGCGTTGCAGCTGACTGTCTGATGCACTGATTAGCGTTGAACTGATGATAAGAATGGTAAGGACTGGTGCAAAAAAAAGAATGAGAAAGTTCTCTCTGATCGTTACGTTGATCAAATACTTATCAATCCAGCGGAATGCGATTTCTTTCATGACGTTACTCTTTAGGTCTTGTATGAATAGCAGGAGGTGCTTGGGGCACATTATCCATGTAAAGCGTATTGGTTTTAGAGTCTTTGTGTGATCGTTGTCACGTTGTGTGTGATGGGATGATTGATGTTCACAAAGTCTGTTTGTTTTGTCGGCGGTTACGCTGGTAGAGAGTAGAGAATCGCATTACTAAGCAGTGGTGAGCAGTGAGCAGTGAGCAGTGAGCATGAAATGATGCCATGCTTTGGTGATAGTACATTAAGCATGGCATGTAGAGCTTATTAGGATGATGGGTTGGTTATTTTAGGATGTGCACTGAATCTGCTTCAACTGCCACATCGCTGTCATTTTTCTCGATTTCACCGTAGATTTTAACCTTGTCTTTTGGGGTAACGGTTTGGCCGCCCCATTCATCCGCTTCGATTTCAATCGGCATCTGACCGGTACTGTCTTGGAAGGTATAAACGTCATTTCCCATCGATTTAACGATATGGCCGACTAGGGTCACTTTGTTGCCATCAGTTAACCATCCGGCATTCATGACTTCTTCGACACTACTTAATGTGTCATTTTCAGATGGGCCTTGAAATCCGCCTGTGGTTGTTTGCATGGCTTCTTTGTTGATAGCCCCTTCAGAAGCAAGGACAGAAGTAGAAAGAAGTATTGATGAAAGTAGAATGAGAGATGTTTTTTTCATTTTTTTTCCCCATGAACTAAAAGTGAGTCAATCACGACTTCATAATTAAATGTGAGCTATCACAGATTCTAATATAGATCAGTGTACTGAAAATGCCATGCACTGATAGTTGAAACATATCGGCTCATTTTGCAAATATCTCCTTTCATACACAACGTCTATATTTGCAAAATAAGCTGCTAAAAAGGCAGATTGAAACTAGCATGCAAAAACAGAAGTTTTTGGGCTTATTCGTCAACCTCCAATCTATCTTTATGCTGTTGTGATGCTAGTAGGGACAAGGCTTCCCTTAGTATTGGTATCCATCTTGTCTGTTATCAAAGCACGGGTGTAGGCCGAAGCCTACAACCCGATATTAGCAATATACTTATAAGAAATAGCACGTATTAACGTGACTAATTTAGGCACTGTTTACCTGCGACTTTGATAGAGGCTGGTTGCTCTTGCTGCCATTTGTCGATGACAAGTGATGCAATCAAATCGCCCTCAACGTTTACTGCGGTTCTAAAGGTGTCAAGCGGACGTTCAATGATAAGCAGTATCGCAATGGCCTCCAACGGGATGCCTGCCGCAAGCAATACCATCTGCATACCAGACATGGACCCTGATGGCATACCAGGTGCACCAATGGAGGAAACCATCGCCATAATGAAAATCATCACTAGGCCCGTCGTGGTTAAATCAACGCCAAACAGTTGCGCTAAGAAAATAGCCGCCACCCCTTCAAATAGAGCGGTTCCATCCATATTCATTACCGCACCGAGAGGCAATACCATGCTGCTAGTACTTTGAGAAACACTCAGCTCCTGTTCTGCCGTTTGCATCGATAAGGGTAGCGTCGCTGAGCTTGATGACGTGGCAAACGCCATAGCCATAGGCGCGGATATCGCACGGAACAAACGACGGTAGCTAATACCAGTGATGAATTTGGCAATGCTTGGCAGTACGATTGCGCCATGAACGACAGTTAAGGTAAAAACGAGTAAAGCAAACAGAGCTAGCTGATGAAATAGAGCATTATTGCCATTAACCGTGAATTCAAACACGATTGAAAATACGGCAACGGGCGCCAAACGAATAATCGCACTTACAATGGTATTAATGCCTTTGTTCAATCCAGCAAGCGTTTCAATTAGTGAGTGCTTTTCAGGTAAAGAGGCCAGCAGCGCCACGCCCAACATAAACGAGAAAACGACAATAGCCAGCAAGTTCCCTTGAGCAAGCGCCGCGACAGGGTTCACTAATGCCATGCTTAATAGTTTTGCTGCTATGGCGCCGCCAGTCGTGGCTTCTGAGCTGATCAGTTGCACACTGTCATTAAGTGGAACTGGTGTTGCTAATGGCTGCCAAGCAGGCAGCATGAGTGATGCACCAAGACCTAAGCTAACGGCAATGAACGACGTGAAACTATAGAACAGTAGCGTGGAACGGCCAATTTTCTTTAGTCGCATGGTTGAGCCAATGCTGGTAATACCTTGCAATAAGGACAGCATAACAACGATACCAACGACCATTTTTAATAGTCCAAGGTAGGTGGTTTTACCGAGCATAATCAGTTGATACCAACTTTGCTGAGCAATTTCATTAGGCAAGGGCAGTAAGCTAGCGAGAGCCCAAGCGGCCGCAGCAGAGAGTAGTAGCTGCAGAGGTAAAGATTGGCGAAGCGTCATCCACATAATGGTCGTTCCAACATAGCAAGGAAAGAAGAGAAGCGTGTGTCTTCTCTTCGTTAGTTCATGAGTAACAAATTAAGAAATGTTATTTTTGTAAAAAGGGTTGAGTGTGCCTTTCAATCGCTTTAGCACAACCAGAGCGGTGACTCGTCCCCAACCAAAGAGAATGCGTTGATGAAGTCGGAAGATGGTGTCGTATAGGTTGCGAACTAAGCGACCGCGCAAAATGAGTTTGTTGTTCATCAAGCTACCCACGGCATAGTTGTGACCAACCGCAATCACCATGCCACCGTCATTAAATACAAACGGTTTCATCTCTTTTCCTTTTAGCATGCGTTTTATCTGTGTCGCTAAGTGCCCAGCGGCTTGATTTGCTGCTTGTGCTCTTGGTGGTACAAAGCTGCCGTCGGGTTGTGGGCATTCTGCACTGTCGCCAATGACAAAAATGCTGTCGTCTACTGTTGTCGTTAAGGCCGCATTCACTTTTAACTGATTGAGGCGATTGGTTTCTAGTCCATCAAGCTGAGCCAGCCACGATGCGCACTTAATGCCTGCTGCCCATAACTGCAAGTTTGCATTAATGACTTCTCCGTTCGCTGTGATCAACTTGCCACTCTCCGCTCGTTTTACTCGGGTGTTGGTTTTGATTTCTACACCGTTTTTTACCAGAGCGTTATGAACGTTCTCAGACATGCAAGCAGGGCCTGCTGGGAGAATTCGCTCAGAGGCTTCAATAAGTGTTACCTTTAAGTTGGCGTCGTGGCGGTAGCGATTAAGCTTTTCATTGACCTTAGCAAGCTCTGCTGCAAGTTCCACACCTGTCGCGCCAGCACCCACAATAGAGATGTGGTGTTCACCCTGTGCACGCAGCAGAGGATTAATTTGTTCCCATGCTTGTTGTGCTTGCTGCGCAGAGTCGAGAAATAAGCAGTGCTCACTCACGCCTTCGGTTTTAAAGTCATTACTGACGGCACCGACCGCAATCACTAAATAGTCGTAATTGACCATTGAGGTTTGCCCTTGAGCGTCACGAACTTCAATTTCTTTGCGTTGGCGATCAAGACGGCTCATTGATGCCTGGATGGTTTGATATTGATTACAATAGCCATGTTGTAAATAGCTAACCGCATCGAGCTCGGAATCAAAAGTGCCAGCGGCAATCTCGTGTAGACGAGGCTTCCAATAGTGATGGCTTGCAGGTTCGATCAGAACGACGTCATGCTGCCCATGACGGCCAAAACTTCTTCCAAGGCGGGTCACTAATTCAAGGCCGGCTGCACCGCCACCGACGACTACGATTTTTGACATGATGTGCTCCAATAGCCCAAGCAATCGTGATATACGTTGCTAAAAATAGGGTTTGCGGTGAAGGTTAAATCTTCAGTGCAAACGGAATGGCGCTATTGTATTGGAACGGTTTACATTGATAATCCCGCTAATTTAAAAATGACTATTACACAGCTGTAATAATGGTTGAAAGAGAAAGGAAAAGATCATAGCCCAGCCTGAAAAATGGAGGATATCGAGTATCTTGTTGGTTCGGAAGTTTTGAATTCTTCAACAAATTCATCAAATACATCAAATTCTGGGTTTCTTCTTTGGGGTTTAGTTCGCCAATATTAAGGTACGAAATTGCTAAGCCATCTTCGGTTGGCTTTTCTTGTACTTGTATAAGTACATGTGTATTATATCTGTACTTACTTAAGTACGGGAGGGTGGCATGATTGTTAACTTCACAGATTTTAGAACGAATCTGAAGTCTATTTTTGAAAGAACGGCCAAGGACAGCAAGCCGACAGTTGTAAGCCGCAAAGGTGCTGAGAACATGGTTCTTATGTCTGAATCCGACTTCAATGGATGGCAAGAGACGATTCATTTAATGTCTAGTACCAACAATGCTAGTCGCTTAATGGAATCGATTGCTCAAGCAGAACGTGGTGAGGCTAAAGAACGAGAGGTAGACCTAGGTTGATTGTTAAGTTTACCGAACTGGCTTGGGAAGACTTCGAATACTGGCTCGACAATGATAAGAAGATAACCAAGAAGATCCGCAAGCTAATTAAGGCAACTAGACGTACACCAACCGAAGGTGAGGGCAGTCCAGAAGCGTTAAAGCATAACCTTACTGGATACTGGTCTAGACGTATAAACCTAGAGCATAGAATGGTTTACAAGTTTACTGACGATACACTTACCATTGTCCAGCTGCGTTATCATTATTAAAGGTAAAGAAAACCACCTGAAGGTGGTTTTCTTTTGGGTAGATTATGTGTGATTTGAAACTAGATGCTGAAGACGTAATGTTGAAGCTGAATGAAATGGTTAAGGACATTCCACCAATTGAGATACAGAACGAGGTTGTTCGCTTGATTGAAGAGGAAGGCTATTCTCCTCAAGAGGCCATGAGATTAATGAGGAAGCAGTAATGGATAGTGAAGTTAAGAAGGTAATTGTACTTTCTGTAGCTACCGTCTTTGGTGGCCTGCTGATTGTTTGGGGTGCAACTAGTTTTAGAGATGGCCGTATTCTAAGTAGGTTCGAACGCTTTGATACAGCACACCAACATTGTGAACTTAGAACTATGGTTCATTACCGTGATGGCCTACCAAAACGAGCGGTCTATGATTGCGATGGTGTTGAGACTATATGGGAGAAGTGATGAGTAATGTCGATAGTGAAGAAATGTACGCTAGAGTGCCGTTATGTATCTTTGTTGCGTGCTTAATCACTAATCAGGTAACTTGGCCGTAATGCTTTTCACCTCAGTTCTAAGAATATTACACGAATCTTTTCCTGTTTTGAGTCATTAGGAGGCGGTTTTATAGGATGGTTTCGTTGAATTCTTTTTGAAAATACAGCACTTTTTGCAGGTATCGCCTCGCTTCATCTTTTGGATGTTGCGTGGTTAAAGCGGTATAGACTTGTTTTGGCGCTAAGGAATTTAGTTTGTTCATCGCTTGTTTCCTATCGCGATGAAAAGTTGCGAGCACACCACCAGTACCGCTGTTGTAGGCCGAAATCATACTAAAGTGCAGAGTTGTTGGGTGCTTGACCTCACGTAGGTAACGGTTTTTCAATATGTAAAAATACGCTGCGCCAGTATCGATGTTGTTGGCAGGATCAAAGAGGTACTCTTTGGTCGGAATACCTGGCTTCTTTTTCACCAAATTAAATACATCAGCGCCAGCGGTTTTAGGGATGACCTGCATCAACCCATACGCGCCAGCATGGCTGACCGCATAAGGGTTAAAACTACTCTCTGTTTTGATGATGGAGTAAATCAGATCTTCAGTTAACCCATAACGTTTTGCCGCAGCTTGAATGAGCGAAGCATATTGGTATTCCCTCTGCTCTAGGTGATTCTTAACCATGGTAATTTCAACATAATAGGCAGTGCCACGTTTTATGCTTTTACGCTTAAGCTGATGCGTCATTAAATGATCGGCGTAGCGGTTTGCTCGCCATTGCCACTCAATCGCTTTGCCATCTTGATCGAGAACTTGATTAAGTAAAAACGGTTTACCTTTTAAAGCGGCGGTTTTGTCGCTAAATAGCTCGGCATCTTTTGGGTCTGCAGGCATAAGTAAGGTTTGTACGATGGCTTTCTTGAGGTTGTTGTGCGAATCACTCTGAGCGATGGTTGAGACGTATATCTTTCCTTTATCAAAATCAATATGAGCCCGAGTTTGGTAACCATCTAGATACTTTACGTAGCGGTGCTTTCCCGCTTGCACAAAGTCATCTTCACCCCATTTTGCTTTTCCTTGCTTGGCAACATAGCGAAGCAACTGAGCAATAACCTGCTTCTCTGTGGGAGACATAACCGGATTGGTCGTAGGCTGCGACGGATTAGTTTGTGATGAGCCAGAAGGTGTGCAGCCAGTAATTAGCAGCAGTAAAGATAGGCAAAGTGCTTTCTTCAAGGGTTGGTACTCGATGAGATAAACGATACATAAGCAAGTATCCAATGGTTTCCTTGATGAGGGAATTATTTTTCGCAATGAGTGAGTATTTAAGAAAAATCGCCCCTTCACCGTTACATACCGTAATCGAAAAGGGGCGATGTTGAATTTCTTATAATGTTCGAACGAGCTTTTTATTGACGAATTCGTCTATCCCAAGTCGCCCTAGCTCTCGACCGAAGCCTGAATTCTTAATCCCGCCAAATGGCAAGCAAGCCTCTGACATAGAGAAGGTATTAATGAATGATGCGCCGCAATGTAACTGATTGGCGACCTGGTGTGCACGTTTAACGTCTTGTGAAATAACGGCAGAGCTGAGCCCGTAAGAGCTATTATTTGCCAGTTCAATGGCCTCTTGATCGGACTTAACTCGGTATACAACAGCAATAGGGCCAAAGAGCTCTTGGTCAAAGAGATCCATTTCAGGTGTGATACCTGCCAAGATGGTTGGCTTTAGCCATGCACCTTCTAAAGCTTCTGCTTTGCCGCCCAAGATGAGCTGGGCACCTTGCGATACGGCAGTTTGTATTTGTAAAAGCAGTTGGTCTCGTTCAGAAACATTCACCAATGGCGCATACCCTGTTTCATCAGACATAGGATCGCCCGCTTTTAAGCTTGCCAGTGCGGAAGCGAATTTGTCGATGAAAATATCATAGACGCTATCGTCTACGATAAAGCGTTTCGCGCTAATGCACACTTGTCCTGAATTGAACATTTTGGCAATGGCAGCCAGTTCTACGGCTTTATCTATATCGGCATCCGCAAGGACAATAAATGGGTCATTGCCGCCCAGTTCCATCACTACTTTTTTGAGGTATTTCCCTGCAAGCGCCGCGACGTTAGCGCCCGCTTTTTCGCTACCAGTTAATGAAACGCCTTGAATGCGCTTATCTGCAATGATTACTTCAGATTGGCTCGAAGAAATAAACAGGTGGTTGACTAAGTGTTTAGGAAAGCCTGCTTGTTCAAACAATTCCGTGATTGCTAGCGCACACTGAGGAACGTTGGAGGCGTGTTTAAACACCACACTGTTGCCCGCCATTATGTTAGGGGCGATAAAACGAATGACCTGATAAAAAGGGAAGTTCCAAGGCATCACACCATAGATCACCCCTAAAGGTCGGCTTTCGATAAACGCAGAGCCAGCGCTCACATCTTCGATAGGCTCAGGTGCAAGAAATCGTTCAGCATTCGTCGCGTAGTAGCGACAGATTTGTGCGCAGAGAGGAAGCTCAAGCGCAACGCCTTCACGATGAAGCTTGCCCATTTCTGTCGTCATTAGCTTGGCATACTCGTCACTTTTCGCTTCCAGAATATCAGCGACTTTCATGAGCAGCGCCGCTCGCTGGGCATACGATGTGTCTTGCCACTGTAGGTGAGCACGGTGGGCATGTCCAAGTGCTTGTTCTACTTCTATATTGTCGATAATCGGGAAAGATTTTTCGATTTGGTTGGTGTAGGGATTCAATGTTCTAATTGTCATTTCGTTTCTCCGGGGGGCAAAACTAATGCTTATGATAAGGGTATGCTTACTCTTTTCGGCAATGTGCCTACGCTATTTTCTTGCCCGATTTTTGAATAGTTTATATTGGTGGAAATGTGACATAGCCTCCAGCAATCATCTTTTTCTACGGGTGTATGCTAGTAGCTTAGGGTGGTGGATTGTTTTCGTATTTAATATTCGAATGGTTTGTATTGTGCGGAATAACGTATCAACGTGATGCTATTTGTTTGCTTTATGGTTATAGAAAGCTCGAAGTATTTTCTGCCAGGTACTGCCAGAGGGAATGGATGAAACATAAAAATATCAATTCGGAGCGATAAGAGAAACAAAAGAGAAACATTTGATTTACATCAAAGAACTCTTCATCCCTATTGCATACCTTAAACGCACGTTTGAATGTAAAAATAGTGTTAAGGGTGGTTATGTATTCTCTGATCTTAAAGGCACATGTTGCGCTTGTTTTGCTTAGCTTCATTAGTTTTTTACTAAGGGCGATGTGGGGCTTTAATGCGTCGGCACTCATTGAAAATAAGTTTGCACTTGCGATGCATAAGCTATTAACGCTTATGATGCTCACTAGTGCCGTATTATTGTGTGTGACTATTAGGCAATACCCATTTGTTGATCCTTGGTTGACAGAAAAGTTCATGCTTCTTTTAGCTTACGTTGGTAGCGCAATGTTGGTCTTCAGACCTAACCAAAGTCGAAAGTCTCGCGCTATCTTAACGTCACTAACCTGCGTCATTTTTATTTCGATATTTGTTATCGGTAAGTTACATGCTCCCATTGCACTCGGCTAATTGCTAACTTGACATAAAGCTGAGAGTGAACGAGTTGCGCCGCTCACTCTCATATTTTGGCGTGGCTACCTTAGTGTATGATATGGATAAATTAAGCTTCCGATACCTTCCAACAAGCTGATGAAACTGAAGGTTCTAAGCTTAAGCGACCGACAATCTTTTCTATGTTGTGATCCGTTCTTTTACTAACAAGGATGGATGACTGCACACGTACCTGAGAGACGTCTTCACCTTGCATGTCTTCGCTGTCGAGTTTTTGAAGTTGTAGAATGCCATCTGACGCTCCTTGTAATAATAATGCTCTAACATAAGGCTCTTCTTGGTGATTACACATGACTTCGACGTGATACCGCCACCAGTTCTCATCTTGTTGTGTATGGAGGTTAGGGCGCTGGTTTATTGCAGAGACAAGTGGGCGTAGCAGTGTATTGGTGGCAAGTACCATGAGTGCAACAGCGAGTGCGCCCGTATTTTGCCCCACACCTGCCATCACCCCAATGGCTGCCGAGCACCATAACGTTGCTGCGGTATTGAGCCCGCGGATGTTTGCTCCCTCTTTCATGATGACCCCTGCGCCAAGAAAGCCAATTCCTGATACGACTTGAGCCGCGATACGTGTTGGGCTGGCGTCATTGACTTCAAACGTCGACATTAATGTAAAACTGGCTGCACCCAGTGACACCAGAGCATTGGTTCTCAAACCAGCCATTCGTTGGTGCCACTGTCGTTCAATACCAACCGCAGCCCCAAGCACAGAGGCAACAATAAGGGGCCAGAGAAAGGTGGTTAATTCAGATATGATCATAATGTTCTCTTCATTATTGCTAAATACTAACGGGCATATCGAGAATTAACGATGCGATAGAAAAGTAAATGAGTACACCTAGCGCGTCAGCAATTGATGTCACTAAAGGCGCGCTGGCGGAGGCCGGGTCGAGTTTCATTTTGTTGAGTAAAAACGGTAATGACATCCCGACAACAGAGCCCACTATTACTACAATTTGCATTGTTATTGCTACGACAACCGCGATGTCATAGCCGCCGCGCCAAAACCCTAAAAATGAAACGGCTGAGGCCATCGTGATCCCCAATAAGGCGGCGATCATCAGTTCTCTGCCCAGCATTTTTGCCCAGTCTTTAGCGATAATGTCACCGGTGGCGAGTGCGCGCACCATTAATGTTGCAGACTGAGAGCCTGCGTTACCGCCGCTATCGATGAGTAACGGTAAAAAGAAAACCAAGGCAATATAGCTTTCGATCATGTCCTCAAAGTGAGCAATGCCAGCCCCTGAAAAAATATTACCGAAAACTAATAGCACCAACCAAAATACTCTTTTTCGGTACATTAGACTGATGGAAGCGTCCTTTATTTTTCCTGAGTAATTAATGGCTGCGGTTTTGTGGATATGTCGATGGATGTCCTCTTCGACAACATCCATCGCGTCGTCATAGGTGACAATACCAACTAATCGGTTGCTCATGTCTAGTACTGGAAGGGCCAATAGATCGTATTTTCGTATCGCTTGAGCTGCGATAGGTTGAGCTTCTTCTACGCGCACAAAAATACATACACGGGTCATGATCTCAGAAATAGTTTGCAATGGTTTAGCAAGAATGAGATCTCGTAGTGAAACAGTGCCTTGCAGGCATTCTTGATCATCAAGCACGTAAGCTTGATAAATGGTTTCGCTGTCTTGTGCAATATGCTTGAGCTGCTTAATCGCATCTTCAACGGTACTACTAATCGCTAATGTGGCAAAGTCTGACGTCATGACTGCGCCAACACTGTTTTGTGGATAAGAGGTCAGTTGCTCGATATCTACACGATGTTCGAGGGCGATGGAATCGAGAACTTGTTGCTGTAATGGCATAGGTAAGCTCGCGATAAGGTCTGCTCGCTCGTCGTGAGCCATTTCTTGTGTTATCTGAACGAGCTCAGCAATATCTAGGTATTCCACAAGGTTGGTTTGCAGAGTAAGTGGTAGGTATTCCAGTAATGTAATTTGGGATTCAGTGGTCATTAAGCGAAATAGATCTCGAACCTCAAGTACATTAAGTTGCTGGTTATCGATGAGCGTTACGAAAGCGTCTGCGCAATCTGCTATTGGACGCGAAGCAAGGAAACGCTGCACCGCTGATTGATTTTGACTAATGTGAAGCGACATTAGCTCTTGGGTGATGTTGTAAAGAGTCATAGAGTTTTCCTTTAAACTATAATGGCTTAAGCACAAGTAGAGAATTGCTGTAGATGCTTGATGGAAGCGTTTTGAGTTTTACTACCATCATTTAGCGCACGAGCTTTACTATGTTCAAATGCACCAATGACTCGGTGTTCACTATTAAGGACAGGCAGTATATTCCATTGGCTATGGGTCAATTGCTGTGATGCTTGGTAAGCATTCGCAGACGAAAATATGTAATGATTGCGTGCAAGAATAAACTCAGAAACCAAGCGTTTTGGGTCGGCAGTGAGTAAATGAATAAGCGGCAACAGCCCAAGATAAGCGCCACTTTTAGAGATGGCAGCGACGGCATGAAAGTCTGAGGCTGAGCGAGCGAATACCCGCACATCTTGGAGTGAGAGATCTTCACCAACACATAAAATACTGGTATTGATATAGCGCTCCACAGCAACAAATTTCGCTGTTTCAACTGGTTTAATGCCTGCTATCAAAAGCAATGTTTTTATCATCTTTGTATCTCCTAAAATAGGATCAGAACAAAGAAACCAAACAGGTAAGTCTATACCAAAATGGTATAAACATCAGTCAACTAAAATGAGTATAAGCCAAACGTCGATATCAAAAGTAATTGATAATTGTGACCATAACAAACTAGCAATATTTAAGTTTATGATGAAAGATACATTTAATTAGATGCACTACAGGTGAGTCTTTAGTCCAATAGTGATGATCTCATTAATAATATGATCGGTGTCTTAATCATAATGATAAATATAGTTATTTGATAATAGCTGCAACCACTAGCCACTACGTTGGCTATTTAAATAAAATATGTATGTGATTGATATGACGTAAAAATGTTTGGGGTTAACAGGGAAGGGGAGTGAAGAATCACGGTTGCCAAGGGATTTCCCTCGGCATAGTCATTAGACCATTTGCAGACAAGAAACCACAGGCATATTCGTTCCACCGAAAACACCAAACTTTATTATTCGACTACTCGAAGAGTCCATAGGTTTCTATTATTCCTGTGTTTGAAAAATTGGAGTGAAATTACTGTTCTGTAAAATCGAGTGCATCGTAGGGAAGATTTAATTTGTTGTCAAACTAACTTAGCGCAGGGAAATATTTACTTACAAATGATCAGGTGAGTGTTTTTCTGATAAATATCTCAATTAAATTCCATCGAGGTGTAATAGCGTGTAATGGTTTCTATCGCTCGTTGAATTATGATTTACATGCTTACTTAGGAAGTCGTAGAAAATAAAAGGAACATAACATGTCAGAAACAAGCGAAGTTAATGAACTAGGTCAATCATCAACAAGCCATAAAGTTGAGCATCGTGAGTACCGTATTGCTACGCCGGGGATTTTGGGTGGCGTTGAGTTTAATCTTACTCTATCCATTCATCCTAAGACTGGAGCGGTAAGTGGTTTTGGTGAGGTAAGTCATCCATCTATTCACCTCGATAAGCCGCACTTTACCAAGCTAAGCGGTGATGCAACACCGTTGTGTGTGATGGGTGAATCTGAGTGTAATAATCTCATTGTAGCAACAGGGTACCCGGTTATTCCTGGTGCTTGGAATCCTCGCTTTGGCCCAGGCCCCGTATTATTACCAAATGTTGAACTTCGATTACTCGTGAATAGCAAGTACGATGGTATTGTCGCGACCTATACCTATTACACCGAAGACCACACACCGGTTCAAATGGAAAACATTCCAGTACAGACTATTTAATTATCACCATCCAGAATGGGGTATAGGTTGGTTTAGATGTGTCGACACCGGGTACACTAAATCAACCTATTGATACACGTATCGCCATGTAAAATTTCAAAAATCTATTGGCGTTTTATTACCCAGAATAAGTGGTGATAATAGGGATAGATAAGGCATGAGAATTATGCCTACTTCGTTAAATGGTTGGTCTAGGTCATTTTGGGTCATCACACTGCTTGAAGGAGTACGTGATTACTTTTCTATCTGTAATCTCGGGTCGTTAAACGTGTTGCAATGTAGCGGGTCACTTACGCTTTGTGGAAATGACAAATCAGCGACTTATTAACTTCGTCTTTTTGAGTAGTGATCTTACGGCCGTTAACAGTTAGAATTGCCAGCCTTTCATGCCTATGAAGCGTTGTGCTCTTAGGGTTCAACGTTTTATATAGATTGACATATGCACACACCAGAACATTGTTTTACTCCATTTAATAGCTCTATTGATGAGTACACATTGCCTGAGCGGTTTACTTATCCGTTCTATTATACCCCTCATCCACTTTGTCTATTGGCGGCGGAAGAACTTCAACAGCATCTGAATACGCAAACCGAGTGGCAACATAATTTTGGTTTGCAGGATGAGCTAGAAAATGCGATCGGCAAAATGTTTGGGGTGTTATTGGTTGAAAACAGTGTAGGCGAAGTCGGTTATTTGTCTGCGTTTTCCGGAAAAATCGCCGACCAAAATTTGATACCACACTTTGTGCCACCTGTTTTTGATATGTTAGCTCAAGACAGCTTCTTTTTGTCAGGGCAAGCTGAAATTAACCAGATGTCTAATCAGATTGGTGAGCTGGAATCAACGCCAAGATTGACGCGTCTGCAAGTTTTGCTAGCACAAGAAAAACAATATGCGGATGAGGCACTGAAAGTGCATCGAAGCAACATGGTTGAAGCTCGTAAGATCAGAAAGGCTAAACGTGCAGCTTCTAGTGAATTACCTGAAGATGAACGTCACCTACTTAAGCAGCAACTAAGCCAAGCCAGTGTCATTGAAAAGCTGCAACTTCGCGATTTAAAGCTACATTGGGATGCCCGTATTGCGGAAGTTCAATGCGAACTAGACTCTATGATGGCTGAAATCATACCGTTAAGAAACAAACGTAAGCAGCGTTCGTCACAGCTACAAAAAAAGTTGTTTGAGCAATACACATTTTTGAATGCACTTGGCCAAGAGAAAAACCTTGGTGAACTTTTTGCTAAGACTACTCAAGGTGTACCGCCAGCGGCGGCCGGAGAGTGCGCAGCCCCTAAGCTGTTGCAGTATGCGTATAAATGGGGAATGAAGCCGTTAGCTTTAGCTGAATTCTGGTGGGGCGTACCACCGAAGTCGTCGATTAGACAACATAAGAATTATTATCCAGCGTGCCAGGGAAAGTGCCACCCAATTTTAACTCATATGCTTGAAGGGCTTGAGGTGGACGAAAATCCACTACTAAGAAATCCAGCCGAAGGTAAGGAAGTGGATATCCTCTATCAAGACGATGATATGGCTGTCGTGCATAAACCCGCTGATTTTTTGTCCGTTCCAGGAAAAACTATCGAAGATTCAGTTTATCTTCGAATGAAAAAGGCTTTTCCTGAGGCAACTGGGCCATTGATCGTGCATCGTTTAGATATGTCGACATCGGGGTTGATGGTTATTGCTATTAGTAAACGGGCGAACAAGAGTCTACAAAAACAATTTATTCAGCGTACCGTGGAAAAGCGTTATGTCGCTTTGATTGAGGGTTTACTTGAACGAAACGAAGGTTGTATTTCATTACCAATGCGTGGTGACCTTGATGATAGGCCACGACAGCTGATTTGCTTTGAGCACGGCAAGCCTGCCGAAACAACGTGGCAGGTGATAGAGCGTAAAGGTAATCGAACTAAGCTTTACCTTTCGCCCAAAACTGGGCGTACACATCAACTGAGGGTACATTGTGCCCACGCATTGGGGCTACAAATGCCCATCGTGGGCGATGATCTTTATGGCACGACGGCAAACCGTTTGCATTTACATGCTGAACTATTGGTTCTTGATCATCCCATTACGCACGAGCGCATGACATTTCAGGTTGACGCTGAATTCTAAATCACCTTTCTTGCCTATTGAATGAGTGCGTCACTGGTCGCGAAGTCTTGAACATGATGGGGAAAAAATAAACGCCCTTTATGAACAAAGGGCGTTGGATCGGTTTGGGGTAAAGAAGCGAATGATCAGTATCTTTCTAAAATTCTAATTATCTCTTCTTTCGTCTGCGAAGCGATGATGGCATCGACATCGTCGTCATTTTGGAACAGCTCTGATAGTGCCATTATCGTTTGGATGTGGCTGTCTGAATCCATGGCCGCTAATGTCACAGAGAAGTACACATCACCGTTGTCTTCTGACTCAAGGTCAACGCCGTTTTTAAACACCGTGATTTGAAGGGCTGCTTCATTGACCCCATCTTCTGGGCGAGCATGTGGCATGGCAATTTTTGGTGCCAGCACATAGTACGCGCCAATCTCTTGATGTTTTTGCTTAATCGCTTCCAAGTATGTTGCTTTCACTTTTCCATGTTCAAGAAGTTTTGAACAAGTGCTCTCTAGAGCCGCATCAACAGTTAAGTTCTCTTCAGTCGAGATAACAATGTTATCGCCAATCAACGTCATAATGCTCATGACACAATCCACCCTAGAATAAGACCAACAACACCAAAGTCAAAGTCTGCAAATGTTGTCGCTTCAAGGCCAATATTACCTAGTACAGGAAGTAGAAGCATTGGTAAGAACGAGATACATAGGCCTTGAGTGAATGAGCCTAAAATCGCACCACGTAGACCACCCGTCGCATTACCGTACACACCAGATGCACCACCAACGAAGAAGTGGGGAACCACACCAGCAACAATAATCGTCCAATCAAACATGCCTTGAATACCCATCGCAACAAGACCAGCTGTGAATGAAGACAAGAAGCCAATAAGGACTGCGTTTGGTGCAACAGGGAATACCATTGGACAATCTAGCGCCGGTTTTGCACCTGGAACCAGTTTATCGGAAATACCTTTAAATGCAGGGACGATTTCCGCGATGAGCATTTTTACACCTTGAAGAACGATGTAAACACCACCAGCAAAGATTAGTGATTGAAGGAGAGTGAAGACAACCCAGTTTTGGCCGTCAGAGACAGTTTCAACAAACTCACCACCAGCAAAAATGGAGGCAAATAGGAAGAAGATTGCCATGGTTACTGCTACGGCTACTGGCGTATCACGTAAGAACATTAAGCTCTTTGGTACGTTCATATCTTCAGTAGTGGTAGATGTGTCACCAAACTTGCTGCCGATATAACCAGAAACCAAGTAAGACAGGGTTGAGAAGTGACCCATCGCCAGTTGATCAGTACCCATTACTTTCTCTGTGTACTTCTGTGCCAGCGCTGGCATGATGACCATGAGCGAGCCGACGATCACTGCACCAATAGCGACTAATAGTGTGCCAGTGATGCCTGCTGTAGAAAGAATCACAGCAACCAACATCGACATAAACATCGTGTGGTGACCCGTTAAGAATATATACTTAAGCGGTGTGAAGCGAGCCAATAGAATATTAACCACGAAGGCAAAGAACATGATTAAAGCCATTTCATAGCCAAATGCTTCTTGTGCTAAGGCAACAATCGCTTCGTTATTTGGAATGACACCACTTACGCCAAATGCTTCAGTAAATACGACTGAGAAATTATTTAATGCACCTACAAGTGCACCAGCACCAAACCCTAATATTAGGAAACCCATGACGGTTTTAATGGTGCCTTTTAAAATGGTTGATACATCTGCTTTCTGAGCAACTAAGCCTATGAAAGCAATTAATCCAACCATTATTGCTGGCTCTTTTAACAAGCCTAGCATGAATTCAAAGAAATTAGCCATGATATATTACCCTAGATGATAGCTTTTAATTGTTCTTCAATCGACACTTTGTCAAATATATTAGCTAAGCTGATTACGTTTGTTTTTCCTGCATCTTTTAGCTGATTGGCAACATCCGTTGCTGCGACCCAAATATCGGCTTTACTTGATGTTGCTGATGATAGATCTTCATGATCGACTTCAGCTTCAAACCCAATTTTCTTTACCACTTCTTTAACCGCCATTTCCATCATTAATGAAGTGCCGAGGCCATTTCCGCATACAACCATAATCTTTTTCATAATATATCTCTGTAGGGTTTGTTGATCTAAGAATAAGTGTTTCACGTCGTTGATGGAGAGGATATTACCGAAAACAAGGTTAATTGATATCGACTTGGCTCACAAAGTCAAAATGACCTTGTGATGCCGATCACAGTAAGTGGAGGTTTGCATGGATTTAGATAATGATTGCCGGGTGAGGTATAGGGTGGGGAAAGGGTTGTGTGTGGTTGCTTATGTCCTAGGTTTAGTATTATTTACCATAGTCGGTAATCATCTTTTTCAATAGTGAGTTAACATCTTTGGTTTTCTTATTTCTTTTTGTTAAAGCACTAAGCGATGTCGGAAATTCTAATTCCTCATCATGCTCATCACTCTCTTCTATATGTTCTTTCATCTTTTGTACTGCAGGAAGTAACATCCTTACTTCTTCGCCGTTGCTGTTCTCTAAAACTACGATGTTTTCGGATTCAACTTGTTTAATGGTTAATAAACCGTGCTTGAGCGATTCATATTTTCGGCCAACCATTGAGGATTGTGGTGGAACGGAACGGTCCGTTATTTGACCACTACGAAGCTTTGCTGCGGTGGTAGAACGAATATTTCCTGTGTTTTTAAAGGCAACAATAACGGTATGAGTGTTGTAATACTCAACAATCATCACGGAACCATGCCTTTTTGTTTCAAATGACGCACCAATCTGCATATCTTTTGGTGCATCCATTTTTTTTATTAACATTCTATGTTACCTAGTACAACGTAATTTTATATCGCTATATAATTATATACATGACTGAGGTTACATTGCATTATAAATTGTCAATGAACATTACGTGATGATTAAGCCTTTAAACAATAGCTTAGCACTAACAACCTAATCGCATTCGTGTTCAAGCACTTCATCATTGATAAAATAAGCCATGATACAGATAGGATAATGACGGGTTGAGTGATGCTTTATCATGGTGAGCTCGCGACAATAGCGCGTTATGCCAACTCACACATTGGCGAGTACTATGTTTATCTACGAAACGAGTACAGATGAAAACGCTTGAAGATCACGCTAGATTAGCCGTTACTCTCCTCTAAAAATTAACTTGCACTGCCTTATAATCCTGCCCCAAAACGTAGCAACAAATAGATAATATCAATGACTTTGATGCATGGGCCGCGGAGTTTTAGAGATCGTATATTTGGCGTCTAGTCAGCTTCTTGAAATTGCTTAACTGACCAGGGCTCAATTCATTGTCCTAAATTGCGAAGGTGTTTTCCCAAACCATGTTTTGAATGCCCGGGTGAAATTAGCGGGATTTTCGTAGTGCAGAAGGTATGCGGCTTCATGAACCGACATTTTAGACATAAGTAAATACTCATAAGCCAGAGTCATTCGCACCTCTAACACTATCTGTCTATAAGTCTTTTGCTGTTGAGCTAGTCTTCTCTTTAGTGAAGCAGTGCTCATGCCTAGATATAGAGCAACTTCTACTTGCGTGGGCAGGCCGCGTCCAATGTTTATCAATAGATATTGATATAGTTTAATGAGTAGATTGTCGGGGGCAGGGTCGGCAGAGGCTAGAATAAGTTGGGATAGCAACTTATTGATATAGTTGTCGGAACTACTTATCTGGCGACCCAAATCCTCTTTTGTTAGATAGATAGCATTTTCATTGCTAGCGAACTCAATGGGGCATATGAGCCTTTCTTGGTAAAACCAAAGATGACGAGGCTCGGGTATCATTAACGTTATCTTGGTGGGAAAAATAGGTTCTTTCGCAATAGTATTAATAAGCCCTAAGCTTCCAAATACCCATTCTTCTACAAGCCAAGGAAAACGACTTCCATTTAAACTGGGCAAAAACCGCAGTACACCTTCTTCGCTTGTCAGTGTTAGATCGTATTTTAGGCCGAAGTCTAACTTAGGGCTAAACTTACAGACTAAGTCCAAACTTTGAGAGAGGCTACGACTACTATAAAGAGCAACGAGGAATAATCCGTAACAGCTAGCGTCTAACTTCTCCCCCAGTAAGCATCCAATCTCACCACATCCTTGCTCTCTTAATTCATCTGCCGCCACCAGATATTTTTCAAAGGTCTGTACGGGAGATTGCGCAGAGTTAATGACGTATTTGTCACGGATTTCGCTGTATATACCTTGTTCATCGGCAACCTGATACAGGCGCTCAAACGCGTGCTTATGATATGGAGAGGAGATTGCTAAATCATGGTATGTGCGAGGCGGGATAAAATTCATAGCTATCATAAACAATCAATTGAGCTTAAATGATAGCACTTTGAGCTTAAATGACAATGCGGTTTGAAGGGAGTTTAATAATATAAACGATAGAAACGGGTAAACAAATAATCTTAGAAGGGGTCGTAGCAATGACTAAAAGTATCAGTCCAACAACATATTTCGATAACGATTATTTTGCATTTGTGGTTTCTGAGGGATGGAAACACATAGGGGCCTCTCAGGCTCATGCAGACGCAGTTGCTAGAAATCTCCTTAAGGCGGGGATGCAAGGTAAGATTTACCAAGGGCTTGGTGTGATTGAAGCGATAACGATCCCTTTGGAAGCTGGCGTACTTGATCCGAAATCAGAACCTGAAGTTGAGTCCGAAGGGCACAATTGGGCGCTGTACGATGGCAAAAAGTCATCCGGTCACTATGTATTAACTATGATGGCCAATACCGCGATCGAGAAAGCGAAAGAGCAGGGTATGGCTATCGTCTTTGGTTACAACCATTGTGATGCTGGTTCATTTTCTTGTTACTCTCAAATGGCTATGGAAAGAGGGATGTTCGCCATGACATCCAATAATTCAGTTCCATTGTCAGCACCTTATGGAGGAATGGATTTTGGTATATCGGTACCGCCATTTGATGCTGCTTGTGTCGGTGGTGAAGAATTACCTATCGTCACCTCAGTTAAGCTATGTGAGGGTTATGATGCAGACATTTCGGATGCGATCTTCAACGATAGAGACCTCCAAGGGCCACTTTTGGTCGACCCTGACACCGGAGAACTTACAGCCGATGCAAGGAAGTGGGGAGAGCTTATCCCAGGCTACGGCAGAATCGCAGATTGTCATGCACCATGGACTTTTTCAAACCCTAGGCTATATGCGCTTAATCTTTGGAATGAAGTGATGACAGCGGTGATTAATCCGAAAGGTGTTATTTGCAGTGACTTACCATCACTTCCTTCGGATTGCTTGAAACCCGGCGCGCCCTGCCCAGTTGGTGGGTCATACATTCTAGTGATCGATCCTAGTCACTTCGGGTCGATTGATGAAGTGAAGCGTAAGAGTGACCGCTTAGTACGAAACATAAAAAACAGCCGCCCAAGAGCTGGATTTGAGGAGGTATTCATTCCTGATGAGTGGGGCCTTAAAGCGATGAAGGAAGGCCGAACTAATCATGAGGTTATGGATACTCATTGGGGCGGATTTAAAGATTTTTTGACTCGCCATGGAACTAGTATTGAAGAAATTAACGCACGTTGGGTAGAACAAGTAGGGACTGAGCGCGCGCAAGAGACTATTCAACTATAACGATTCTTGTTTAAACAGTAGTGGCGTGACAATGCCACTACTGTTCGTATTTTTGTCTTAATCAGCAAACTAACCAAAACTGAAGTAGGTATGCATTATGTATGACTCATTATTCGAGCCTGTTAGATTAGGTGATATTATCCTTTCTAACCGTGTGGTTTTGCCGCCAATGACTCGCTCTCGAGCAAGCCAGCCTGGAAATTTACCCAATGAAATGATGGCGAAATATTATGCTCAGCGGGCTAGTGCAGGACTTGTTATAACGGAAGCTGCTCAAGTTGAGCAGCGAGGGCAAGGCTATGCATGGACACCGGGTATTCATAACCAAGATCAACTTGAAGCATGGAAATTGATTACAAAAGCAACGCACGACCAAGGGGGAAAGATCTTTCTTCAACTTTGGCATGTTGGTCGAGTCTCTCATGTAAGCTTTCAACCTAATGGTGAGCCACCCGTTGCCCCTTCGGCAGTAAAAGCCGATTCAGTAAAGGTCTTTATTGAAACCGCCGAAGGTGGAGCTCAGGTTGAACCAAGTCAACCTAGAGCTCTAGAAATAAACGAAATCAAAGAAATTGTGGCCTTTTATCGACAGGCGGCACGCAATGCAATGGATGCTGGTTTTGATGGTGTTGAGATTCACGGCGCAAATGGCTATCTCGTTAATCAATTTATCTCGGAGGTGACCAACCTACGTGAAGACGAATATGGTGGCTGTTTAGAAAATCGATTGAGGTTTCTAAAAGAGATCACAACGGAAGTTGCTGAGGAAATTGGGGCAGAGAAAGTGGGCGTCAGATTTTCTCCTTTATTTGAATCGACGGAAGAGGAGCGTTTGTATCTTGGTTTATTGGAAAGTGACCCTTTTACAACGTACATTAGTGCTGCCAAAATGCTGAATGATATTGGTATTGCATATCTATCAATCGCAGAAGCTGATTGGAATAGTGCACCTGAAATGCCAGAGCCTTTTTGCCAAGCATTACGCGAAACATTTAAGGGTGTCATCATGTATGCGGGAAAATACACAGGTGATAAAGCATTGAGAATGTTAGAAAAGGGTTATGGTGATATCTTTGGCTTTGGTAAGCCGTTTATTGCGACTCCTGATCTGCCAAGTCGACTGAGAAATAATCAACCAATGAATGAGTTAAATGCCGCACGGATATTTGGTGGCGGGGAAGATGGCTACACGGACTATCCTGAGTTTGAACAAGCCAAGCATATACTAAACACTTGTACTCAATAGCCTTAATTTAACATGGCTTAGTCGACGTCATTGTTAAAAATCTTGTTTGAGTGGTTACTATTTTAGCTACATTCATCATCAATAAAACGCCTGATGTAATCATCAGGCGTTTTATTATCGATAGAGCAAGTTATGTCGTTATAGATAGCTGCTGCACTCTATGTGCCATATTGCTCTTTACTTGGTACAGGACTATTTACCATAGAAGTTTCGATACATCATGTAGGTGTGTGCGGCTGACCAACTAAAGTTAGCTGCGCCTTGTACTTCTCCGGTTTCTGGGTTGTAGTTCTCGCGAATAGCGCCATCGCTGCCAAAGCCTTCGCCATTTTTAAATAAGTCTTCGGCAATACGCACTGCATCATCGTGGCGTCCGTATTTCTCTAGTGCTTGTAAGCCAAAATAGAATTGGTCCAGCCAGACACGACCACGCCAGTATATGTCTTTGCCATAGGCTGGGTTATCACGGCTCGCCGTACCAAATGACACCCCTTGACCTTGGAAGGCCGTTGAGTTGTCAAATTTGTCAGCGTCGAGCATAACGTCCATGACTTTATTGGCATTCTCTTGACTTGCGGCACCATTAAATAATGGTGACCAGCCGTCTGGCGCTTGTCCGCGCTCTTTAAGAACTACACCAGCACAGTAAACGTTCTTACCTTGATAAGGTGTGTCTACGCGCTCAAGACTTACCCCATCAATCGGATTGCCAGTACTGTCTAGATAGCGGTTGCCGTCTTTATCGACCAATCTAATGTCATAGTAGAACGATGTACTTGCATCGAACATACACGTGTTGATGTAGTCTTTAATAAAGTTCGCGTGCTCCACAAACTCCTGACCTCGAGCTTTACCTTCTACCCCTTCTGTCACTAGATTAGCCATTTCAGATAAGTACTTATTATCGCTGTACATATAAGAAGCTTGGTCAACGGATTCTTGCAGCATTGAGAAGCCAACTAGAGCGGAATTGCTATTGTGGTTCTCACCAAAACGCACCTGCCAATCTCTACGTGCATCACGTAATTTTGCCATATTGCTTTCGGAAGGGTCGCTATAGATCCAGTTTTTCGCCGTGCCTTGAATGGCATTATTAAACTCATACTTATCCGCTGCATAGCGACCTAGTTGATCATACACAGTGGCTTCGTCTACGGTTGTCACTTCGCTGCGAGAGTTGGTTCTTGCCAAGTCATAGATAAAGCCAAAACGTGCGGCATCATCCATACCCGATTCCCAAGACGTTGCCGTTTGAGAACCGTTGCTATAGCCGGTGATAGCCAATTCTTCATAGTTATCGAGTACTTTATTGTAGGAATCGACGCCAATGACTTTATAGCGAATGGATGCGCCATCCGAGTCTATTTGCTCTAGATTTTCTGCGCCGACTAGAGCCGTTAACTCATCTGTTAACTCAGTCCATACGCGAATATACATATGACCATCGTCAGTATTGTGCGATGGATCGACAGCCGCACCATACTCCGGGACACCATTGGCATTATGGTCACGATTTGATAGCCACCAGTCATGATAGGCCACTAACTTAGGATACATTTCATCAATCCATGCTTGAGCATCATCGGCGCGATCAAATTCATTAACAAGGGAATGATAAACTTCCATGACCGCCCAAGCGGCAAGCGATGGTTTAGTATTACGTTCGTTCCAGTTCATCGACGCATCATTTTGCGCGGCTGACGGAATATCATAAATAGCATCGTAATAGCCCGAATCTATACGGTCTTGAGGTAACGAGTAGTTAATAACATCAAGCAAGTAGCCTTTATCCTGTGGTCTTACAGGATCATCACCTTGAACTTGGAATTGAAATACCGTTCGAATGTTATCCATCGCGACATCAGGGTTGAAATGCGCCATGGCGTAAGCGTGTTTCCATGTGTCCCATGGCCAGGTGTTGTTGCCTGAAAACCAAACCGCTGTGACGGATGGAGTCACGGTGCTATGTTGCACGACACCGGCGGGTGAACGCCAGTTGCCGTTTAATGTCATCATCGCCTTAACCGCAACGTTACTTTCTACCTTGCTTGCCGAGCGATTGGCCAGCCCGTGTTTAAGGTATTCGTTCCAACGTGCTTTGGCATCGCTCATCGCCGTTGCACCTTGATTGAGTAAGTTCGTTACGATTGGCGTTTCATTAGCTGCTTCTGTTGGATTGTGGACATAAGAATAGGCGTTGTAGAACGAAGCGGTTGCATTAGCATTGATGGTAATTTGCCCTTCCGAGCGATAAGTGAAGTCGGTAATGGTTGTGACGGCATTATCAACAGAACGAGCAATGCTGAACTGTGCGTCTTCTTCACTCTTTAGCCCAGACCAAGATGCTGCTTTGTTAAAGGTTAGTGCGACGCCACCGTTTTGGCTCGAGAGGTTTTTGTAGACGGTCGTTGCAGCTAAATCATCACCGAGCGTATCAAAATCACGTAAAAACTCACCAGTCCAAACAAGCTTTAGGTTTTGTGGTTGATTGGTCTTGTTGGTAATAGTGGTCTCGATCAGTGACGTGCGATCGCTACCGAATCGTGTCGTCATCGTAATTTTGTAATCACTATTTTCGATAACTTGATGTAACGCATCTGGCGTAGAATATGAGTTTACTTCAGCGGAGGTTAAATTAATTTCTTGAGCCGTATTAATATCTATTAGAGTCAGCTTATCAAAGTTCTCATTGGTAATATAACTAGAGTACTCCTGATCCACGATCATAATACCACCAGCTGAACCTACTGCATTATCAGTGCTTGGTAATAAATGACCATGCCATGCCCCAAAATCAGTAAAAGCGTTATATTGTAAATTACTTTGGGCATCACGGTCTTTCATGAGCTCCGGGTTACCGACACGATTTAATACATCAACAAAATGACTCACGTCTGCAGAAGGGGGCGTTTCAGTCGACTCAGAGTTAGAACTATTGCAACCGGAAAGGGCGATAGTTGTTCCCACAAGAATAGCTAAGATAGTTTTTTTCATCTTTTATTTCACTTTTGTAGTAATTATAACTATTTAATATAGGGGTTTGCAGAGCAAACTCCTGTGTAGGGGGTGTTTGTTGATAATACTGTTTGGAGGTATTCACTCAATGAATGTCATTGATTTTTTTGTGGTTATGGGTAAAGATTACTTTTGTTGCATTAGAGTGCTTGACAATTAATCGAACAATCGTTTGCTTTTTAATAAAAACTAGATGGGAAGTGACAATATTTCCGAAATATTATGATGGTAATTTCGATAAACAAATAAAACTAATCGTAATGACAAATTTAAATAATGATTGAATTTAAGACCTGGAATGCTAATTAAGTAACAGAATGTTAATTTAGAATAATGATGATGTCGGGCTGGTTAGAAAGTGACGAAATTGTAATATTAAACCGGTCGATATAAAGGCGAAGTAAGAACTAATATCTTGCTAAAATAAATGGATCAGATGCTCTGACATCACCAACACTAAACATACCACCGACGTAAAACTGACGGCCAGCGATTTAGTATTTAGGCTTATACAAAGTCACTACGTTTCGGGAGGAGAACGAAAGAGAGCTGGCTTGTGATGGTACGGTGACGTATTGCTTGATACCCGATTTGTTCAAAGCCAAAGCGATCTGTGTCCCTTTAGTATTCTTTAGTACGGGCTTTCAATAAAATATTGGTAGTCTAAATAGGCTCGACGAACGTTTTTTGGAATTGGCGTTTCATAGACTCGCGCATCATCAATTTTTGCCATAGACCAGCCTTGAAAAATCGGCAGCTCATAGCAAATCAAATCGTGTTCTTTTTGACGAGACAATAATTGGTGCCGGAGATTCTGCACATGATACCAAGGAGAGCTTTTGCCGCGGAAATGATTGAGGATAGGGTATTGAATGAGGAAAATCTCACAGCACACTAGCTGAGCAAGCATACAATCAACGCTCGCTCGCTGATCTTCGGGGTAGAAGTGCAGCACTTTTTTGAGCTCGCGATTGCAATCTTGAATAATGCTCGGCAAACACACCTCCTCAACCCAAGTGACAGCCAACGGCAGAAACAACGATTCGTTTTTGTTGCTAAGTTATATTGACTGATTTCAGCGTAGCAGTGATTGACGGAAATATGAAACTTACTCTTTTGAAGTACGGTTTTGGTGTGTGTGCCTTTATTACACATTTTTTTAATAGGTTCACATACGCTTTCCCTAACCTTTAAGCCTGTAGTAGCATATATTCATCTTTGATTAGCTAATGGATTTATTAGATGAAGGAACTTTTAAGTGCGCTAACACAGGCTACAGTGAATAGACTCAAGTCTCCAATACTTGGATCGTTCATACTTGCTTGGCTAGTAGTGAATCATAAAGCGATTCTGACCTTCATCTTTTCAGATTCTGCGGGGAAAATTTCTCAACTATCGGATTCTGCACCTTTTTGGACTACTGATCCCGTCTGGTACCTCTCCCCTGTCATAATGCAGCTTGCTTACCCATCCCTTTTAGCTATTGCCTATACATTTTGTCTTCCATGGGTGCAGCATCACCTCGACTGTAGAAAGCATAAGTTTATCGATGAGAAAAGAGCTCAAGCGCATTATGGTCGCCTGCAGACTCTGTATACATGCCAAGGTGACGTTGCAAAAGCTCAAGCAAGTTCAAGTTTAGAGTATTGGCGAGAAAAGCTTAATAGAGACTTGGGGGATTGGGAAACTCAAAGGTCTGAATATGAGGCTCGTCTAGCGAACATGACCTCTGAATTGGAAAAGGCAACTGCTTCTTTGGGGGAACTTAGAGAGGAGAAAGACTCTGTGCTGAGTGATTTCCAAGATTCTAAAAATAAGAATAATCAATTAGAGGCTCACAGAGATTTACTATTGCAAGAAAAAGAACAGTTCAAATCCACCCTGACTAACCAACAGGAACAGCTCCTAAGCTATCGAACGATAGCAGAAGAATTAACAGAAAAAGACGGAGAGATAGAGCAAATGCGGTTAAATCATACTGCTTTGGAAGATTCCCTAATTACTGCATATAATGGCTATACTGAATTAAGAAATAAAGCTGCTAAAGCATTGAAACAAATACTTGTGGGGTACTCTGTAATCGATGAAGGGGCGATAGCTAATGCTATGAAAAGTTTTAATGCTACTTTAAATGAGAATAATGCGGATTGGAGACTACATAAAATAGTGGTCGCCAACATCAAAAACAGAAGAGAAGATAAAGAATCTCATCCTAATGTGAAAATAACCAAATCCCACGGTGATCTTGGTGAAAGTTTTTTAAACATGGATGATAAATCTCTGATAGAAACATTTAAGACTCACAGCGTTCCACAGCAAAAATTGAGAGACAATGGGGTCTATGTGCAAGAAACCCTTATGCCAGACGATGAACAGAAGTCATTGTTCTGAGTTTATCCACTTGCTATCAATTTGGGTGTCTTTCAAGACTATAACGTATCCGCCCCGTGGGTGCATGGGGCGGATACTGAATATTAAGCGGTAAATGTCCTAGCTCAATTTTAAGCTAAGGCGTTGATTTATATGGCGCTCCCGACAGGATTCGAACCTGTGACCTGCCCCTTAGGAGGGGGCCGCGCTATCCAGCTGTGCCACGGGAGCTTATGGCTTATAATACTCAATTATTTGAATAAGTTAAGCCTATATTGTTAGATTTATGGCTGTTTGTGCATGACATCGCCAATTTGAATACTATTGGCTAAGCTAGGTTGGTCTACGGTAGCCTCTGCTTCTCGCTCGTACACTCGAGATACCGTTAAAGTAATGTCACTTTGTGAGACTTTATTACGTGGCAATCCATTTTGGTCGATGAATGACCCAGTATGCCAAAGCGTGAGTTTATCTCCGGCTTGGACGCCGTGTACTCGCCCTAAATCTAGCGTAATTTTATTGCCGTAACTGGCAACGACTTCTGGCAAGGTCATTTTGCAAGACACTTCCGCTTCAAAATCTAACATAATGTTACGGCTAACACGTTGCATCATCTCACCGTAGGTGGATGTCCAAAAACGGGCGCTTTTTGTATCTACTTTACTGGTTTTCGCAAACGGCCATTTGGCGATTTCACGGTATGAATGCTGGTATATCTCATGGCCTGTTTTGCCATCAAAAATAGCTAAGTTCATGGCAAATTGTCGATTGGTGACATCATCACTCAGTAAGCCACCGGCTGTTATGGTGGCTGTCAGATCATTAATCTCACCGGTAATTAGGTATTGTGCGCCAAGATCTTGTGCGATCATTTTTATCCGCTCTGGCTGTCGCTTATCAATTTCATAGCGTGTTGTACCGACAGAAACAAAGCTGTACGAGCGAGTGGCAAGCTGTTTTTCAATCACCGAGCTGTAATCTTCGCCAAGCTTATAGATTTGTCCCATCACGGCTTGCTGAGGATCGACAATGTCAAACATTGCCACCCCAAAGGTCTTTTTGTATTGCTCTTGATGGCAAGCCTTTGCCGATGGGTAGATATCTACGCGGACTTTAACGAACATTTGGTTGCCGCTGGTGTATTTATCATCAATGACAATATGGCGAACTTCAGAATCAATGAACTGGTATTGTTCTTTGTCATCTTCAAGCAGTGGCGCCAGCCCTGAAAGGCTGCCAATATCGGCTCCGGCAAAATCTACCGCTTTGTAGACCGCGTCCTCTAAGGCATAGATCCTTGCCGCCTTTTCTGACGATACGATGGTTGAGACACCAGTGACCTCATACCAAGCGGCGTGTGCCGAGCTGGCACCAATAGCGAGTAAGGTACTTGAAACTAAAGAACAAATAATTTTTTTCATGCGACCAATCCAAATGCGGAACAATATTTGCTAGATGATTATTGCTAAACGTTTACCAGCGAATATTGGAGCGGACTTTCTTATTAACGACAACAATGAGAAAGCAAAGATTGTTCCAACCTTCACAGGCTCAGGAATTAATCTACCCAATTCACAACTTTGGAGAGTGAAACATGAAAAAGTGGCTATTGATGGCATCGGTGTTAACACTGACCTCTTGTGCCTACTCACCAATCTATAACGGTAAAGAAACCTACAGCGGCAGTAAGTTTATGCTGATGGAAAGTCCCCGTCATACGATGGACTATTTTGTAGAAGGTTTGACCGAAGACCTTGTTGAGTCAAACACCAGTGTATCGGTGAGAACCCCTATTGCAGTGGCATCCTTTGTGGATTTGCAGAGTATGGAATCCACCAATTGGTTAGGCAACTCGGTATCTGAAGGATTCATTCATCAGTTACAACGCCGTGGGTTTAAAGTTGTCGATTTTAAAACAACAGGCTCGATACAGGTGACGAGCCAAGGTGACTTTGCGTTAAGCCGAGATTGGAAAGACTTAGCTCAAGAGCAACAAATTCAGTTTGTCTTGACGGGCACGATGCTACGTCAAGAAGGTGGTGTGTTAATTAATGCTCGTGTGGTTGGTATGCAATCGCGAGTCGTGGTTGCGTCTGCACAAGGTTTCTTACCTGCAGATCGCATTGGTCGAGATCTTGATACGTTAAATCAAATGCGTACAGAAGATGGGGTATTGATTCGTTCTGACCCAATGATGACCTCGCCGCATACTATAATTCTACGACCATAGGAAATGACAATGAGAATCTGGTTAATGGCATTTGCTATGATGCTGATGGTTGGTTGTACGCCCATAAGTGCACTTAACCAAAATAATTTAACGGCAGTGGGTTATGCGAGCATTAGCGAGCAATCGGGCCGCACTGAAGAAGAGAAGCAAGTGCGTGCCATGCGTGCCTCAAAAATTGATGCATACCGCGAGCTGGCAGAGCAAGTATACGGTCTTCGAGTGTCGGCAAGGGCAGATTTGCAAGATCAAAAGCTTGGCGTAGAGTCGACAACCGGGGCCGTTGATGGTGTGATTCGTGGCGCTGAAGTGGTGAGAAGCTATAAAGTCGGTGACAGTTATGTCACAGAGCTGCTGCTCGATATTGAAAAAATGGATAGGCTTCGTGACTACGGTGAAATCCGCCGTGTTCCAGAGAAGAAGCGTCAAACCTTGTTTTAATGGCTAACAGTTTTAACGGCTAACGCTAAATGCAGGGTATATAAAGAAGCGGCAATGATTGTCGCTTTTTTTGATCGTGTATAAGAATTAGGCGTGCTTAAACTTTGAACGTTTGTAACATTCAGAAAGCGCTAGGCTTTAAGGTTAGTGCCCAGTGTTGAAAGCGTATGGGTCTGTCCGCCGGCGTTATAGGTCATGCCTATCTTACCGTGGCTTTGTTGCATCAAATTATTGAGTTTATTAAAGCTGAGTTGGGCCCGTTGTAGGCTTTGTCCGTTAATGTCGTTAATTTTTTGGCAATCAAGAATGATGGATTTGACGGTGCGGACTTGTTCAGCCAGTAAGGCTTCATCGGTGAGCCTTGCGACGTCTTGGTGTTGGCTTAGTCTTTGGTCCGTTTGTTGAAGCTGACCAATGAGCGCCATTTTTTCTTTGGCTAATCGCTCAATATCACCAGACTCACGAGCCGCGATGGCTTTGGTCTCTTCCGACAATAGAAGAGACAGGGCTTTTGCATTTTTAAGTTGATAGTCAACCAAATCAACAAGGGCTGCCATTCATTTTACCTTATATTTATCGAGTGAGTCGCGCAGTGCGTTCTCCCTAGATAGCGCGAATTACTTTAAACCACCTAGCTCTTCTTCAAACTTAATCATGTTATCAGCAAGTTTTTCTGGGTCAACGGTATAAGAACCGTTAGCAATAGCTTCTTTAATGGCGGCAACTTTTGCCGTATCAAAGCTAGGTTGTGATGCCATCTGTTGATGCATCTGCCCAATTGCTTTACCGCCTTGACTTAATGTCACGGCATCTTGCTTTGCTGATGACTGACTAACAGGGGCTGAGCTGCTGCTTGTGCTTGTTTCCGAACGGGCAGGGGCACGACTTGTCGTCGTTAGCGTCTGACCAGAACGAATGTTATCAATGCCTGCCATAGTTAAGCCTTCTTTGCATATGTTCGTAAATAATAGTATTCGTAAACAATAGAGTTGTCTTGTATACCGTCAGTATCGACCTATAGCGCAGATACTTTAGGAAAAAATTAAAAGTCACGGGTAATAAATTAAAAATTCACGGTAATTTCAGCCACTCCAGTGACAATACCTTCAATTATACGCTGAGACTTGTCATTTTTCACTCTTACTTGGTCACCATTCGAGCCATCACTCAGGGCAGTGCCTTTGGTTGAAATGGTCATACCGCTTTTGACGGCGCGTATTACGACTTTTTCATTTCGGCATACCACGCAAACATCATTGCGTTCGATGACGTCTCCGAGCTTTACATTTCGTTTCAATTTTGAGCCAACGACTTGCTCAAAATCGGTAAATCCTTGGCGGCGAAAGCGGTTTTTATCGATCATTGTCATCATGACATCGCCTTGAGTGACAATACTTCCTCGTGCGAGCGGTCGTGTTGCGGCAACGAGAGGTAATGAAATGGTGAGTCTAACAGGCACATAGAGTCGCCAATTATCACTTGGGCATTCAACTAAAACCGTGACGTTACTGCTGGTGTTTCTGGCATTGGAAGAGGAGGTTTGCAAAGGCTCGATGCAATCGGTCGCATGGACACGAGAGTCGATTCGTCCTGCGGTTGCTGTGAGCTCAGCGCCAATTGGGGCATCTAAGGTATCCAAAACATGAGCTTGGGCTGCCTTTTGGATGTTTTCTATTTGTTCTGGCGTCGCTGCGTGCGTTAATGCACTAAAGAAAAACGTGTGCCAGACGATAAAGAGTAAAAGCCCACTAAGCACTCGCTTAAAATTGGGGCTGGAAGTATTCAAAAAAGATGTCTTATAATACAGCATTCTGTTTCTCAGGTTCCTCGTTGCCTGCAGTAGACTATCACTTTTTTGGCGTAAAGTTTGAGATGGAGATGAACTTATGACCGGTATCTTAGATTCGGTGAACCAGAGAACGCAGCTAGTAGGTCAAAACCGGCTCGAATTATTAACCTTTCGCTTAATGGGACGTCAGAGATACGGTATTAACGTATTTAAAGTCAAAGAAGTGTTGCAATGCCCACGACTTACCGCGATGCCGAATCTACATCGCTTGGTAAAAGGGGTGGCACATATTCGTGGTCAAACTATCTCGGTTATTGATCTTAGCTTGGCTGTAGGTGGAAGGCCAACAACAGATATTGCCAACAGCTTTGTGGTGATTTCTGAATTTAACCGCAGTGTGCAAGGTTTTTTGGTCAGCTCCGTCGAGCGCATTATTAATATGCATTGGGAGTCGATTTTACCGCCTCCTGAAGGGGCTGGGCGTGCGAATTACCTGACGGCAGTAACGAATATTGATAACGAATTAGTTGAAATCATTGACGTTGAGAAAATACTTGCTGAAATATCACCGGTTGAAGAAGCGATGGATGGTAATCTTGCCAAAGAAATTGCAGAAGCGGAAGTAAAGCAACAGAAGCAAATCGTGAAGCGTATTATGATCGCCGATGATTCAGCGGTGGCAAGAAAACAGGTCCAACGAGCAATAGAGTCTATTGGCTTCGAAGCCATTTTAGTGAAAGATGGTAAAGACGCGTATAACAAGCTAGTCGAAATGGCTTCAGAAGGAGACATTCGCGAGCAAATATCCTTGTTGATCTCGGATATTGAAATGCCAGAAATGGATGGTTACACCTTAACGGCAGAGGTTCGCCGTCATCCAGATCTTAAAGATCTGCACATTATTTTACATACTTCGCTCAGCGGTGTGTTTAATCAGGCGATGGTAGAACGAGTCGGTGCCAACGAGTTTATCGCTAAGTTCAACCCAGAAGAACTGGGGAGCGCAGTAAAAGCGGCTGTCGTAGCAGGTTAGCGAAACAATAAAATCACAATAGAACTTGTATTAAGCAAGCTTTCAAAAGCAGTATAGAGTAGTTAATGACAGCGATAACCATAAGCGATCAAGAGTATCGTGATTTTAGCCGATTTTTAGAGTCACAGTGCGGCATTGTACTTGGAGACAGTAAGCAGTATCTAGTGAGAAGCCGCTTAAGTCCGTTAGTGAGTAAAAATGGGCTGACATCATTGTCTCACTTATTGAGAGATGTCGTATCGGGTCGAAATCGCGAATTGCGCATTGCCGCTGTGGATGCGATGACGACCAACGAAACATTGTGGTTTCGAGATAATTACCCGTTCACGGTACTATCTGACAAGCTGTTACCAGAAATGGCGGCAAATAAACGTCCGATAAAAATATGGTCAGCGGCGAGTTCTTCAGGCCAAGAACCGTATTCAATGGCGATGACGATACTAGAAACTCAAGCGAAGAAGCCGGGCATGTTGCCGAATGTGTCGATCACGGCGACGGATATTTCCAACACAATGTTGGATGTGTGTCGTTTGGGCGAGTACGACAACCTGGCGCTCGGACGTGGCTTGTCACCAGAGCGCCGCCGAGCGTTTTTTGAAGACGCGAAAAACGGCAAGATGAAGATAAAAGATAGCGCGAAACGCTTAGTGAACTTTCGTCCACAAAACTTAATGGACTCGTATGCATTGCTAGGCAAGTTCGACATTATTTTTTGCCGAAATGTACTCATCTACTTTTCGCCAGAGATGAAATCACAAGTCTTGAATCAAATGGCGCGAAGTTTAAACCCTGGTGGGTATTTATTGTTAGGTGCATCGGAGTCGTTAACTGGGTTAACTGACAAATTTGAAATGGTGCGATGCAACCCCGGCATTATCTACAAGCTGAAACCTTAAACTTGAATACTAGCCTCGGATTATCCGGGGCTTTTTCTTACCCCTTTCCATGGCATTTCTTGCTAAGCTGTAATCATGTGGTTGGGTCGCGAGCAATCACTAACGACATTCCTAATCAATACCATCGCGAACGTGGCGCAGATATTGCTGTGCTAATCCCGAATGCGTTTACTGAATCAATTTTCACACTCATAGACATCAAGTGTCTGGCACTTTATCTAGCACCTGAAGCTTAAACCGGGGCAATGGCTTTACCTAGTACCCGTAGGTTAAATAAAATTACCTATGGTTTAGATAAAAATCCCCATGGTCTAAATAAAAGTAACAGAGGCTTAAAACTTTGGCGCGGAAATTGCTTTATATTTCACAAGGCACCTATTTTTGAACAATGAGGTTTAAATGGCCATCTCTTTTAACAATGCACTTGGCATTCATCAGCACACCGTTGGTGTACGCGAGAAGAACGCTGAAGTCATCTCTACCAACATCGCTCAAGCCAATACACCTGGTTTTAAAGCGAAGGGGATGGATTTTAATCGTGCGTTAAAAGCGGCAACCTCAGGGGCAAGCATTGGACTGGATCGCACTGATGGACGGCATATATCTGCCTCTACCAATGTGACAGGGGAAATGCTCTACCGTATACCCGATCAACCCGATACAGGGGATGGGAATACCGTAGATGTGGACCTTGAACGAAATCTGTTCATGCAAAACCAACTAAGACATCAGGCATCACTCGATTTTTTAGGCAGTAAGTTCAAAAATATGACCAAGGCAATTAAAGGGGAGTAATTAAGATGAGTTTATTTAATGTTTTTAACGTAACCGGATCAGCAATGAGTGCTGAATCAGTTCGTCTTAATACCACCTCAAGTAACCTTGCCAACGCCGACAGTGTTAGTAGCTCAGCGAAAGAAACCTACAAGGCGCGTCATGCCGTGTTTGGAGCTGAACTGAGTAAAGCGCGTTATAACCGCGATCATACCGTGCCAGTCAAAGTGATGGGTATTGTAGAGAGCGATAAGCCCCTAAGTGCAGTGTACAACCCAGATCATCCACTCGCGAATGACGAAGGCTATATCTACAAGCCAAACGTTAATGTGATGGAGGAAATGGCAAACATGATTTCTGCGTCTCGTTCATACCAGACTAACGTCCAGGTAGCAGAAGCGAGTAAGCAGATGTTGCTTCGTACCCTGCAAATGGGTCAATAGAGATAGGAGATAGCAAATGGCCGGAATCAACAATGTTGGTCAAAGCGGTTTGTCCTACGTTGACCAACTGAAAAAGCTACAGGACCAAAACAAACCTGCAGAGACCACGGGTAAGCAAGATCTTAAGCAAGAAGATTTCTTGTCTTTGCTCACCAAGCAACTGGCTCAGCAGGATCCGTTTAAACCGGTGAGCAATGATCAAATGATTGCTCAAATGGCATCGTTTGCCACGGTAGATGGTATTGGCAAAATGAATTCTCAGTTCGAGAATCTCAATTCGTCAATGACGTCAAATCAAGCGCTTCAAGCTTCCTCTTTGGTAGGGCGAGACGTGTTGGTGCCGGGCGCAGCAGGTGTTAAGGAAGCGGATAAAGGTATGGCGGCAATGGTGAAATTGCCTCAGTCTTTAGAAAATGTTTTTGTCCGTGTAGAAAATGAAATGGGTCAACTGGTTCGTACCTTCAATGCTGGCGCAAAACCCGGTGGTGATGCTCGCGTAGAATGGGACGGCAAAGACGATCAAGGTAATTCATTGCCGCCTGGCAAGTACAAGGTGAAAGCCTCGGGTTTGTTGGACGGAGAAAGTAAAGAGCTTGAAGTGTCTAGTTATGCAAACGTCAACAGCGTGCTTCTTGGCAAAGGAGACGGAAACGTACTACTCAATCTAGCTGGTTTTGAAAATCCAGTTCGACTTGCAGAAGTATTGGAAGTCGGCAAAGCGTGAAAATAAGCTAGGTTAGGAGATTAGGAATGTCATATGTATCTTTGAGCGGATTATCATCGGCTCAGTTGGACTTAAATACGACCAGTAATAACATTGCCAACGCCAACACATTCGGCTTTAAAGAGTCACGTGCGGAATTTGGTGATGTGTATTCGAATTCATTATTCACGAATTCGAAAACCACGCCAGGTGGCGGTGTTCAGCCAAGTAAAATTGCTCAGCAATTCCATGAAGGGTCGAGTGTATCTACGAACAACCCGATGGATTTACGCATCAGTGGTACCGGCTTTTTTGCCGTGTCTAAAGAGCGTTTAGTGCCTCAGCAAAATGAAATCACTCGAAACGGTGCGTTTCACCTGAACAAAGACAGCTACATGGTGACATCGAACGATGAGTTCTTACTGGGTTATGAAGTCAACAAAGATACTAATGAAGTTGTTTCTTATGAGCCTAAGCCAATTAATGTTCCACCTGAATTTGGTAAGCCAAAACAAACGGCTAACATTGAAATCGGTGCTAACTTGCCCGCTAATGGCGACCTAAAAGATCCGGCATTATTCGACTTTACAGATCCTGAAACCTATAACCGCTCAACGTCTTCAACGATGTATGATTCAATGGGTCAGTCTTATAAAATGACGACCTATTATGTGAAGGATCAGAATCAGCCGAACACATGGCAAAGCTACTACACGGTGAGTGATGGTGCGGGTGAAAAGCCAGTGAATATCAGTGGCGGTGACGCCTCTTCTCCAGCGGGGCACGTTGGGCATACAATACGTTTTAATAACGATGGTACATTGGCGAGCCTTAATAATGGCCAACCAATTGTGACAGAAGCAATTGGCGAAGGCCCTAATGCGGTTGAAATGAATGGTGCCGATCCCGCTCAACAATTATCTTTTAAGCTAGATAGCACAACACAATTTGCCGCACCGTTTGAATTAACGAAGTTTAGCGAAGATGGGGCAACAACCGGTTTCTTAACCAAGGTTGATTACGATGAGAAGGGTAACGTGCTCGGAACCTATTCTAATGGCGAAAACGTAACGCTTGGTCGTGTTGCATTGGTTCGTGTTGCTAATGAGCAAGGTCTTGAAAAGAAAGGTGGAACTCAATGGGATTCAACCACCGCATCGGGCGCGAAAATTTGGGGTGAATCGAACAAAGGCTCCTTCGGTACTATCAACAATGGTACGCTTGAGCAGTCAAACATCGATATGACTCAAGAGCTGGTGGACCTCATTTCAGCGCAGCGTAATTTCCAAGCGAACTCGCGTGCACTTGATGTACATAACCAGTTGCAGCAAAACATCTTACAAATTAGATAATATGTTGTGAAAAGTGCCAGTTTTTGACTGGCGCTTTTCGTTAACCCTGTCATTTTTGCCAATCTTGCCACTTGACGTGAATTTGCCACGTTACCTTGCCGCGTTAATTTGCCACACGGGGCCATTCATTTGCCGTTCTAGGCTCTATCGGTCAATTTTCTTTTTGAATTGCATTTAACCCATTGTATTAGTTGTGTTTTATATATTGGCATACAATTTGCTTTATATGTTCTGTACTTTGAATATTGGAGCTATCAATGGATCGTGCCCTATATCTATCTATGAGCGGCGCAAAGCAAAATATGCAAGCTTTGCAACTCAGAGCCAACAACCTCGCCAATGCCAGCACACCAGGCTTTAGAGCTGATCTTGCCCAAGCTCGATCTATGCAAGCCTATGGTGAAGGCATGCCGACGCGTGTATTTAGCATGACGGAACGTCCTGGTCATAACTTCGAGCAAGGCAGTGTCGTGACGACAGGCCGCGATCTTGATGTCACCATAGAAGGACAAGGTTGGATTTCAGTGATGGATAAAACCGGCAAGGAAGGGTTAACTCGTAACGGTAGCTTACAGGTTGATCAAAACGGCCTACTTAGTAACAGCAATGGCCACTTGATTTTAGGTGAACGTGGTACGCCAATTACGGTGCCAATTCCACTTAAAAAAATTGAGATTGGTCGCGATGGTACGGTATCGGTGATTCCACAAGATGCGCCTGCAGATGAAATGGAAATTGTTGACCGTATTAAACTGACCAATCCAGATAATCGTTCACTATTCAAAGATACTAACGGTTTGTTCCGCAATAAAAACCCAGAGTTAGGCTATGGTCTTGATGGCAATGTCCAACTGATGACGGGCGCGGTAGAAGGCAGTAACGTCAACCCTGTAGGTGAGATGACCAGCTTAATTGACCTGCAACGTCAGTTTGAGATGCAAGTTAAGCTCATGAAGTCAGCGGAAGACATGGACAAGGCGTCTGATGCCTTGCTTCGCATGGGTTAATTGGATTAGGGGAATAAGATGCATCCGGCACTATGGGTAAGTAAGACTGGCTTAGACGCGCAGCAAACCAACATATCAACGATCTCAAATAACTTGGCGAATGCCTCCACCGTTGGCTATAAGAAAAGCCGTGCGGTATTTGAAGATCTGTTTTATCAAAATATTAACCAACCAGGTGGTCAATCTTCGCAAAATACAGAGCTGCCGTCTGGTTTAATGTTAGGGGCGGGCTCAAAAGTCGTCGCAACTCAAAAGATCCACACACCAGGTAATGCGCAAACTACCTCAAACAGCATGGATATGATGATTGAAGGTGATGGTTTTTTCCAAGTATTGATGCCAGACGGCAATATTGGTTATAGCCGCAATGGTCAATTCACTCTCAATGATGAAGGCATTATTGTGACATCAGGCTCGGGTTACTCTCTGGAGCCAGAAATTGCGATCCCTGAAGACGCTATTTCCGTTACCGTCGGTACTGATGGTGAAGTGTCAGTGCGTGTTCGTGGCCAGCAAGATAATCAGGTGGTCGGTAACATTACCACCGTTGACTTTATTAACCCCGGCGGCTTAGAGCCGATAGGGCAAAACCTTTACTTGCCAACAGGTGCGAGTGGCGATCCTAATGAAGGCGTACCGGGCTTGGATGGCTTTGGACAAATTCGTCAATCTATGCTGGAAAGCTCAAACGTGAATGTAACCGAAGAGTTGGTCAACATGATCGAAGCGCAGCGCGTATACGAGATGAATTCAAAAGTGATTTCATCCGTTGATAAGATGATGAGCTTCGCAACCCAGCAGCTATAGATTCCAGTGCCTAGATATTAATGCGCCTAAATATTAAAGCGCTAGATAGTGATTGGTAAACGTAGACTTAGTAACGGACAGGATTCAGGACCATGAAAAAACTCTTTTGCATTACCGTGTTAGCCGTATTGTCGGGCTGTGCTCAATTTGGGCCACAAGAATCGGTGGACGAAGTGGCCGATAGCACCACAGCGGTGGATGCGGTAGAAGGCGACCGTACTCAGTCTACTGGAATTGTCGATACGCTAAGAGGAAGAACGGATCCAGTTGCCGACGATCCGGCATGGGCACCTATTCATCCTAAAAACAAGCCAGAACACTACGCTGCTGCGACCGGCTCTCTGTTTAATACCGATTACTCCCGCGATTGGTATGATGATTCTAAACCGCGCGGCTTAGGCGACATTATTACCGTCACGCTTGATGAAGCGACCAAAGCGGCAAAAAGCTCCGATGCTGATTTGTCGAAAGCGAACGACTCCACGATGGATCCACTAGAAGTCGGTGGAAGACCAGTCACGATTAACGACTATGATTTTTCTTATGCGCTTAAGAACGACAATAGCTTTAAAGGCAACGCGTCCGCCAACCAAAGTAATAGCTTATCTGGGTCAATTACGGTGGAAGTGATTGAAGTACTAGCCAATGGCAATCTGATTATTCGTGGCGAAAAGTGGCTGACCTTGAATACTGGTGATGAGTACATCCGATTGAGTGGTACGATCCGCCCAGACGACATTGAATTTGACAACACCATTGCTTCTAATCGTATTTCTAACGCTCGAATTCAATATTCAGGCACGGGAACACAACAAGATATGCAAGAACCTGGATTCTTGGCACGATTTTTTAATGTCTCTCTATAGGACAGGTTTTAACGAATCGAAAGCGGCAAACCCTCTCCTATGAGGGTTTGTTTGTATTTGGGGTAAGGTAATGAAAAAGTTCACATTTTTACTATTAGGTTTGTGTTTTGCCGCGGCAAGCGTACAAGCGGCACGCATTAAAGATGTGTCAGAAGTTGCCGGGGTGCGTAGTAACCAACTGGTGGGCTATGGTCTTGTTACTGGTTTGCCAGGTACGGGTGAAAAAACACCGTTTACCGAACAGAGCTTCCGCTCAATGCTAGAGCGATTTGGTATTCAAATGCCAATTGGCTTTAAGCCTAAATTTAAAAACGTCGCGGCTGTGATTGTGACTGCTGAGTTACCTGCGTTTTCAAAGCCGGGTCAAAAAATTGATGTCACCGTGTCGTCTATTGGTGCGGCAAAAAGCTTGCGTGGTGGCACATTGATGCAAACCTTCATGCAAGGTTTGGATGGAGAAGTGTACGCCGTTGCTCAGGGCAACTTGGTCGTGAGCGGTTTCAGCGCCGAAGGTCTTGATGGGTCAAAAATTGTCGGAAATAACCCCGTAGTTGGCATGATCTCAAGTGGTGCAACGGTCGAGCGAGAAATTCCGAGCCCATTTTCTCGTGGTGACTACATTACATTTAACTTACTTGAGTCTGATTTCACTACCGCTCAGAACATGGCGAACGCCATCAACAACTTCTTAGGTCCACAGATGGCAAGCCCGTTAGATGCAACATCGGTACGTGTTAGAGCCCCTAGAGATTTGAGCCAGCGTGTTGCCTTCTTATCTGCGGTCGAAAATGTTGAATTTGATACGGCTGATAGTGGTGCAAAAATCATTGTTAATTCGCGCACTGGTACGATTGTCGTCGGTAAGCATGTTCGTCTCAAAGCGGCTGCGATTACTCATGGTGGGATGACCGTGGCGATTAAAGAGAATCTCAAAGTGAGTCAACCGGGCGCGTTCTCGGGTGGTGAAACGGTGGTGGTACCGAATTCCGACATTCAAGTAACGGAAGGTGACGGTAAAATGTTTAAATTTGAACCGGGCTTAACGTTAGATGACCTAGTCAGAGCCGTCAACGAAGTTGGCGCAGCACCATCAGATTTAATGGCTATTCTACAAGCGTTAAAACAAGCAGGCGCCATTGAAGGCCAGCTTATTGTGATTTAATAGGGAAGAACATCATGATTAATAACCCAAATGATGTCGGCTTTATTCACGATATCAGCAGCTTAGACAAGCTTCGTCAACAAGCGACAAGTGGCGATAAAGCCGATGATAAAGCGGCACTTCGCGCTGCAGCGACGCAATTTGAATCGATTTTTACCTCCATGATGCTGAAATCGATGCGAGATGCCAATACGCATTTTGAATCGGATATGATGAATAGCCAAAATGGTCAGTTCTATCAACAGATGCTTGATGACCAAATGGCCAGTGAATTGAGCTCATCTGGCTCAATGGGATTGGCTGACATGATTGTTGCTCAGTTGAGTGCAGGGCAAGGCTTGGAAGATGAAGAGCCGAGTAGTGAAATTCGTATGCGTAATGAGGCGTTCCATAGTTCGTTACAAATGCCTTACGACGAAGCCAAAGCACGTGAAATGGCAGCGACGCTAGGACTCAATGATCGTAAACAAACCCAAGCCGTTGATTTTAACACGCCGCAAAGCTTTGTTGAGTCGCTGAAACCGTATGCCGACAGTGCAGCGAAATCACTCGGTGTGGACCCTTCCTTGCTGCTTGCACAAGCGGCGTTAGAAACAGGCTGGGGGCAAAAAGTAGTGAGCAATAGCCAAGGTAGCAGTAATAACTTGTTCAATATTAAAGCCGACCGCAGTTGGGATGGTGGCAAAGTCGCCACGCAAACTCTTGAGTATCATCAGGATGTGCCAGTTCAAGAGCGTGCCGCGTTCCGTTCTTATCGTACCTACGAAGAGAGCTTTAATGACTACGTGCAATTCTTAAATGAAAACCCGAGATATCAATCCGCGCTCAAGCGTGACAGTGGTTCAGAGTCGTTTATTCGTGATATTCATCAGGCAGGTTATGCGACAGACCCAAGCTATGCCGATAAGGTCTTACGAGTGAAAGCGCAGATTGACGAAATGAATCTGTAGCCTTTTTCAAAGGTTACCTGATGTTGCATTGGGTAACCTTTATTTATTGTCTTCACCGCTCACCCCTATTATTACCCTACTTACCTCTGTTGGTTTCTGAGCCTGCTTTAGCCACCTTGAGATTCATTCCTTTCCTCAAATGACCCGATAAATAAATACTGGCATATATATTGCAAAGTTGTATGGCGAGCTGGATTCTAGTTCGTTGATTCTTTAAGCGTAATGTGTGATTGAATTGCGCGAATGGTTATTTTTTGGGGGCGATATGGCGTCAGATCTTCTGAACTTAGGTACGCAAAGTGTACTCACGGCTCAGAGACAGTTAAACACCACTGGTCATAACATTTCAAATGCAAATACGGAAGGTTATAGCCGACAGTCTGTAGTTCAAGGCACCAATAGCCCAAGGCAATTTGGCGGTCAGACCTACGGCATGGGTGTGCATGTGGAAAATGTTCGCCGCTCTTGGGATCAGTTTGCCGTTAAAGAGCTTAATGTGGCAACGACACAAGTTAACTATCGTAACGAGAATTTGGCTAACCTTGATCTCATGTCAGGGATGCTATCTTCCGTGGCTTCCAAAAAAATACCTGAAAATTTAAATGATTGGTTCAGCTCTGTAAAAACCCTTGCTGACACACCAAACGATGTTGGTGCGCGTAAAGTGGTATTAGAAAAAGCCAATCAGGTACGTCAAACGTTTAACAATGTGCATGAAACCATTCGCCAGCAGGCTGATACAGCGAATAAAAAGCTAGAAATGGGCGTTGAGCGAGTGAACCAACTCGCGGTGGAGATCCGAGATATTCATCGACTAATGATGAAAACTCCCGGACCTCATAATGACCTGATGGATAAGCATGAAAACTTGGTGAAAGAACTGTCCGAATACACCAAGGTGACCATCACACCGCGTAAAAATGCCGAGGGATTTAATGTCCATATTGGCAGCGGGCATACTTTAGTTTCCGGCACAGAATCTAGTCAGTTGAAGATGATCGACGGTGATCCCGACGTTCACCAACGACGTTTAGCCATGGTAGAAGGTAAAGGCATAAAGGCAATTACTGCGACAGATATTGGCGGTAAATTAGCGGGAATGTTTGAGTTACGTGATAAAGAAATTCCGTACATTATGGATGAACTTGGGCGAGTGGCGACGGCCTTTAGCTTCGAGGTTAATAAGTTACAAAATCAGGGGCTTGATCTGAATGGTCAGGTTGGCGCTGATATTTTTGTTGATACGAATAGTGAAGCCATTGCGAAATCTCGCGTGGTAGCGACGCCGCAGTCGAATGCGGATGTAGCGGTGTACATTGGTGAAACCAGTGCTCTTAAAGGCGGAGAATATGCGCTTAAATATAATGGCACGAATTACACCGTGACGAAGCCCGATGGTGAAACCATCACGGCGGAACTTAATATTGATGGTCGCGCGTTTTACGTTGACGGCATGATCATTGATGTTCGTAACGCGCCAGCGGCGGGTGAAAAACTCTTGATTCGTCCTACTCGAAATGGCGCGGCACAAATTCAAATGGACACTAATGATCCTAAAGCCATTGCTGCACAAAGTTTTGAAGCATCGACGACGTCAGCTCAAGGAACGGCAAAGTTTACTATGCTTGCCGCAGGGCAGCTGCGAGAATTTGAAGTACTGGTTTCCCCGACAGGGAAGGAGTTCGCAGTAACGGACACCAAAGGGAATATATTGTTAGCCCCACAACCTTATCCACCGTCTGGTCCCGTTTCTGTATTAGGTACGGAGTTTCAGTTGACGGCAGGCGCGTTACCGAATGATAAATTTACCGCCAATCTCACTCACTCAGAGGGTGACAACGGTAACTTACGCAAGATGTTTGATATTCAGCGTGACAAAAAAATGAATGGTAATGAATCGACCATTATTGATGTCTACCATAATTTGAATACTGACGTAGGGTTAAAGGCTTCAACCGCGACACGTTTGCAAGAAGTGGCGGAATTAGAGCACCAAGCGGCACAAAGTCGAGTAGCATCCATTTCTGGCGTCAATTTGGATGAAGAGGCGGCAAACATGATGAAGTTTCAGCAAGCTTATATGGCGTCTTCTCGCGTTATGCAAGCCGCCAATGAAACCTTCGATACTATCTTGCAGCTAAGGTAGGAGCGCTAATTTATGATGAACCGAATTTCAAGTTTTCATAGTTATCAGACTGTGCAAAACGACATGCGTAAACAAGAAAATAAAATCCATCATAATCAGGCGCAATTGGCGTCGGGAAAACAGTTGCAAAAGCCAGCTGATGATCCGCTAGCAATACACTACTTACAAAAGGTTGGGCAGCAAACGGAACAGTTAGATCAGTTTACTGATGCGATAGTGTTGTCGCGTAACCGCCTTGAGCACCAAGAAGTGATGCTGCGTGAGACCGAGCAATTTTCTGATAAGGCAAAGCGTCTGACGATGGAGTCGATTAACGGCGCATTGTCACCCCAAGATCGTGAAGCGAAAGCGCGAGAGCTGCAAGAATTAGCAAAGAATTTTCTCGCATTAGCCAATAATCAAGATGAATCCGGCAATTACACATTTGCAGGAACAAAGCCCAAAACGCAGCCATTTTTTGCCGATAACCAAGGGCATATAGCCTATGCCGGGGATGATTATCAGCGAAAAATGCGTATTTCCAACAGCATGGAAATGCCGACCAGTGACCCTGGCAGCAAGTTATTTATGGAAGTGGATAATCCGTTTGGTAGTTACAAGCCAAATTTCCAATTACAAAATGCTTCTGAGTTGTTACTTGATAAAGCGTATAACCAAAACTCGAATGATAACAGTACTTACAAAATCACTTTTGTTGATATGGGACGTGAGCAATTTGGTTATCAATTAGAGCGAAATGGGTCAGTGGTTAAAGCGGGTGATTACGATAATAAAAATGGAATTTCACATGAAGGCTTCAGTCTCCGTGTGAAGGGACAGATTACCGCGGGTGACGCGATTACGCTTAGTCCAAGAGACAGCTTTAGTGTGTTTGATACGTTTAAGGATGCGATTAAGGCCCTAGATTCTGATGCGTCTGATGCCTCCGCGAATGCAGAGCTGCATCGAGTGACCGAAGAGTTTCATACGGCGTTCTTACATCTGACTAAGGCAAGAACCGATGTTGGTGTTCGCCTAAGTACCTTAGATACGCAAGAGCAACAAAACGAAGATTTTAAAATTTCACTGGCCCGCTCAAAAAGTAATTTTGAAGATTTGGATTACTCCAAGGCGGTGATTGAATTTGAAGAAAACTCACGAGCGTTACAAGCTTCACAACTGGCGTTTGGTAAAACCAAAGACTTAACGCTGTTTAATTATTTGTAATAGTTCACTCATTCCAGCTTATTTGCAATGGGCATAACGCTTAAACGCAAAGCTTTTGGAATGTAGAGACAATGGTCACGGCCTCGGTTGCCATATGCGCAATGCCATATGAGCGTAGGTCGATAAAGCGGCAATTATTCCCGCCTTGTCATTGCCTCTGAGAACCTAACGGCAGCGATAGTATTGTTATTAGTAATAACACATGCTGCTAACATACAGATAAATAAAGGTTTTATTAATTGTGCGAGTAATAGCAAATTTTTGGCATAGTACTTGTATATTAACTTTGGAAAGCATCAATAAGACTAACGGAGTTCGTTGGTTTATTTTAATGAATAGATACTCCATCTGATACGGGGTATCAGATGGATGTTGTCGGTCAGTGCATTTCCTTATGAGAGCAATGCTGACCACTTCGCAACCCATCTTGAATGTTTGCGAACTCATTTAGGAGAGCAAAATGGCAGTGACAGTAAGTACTAACGTGTCGGCAATGACCGCGCAACGTTACCTTAATAAAGCTTCTGGGGATTTAAACACCTCAATGGAGCGCCTTTCGTCTGGTCATAAGATCAACAGTGCGAAAGACGATGCAGCGGGTCTGCAAATTTCTAATCGTTTGACCGCACAGTCTCGAGGATTAGATGTAGCAATGCGTAATGCCAATGATGGTATTTCGATTGCGCAAACCGCAGAAGGCGCAATGAATGAGTCAACAAACATCTTGCAAAGAATGCGAGATCTTGCGATTCAATCATCTAACGGCACAAACTCGCCGTCAGAGCGTCAAGCCATCAATGAAGAATCCAACGCGCTTCAAGCTGAACTGAATCGTATTGCTGAAACAACCTCGTTTGGTGGACGCCGTCTACTGAATGGTTCGTTTGGCGACGCTTCTTTCCAAATTGGTGCGAACTCCGGTGAAGCGATGATTATGGGTCTGACAAGCATTCGTGCCGATGACTTCCGTATGGGCGGCTCGACTTTCTTAGCTGAAAACGGCAAAGACAAAGATTGGTCAGTGGCACCTGATGCCAGTGACCTGAAGTTTGAATTTGTCACGAAAAGTGGTGAAGAAGTGTCAATTGATATCATTGCTAAGCAAGGTGATGATATTGAACAGCTTGCTACTTATATCAATGGTCAGTCGGATAAAGTGAATGCGTCTGTTGGTGACAACGGTGAGTTGCAGATTTTCATCGCTGAGCCTGATTTAGAAGGCGATCTTTCCATTTCTGGTGGCTTAGCCTCGGATCTTGGCTTGAGCAATGAAGCGAAGCAAATGACGGTTCAAGATATCGATATGACTACGGTCGCGGGCTCTCAGAATGGTATCTCGATTATCGACTCGGCATTAAAGTATGTGGATTCACAACGTGCTGACTTAGGTGCTAAGCAAAACCGCCTAAGCCACAGTATTAATAACTTAGCCAATGTTCAAGAAAACGTTGATGCGTCAAACAGTCGCATCAAGGATACGGACTTTGCTAAAGAAACAACCGCAATGACTAAGAATCAAATTCTGCAACAAGCAGGCACATCGATTCTTGCTCAAGCGAAACAGTTGCCTAACTCTGCGATGACCTTACTCCAGTAGTAAACAGCGTAGGTTAAGTAAGAGTGATAGCCGCCAGACGTGGCAATCTATCATCACTTACAGGCATGCATATCTTGCGAAGGTGTTGGGGCTCTCTCTCACAACCTGCCCTAATACGGTAACAAGGTATGTTCGGTTTGCCGGTTTGCGTTCATTTCTCTTGATCTCCACGCAGCCTCTGGCGACCACCCAGCCCCAGTTCTCTCAAAGGAAAAGGGGCTTTTTCTTTTTTTAATGCCAACCTTTTACATTAAACCATTTCACAAGCCGCTCTCTGCGCGAATAATTCGTTTTCTTCACTATCTTTTTTCTCACTATCGTTTTGCTATCAAGCTGTTCTGCTAGCGATGAATATCACGTCTTTTCCAGCCCTAATTAAATGGCAAACCAGATGTTGTCGGCCTCGTTTACGTAAACTTTACTCTTTTTCTGCACTTTTTTTTCTGTTTGTCTAAATCCTAATCAAACGGTTATTTTCTTGGTTTTTTTGCACTTTTTTTCTAAAGGTTTTCTTCCCCGCGTCGTTAAAGGATTAACTTTGAGAGAACTACTTGGTTTTCCGAGACGTCGGAAACCGCTACACCGGAAAATCAATTGGAGAAACAACAATGGCAGTGAACGTAAATACCAACGTATCGGCAATGACCGCTCAGCGTTACCTAAACAATGCAAGTCAAGCGCAAGGGACGTCAATGGAGCGTTTGGCTTCTGGTTCTAAAATCAACAGTGCAAAAGACGATGCAGCGGGCCTACAAATTTCTAACCGTTTGAACGTACAAAGCCGTGGTCTTGACGTCGCAGTACGTAACGCAAACGATGGTATCTCGATTGCTCAAACCGCTGAAGGTGCGATGAACGAGACGACAAACATTTTGCAACGTATGCGTGATTTGTCTCTGCAATCTTCAAATGGTTCTAACTCAAAATCTGAGCGTGTCGCGATTCAAGAAGAAGTGACCGCGCTAAATAACGAGCTTAACCGTATTGCGGAAACCACGTCTTTTGGTGGTAACAAGCTACTAAACGGTACTCACGGAACTAAGTCGTTCCAAATCGGTGCCGACAATGGTGAAGCAGTAATGCTTACGCTTAATGACATGCGCTCAGATAACGCAAAAATGGGTGGTACGAGCTACCAAGCTGAAAACGCAAAAGATAAAGACTGGAGCGTAGCAGCAGGTTCTAACGAGCTAAACATCACGCTTACAGATACCTTTGGTACTGAGCAAAACATTGCTATTACAGCGAAAGCGGGCGATGACATTGAACAGCTAGCGACTTACATCAATGGTCAAACAGACCTAGTGAAAGCATCTGTAGACGAAGACGGTAAATTACAGATGTTTGCTGGCACTAACAAGGTTGACGGTGAAGTTTCATTTGGTGGTTCACTAGCGGGTGAGCTAGGTATGCAAGACGGTCAAGCGGTAACCGTGAATACGATTGACGTGACAAGCGTTGGTGGTGCTCAAGAGTCCGTTGCGATTCTTGATTCTGCGCTGAAATACGTTGATAGTCACCGTGCAGAGCTGGGTGCATTCCAAAACCGCTTTGACCACGCTATCAATAACCTTGATAACATTAACGAAAACGTTAATGCATCGAAGAGCCGTATTAAAGATACAGACTTCGCTAAAGAGACAACGGAGATGACGAAGAACCAAATTCTTTCTCAAGCTTCAAGCTCAATTTTGGCGCAAGCAAAACAAGCACCTCAAGCAGCGATGAGCCTACTAGGTTAAGCGCCTGAGTTAACGATACGCTTTACTTCTACTAAGCGTTTAAATATAAAAACCAGAGCCTTGTGCTCTGGTTTTTTGTTTTTATGCAAATAGTCAACGCAATGCCATGCTTGTTTGTATTTCAGATCAGGATCACATTTGCCCAATCAATTGAATTAATTAGTCAAAAATCGTTGTTTTTTGCTAAAGGTTCTAAAACCGTCGCCGTTAAAGGGAATGAGAGAAATGATATAGATGTGCCAACGTGAGGTGAGAGACTCGGCGGCCATCTACCTAAAATGCCTAAGGAGATCTATATATGGCGATTAATGTAAACACTAACGTGTCTGCAATGACTGCTCAGCGCTATCTAAATACCGCTGCAGAGAACACAACTAAGTCAATGGAGCGTCTGTCTTCTGGCTACAAAATCAACAGCGCAAAAGATGACGCTGCGGGTCTACAAATCTCAAACCGTTTGAATGCGCAAAGCCGTGGTTTAGATATGGCAGTGAAAAATGCCAACGACGGTATCTCAATTGCACAAACTGCGGAAGGTGCAATGGATGAATCTACTAACATCCTGCAGCGTATGCGTGACCTTTCCCTACAATCCGCAAATGGTTCGAACTCCAAGTCAGAGCGTGTGGCAATTCAAGAAGAAGTCACGGCGCTAAACGATGAATTAAACCGTATTGCAGAAACCACATCATTTGGTGGTAACCGTCTACTTAACGGCACGTATGGCACTCAATCATTCCAGATCGGTGCAGATTCAGGTGAAGCTGTGATGCTTTCTATGAGTAGCATGCGTTCTGATACTGCAGCGATGGGTGGCAAGAGCTACGCGTCGGAAGAAGGTAAAGATGCAAGCTGGCGCGTAGATGCTGGTGCAGATCTGACAATGAAGTACACCAACAAGCAAGGTGAAGAAGTTGAATTGTCGATCAGCGCTAAGCAAGGCGATGATATCGAACAACTCGCGACGTACATTAACGGTCAGAGCTCTGATGTAAAAGCATCTGTCAGTGAAGATGGCAAAATGCAACTGTTCGCTGCGACTCAAAAAGTAGTGGGCGAGGTTGAATTTGGTGGCAGTCTAGCGTCTGATTTAACGATTGGCGATGCAAAAGACGTGACGGTAAAAGACATTGATGTGACATCTGTTGGCGGCGCTCAAGAAGCGGTAGCGATTATTGATGGCGCACTAAAAAATGTTGACTCAGAGCGTGCTTCTTTAGGTGCTTTCCAAAACCGTTTTGACCATGCGATTAACAACCTCAGCAACATCAATGAGAATGTGAACGCATCAAATAGCCGTATCAAAGACACGGACTACGCGAAAGAAACAACAGCAATGACGAAGAACCAAATCTTGCAACAAGCAAGTACTTCAATCCTTGCACAAGCGAAACAATCGCCTTCAGCTGCATTGAGCTTACTAGGTTAATTCTAGGCAAGACAACCTTAGGCAAATCGTATTAGCGGCTGTCCGTGACAGCCGTTGATTTCCAATGTCATTTTCATTATTCATTTGGATATGAGGTAGCATTGGGCAATTAAGGTTAGAAACGGGAGACTGTTATGGATATTTCATCCTACGCATCGAACATTCAGCCTTTTGCCTCTTCTAGTGGCACAGAAATTGCTTCAAAGAATACAACAAGTGCGTCAACGCAAGGGAAGCCCAATGAGGTATTGGCGAGCAAACTCGCGCCAAGTCAAACGGTCAACCCAAGCAAAAAAGTCGAGAGTGAAGCGTTATCTGCGGATAACACCTCCGAAGTTATTCAGCAGATTGCCAAAGAGCGCCGAGATCTCAACGATGTCGAGCGTGAAAAGATGGTGGAACGTTTGGATGAATTTTTAACCACGTTGAATACGAGTTTATCGATTCGAATGGATGAAGATTCTGGACGTCATATTGTCACTATTATCGCAAACGATACGGGTGAGATTATCCGCCAGGTACCTGATGAAGACTTACTCGTCGTACTCGAACGCCTTGAAAAACACGCCTCTGTCAGTATTGATATGCGAGTTTAATTGAATACGTCACGCGTTAACTTATCGCGTTGCGATCGTGTATTACTTTCGAAGTGGTTTGGTGAATATGGGCCCGATAGGGATGTCTTCTGGCATGGATATCAATTCCATGGTGAGCAAAATAGTCAATGCAGAGCGTGTGCCTAAACAGCAACGTATTGACTATGAACGCACTAAAATTGATTCCAGTATCAGTGCCTATGGGCGGCTCAGAGAGTCACTAGATACGATGAAAAACCTAATGGCAAATTTTCGTCAGGAAAAAGCGTTTGCAGTACGCAGCGTGGATACTTCTGAAGAGAATATTGTCACAGCGACCGCTTCGACCGAAGCGATTGCTGGCAAATATGCAGTCGATGTATTGCAACTTGCCCAGAGCCACAAAGTGGCGTCTGACGTGGTGCCAGAAGATACTCGTTTTGGACCCGGCAAGTTGCAAATTTCCCTTGGCGAAGACAGCTTCGACCTCTCCCTAGGTAAAAATTCCAAACTTGTTGATGTTGTACGAGCGATCAATGGATCTCGGGATAATCCTGGTATTCGTGCTTCTATCATTAAAGATATGAATGGCCCTCGCTTGATTGTGGCCGCTAACCAATCTGGCGCAGATAAAAGTATTCTTATCAATGTTGAGGCTGAGCTCGGCGATGACTTGTATCGTTTTGAATATAAAACGATAGAACAGCGTGTCAAACAACTTGAGAAAGCACAGTCTGAAGCGCTTGCCCTATTAGATTTACCTCCGCAAGATGGCTTGGAACCGGCGCAGAATGTGGCTGATGGTGATGAGTTAACCGCACAAGATACACAAGCCGAAGGGGCGAATGCTGCGCAGACTGAGCAAGAAGAGGGTGCTGCGGATCAAACGGCGAAAGAGGCAAATTCTGGCCGCCCAGAGGATACGATACCGGGCTGGACGGAAACTGCATCAGGCACTCTGATGGATTCCTATCAAGCACCAGAACCTGAGTTGGATGAAAAGGCGTTAGAAAAATCGAAAGAAGTACCTGGCTGGAGTAATACCGCCTCCGGTACATTAACCGATTCCTATGTCACACCAAAAGAAGCACAAGCTAAATTAGAGCAAGAACTTGAAGCTGAAAAAGCGGCAATCGCTAAAGCGGTTGCTGAAGGTGATATGACCGAAGCCGAAGCGAAAAAGATTGAACGAGAAAAGCTTACACCAGAAGAGCGTGAGCGAATCGAGAAAGTGGAGACAGCTCAAGCTGAACTAGCAGAAGCTCAGCGCTCACTGCAAATCTACAAAGGCATGGCAGAGGTCCAAAGCGCGCAAGATTCTATTGTGGTGCTTGACGGTGTCGCTGAGCTTGCAAGCAATAACAACGTCATTGAAGATGCGATTGAAGGTGTTGACCTCACGTTGAAGGGCACAACTCAACCTGGAGAGCGTCCTGCGGAAATTGGTGTTGAATACGACAGACAAAGCGTTCGAGCTGATATCGAGCAGTTTGTTGCCGCCTATAACCAGTTCTATCAAGTATCCGCGGATCTTGCGAAAGTCGACCCAGCAACCGGCCAAGTAGGACCATTGTCTGGTGATAGTGTGGTTCGTAGTGCTGACTCCCGCCTAAAAAGTGTATTTTCAAGTGCGGTTGAAGGGGCGCCTGATGATCTGAAAACCTTGACTGAATTTGGTATTACGACCACGAGGCAGGGTAACCTTGAGATCAACTATCAGATGCTTGATAAGCAGCTTAATAATAATTTTAATAAGCTGGAAGATTTCTTTGGTGGCAATAATGGTTTTGCTAAAAAAGTTGAAGACGCTATCCACAGCATGACGGGCGTTACAGGTTCAATTCGAACACGTGAGAAAAGCCTGACCGAGCGAAACTACAGCCTTAATGATGACCAAGCGACGCTAAATCGACGCATGGAAGGGTTAGAAAAACGCACCCATGATAAATTTGCGGCGATGCAAGATGCGACCGGAAAGATGCAATCGCAGCTTGCGGGTATGATGAACGCGCTGTCTTGAGTTTTGCCGGCTTAGTTACAAAAGATGGTCATAAAGGCAACGGTTAGCGTTAGAAAAATTGAGTGACGTAGTACGTATAACGTACTGTTAATGAAAGAAAAAGGCAGAATGAGTGACGATATTCGATCGACTGCGTGATACAGATCACCAATTACTATCGCATTTAGATAATCTTGAGTTAAATACTGAAGAAATTCATGCTTTGGTCGATATAAGAGAACAAATTATAAAAACGTTGATTGCGGCTTGTGAGCGCAATCCTCGTCTAAAGCAGAGTGAAGAGTGGCGCTTAGCGGTGGAAGAGACACAAAAGGTTACCGCTAAGATGCATTCTAAAACCGAACAATTGGGGCTGTCACTGCGACAATACCGACACGGTAAAAAATCGCTACAGCAGTACCAAAAATTTATTTGAGAGGATAGTGATGCGTGGTTCATTGCAAGCATATAAGAAAGTATCAGTAGACAGCCAATTAAGCGCTGCCTCACCGCACAAAGTTATCCAGATGTTGATGGGTGGTGCTATTGAAAGGCTGATCCAAGCAAAAGCGGCTATGCAGCAAGGCAATATTCCAGTTAAAGGTGAGCGTATTGGTAAAGCTTTGGACATCATCATCGCGCTTCGTAGTTGCTTATCAATGGATGATGGTGGAGATATTGCCAAGAATCTAGATCAATTATATGAGTTCATGATCACACAGATCACAGAAGCAAACCACGAGAATAACCCGCAACCAATCGACGATGTTATCGACATTATCAGGGAAATTAAGTCTGCTTGGGATCAAATCCCTGCAGGTTTCCATAATTTGACCGCGGAAGAAGTTGGGATTTAAGCGGAATTAACCTCTTAATCTCGAAGTGATGAAGTTGCCTTATAAGGTTATTGTCAATAGAATAGACGCCATCCAATGCCAGATGGCGTTTTTTTGTCTCTAATTACTTATTTTATAAAATTAAACTTATAAATGCGGTGTGGAAAATATGTGGCCCTCTAGGCGCAACATGACAGATATTTGACGTTACTTTGGCCGTACTTTCTATCGAGGCATTAATCTCAAAAGATGCATGGCTTAGCTAAACTACTCGTCATCGCTGACGATGAGCAAATTCGTACTAATCTAAATACTATTTTAGAGTTTGTCGGCGAACATTGCGTCACCATACCTTCGAGTGACATACAGCAAGTTGATTGGTCGCAAGCCTGGTCAGGGTGTATTGTAGGGGCATTAGCACACCCTACGTTTTCTGACGCCTTACTTACCCAACTGTCTCGTTCCAACCATATCCCTTTATTGGTCACTAGTGAATTCACTGGCGCTGTGGAACCGCTTACTAATTATGTGGGCGAGCTAGAGCTACCTCTGAATTATCCGCAGCTAAGTGATGCCTTGCGACACTGCCAAGAGTTTCTTGGTCGCAAAGGGGTACAGGTTCCTTCAAACACTCGCAAAAACACATTGTTTAGAAGCCTTGTGGGTCAAAGCAAGGGTATTCAGGATGTTAGACACCTTATAGAACAGGTTGCCGGCTCAGAGGCTAACGTTCTTATTCTAGGCGAATCTGGTACCGGTAAAGAGGTAGTAGCTCGTAATATCCACTATCACTCTAGTCGCCGAGGTGGACCATTTGTGCCGATTAATTGCGGCGCTATTCCTCCCGATCTATTAGAAAGTGAACTGTTTGGTCATGAGAAAGGCGCGTTTACTGGCGCGATTACCTCTCGTAAAGGGCGCTTTGAGTTAGCTGAAGGTGGCACCTTGTTCTTAGACGAAATTGGCGATATGCCGATGTCGATGCAAGTGAAGTTACTGCGCGTGTTACAAGAGCGCGTTTTTGAACGTGTTGGTGGCACAGCTGTGTTAAAAGCCAATGTGCGGATTGTGGCCGCGACTCATCGTAACCTTGAGAGCATGATTCAATGTGGTGACTTCAGAGAAGATCTTTTCTATCGATTGAATGTATTCCCTATTGAAATGCCATCACTAAAAGATCGAAAAGAAGATATTCCGCTATTGCTGCAAGAGCTGCTGACGCGTTTGGAAGCGGAAGGCGGACAACCGATTTGTTTTGCCCCACGTTCTGTTAATTCCTTAATGGAGCATGATTGGCCCGGCAACGTTCGAGAATTAGCGAATTTGGTAGAGCGTATGGTTATTCTCTATCCTAATAGCTTAGTTGACGTAAATCATCTCCCAGTGAAGTATCGTTACAGTGATATCCCTGAGTTCCAACCAGAGATGAATCTTTTTAAATCGGTGGAAGAGCAAGAGCGAGATGCGTTAGATAGTATCTTCGCTGACAACTTTACTCTTGGTGAGCCAGAGATCGATGATTATAACGCGCCGCAAGGGCTGCCTCCGGAAGGTGTTAATCTCAAGGAGATGTTAGCAGAACTTGAGGTGAATATGATCAACCAGGCGTTAGATGCGCAAGATGGTATTGTTGCTCGAGCCGCCGATATGTTGGGAATGAGACGAACCACATTAGTTGAGAAAATGCGAAAATACTGCCTCAATCGATAATGTGATGCCTGTCACGTCAATATGATGGCGACATTAATTTGACGCTATAAAATTGTTTAAAAACAAAAACTTAAGCTTGGTATGCTTTTTGCATTATCAGGCTTAAGTTTTTTATGGGACTGTATATTCTAAGGGCGTTAGCCCTCTGTCGTTGGGATAACAAAAGGAATGCCTCACTCATGAACTCGTCGCCTAGTGACGCCGTAGAGCCGATTACTCCACCGTCCTCCTCGCATTTAGATTCATTAGAGTCTCAGGTGGAACGCTATCAGCAAGTGATAGAGGCGATGCCTGCAGGGGTAATATTGCTCGATACTCAAGGGGTGGTTAGGGAAGCAAACCCAGAGGCACATCGAATTCTAGAACTGCCGCTCGTCGGGCAAAAGTGGTTTCACCTTATTCAGGTTGTGTTTGATCCCAAAGAAGACGACGGTCATGAAGTGTCGCTGCGCAATGGACGCAAGGTTCGTCTGGCTATTTCTGCGTCTTCAACAGGGCAATTAATTTTAATCACGGACCTTACCGAAACGCGCCTGCTGCAATCAAGGGTCAGTGATTTACAACGTTTATCCTCTCTTGGCCGAATGGTCGCATCGTTAGCTCATCAGGTTCGCACACCATTATCTAGCGCCATGCTTTACGCCTCAAATTTGGGGGCACCTAACCTCAATGACGCCACTCGTTCACGTTTTCAGATGAAGTTGGTCGATCGGCTACATGATTTAGAAAAACAGGTTAATGATATGTTGTTGTTCGCCAAAGGCGGTGACAACAAAGTCGTACAACGATTCTCGTTGAAGGACTTGGTGGCGGAATACCAACCCATGGTTGAGACAACACTGAAAAGTAATCATATCGACTACTTTATTGAAGTTGAACATGACGAGGTTGAACTGTTGGGCAACGCTAATGCGATTGCGTCAGCATTAAGTAATTTGGTGTTGAATGCGGTGCAAATTAGCGGCAAAGAATCGCAAGTGGACGTGTTTTTTCGCCCGGTGAATGACGAACTGAAAATTTCGATACAGGACAACGGACCTGGCATCCCTAAAGAACTTCAGCACCGAATAATGGAGCCGTTTTTTACCACACGTTCGCAAGGTACTGGACTAGGTCTTGCCGTGGTACAGATGGTTTGTCGTGCCCATGAAGGCCGACTCGAATTGATATCGGAAGAAGGAGACGGCGCGTGTTTTACCATGTGCTTACCCCTTGCTGGGACATCATCTTCTGACGCAAAAAATGAAGGACAAGAATAATGGCACAAAGCAGAGTATTGATAGTAGAAGACGACGAAGGATTGCGTGAAGCTTTGGTCGATACCTTGGCGCTCGCGGGCTATGAGTGGGTGGAAGCCGATTGTGCTGAAGACGCCTTAGTGAAGCTAAAAAGTCAGCCTGTGGATATTGTCGTATCCGATGTGCAAATGGCCGGAATGGGTGGCTTGGCGTTGCTGCGAAATATTAAGCAGCACTGGCCAAATCTACCTGTCTTGCTGATGACGGCATACGCCAATATTGAAGATGCGGTTGCGGCAATGAAAGAAGGTGCGATTGATTATATGGCGAAGCCGTTTGCGCCAGAAGTACTTCTGAATATGGTCAGCCGTTACGCGCCAGTCAAGTCAGACAGTAATGGCGATGCGATTGTTGCCGATCCAAAAAGCATCCAACTATTAGCTTTGGCCGATAAAGTTGCCAAAACGGATGCCAGTGTCATGGTTTTGGGGCCAAGCGGTTCTGGAAAAGAAGTCATGTCGCGTTATATCCACAATCACTCGCTGCGCTCAGAAGGGCCATTTGTTGCGATTAACTGTGCCGCCATTCCAGACAATATGCTCGAAGCTACGCTGTTTGGTTACGAGAAAGGCGCGTTTACTGGTGCGATTCAAGCGTGCCCAGGGAAATTTGAACAAGCGCAAGGCGGAACCATTTTATTGGATGAAGTCAGCGAAATGGATCTTAACTTACAAGCGAAGCTACTGCGAGTGTTGCAAGAGCGAGAAGTAGAGCGTTTAGGTAGCCGTAAAAGCATCGCATTGGATGTTCGCGTTCTTGCGACGAGTAACCGAGATCTTAAGCAGTATGTTCAAGAGGGCAATTTCCGTGAAGATCTCTATTACCGCTTGAATGTGTTCCCAATTTCATGGCCAGCACTGCGGGAAAGAACGGGTGATATTCCGCCATTAGCGACGCATTTAACAGAAAGGCATTGTAAGAAATTAGGAATGCCTGTCCCTAAATTTAGTGAGATGGCATTGGCAAAGTTGATGCAATACCCATGGCCAGGTAATGTTCGTGAGTTAGACAACGTTGTGCAACGAGCGCTGATTTTATGTGACCAAACTCTGATTGAATCTGAGCACATTTTACTAGAGGGAGTAGACTGGCAAGATGCTGCGGGTCTACAACAAGTTGTTGCAAACCCTATCGCTTATTCCAGCACTGAGTTACCTATTGCCGAACCTACTGTTGCGCCTGTTGCAGACTCTGCTTACTGCGCGGATAGAACGGCGGTATTGGAAAAGCCGATATCTGTTGGTGAAGGACTAGGAGGAGAGCTTAGGGATCAAGAGTTTGCCATTATCCTAGAAACACTAAAAGAGTGTGAAGGACGACGTAAAGAAATGTCAGAAAAATTAGGTATTAGCCCAAGAACCTTGCGTTATAAATTGGCTAAAATGCGTGATGCAGGTATAGAGATTCCCAATTAGTGATCTCACTCCAAATCACCAGTATGACCATATCGAGTTTTCGCGCTATCGACGCTAGTCACGAAGATGCCTTTCATGGCATAATTTTTGCTGATATCTGATTTAGCGCTGACAAATAAAGGACACTGTCAATAAAATGACAGTAAGTGAGAAAGCATGAGAGTTGATGGATTAAATACCGAGATGCAAGCGATGATGCTTGAAGCATCTAGTGCCCGTGCCACACCAACGGCACAGCAAGTGGGTGCTGATTTTGGTGACATGCTTTCACAAGCAGTAAATAACGTGAATGGACTGCAAAAGTCTTCAGGTAATTTACAAATGCGATTTGATCGCGGTGACGCTGATGTATCGCTATCCGATGTGATGATCGCCAGAAACAAATCCAGTGTTGCATTTGAAGCAACCATCCAAGTACGTAATAAGCTTGTTGAGGCCTACAAAGAACTCATGAACATGCCCGTATAGTCTAGGTAGTAGACAGTTATTTTAGGTCGTAGACAGTCAATTTAGGTAGTGGACAGTGGCTCAAGAAAATCATTCAACAGATGTGACCGTAATGGATGGCGCGGATACTAATTTGGTTGCTAGCTCAGATTTAGTCTCCGAAGGTCAAAACCCCGATATAAATGAGAAAAGCAGCTCTAAATTCGATTTAGCCGTTGGTGACCTCGATCTGCTGCGACAAATTGTTCTCGTACTTTCCATCTCTATCTGTGTCGCACTTATTGTGATGCTGTTCTTTTGGGTCAAAGAACCCGAAATGCGCCCATTAGGCGTATATGAAACAGAAGAGTTGATTCCGGTACTCGACTATCTTGATCAAAAGAAGGTCGAATACAAGCTTGAAGGCAATGCGTTGAGCGTGCCAGTCAATCAGTACAGCAACCTAAAGCTAGATATGGTGCGTGCGGGTCTAAACCGTGCGTCAAATACTGGTGATGATATCTTAATGCAAGATATGGGGTTTGGTGTGTCTCAGCGTTTGGAGCAAGAGCGACTCAAGCTCAGTCGTGAACGGCAACTTGGAAAAGCGATTGAGCAAATGAAGCAGATCCGTACCGCACGAGTGCTGCTTGCCCTTCCTAAACAAAGTGTCTTTGTCCGTCATAATCAAGAGGCGTCTGCCTCAGTCTTTCTAACTCTGGCAACGGGTTCAGTCCTAAAACGTCAGGAAGTTGACTCTGTCGTTGATATGGTGGCAAGTGCTGTTCCAGGCATGAAAACCACGCGAATTACCGTTACCGATCAACATGGTCGACTGCTCAGTTCAGGCTCACAAGACGCCACATCGGCGGCACGAAGAAAAGAGCAAGAGCTTGAACAAAACCAAGAACAGGCACTGCGTGAAAAAATAGATTCAGTGTTAATTCCTATTTTAGGGCTTGGCAACTATACGGCTCAGGTGGACATCGAGTTGGATTTTAGTGCAGTGGAGCAAACTCGTAAGCAGTTTGATCCGAATACTCCCGCGACGCGAAGTGAGTATACGCTAGAAGATTATAATAATGGCAATGCTGTGGCGGGGGTTCCTGGTGCCCTGAGTAATCAACCGCCAGCGGATGCCTCGATTCCAACTGACGTTGCACAAATGAAAGACGGATCGGTATTAGGTCAAGGTTCGGTACACAAAGAAGCCACGCGTAACTTTGAACTCGATACCACCATCAGTCACGAGCGTAAACAAAGTGGTGTGGTGAATCGTCAAACGGTCGCAGTGGCGATTAAGAATCGCGCCAAAGTGAACCCGGATACGGGCGATGTGACGTATGAGCCTCGTTCTGAAACGGAATTAGCCGCGATTCGTCAAATATTGATTGGTTCGGTCGGCTTCAATGAAAACCGTGGTGATTTGCTCAACGTATTAAGTATGACGTTTGAAACACCTGTAACGGAACAATTAGCCGATGTTCCACTCTGGGAGCACCCGAACTTTAACGATTGGGTTCGATGGTTTGCTAGTGCGCTAGTGATCATTGTTGTCGTGTTGGTGTTGATTCGTCCGGCAATGAAGAAATTGCTTAATCCAGCTGCGCAAGATACCGATGAGCAATTGTATGGCCCAGATGGGTTACCGCTCGGTGCGGATGGCGAAACCAGCCTGATCGGTAGTGATATCGACGGTAGCGAGCTGTTTGAATTTAGCACAGGCATTGATCTGCCTAACTTACATAAAGATGAAGATGTCTTGAAGGCGGTTCGAGCACTCGTGGCTAATGAGCCAGAGCTTGCCGCGCAAGTCGTGAAGAATTGGATGGTTGAGAACTAATGGCAAATGAAATTGTAGCCAGCAATGGTGGGCAGGTTGTTGAATCAACCGTAGATATCTCAAACATAAGTGGTGAAGAAAAAGCCGCCATTCTTTTACTTAGTTTAAATGAACAAGACGCGGCTAGTATCATTCGTCATTTAGAGCCAAAACAAGTGCAACGTGTTGGTGGGGCAATGGCTCGCGCAAGCGACTTAAGCCAAGATAAAGTGGGTGCGGTACACCGCGCGTTTCTTGAAGACATTCAGAAGTACACCAATATTGGTATGGGCAGTGAAGACTTCATGCGCAATACCTTGGTGGCAGCACTTGGTGAAGATAAAGCCAATAACTTGGTTGACCAGATTTTACTGGGGACTGGCTCTAAGGGTCTTGATTCATTGAAATGGATGGATCCTCGTCAAGTGGCGAGCATCATAATTAATGAGCACCCGCAAATTCAAACCATCGTATTGTCCTATCTTGAAGCCGATCAGTCGGCGGAAATTCTTTCTCAGTTCCCAGAGCGAGTGCGTCTTGATCTTATGATGCGTATCGCCAACCTAGAGGAAGTGCAACCTTCGGCGTTGGCAGAGCTAAACGAGATCATGGAGAAACAGTTTGCCGGTCAAGCTGGCGCGCAAGCTGCGAAAATTGGCGGCCTGAAGGCGGCGGCCGAGATCATGAACTACCTCGACAATAACGTTGAAGGCCTGCTTATGGATCAAATTCGCGACCAAGACGAAGACATGGCGACTCATATCCAAGATCTTATGTTTGTATTTGAAAACCTCATTGAGGTTGATGATCAAGGCATTCAAAAGCTGCTTAGGGACGTTCCTCAAGATGTACTGCAACGTGCACTTAAAGGCGCTGATGATGGCCTGAAAGAGAAGATTTTCAACAACATGTCGAAACGTGCGGCTGATATGATGCGCGAAGACATTGAAGCGATGCCTCCTGTACGAGTCGCGGATGTAGAATCGGCACAGAAAGAGATTTTGACCATAGCAAGAAAGATGGCAGACAGTGGAGAGTTGATGCTCTCTGGTGGTGCTGACGAGTTCTTGTAATCAACGGGTAAGGTAAAATTATGGCTGGAGATAGAAAACGCGGCTTCTTGCGCCCTTCTGAAGACATCACCATGGAATCTGCGCATTCATGGGGGCTGCCCGATTACACCTCTCAGACCAATCAGCATGCTCGCGAAACCGCATTAAACTACGACCCAAGTTGGACGCCACTTGATGAGCCGACGCCAGAAGATGCACCGTTTGAATTAACAGAAGAGCAGATCGAACTTATTAAGCAAGGCGCTTATCAAGAAGGATTATTCCAAGGCCAAGAGGCTGGGTTTAAGCAAGGTTTTGATAAGGGTAAGCAAGAAGGGATGGAAGCTGGACACCAAGAAGGGCTAGAGCTTGGTAAGGCCGAAGGCGTTGCCGCAGGTGAGGAATACATCAAACAGCAAGTTGAAATATTCATGGGTATGGCAAACCAGTTTGCTCAACCTCTTGAACTCATGAATAGCCAAGTTGAGAAGCAGTTGGTCGACATGGTGCTGACGCTAGTCAAAGAAGTCGTGCATGTTGAAGTCCAAACCAACCCGCAATTTATTCTCGATACGATTAAGCAATCAGTAGAAGTACTCCCTATTGTGGGACACGCTATTACGCTCAAACTACATCCTGCTGACGTGGACATTGTTCGAGCAGCCTACGGTGATCAAGAGCTGGATATTCGTAATTGGCAACTCGTGGTAGAGCCTGCGCTCAATCGTGGTGATGTTCAAATTGAAGCGGGTGAGTCCAGTGTGAGCTACAAGGTGGAAGAGCGAATTCACAGCGTGCTACAAAGCTTTTGTGGCACTAATCGTCATCAGGGTTCGGATTAATGCAAGCGCTCTCTGACCGTCTCGCTCAGTATAAAGTATCAGGGCACAAGTCACGTGCCGTCGCGTCAGGTAAGTTGGTGCGAGTTGTTGGATTAACACTAGAAGCAACGGGCTGCAAAGCGCCCATCGGTAGCTTGTGTAAAGTCGAAACCATGACGGGTGAGATGGAAGCGGAAGTGGTTGGTTTTTCCGGTGAACATCTATTTTTAATGCCGAGTGAGCAAATCAGCGGCATTTTACCTGGCGCTAGAGTCACGCCAATGACAGCAGAAACTGGGTTACCCGTAGGAATGGAGCTGTTAGGCCGTGTCATTGATGGTGTGGGTAATCCACTAGATGGCCTGGGCGAAATATACACGGAGAAACGCGCCTCGTTTAATGCCCAGCCTATTAATCCCCTTGCAAGAAAGCCTATTTCAGAGCCGCTAGATGTTGGCCTTAAGGCCATTAATGGCTTGTTAACGGTTGGCAAAGGCCAACGTATCGGCTTATTTGCCGGTTCTGGTGTGGGTAAATCGGTCACTTTGGGCATGATGACTCGTGGCACAACCGCGCAAGTGGTGGTTGTGGGGTTAATCGGTGAGCGTGGACGAGAAGTTAAAGAGTTTATTGAAGAGATTTTAGGTACAACGGGACGTCAACGCTCTGTGGTGGTGGCTGCACCAGCGGATTCATCGCCTTTGATGCGTTTGAAAGGTTGCCAAACGGCGTTGACTATCGCTGAGTACTTTAGAGACCAAGGGCTCGATGTATTGCTATTGATGGACTCATTAACTCGTTTTGCACAAGCGCAGCGTGAGATTGCCTTATCGGTGGGTGAGCCCCCTGCAACGAAAGGTTATCCGCCATCGGTGTTTGCCAAGCTGCCAGCGCTTGTTGAGCGAGCGGGAAATGGTGATGACAATCAAGGCTCGATTACTGCGTTTTTCACAGTATTGACCGAAGGTGATGATCTACAAGATCCAATCGCCGATGCCTCACGTGCGATTCTAGATGGCCACATTGTATTATCACGCGAAATGGCAGACGCTGGGCACTATCCCGCGATTGATGTGGAAAAATCAGTGAGTCGTGTCATGCCGCAAATAACCGATGATCAGCATGTATTGATGTCCAAAGCGGTGAGACAGGTGCTATCTGTGTGCCGCAAGAATCAAGATTTGGTGTCGATTGGGGCATATAAACCGGGGACTGACCCTGCGATTGATAGCGCCTTTACCCTGAAGCCGAAGTTGGATCAATATTTACAGCAAAGCATGAAAGAGACCGTGCCTTACGACATGTGCGTTAACATGCTCAAGCAACTGCTGCAGGTTAATTGACGGTAAGTTATGGACAATGCACTCGACTTCCTTCTTGAACAAGCTAAAGACAATGAGCAGCAAGCCGTATTGGCACTCAATAAAGCGCGCTCTGAGCTAGAAGATTATTACAATCAAGTGAGGCAAATTGAGCAATATCGACTCGACTATTGCAATCAATTAGTCCGTCGCGGAAAGGAAGGTCTGACGGCGAGTGAATATGGTCACTTAAATCGATTTCTGACTCAATTGGACGAAACGCTGACTAAGCAAAAAACGGCAGAGTCGCACTTTAAGCAACAAGTTGATGATTGCCAAGAGTTTTGGCACAACACACGTAAGCAGCGACGATCCTATGAATGGATGATGGACAAAAAGGCCAAAGAGAAAGCGCGTATTGCCGATAAAAAAGAGCAACAACAAATGGATGAGTTTTCTAATTTACTATTTGCACGAAGAAAAACTCAGCGTTGAAGTGATCATGAATTGAAGCCACTAATACGCTTCAACCGAGTGACAACCTACGCTTATTATTCGATTATGCACCTTATTAGCTTCTAGCCACGCCAAGCACATCCAATCCTGCTGGTTGCTATCACTTAGGTATAATTATTGCATCATATCTGCATATTATGACCAGCGGCAGTCACTTGCCTCTAATGTTGTCATCATCACGATTAATTTTGTAATTATCATTATGTAGGCCCGAATGGAATGAGTCTGTCTGTTTCTAGCAATAATGCTTCACCATCATCGAATCTGAAATTGAGTAACGATCCTGCTTCAGCGAAAGATACCGTTGCGACGTCAGAGGAGTCGGGTTTCTTTGATAAGTTGAAAAGTGCTATGTATGGTGAAAATACAGAGAAAAAACAAAGTGTTGACGGTTCTGTTGCAGAGAAAGGGTCATTAGAAAAATCAGTGGCTGATTCTAGCTCGCCTTCGTCCGACGCCTCGGAGGCTGCAACGGATGATGTGGGCGAGATTGCACTAGAATCAGCTGAGAATAAAGGGTTGGAATCAAACGGCAAGGATGAGTCCGCTGATAGCGTAAATCAAAGCGTAAAGACCCCAACAGAAAGTGACGAAGCCTCATCTTCAGACGTCAAGAAAATGGCGTTGGCGACCACTGCTATCGCCTCGGAAGAGGCAGTCTCAGTAACGGATCCTGAAAATTTGGCCGCGACTTCGCAAGCTAAATCGTCAGTACATGCTAGCGCATCAGTACATTCTAGTGCATCGGCACAAGCTAACGCATCAGCACAAGCGACCATGGATGAAAGCTCTCAGTTACTGAATCGCTTAAACGAGTCAAATCAAGCGCTGCAAACTCCTTCATTAGAATCGGCTGCGGGGGCTGCGGCTACGACCGCTATGGTCAATGATACGACCGACAAGACCCTACCATCAGATGAGGCAACAGTGTTAGCGACCTTTGCTGCGGCATCTGGGCAGTCAATGCCGGTGGAATCCCCAATTGGACAGACTTTACCAGCTGAGGCGTTATCCTCAACCGCGATAGCTTCTGCAGCTGTGACTTCTCCAGCTGCGGTTTCTACAACAGCAGCCTCACCGCAAACATTGACATCATCAGTCGGAGTAGGGCAAGCGAATAGTACCTTGGCTCAGTCAGCAGGTGTGGCAGGGTTAGCTGTGGCTGACGGCAGCGTAAAAAGTGACGGAGCGAATTCTCAAATTGCTTGGTCGCAAACTGATGGAAGCAGTGATGCTAAGTTGGAAGGAAAAGCCGCGATACTTGCTGCAGGCGCCGCGCTGGATAAATCAACGTTAGATAAGCAAGCGTCGAATGGGCTCAATGCAGTACCAACGCCATTATCGCAACCAAATTCACAGCAAGCGCAGCCTTTCCATTCAGCTCATCAGGGAACGGCAGCCGCGAGTAATGACGGTGCTAGTGCGCCGGCCGCAGGAACGCCAGCCGCAGGAACATTAGCTGCAGCGTCAATGCTAGCAGGAAAAGAAACGCCGTCAGCGAGTCCAGTGACGAGTGGAGTCGCACCCCCTAATGCGATGGGGGTTGGTCAGACAAACTTGAAAGGCTTGAAACCCAGTCCCGCGTCGAGTAATGAGCCGCTAAACGGTCTGAATCCGGCAGCGACAGCAGGCACAGCATTGGGCACTCAAGCACTACGCGGTGAGCAACCACAAGCGACGACGAACGTACAATCACCGATGGTGCTCACTAAAGAGAATGCCAGCGATCAAGTTTCAGAACGTATTCAGATGATGATGGCGAAGAACCTAAAGCAGGTGGATATTCGCCTTGATCCGCCAGAGTTAGGGCGAATGCAAATTCGCATGACACTCAATAGTGACACCGCGACCGTGCATTTCACCGTTCAGAACCAACAAACACGAGAGATGGTTGATCAATCAATGCCAAGGCTGCGAGAAATGTTATCGCAGCAAGGTATTCAACTTGCTGATACCTCAGTACAGCAACAAGGTTCTGGTCAACAGCAGCGTCATGCATCGGCAGATGCTCATAATCAAGGCTCAGGTGGTGCCGGTCAGTCTCATGGCGATGCGGAAGCCATAGAGGAAGGGGTGAGCATGAACCTAAATATCGCCAAAAAAGAAGATGGTATCAGTTATTATGCGTAGCGCATTGTTTTGCTCTGAGTGTTTTAGTTAACGAATAAACTCAACGCGAAACCACGTCACGTGGGATTGTCTGTATAATCGGCTCAATAACCTCAAGCCGCTTAACTAAAAGTAAATATCGATATGGCAGAAAATATTCAAGAACAACCAAACAGTAAGAAAAAACTGTTGATTATCATCGTAGCAGTACTCGTGGTTTTGCTCATTGCTGGAGGCGTTGCTTACTGGCTTTTTGGCACAGATAGTACGCCTCAACATCGCCCAACGTCTGCGCAAAATGCTCCAGCTGTCGTGGTTGATCCAATCTCATACGTCAACATCGCGCAACCTTTCGTGTTTAATGTTACGGGGAAGTCTCGTGATCGTATGGTTCAGATTAAAGCTCAACTGATGGTGCGTGGGCTAGATAATGAAGAGTTAGCTCGTTATCATTCACCATTGATTGAGAGTACGTTGCTGTCAACGTTTGCTTCCACGTCGGTTGAGCAGTTAAGAAGTACCAATGGGCGAGTTGAATTACGTGATCAAGCAACCGCCGACATACAGAGTAGTTTGTCACAAGTGGTCGGAAAGCCCGTGATAGAACGCGTACTCTTTACAGATTTTGTTATCCAGTAGGTAATGTGTGACTGACTTATTAAGCCAAGACGAAATTGATGCGCTACTGCATGGTGTAGATGATGTTGATGAGGTAGAAGAAGAACTGGATCAGGATCCTAGTGATGCGGTGCATTTTGATTTTTCTTCCCAAGACCGCATTGTTCGTGGTCGAATGCCAACGTTGGAGCTTATCAACGAACGCTTCGCACGGCATATGCGAATTAGCTTATTCAATATGTTAAGAAAGACCGCAGAAGTGTCTATCAATGGTGTCCAAATGATGAAATTTGGCGAATACCAAAACACACTTTATGTACCAACTAGCTTGAATATGGTGCGGTTTAGACCGTTAAAAGGTACCGCGCTAATTACCATGGAAGCACGTTTGGTCTTTATTCTCGTCGAAAACTTTTTTGGTGGAGACGGCCGTTTCCACGCCAAGATTGAAGGCCGAGAGTTTACGCCAACCGAACGCCGTATTATTCAATTGCTGATGAAAACCGTGTTTGAAGACTATAAAGAAGCATGGTCGCCAGTTATGGGGGTAGAGTTCGAATATTTGGACTCTGAAGTGAACCCGAGTATGGCGAACATTGTTAGTCCGACGGAAGTGATTGTTGTCAGCTCTTTCCACATCGAAGTTGATGGTGGTGGTGGCGACTTCCACGTTGTGATGCCGTATTCGATGGTTGAGCCTATTCGAGAGCTTCTCGATGCGGGGGTGCAGTCGGATAAAATGGAAACGGACGTTCGTTGGAGCAGCGCGTTACGTGAAGAAATCATGGATGTTCCGGTTAATTTTCGCGTAAATCTGTTGGAAAAAGACGTGTCTCTACGCGATTTAATGGAGTTGCAAGTCGGTGACATTATTCCGATTGAAATGCCGGAAAATGCCACGATGTTTGTCGAAGAATTACCGACATATCGAGTGAAAATGGGAAGGACAGGCGAGAAAATTGCCGTTCAAATTTCCGAGAAGATTAGACGCCCAGATGTGGTAAAAACGGATTTAGCTTTCCTTGGTAAGGATATTATGGCTGAGCTCGAGCATGTGGACGATGAGAACGAATAAGAGAGTATAAAAAGTTATGGGCATTACAGACGACCAAAAGTTAGCAGATGAATGGGCAGCCGCACTTGGGGAAGACCCAATGGCACCAGAGATTGACGTAGATGAAGTACTTGCCGCACCGTTGGACGAGTTGCAAGACTCCTCGACGCCTATTTCGGAAGATGAGCGCCGCAAGCTCGATACCATCATGGATATTCCCGTGACCATCTCAATGGAAGTAGGACGTTCGCAAATTAGCATTCGTAACTTACTGCAATTGAACCAAGGGTCGGTGGTTGAATTAGATCGTATCGCGGGTGAGTCATTGGACGTGATGGTGAATGGCACCCTAATCGCCCATGGGGAAGTGGTTGTCGTCAATGATAAATTTGGTATTCGTCTTACCGACGTCATAAGCCAAACTGAGCGCATCAAAAAGTTACGTTAAGCATGAAAATACTAAATTTGATCGTAGTTTCCGCCTTGTTATTGTCTACGTCAGTGCTCGCTTCGCAAGCGCCTACTCAGCTCGCTGGTGGAGAATCTCCGTTTGATCTTGCCGCTACACTAGGTGCACTTGTACTGGTTGTGATGGTGATTTTGGGGCTGGCTTGGTTGCTAAAACGGATGAAAGTGCCGTCAATGATCAATCAGCAAGGACTTAAAATTGTGCGACAAATCCCTGTTGGGACAAAAGAGCGCATCGCGATAGTGGAAGCGGGAGATGAGCAATTTCTTGTTGGGATCACCGCGCAATCTATTCAATTGATTTCTAAATTAGAGACGCCACTGACGCAGGAAGAAGCCACACAGCCTGCTTTCGCGGCTCAGTTATCCAAATTGATGAAAAAACAAGGTTAGCAATGATTACTATACTGCGCGCAGCATGCCTTTGCTTACTTCTTAGTTTTGCGCCAATCAGCTTTGCTGAAGAGGCATTGGCAACACCAGTAACGAGCGGCGCAGCACTAGACAGTGGTGTAACGGTTTCGGCGATGCAGAGCGACCAAGGGGCGGCAAGCTCAACAGGGAGTAGCTTTGCGTCTGGTCCGGGTATTCCTGCCTTCACCATGAAAACCAATGCGGATGGTAGCGAAGATTACTCAGTAAACTTACAAATCCTAGCCTTGATGACCATGCTTGGCTTCTTGCCTGCTATGGTCATCTTGATGACCTCGTTTACTCGTATTGTCGTGGTCATGTCGATTCTTAGGCAGGCGATGGGTCTACAGCAAACACCTTCCAATCAAGTGATTATTGGTATTGCCATGTTTTTAACCTTATTCATTATGTCGCCAGTGTTGAGTAAGGTGAATGATGAGGCGATTCAGCCTTATTTGAATGAAGAGATTTCAGCCAAACAAGCCTTTGACCAAGCACAAGGTCCAATGAAGGATTTCATGCTCAAGCAAACACGCGTTAAAGACTTAGAAACCTTCGTACACATGTCTGGTTCCACCGCGCAAAATCCAGAAGATGTATCCCTTGCCGTATTGATTCCTGCATTCATCACTTCTGAGCTGAAAACTGCGTTCCAAATCGGATTCATGCTGTTTCTTCCTTTCTTAATCATTGACTTGGTGGTGGCGTCAGTTCTGATGGCAATGGGTATGATGATGTTGTCGCCAATGATTGTTTCTCTACCGTTTAAACTTATGTTGTTTGTCTTGGTTGATGGCTGGAATTTAATTCTATCAACCTTGGCCGGCAGTTTTGCGTTGTAGCTGGAGTAATCAAGATGACGCCTGAGCTGTTTGTTGAATTATTTCGTGATGCTTTGTGGATGGTGCTGCTACTGGTTTGTGCCATCGTAGTGCCAAGCTTGTTGGTGGGGTTGGTTGTGGCGATATTTCAAGCTGCCACGTCGATCAACGAACAAACGTTGAGCTTCCTTCCTAGGCTTGTGGTGACATTATTGGTTTTGATGGGGTTTGCTCATTGGGGGACGCAAATGATGATGGAGTTCTTCTATGAAATCATCGAACGAATCCCTCAGGTTCTTTGGTAAAGCCAAGCATGGAATACCCAACGAGCACGGTGATTGAATGGCTTGCTAACTATTTTTGGCCTTATGTGCGGATATCGTCCATGTTGATGGTCATGTCGGTAACGGGGGCTAATTTTGTTTCGCCTAGAATTCGTCTGTTTCTTGGTTTGGCTCTCACCCTTGCCGTCATGCCGACCTTGCCTGCGGTTCCGCAGAATATTGAGCTGTTCTCATTCCAAGGCTTCTTGATTGTTGCGGAACAAATGATCATTGGCATCTCGATGGGGATGGTCACCATTTTCATGGTGCAGACTTTTGTTATGCTCGGGCAGATACTCGGCATGCAATCGAGCTTAGGTTTCGCCTCTATGGTGGATCCTGCCAATGGACAAAGTACACCGCTTTTAGGTCAGCTGTTTATGTTTTTGGCAACCATGTTCTTTTTGGCGACCGACGGTCACCTTAAAATGATTCAATTGGTTGTGATGAGTTTTAAAACCTTGCCCATCGGTAGTGGTCAGCTTACTACGGTCGACTTTAGAGAGATGGCAGGGTGGTTAAGCTTAATGTTCAAAACGGCATTGAGTATGGCCATTGCCGGGATTATTGCCCTACTGACGGTCAACTTATCATTTGGTGTGATGACCAGAGCGGCGCCACAATTGAACATTTTTGCGTTAGGTTTTACCTTTGCGCTGGTGGTTGGCTTGATGATTTGTTGGTATATGCTAGCGGGGCTGTATAGTCACTACCAACTGTATTGGCTAGAAGTTGAGGGGCAAGTATGTCGCTTGATTCGTTTAGCATGTTGACCATAATGGCTGTTTTACGCACTATCATTTTGTGCTTTGCTATGGATATGAACGTGCTTATGACTTTAGGGGGCAGACTTGGCTGAGTCAGATGGACAAGAACGCACAGAAGACGCCACGCCCCAGCGGTTAAAGCAGGCGCGTGAAAAAGGTCAGGTTGCGAGGTCGAAAGAGCTGGCGTCAGTATCAGTGCTGATGGTGGGCGCTCTGTCACTGATGATGTTTGGTGAAGGGCTAGCTAAAGCACTTTTTAATACCATGAGTCGATTTTTCACCCTATCGCGGGAAGAAATTTACGATCACACGGTGCTATTCGACATCATCATGGGCGTGTTATCCGGGCTCGTTCTGCCGTTAATTCTGATTTTGTTTGTCTTGTTTCTTGCTGCATTAGTGGGGGCGGCTGGTGTCGGTGGTATTAGCTTTTCGGCAGAAGCGGCGATGCCAAAACTGTCTAAAATGAATCCACTCAGCGGTCTAAAGCGCATGGTCGGCATGCAAAGTTGGGTTGAACTGATTAAATCCATTCTTAAAGTGTCACTTGTCGCAGGGATGGCCTTTTATTTAGTTAACGCATCACGTGCTGACTTATTTCAACTGAGTGTAGAGGTCTTTCCACAAAACATTTTCCACGCGTTGGATATTCTACTCAACTTTATATTGCTGATCAGTACCACGTTATTGATTGTGGTGGCGATAGACGTTCCCTTTCAAATTTGGCAGCATGCCGAGCAACTCAAAATGACTAAGCAAGAAGTCAAAGATGAGTTCAAAGATACCGAAGGTAAACCGGAAGTTAAAGGCCGAATTCGTATGCTTCAGCGCGAAGCGGCACAACGAAGAATGATGGCGGAAGTCCCAGAGGCAGACGTTATTATTACCAACCCAGAACACTTCTCGGTCGCACTACGATATAAACAGGGTCAGGATAAAGCCCCAATTGTGGTCGCAAAGGGGATTGATCATATGGCCTTGAAAATCCGTGAAGTTGCCCGTGAGCATAATATTTATATTGTGCCATCACCCCCCCTTGCTCGTGCCCTTTATCATACGTCGGAATTAGAACAAGAGATCCCAGATAGCCTATTTGCCGCCGTGGCGCAGATTCTTGCTTATGTGTATCAATTAAAGCAATATCGTAAAAAAGGCGGGCAGCGCCCGACATTGCAAAATGATCAGATCACGATTCCAAAAGATATGCGTTATTAATAGATGTTTTCCTGCTCAGTAGTATAGCCTTGATGGACTGTCAAAAACTTGACTGCCTATAGGTATGCTTCTTGCATAATACAGGTTTAGTATTTAATTATGGCGCGCTATGTGCCACCCGCAGTGATGTAGTTGTAATGAAATTGACCTTACCATTTGCCAACAAACTCCCGACGATTCCTAATCGGGCTTTACCTGCTGTTGGCGCGCCTATTATGGTTCTCGCTGCACTGGCAATGATAATATTGCCCATCCCTGCGCTGCTTCTCGATCTCTTTTTTACCTTCAATATTGCCTTGGCGATGGTTGTGTTGTTGGTGTCTGTCTATACCCGTCGTCCATTGGATTTTGCCGCGTTTCCGACTGTACTACTGATTGCGACATTGTTGCGTTTGGCGCTGAACGTGGCGTCAACGCGAGTGGTGTTGCTTTATGGTCACGAAGGTAGTGGCGCGGCAGGTAATGTTATTGAAGCCTTTGGTAACGTGGTGATTGGTGGTAACTACGCGGTGGGTCTTGTGGTGTTTATGATCTTAATGATCATAAACTTCATGGTAGTAACCAAAGGTGCGGGTCGTATCTCCGAAGTGAGTGCGCGTTTTACCTTGGATGCGTTACCCGGTAAACAAATGGCGATTGATGCGGATTTAAACGCCGGACTCATTGATCAAGACCAAGCTCGCACTCGTCGCTTTGAAGTGACCAAAGAAGCGGATTTTTACGGTTCGATGGATGGTGCCTCGAAGTTTGTAAAAGGGGATGCCATCGCCGGTATTCTTATTCTGTTTCTCAATATCGTTGGTGGTCTTAGCATTGGTATGATGCAGCACTCACTAGGGTTCGGTGAAGCACTAGAAATTTATACGCTGTTGACCATCGGTGATGGTTTGGTTGCCCAAATCCCTTCGCTGCTGTTATCCATTGCCGCGGCAATTATGGTGACGCGTCAAAATACTGACGAAGACATGGGGCAACAGGTTGTTTTTCAACTGTTTGATAACCCCAAAGCACTTATGATTACCTCAGGCATTATGCTGGTAATGGGTATTGTGCCGGGTATGCCGCACTTCGCATTCTTGTTGCTGGCAGCCATGGCGGGGGGCGGAGCATATTGGATGACGCGTAAGCAGAAAAAAGCGGAAGAGCAGAAAAACTTGCCAGCAGAATTGCAGCCCAAAGACCCATCAGCGCCACCAAAAGAATTGTCTTGGGATGACGTACATCCGGTTGACGTCATCGGCCTCGAAGTGGGTTACCGCTTGATTCCTCTCGTCGATAGAGACCAAGGGGGTGAGTTACTTGAGCGCGTTAAAGGGGTGCGTAAAAAGCTCTCCCAAGATTTTGGCTTCCTGATCCCTGCGGTACATATTAGAGACAACCTAGAGCTGACCCCAAACTCTTACCGCATTACGCTAATGGGTGTGGCGGTAGGTGAAGCGGAAATTCGTCCAGACCAAGAGTTGGCGATTAACCCAGGTCAAGTCTATGGGCTGATTGATGGCGAACCAACCATTGACCCTGCGTTTGGTCTAGAAGCGGTTTGGATACAAGAAGCACAGAAAGAGCACGCTCAAGCGCTTGGCTACACCGTGGTAGACTCATCCACAGTGCTCGCCACACATTTGAGTCAACTACTGACGAATAACGCGGCGCAGTTGCTAGGGCATGAAGAGGTTCAGAACTTACTTGAACTACTAGGGCGTAGTGCTCCGAAGTTGGTTGAAGACTTTGTGCCGGAGCAACTGCCGTTGGGAACCATGGTTAAGGTGTTGCAAAATCTACTGCATGAAGCGATTCCAATTCGAGATATTCGTACGATCGTCCAGACGTTGGCTGAATATTCATCAAAGAGTCAAGAACCTGACGTATTGACCGCCGCTGTTCGTATTGCCCTTAAACGACTAATTGTCCAAGAGATCAATGGTATAGAACCAGAATTGCCGGTTATTACCTTGATCCCAGAGTTGGAACAAATATTGCATCAAACCATGCAAGCGGCGGGTGGTGAGTCAGCGGGTATAGAGCCTGGCTTAGCCGAACGATTACAAGCGTCGTTAACACAAGCTACCCAAGAACAAGAATTAAAAGGTGAGGCAGCCGTATTACTAACATCGGGCGTACTTCGTTCGACGTTAGCTAAATTTGTAAAGAATACGATTCCAAATTTACGAGTGTTGTCTTACCAAGAAATACCTGATGAAAAACAAATACGAATCGTACAGGCGGTTGGGAATTAATGAGTCGTTAGTATAATTAGCGATAGTATTTAATCGCTTTGAATAGTGATTTACTATTCACTGACGTCGGTATTGAAAATGGATGTGACCGTTGAAAATTAAACGATTTTTTGCCAGAGATATGCGACAAGCCTTGCTACAAGTCAAAGAAGAACTTGGTGCAGAGGCGGTCATCATGTCAAATAAAAAAGTGGCAGGTGGCGTTGAGATCGTTGCCGCGATTGATGGTGATGGTAATCAAACCGCACCACGTCAAATGAGCAACAAGGCATTATCACCACCGACGCCGTCGACTCAACCTGGGTATCCAGGTGAGCGTGAATTAAAAGATGATCACGTTAGCTTGAATCAACGCGGTAATACAAGCACGCCTTCGGTTAGCGATCGCTTTGCTAATATGTTGAAAAACTACCGTGGTGGTTCTGATGTGAGCACTCAAACTCAAGCCGCGAAATCTACCGATTCGTTGTCAGCCCTACTAGAACGCCAGTCTGAGCGAAGCAATTCGATGAGCTCGGCTTACCAAAGTAGTGACCGTTACCAATATACTCAAGACAATCGCCGTGAATCGCACGGTGTGCGTGATAGAGCAGGTGAGGAGCGAGGCGCACCGTACTCGGCGTCAGCGCGCGCTTATGGTGAGCGAGAATCCGACTCGCGTGCTGCGATGCAACGTCACACGCCTAATCACTTCTCATCGGGACAATCCTCGTCAGAGCGCTCATCATCGAATCAGACTTCTTCAAGTCACTATTCGTCAGGCAGTAAGCGTGACGGAAAAATTGGTGAAGAACTGGAGTCGATGAAAGAAGACATGTCTTCTATTCGCCGTTTATTAGAGCACCAAGTCTCTGGACTGATGTGGCAAGAAGTCGAACGTAGAGAACCTCTGCGAGCCATGTTAATCAAGCGTTTAGAGCGAATGGGGATTTCACCGGAACTGGCTGACCAGCTTGCTTGTTATATTCCTGAAGATACTCCGCCACAGAAAGCTTGGAAGGCATTGCTTGCGCTAGTCTCTGATCAGGTGGTGATTAGTAAGCAAGATATTTTACGCCAAGGTGGCATTGTCGCTTTGTTAGGTCCGACGGGTGTTGGAAAAACCACGACGGTAGCCAAGTTAGCGGCTCGCGCGGCAATGGAATACGGTTCGGACAATGTTGCACTTGTCACAACGGATACTTACCGGATCGGTGCTCATGAACAATTGTCCATTTATGGCAGAATTATGGGTTGTCCGGTAAGAGTTGCTAAAGATTCTGAAGAACTGGCCGATGTATTATATCAGTTGAGAAACAGACGGTTAGTCTTAATTGATACCGCAGGTATGGGACAGCGAGATGTCCGCCTTTCAGAGCAGTTAGATACTCTGATGCAAGAGAGCGGTGAAATCATTAATAGTTACTTGGTGTTGCCTGCTACGGCACAACGTCAAGTGTTACAAGAAACGCTGGACCACTTTAGACGCATCCCACTTTCGGGTTGCATCATGACCAAGCTCGATGAATCGTTGAGCCTTGGAGAGTTTATCAGTGTTGTAGTGCAAAATGCGCTGCCAGTAACGTATATCGCCAATGGGCAACGAGTCCCTGAAGATATTGTTATCGCTCAGCCAAAATACATGGTCGCTAAAGCGAACGAATTACTTGAGAAGTCGACAGAGAATGAACCCCACTTCTGGAACAGCGATATGGAGGGGGTTTAGGTGCAAGCGAATATGACAAATAACATGATACATGACCAAGCAAGTGGACTGAGACGTTTGACTCAGCCAACGTACACAAAGGTAATCTCGGTTACTGGTGGTAAAGGTGGTGTGGGCAAGTCTAACGTAACACTTGGGCTTGCGATTTGTATGGCTCGCCAGGGCAAAAAAGTCATGGTTTTGGATGCAGACTTAGGTCTGGCCAATGTCGACGTAATGCTTGGAATTCGCGCTAAGAGAAACTTAGGGCATGTTCTAGCGGGTGAATGCGATTTACAAGATGCGATTGTGGAAGGTCCACACGGCATTCGTATTATTCCTGCCACCTCAGGCACGCAAAGCATGACAGAATTAAGCCACGCGCAACATATCGGCTTGATTCGTGCCTTTGGTACGTTAGAAGATGAGATGGATGTCCTGCTAGTAGATACTGCTGCTGGTATTTCTGACATGGTAGTGAGCTTTTCTCGTGCAGCGCAAGATGTGGTGGTAGTGGTGTGTGATGAACCAACGTCCATTACCGATGCCTATGCGCTGATCAAATTATTGAGCCGAGAGCATCAGGTTCAACGCTTTAAGGTTGTGGCGAATATGGTTCGTAGCTACCGAGAAGGCCGAGAATTATTCGCAAAATTGACACTAGTCACAGAGAGATTCCTCAATGTGAGCCTTGAGTTAGTCGCTTGTATCCCGTTAGATGATAAAGTGCGACAAGCAGTGAAAAGGCAAAAGATTGTCGTGGATGCGTTTCCACGCTCGCCTGCTGCGTTAGCATTGAACTCTTTAGCGAATAAAGCGCTGACATGGCCGATTCCTAAAGTCCCAAGCGGTCATTTGGAATTTTTCGTAGAGCGCTTGCTAAATCGACCTGCAGCACTAGAGGAACCATTTAGTGAATAAAGCTTTGACCTATGACCAGCATGCCAATTTAAGCGGTCAGCAAGCTTTCTTAGAGAAATACTCAGTATTAGTGAAGCGAATTGCGCACCACTTAATTGGGCGACTGCCGCCGAATGTATTGGTGGAAGATTTAATTCAGGCCGGCATGATCGGCTTGATTGAAGCACAAAAAAACTACGATGGTAGTAAAGGTGCGAGTTTTGAAACGTATGCGGGAATCCGTATACGTGGTGCCATGTTGGATGATATTCGTCGCGGTGATTGGGTGCCTAGGTCGGTACACAAGAACAGTCGCGATATTTCGCAAGCGATCTCATTGTTAGAAGTTGAGCTTAATCGAGAGCCAACGGATGCAGAGGTTGCCCAGCATTTAGGCATGAGTTTGACACAATATCATCGTGCATTAACAGATATAAGCTGTTCTCGTTTGGTAGGTATTGAAGATTTAGGCGTTTCAGAGGACTCTGTTTCTGTAGCAACAGACGATGAAGACAATTCGCCATTTCAGGGCGTCGCGGATGATGCATTCCGCGAAGCGTTAATTGAATCGATAAAAACGCTCCCTGAGCGTGAAGCCTTAACGTTATCCCTGTATTATGACGAAGAGTTGAATTTGAAGGAGATAGGAGAAGTATTAGGCGTCAGCGAATCGCGCGTTAGCCAAATACTTAGTCAAACGATGCAGCGTCTTCGAACCAAGCTCAGCGCTTGGACTGATAATAATTAATAATCACTGATCTTGCTTTCAGTGGAGGCAATTTTGAATAAAAACATGAAAATCCTTATTGTTGACGACTTTTCAACAATGCGACGTATTGTCAAAAACCTTCTACGCGACTTGGGCTTTAGCAATACGCTTGAAGCTGATGATGGTTTAACAGCGTTACCTATGCTTAAAAAAGGCGATTTCGACTTTGTAGTGACTGACTGGAATATGCCAGGCATGCAAGGTATCGATCTTCTCCGCCACATTCGAGCAGATGACGAGTTAAAACATTTACCTGTCCTAATGATTACTGCAGAAGCAAAACGCGAGCAGATCATTGAAGCGGCACAAGCAGGCGTAAATGGCTACATTGTTAAACCATTTACTGCTGCAACATTAAAAGAAAAATTAGACAAAATTTTTGAGCGTTTATAACGCGCTCCTATAGCAAAGTGGCTATTTCAGAATGATTTCATTGGAACAAGCTAAGCAACTTGTTGTGCTCCTTGAGGAGCAAAAGCAGCAAGAAGCGGATGAGCTGGTCATGAAGATCCAAGGCGGTAGTGAAAGTCGGGTGCTCCAAGAAGTTGGAGCATTGACGCGAGAACTACACGACGCATTAAGCGAATTTAGCATTGATACTCGATTGAACGAGATAGCTAATGATGAAATTCCTGAAGCGCGCGATCGTCTTGAGTACGTGATTAATAAAACCGAAGTTTCAGCGAATACGACCATGGATGCGGTTGAGCATTGCTTGCCAATGGCCGATAACCTTCATGGGTGCCTGCTACAAGTTCGTCCTCAATGGAATGAACTCATGCATGGACGTGTTGAGCTACAAACATTTAAAGATTTGTGTCACCGGATTGATGACTTACTGACTCAGGTTGAGGGCGATAGCACTGAACTTCGAACGCAGCTAACTAATATCCTCATGGCACAGGACTTTCAAGACCTTACTGGACAAATCATACGCCGAGTTATCACATTAGTGAGTGAAGTGGAAACAAGGCTTGTGGAGATTTTGAAAGTGTTCAGTGACGAACAACAATCAATAACTACAAAACCAAAGCAGGCACCAGTTGGCGTTGAGGGACCCATTATTAACCCTCATGAGCGAACGGATGCCGTTTCCTCGCAAGACGAAGTCGATGATTTGCTTTCGAGTCTTGGGTTTTAGAGGTGGACTATGAGCTACGAATTAGATGAAGAAATCCTTCAGGACTTTCTAGTGGAAGCGGGTGAAATTCTTGAACTGTTGTCTGAGCAACTGGTTGAGCTAGAGAATAACCCTGAAGATAAAGATCTGCTCAATGCAATATTTAGAGGCTTTCATACCGTTAAAGGTGGCGCAGGGTTTTTAGCGTTGACCGAACTCGTGGATACGTGCCACGGTGCGGAGAATGTGTTTGATATTTTGCGAAATGGCCAAAGAGGTGTTGACGCAAACCTAATGGATACCATGCTTAAAGCACTGGATACCATTAATCATCAGTTTCAGTCGGTACAAAATTCTGAATCTATCACGCCTGCCGACCCTGGTCTTTTAGAAGAGCTACATCGTCTTAGTTCACCGGCGACCAGCAACGAACCTATCGAAGTGCCTCAACCCGCTGCGCCAGTGGCACCGATTGTTGAGTCTATTAGTGAGCCTGCTGCTGTTGAATCAACGTCGGTTGATGCTCAAGGTGGCTCAATCGATGATATTACTCAAGATGAATTCGAACGTCTTTTAGATGAGCTACACGGTAAAGGTGCAGCGCCGAATCAGAAAAAAAGCGTGCCTTCTCAGCCTGTTTCGGCAACGGTTACTTCGGTAGATAAAACGCCGCAAGCCGCTAACGCCAGTTCCTCTGATATTACCGATGATGAATTTGAAAAACTGTTGGATGAACTTCATGGTGTCGGCAAAGGCCCATCATTAGGTGACGCCGCGGCACAGCCTACAGGCTTGCCTACCGCAGCGCCAACACCGCCACTTGCTCCGTCGCCTTCCGGTGGTGACTTGATGACGGACGAAGAGTTTGAAAAGCTATTGGATGAACTTCATGGTGTCGGCAACGGACCTTCACCCGAAGAACTAGAGGCCGCAACGAAACCGGTTTCTGTGTTGCAAGAGCCAAATGCTTCTATCTCTGAATCAGCTCCTGCCAGCACTGAAAACGCAATCGCTCCTGCATCTCATCCAGCTCCGGTTTCTGCACCAGCGATGCAAGAGAAGAAGCTGCCTGCAAATAGCGAAACGAAAGCAACGCCGGTGAAAAAGCCGCAGGCAGAAGCCAGTGTGCGCGTGGACACGTCCACACTCGATACCATCATGAATATGGTCGGCGAGTTGGTGTTGGTTCGAAACCGACTGGTGAGTCTTGGCCTCAACAGCAATGATGAAGAGATGTCAAAAGCAGTCTCTAACCTTGATGTTGTGACAGCGGACTTGCAAGGTGCGGTAATGAAAACGCGCATGCAGCCGATTAAAAAGGTCTTTGGACGTTTTCCTCGCGTTATTCGAGATCTTGCACGTAGCCTAAATAAAGACATTGTTTTGGTCATGCAGGGTGAAGAGACGGACTTGGATAAGAATTTAGTGGAAGCGTTAGCGGATCCGCTGATTCACTTAGTTCGGAATTCGGTTGACCACGGGATTGAAATGCCAGACGTGCGCGAGCAGTCGGGCAAATCACGCACAGGTACCGTTACCTTGTCTGCGTCGCAAGAAGGTGACCATATCGAACTGGCTATCGTCGATGACGGCGGTGGTATGGATCCGGATAAGCTGCGAGCAATTGCGGTTAAACGTGGCATGATGGATGAAGATGCGGCTTCGCGTCTGACCAATAAAGAATGCTTTAATCTGATTTTCATGCCGGGCTTCTCGAGTAAAGAAAAAATCTCAGATATTTCTGGCCGTGGTGTAGGGATGGATGTGGTAAAAACCGCGATTAACACCCTAAATGGCTCTATTGATATTGATTCAGAACTCGGCACTGGGACTAAAATTACCATCAAAGTGCCGCTGACTTTAGCGATTCTACCCACCTTGATGGTAGGCGTTGGCGGTAACCCATTTGCGCTGCCGCTTGCTAGCGTTAATGAGATCTTCCATCTGGATTTAAGCCGCACTAACGTTGTTGATGGGCAATTGACGATAATTGTTCGTGATAAATCGATTCCATTATTCTATTTACAGAACTGGTTAGCATCCCATGCGGGTCGCGCGGAACAGCGCAAAGGCCATGGCCATGTGGTGATTGTTCAAATCGGTAGTCAACGTGTCGGCTTTGTCGTCGATACACTCATTGGTCAAGAAGAAGTGGTGATTAAACCGCTTGATAAGCTATTGCAGGGTACGCCTGGTATGGCGGGCGCAACGATTACCAGTGATGGCCATATTGCTTTAATTTTGGACGTGCCTGATTTACTTAAACAGTACGCCGCTGCATCGCGTATCTGATAAGGAAATCTATGTCGATCAAAGTGTTAGTAGTAGACGATTCAAGTTTTTTCCGTCGTCGAGTCAGTGATATCATCAATGCCGCCCCCCGATTAGAAGTGATCGATGTGGCGGTCAATGGCAAAGAAGCGCTTGAAAAGGCGCTTTCTCTCAAGCCAGACGTTATTACTATGGACATTGAAATGCCAGTTATGGATGGCATTTCAGCAGTGCGTGAAATCATGGCGAAACAGCCGACGCCCATATTAATGTTTTCATCGCTGACGCATGATGGTGCGAAAGCGACGTTAGATGCATTAGAGGCGGGAGCGTTAGATTTTCTACCGAAGAAATTCGAAGACATCGCGCGAAATAAAGATGAAGCGGTCGCGTTGTTGCAACAACGTGTGCTGCAGATCGCTAGTCGCCGTACTATGATGCGTCGCACACCACTGGTTTCGCGTACGCCAAGAGTGCTACCAGGCTCTACATCTGCGGCTCCTAGCCCGTTAGGTGCGTCATCGCTGAATACTTCCGCTCGTATGGCATCAAATAAGCCTGCTGACTCGGCAATAGCTAGAACAAGCAGCACTTCTGCTCAAGCACCTCTGCAGTCGCGCTTTCGTGCGTCGGGTAAGGCGTATCAACTGACGGCTATTGGCACCTCAACAGGCGGGCCAGTCGCGTTACAACGGATTTTAACGCAGTTTCCTAGAAATTATCCGCATCCTATTTTGTTGGTTCAACACATGCCGGCAACTTTTACTGCAGCATTCGCAGCAAGGCTCAATTCGTTGTGCCAAATCACGGTAAAAGAAGCAGCAGACGGCGATATACTCCAACCCGGTGTTGCATACCTTGCGCCTGGCGGCATGCAAATGATGCTAGAAGGGCGCCCATCAAGTGCCAAATTACGCATTATTGATGGTGGTGAACGGATGAATTATAAGCCGTGTGTAGACGTGACATTTGGCTCTGCCGCTAAGATTTATCACGATAAGGTGTTGTCGGTTATTTTAACTGGCATGGGCGCTGATGGTCGTGAGGGTGCGCGTATGTTAAAAAATGCTGGTTCTACGGTGTGGGCACAAGATGAAGAAAGTTGTGTGGTTTATGGTATGCCTCAAGCTGTAGCTAAAGCGGGGATTTCAACAGAAAACCTGCCATTAGAGCGAGTGGCTGAACGTATTCTTGTTGAGCTAAAGAGGCAGTAACATGATTGTATGGAGTGTTGCTAACCAAAAAGGTGGCGTTGGCAAAACAACCAGTACGGTGACGTTAGCGGGCTTACTTGCTCAAAAAGGTCATCGAGTGTTGTTGATTGATACCGACCCACATGCTTCGCTTACCACGTACTTAGGGATGGACTCAGATACACTACCTCGTAGTCTGTTCGACTTGTTCCAGTTAAAGGAATTTACCGAGACGCGCGTAAAAGCACTGGTTCACGAAACGAATATCGACAATATCGATGTCATTCCTGCACACATGTCGCTCGCAACCCTTGATAGAGTGATGGGTAATCGCAGTGGCATGGGATTAATTCTTAAGCGAGCCCTGCTGACGTTACGCGATCACTATGACTATGTATTAATAGATTGCCCTCCGATCCTTGGTGTCATGATGGTGAATGCGTTGGCTGCGAGCGATCGAATTTTGATTCCGGTTCAAACTGAATTTTTAGCGATGAAAGGGCTAGAAAGAATGGTCAGAACCTTGGCGATCATGCAAAAGTCTCGTCAGCGCCCGTTTAAAGTGACCATTGTACCAACCATGTATGATAAGCGAACACGCGCCTCACTGCAGACGTTGACACAATTAAAGCAAGACTACCAGGACCAAGTCTGGAGTTCAGCCGTCCCCATTGATACCAAGTTTCGAGACGCCAGTCTTAAGCATTTGCCAGCATCGCATTTTGCTTCTGGCAGCCGTGGTGTGTTTGCTTACAAACAACTACTCATCTATTTAGAGAGGCTAGCGATTGATGGCAATGGATGAAGCGCCTCTATCCAGTGAACAAGCGCTTGATGATTACTTTAACTCGTTACTTGGAATAGGTGACTTTTCTGAAGACGAGAGTGAATGCAATACTCCAAGTGACATGAGTTCAAGCGAGAACGCTTCTGGTGAAATAGCGTGTACTGACAACACGGCCGATTCAGAACCGAGCGTGGATTCAACCGAGTGCCATGCTGGTACAGATTCAACTGAGCGTCAGGCAAATGCGCTTGATACTTTGCATTTCGATAGCGCCAAAGAAGAAACCTGCGTTGAAGTGGCAGCAATAGACAGAATGGAGTGGCAGGCTCAATCGAGCATGCATATTGAACCTTCCGTTCATTATGGACGTGATGTTGATTATGATGAACCGCCTAACTTGCAGCAACTCGAAAAGCTGTTTGATGGTATGCGTTCGCAGGCAGAAGTCGATACACCTGAAGTGCTTCAGCCTTTATTGCAGCCAGAGCTAGAGCAAGCAGCGCTTATACAGCCTGAATTAATACAGCCAGAGCCAGAAATTCAACACTGGGCACTGCCAGAAACAGACCATGTGGCTGATTCGACAAGTGATGTCGATGCTGTCACTAGTGAAAGTGATAGGGATCTGGCGGTTTCTGAGCCAGAACAAAATGTCTCGGTAGACCATGCGGTTGAAACTCATCAAGCCAATTTTGGTGGGGGAGACGCAACGGCTTGGCAAAGCACTGAACGTAGTGAAAATTTCCAAGTGTTGTATTTTGCTGTTAACGGTATGACGTTTGCGGTGCCACTCGATGAGCTAGGTGGTATTCATAAAATGGCTGAGTTAAGTCACTTAATTGGTCGCCCTACTTGGTATCTCGGCTTACAGTCGAGTCGAGAGAGTCAGGTCGATGTCGTGGATACTGCAAAGTGGGTAATGCCCGATGTTCTAACTGACGATGAGTACAAATCAAACTACGAGTACATTGTTATGTTAGGTGAAAGTAATTGGGGCTTGGCATCGACAGAGCTTAAAGGCACCGAACAACTGCGACCAGAAGCGGTAAGGTGGCGAGAACAATCAGGTAAGCGTCCTTGGTTAGCCGGCATGGTGAAAGAGCAAATGTGTGCGCTAGTTCATGTGTCGGAACTAATTGGAATGCTAAATGCTGGATTAGATGTTAATTCAGTACAATAACAAGAATTGATGCAATTGCGGTGAACGCCGCAGTTTACATATTGAGAGGAAAATTATGTCTCAGACGATGGATGTAGAACTAAGAAAAGATCAAGCTAACGATGAAGTGTTGCAGTGGGTAACCTTTCAGTTAGAAGAAGAAACGTATGGCATCAATGTAATGCAGGTACGTGAAGTACTTCGTTATACAGAGATTGCGCCTGTTCCTGGCGCGCCAGATTACGTATTGGGTATTATTAATTTACGTGGCAACGTTGTTACTGTGATTGATACCCGTGCCAGATTTGGTCTAATGCAAGGTGAAATCACCGACAATACTCGTATTATTGTTATCGAATCTGAGCGTCAGGTTATTGGTATTCTTGTCGATAGCGTCGCGGAAGTGGTGTACTTGCGTTCTTCAGAAATTGATACCACACCAAGTGTTGGCACCGATGAAAGTGCTAAGTTCATCCAAGGTGTAAGCAATCGTGAAGGTAAGCTGCTCATCCTCGTTGACTTGAACAAGCTGCTCTCTGAAGATGAGTGGGATGATATGGCTTATCTATAATGCTTGAGTCTTTCCCATTTCAATCACCTCTACTTTGGGTAGGGGTGGTGGCTTTTGTCGTTACCCTTGTCTGGTTAGTGAAGTTGCATCGTCAGTTGAGCTTGCATAAAAACACCAGCCGTCAGCAGATCCGCCATGCTGATAAAGAGCTGGATAAATGCAATAAACAACTGTTAGAAGTGCGTTCTGTACTGGTTGGGTTGGGACAAAAGATTTCCGAGCAAGAAGATATTATTCGTCATTTGACCGAACGTGTTGTCGAGTTAGAAAATATTGATAGCGACGGGCGCTTGTATACTCGTGCGAATAAAATGGTCAAACTTGGCGCTGATATTAATGAGCTGATTGAAGAGTGCGAACTTCCTAAAGCGGAAGCCGAACTAATGATGTCACTGCAAAATAAGATTGCAGGAAAGGAAAAAGTCCCGCCACTTAACAAGCCTAGAGCCCAACCGACTCGATCTCAAATGATGGGTTACCAACCTCCTAAACGCTCACGCTAATTGTTAACAAGTGTATTAATTTTAAAGAGATACACTTGTTCATTTCTTTTTATATTCTTAATAAATTCTTACGTTTTCACATTCGTAGTTAAGATATGGTCTGCTATTCTATTTGTCAGTTTGATGGAAGAGATAAATGACTATACCTCTTTGGTGGTAGTTAAGGGTAGAAATAACAGAGCTTTAGTGTTTGAGCTTAAGTTTCGTGAAGCGAGTTTGATCATTATCCTATTGTCACAATACAGCTATGGTAAGATGAAGGCCTTGTCGTCCCAGCCTAAAAACGAATGTTAGAAGTCATAAATTTAACCGCGATTCGAGATGAGCGCGTATTGTTCGAAAATTTATCATTTTCGTTACAAACCGGAGACCTAGTACAGATTGAAGGTCGAAACGGTACCGGAAAAACGACCTTAATGCGTATTGTGGCAGGATTAGGTGATCGAGAAGACGGTGAAATTCGATGGAACAGTGAAACTATCGAATCAAACCGAGAAGAATATCACCAAGCTTTATTGTTTCTTGGGCATCAAACCGGTGTCAAAAGAGAGTTGACCGCTTTTGAAAATCTGAAATTTTATCAGTCAATACACGCTCCCAATACGACTTCGGATCAAATATTTCATGCGTTAACGCAAGTGGGGTTAGCGGGCAGGGAAGATGTCCCTGTGGCGCAACTTTCTGCCGGGCAACAACGCCGGGTTGCGTTAGCCCGTTTATGGTTGAGTGAACAGCCGCTGTGGATTTTGGACGAACCATTAACAGCGATCGATAAGCAAGGCGTCAAGGTCCTTGAAGACCTGTTCTTAGCACATGCGAATAAAGGTGGGATTGTTATGCTAACCACTCACCAAGATATGTTTAACCAAAACCCTAAACTTAAGAAAATTAAGCTTGGAGAGTAGTATGCTAGCTTCTACGATGAAAATTGTCCGTCGAGAACTGCTGATTGCTTTTCGACGTCAGGCCGATATCTTCAACCCGTTGTGGTTTTTTATTATCGTCATTACCCTGTTTCCGCTAAGTATCGGGCCAGAGCCGAACCTCTTAGCTCGCATCGCGGCAGGGATCGTTTGGGTTGCGGCACTACTGGCAGCGTTACTGTCATTGGAGCGACTTTTTAAAGACGATTTTCAAGATGGGGCATTAGAACAGATGATGTTGATGCCGATCCCGTTGCCTTTGGTGGTGATGGCAAAAATCGTCGCGCACTGGTTACTGACAGGCTTACCCCTAATTTTGATTAGTCCACTTTTATCTATTTTGTTGTCATTGGACTTTAATACTTGGTTAGCGGTGGTATTGACCTTGCTGGTGGGTACGCCCACATTGAGCTTTATTGGCGCCATTGGTGTTGCACTCACCGTTGGGTTGCAAAAGGGTGGGGTATTGTTGAGCTTGCTAGTGTTGCCGCTTTATATTCCTATTCTAATATTTGCTACGTCGGCGATTGATGCGGCATCACTAGGGGTTGCGTATAATGGGCAACTGGCGCTACTTGCCGCCATGCTTGCGGGTGCGATGACGTTAACGCCATTCGCGATTAGCGCAGCCTTGAGAGTAAGTGTTAACTAGAGCAACGCGAAAACATAATAATTATCACACACGTATCACAACGTAGAAGTGATGCTGGCAATGTCGTTTTAAAGAGTGAGAAACAATATGTGGAAATGGCTTCATCCTTATGCCAAATCTGAAACCACCTATCAATTATGTGGTCGTTTATTACCGTGGTTTGCCACACTCGCGTTAGTGTGCTTATCGGTTGGTACTGTTTGGGGGCTTGCTTTTGCACCATCGGACTACCAACAAGGCGACAGTTTTAGGATCATTTATATTCATGTGCCTTCGGCCATTTGGTCTATGGGTGTCTACATGTCGATGGCAATCGCGGCGTTTATTGGCTTAGTGTGGCAAGTGAAATTATCCAGCATGGCAGCACTCGCGATGGCACCGATTGGTGCGGTGTTTACCTTTATTGCACTGTTGACCGGAGCGGTTTGGGGTAAACCAATGTGGGGTGCATGGTGGGTGTGGGATGCTCGTCTTACGTCAGAGCTCATTCTACTTTTCCTTTACCTTGGTGTTATCGCGCTTTACCACGCTTTTGATGATCAAAAAACAGCCGCGAAAGCCGCAGGTATCTTAGCCATTGTTGGTGTAGTGAATTTGCCAATTATTCACTTCTCTGTTGAATGGTGGAACACGCTGCACCAAGGGGCATCCATTACCAAATTTGCTAAGCCGTCGATTTCTAGTGACATGCTATGGCCACTATTATTGAACATTTTTGGGTTTGCGTTCTTTTTTGGTACGTTGACTTTAATTCGACTTCGAAATGAAATTATCAGCAAAGAAGGTCACCGCCCATGGGTGATCGCACTTGCCAACCATCAGCTTAAATCAAGAGGTTAACACCATGCATTTTGATTCAATCAGCGATTTTTTCGCGATGGGCGGATATGCAGGCTACGTTTGGAGCGCATTCGGCATTACTTTTCTATCACTTATTATCTTGCTTTTAACCAGTTTGTCTCGTGGTAAGACGCTTCTCAAAGAGGTGCAAGCCAAAGTGGATCGACAATCGCGTATCGACGCGGCGAAGAATATGGAGAATACATTATGACCCCTAGGCGCAAGAAAAGGCTTGGCATCATCTTGGCTATTTTTATTGGTATTAGTGCTACCGTGGGACTCATTCTTTATGCGTTAAACCAGAATATGGATCTGTTCTATACCCCAACAGAACTCGTTAATGGCAAACCAGATGGCTCCAAGCCAGAAGTGGGTCAGCGATTACGCATTGGTGGCATGGTAGTTGAAGGCTCGGTTAGACGTGATAACGAATCACTCCGTGTAAGCTTTGATCTTGCTGATGTCGGTCCAAAAGTCACGGTCGTTTATGATGGCATTTTGCCTGATTTGTTCCGAGAAGGTCAGGGCATTGTCGCGCAAGGCGTACTTGTAGATGCGACCACGATCGAAGCGTTTGAGGTGCTTGCAAAGCATGATGAAGAATACATGCCACCTGAAGTCGCCGAAGCGATGAAAAAGACACACGCTCCACTTGAATACTCTCCTGAACAAAAACAAGGAAGCGGTCAATGATTGCTGAAATTGGGCATTTTGCCCTGATACTGTCGCTGAGCCTTTCGGTTCTGCTCAGTATCTTGCCGCTAATCGGCGCCTCACGAAACAGCACCATGCTGATGAACACCGCAAGACCGCTGTCTTGGGGGATGTTCCTAATGCTGCTCATGTCTTTCGCCATTTTATTATGGGCGTTTTACAGTAACGATTTTACCCTCACTTACGTGGCCAGTAACTCGAATACCATGTTGCCTTGGTACTACCGGTTAACCGCGGTTTGGGGGGCACATGAAGGCTCACTACTACTTTGGGTATTGATCCAAGCAGGATGGACGGTTGCGGTTGCGACGTTTAGTCGTGGTATGCCACAAGAGTCCGTCGCTCGCGTATTAGCCGTGATGGGTATGATTACTGTCGGTTTCTTGCTGTTTATTATTGTAACGTCGAACCCGTTCTTACGTACTTTACCGTTCTTCCCTGTAGATGGCCGTGACTTAAACCCATTGCTACAAGATCCAGGCTTGATTATCCACCCGCCAATGCTCTATATGGGTTATGTGGGTTTCTCGGTAGCTTTTTCTTTTGCTATTGCGTCATTAATGACGGGTCGTTTAGATACAGCATGGGCGCGTTGGTCTCGTCCTTGGACAACCGCTGCGTGGGTTTTCCTAACGCTTGGTATCGCACTAGGTTCATGGTGGGCTTACTATGAGCTTGGCTGGGGTGGCTGGTGGTTCTGGGATCCAGTAGAGAATGCGTCATTTATGCCTTGGTTGGCAGGTACGGCGTTAATGCACTCATTAGCGGTGACTGAAAAACGTGGCACATTTAAAGCTTGGACTGTATTACTGGCAATCTCTGCATTCTCATTGAGTCTGCTGGGTACCTTCTTAGTTCGTTCTGGTATTTTGGTTTCGGTGCATGCCTTTGCTTCCGACCCATCACGAGGCATGTTTATTCTTGGCTTCCTCGTCTTTGTTATTGGCGGCTCATTACTGCTGTTTGCGTTAAAAGGCGCATCTGTTCGTGTGCGTGGTAACTTTGACTTGGTATCTCGTGAAAATGCGTTACTTGGCAATAACATTCTATTGATTGCCGCGTTAGTGGTGGTACTAATTGGTACGCTACTACCATTGGTTCATAAACAAATTGGTTTGGGGTCCGTGTCGATTGGCGCGCCATTCTTCAACATGTTGTTTACTTGGTTGATGGTGCCATTTGCGTTCCTATTGGGTATTGGTCCTTTGGTTCGTTGGAAGCGTGACAACTTGTCCAAGCTGGTTAAACCAATGATCATCTCGGGCGTGATTTCTTTAGCATTCTCGGCATTGATGGTGGTATTACTGGCTGAATTCTTCACCGGTCTTGCGTTCCTTGGTTGGGTGATGGCGATGTGGATCATTACCATGCACGGCTTTGAGCTGTACCAGCGTGCGACTCACCGTCATAGCTTCGTCGAAGGGGTGAAGAAACTGCCTCGCAGCCACTGGGCGATGATCATGGGTCACTTAGGTCTTGCGGTGACGGTGATAGGTATTGCTATGGTGCAAAACTACAGTGTTGAACGTGATGTACGTCTAGCGCCGGGTGAGCATTACCAGATCAATGATTATGACTTCTACTTTAAAGGCTTACGTGACCACGACGGCCCTAACTACGATGGCTATATTGCTGATTTCGAAATTACCAAAGATGGTAACTACGTTAATACGCTGCATGCTGAAAAGCGTTTCTACCGCACGGCAAAATCGATGATGACGGAAGCGGCCATTGATCGCGGCGTTACTCGTGATCTCTACATTGCCATGGGTGAACAGTTAGATGACGGTCGCTCTTGGGCTATCCGTATTTACCACAAACCGTTTGTTCGTTGGATTTGGTTAGGCGCGATATTTATGTCTATTGGTGGAATATTAGCCATTAGTGATAAGCGATACCGCTTCCGTAAGCCGGGTACGCAAGAGGAGGCTGCGTAATGAATAAGAAGATTCTGTTTATTCCTTTGGTGTTCTTCTTGATCTTAGTGACTGTTTTCGCGGTTCAATTGGGCCGCAACTCGGCAGGTGATGATCCAACGAAGCTTGAGTCGGTATTACTAGGTAAACAAGTACCAGAGTTTCGTTTGGAAGACCTAGTTGAGCCAGGCAAACTCTACGATCAGTCCATCTTTAAAGGCGAGCCACTGCTTCTTAACGTGTGGGCGACATGGTGTCCAACTTGTTATGCAGAGCATCAATATCTCAATGAACTTGCGGCTGATGGCGTTAAGATTATTGGTCTGAACTATAAAGATCAGCGCAATAAAGCGGTGCAATGGCTAGACGAGCTGGGTAACCCATACTTAATTAGCTTGTTTGATGGAGACGGAATGCTCGGTTTAGACCTAGGGGTTTACGGCGCTCCGGAAACCTTCCTTATTGATGCTGATGGCGTGATTCGTTATCGTCATGTCGGTGATGTGAACGCGCGTAACTGGAGTGAAAAACTTCAACCGATGTATCAAGAGATGCTTGAGGAGGCGAAACAATGAAAAAGTGGTTAATCGCTGGCATGTCTGCGTTGATCTTAGCTTTTTCGGTTCACGCAACGATTGAAATTCATGAATTTGATTCAATGGAGCAAGAGCTACAGTTCAAAGAGCTGAGCAATACGCTGCGTTGTCCAAAGTGTCAGAACAACACGATTGGCGACTCCAACGCCGAATTGGCGCAGGACTTGCGCCAAAAAGTGTATGAGATGACAAAAGAAGGCAAGTCAAAGTCAGAGATAGTGGATTACATGATTGCTCGTTACGGTAATTTCGTTACTTACAACCCGCCATTTACACTAGGTACGGCTATTTTATGGGCAGGACCTTTGTCTGTGGTGTTAATTGGTTTTGGTATGATTTTTCTAAGAAGTAGAAAAACCAAAGCGAAGGTTGAGCAACCTGCAGCGCAGTGGAGCGAAGAAAAGGAAGCGGAACTCAACGCTTTGCTGGACGAAAAAAAGACTGAGGATAAGCAATAATGACATTATTTTGGATATCGACTGTCGCATTGGTCGTTGTTGCTTGCTTAATGTTGGCAATTCCCCTGCGAAGCAAGAAGGCCAATATTGACGCGCAGTTGCGTGACGACTTGAACAAAGCCTTATATAAAGACCGTTTGTCCGAATTGGCCATCGAGGATGATGAAGGCTTGGTTGAGAACCAACAAGATTTGGTTTCTGACCTAAAGCAGTCGTTGCTTGATGACATTCCAAAGCAGGACAAACAAGCGCAAAGTCATGTGTCTCCAATGGCTGTGTTCATTCCGTCAGCAATTTTGATTGTGGGTTTGAGCTATGGTATGTACGTTACTTTTGGTGCGACGGACAAAGTGAAAAATTGGCAGGAAGTCTCTGCTAATTTGCCTGAACTATCGAAAAAACTCATGGCGGGTTCGGCTGAACCAATGACAGAAGACGAAATGCAGGATCTGACTCTTGCCCTTCGTACTCGTCTTCATTATCAGCCGGACGATTCGACAGGTTGGTTGTTACTCGGTCGTATCGCATTGGCCAATCGTGATGTCACGACGGCGACTGATGCGATGGAAAATGCCTATCGATTAGAGCCAAGCAACACCGACGTACAACTTGGTTTTGCGCAAGCATTGATGATGTCTCCAGACGAGATGGATCAAAACCGAGCTCGCGGTTTACTTACCGGCCTGATTAAAGAAGATTATGTTGATTTGCGCGTGTTTTCTTTGTTAGCGTTTGATGCGTTTGAACGTGAAGACTTTGCTGGCGCAGCGAGATACTGGGGCATTATGCAGCGCCTAATTGGCCCAGATGACAGTCGCTACGAAATGTTAACGCGAAGCATCGAGAGTGCAGAAGCTCGCCTCGGTGAAACGAGCAAAAAAATGGGTCAGATTAGTGATAATGCTGTTGCCGTGAGTATTACGGTTTCACCAGAAATGGCGGCAAATCCGACCTCATTTTTGATTGTTTCTGCTCATACGGCTGACGGCGCACCAATGCCAGTGGCTGCGGCGAGATACCCTGTTGGCACCTTCCCTCGAACCGTTGTATTAGATGATAAAGACAGCATGATGGAAGGGCGTAAGTTATCTGACCTTGATGGCTTGATGATACGCGCTCGTATTGATAGTGACGGTAATGTGTCGACCCGTGAAGGCGATTGGTATGGTGAAAGCCAACCCGGTAAGCTGGGTGACACGATTGAAGTGAATATTAACCAGCAGTACTGATAAGTTGCAGCAGCAATAAACAATGGCGGTCTTGTTTCATTACTACGGAATAAGCGTCGAAATTTGTGCCGTGATTGTTATGAAATTGCATCTTGGTTGTCACTAAACCTAGAATGCTCGTATACTAGGATGTATACTCATTCAAAGTGGTAACAGTGGCAATCTAGAGCAGTTCTTCTATAAATCATATGGTTATAGAATAAAAAAACAAAATAGCTCAGGTTGCAACGTCTTATGGAAGAGGTTATGCAATCAGCATTAACCGGCAAAAAGGTGACACTTTTTGCCGTTTTTGTTTCTAGCGTATTTCTAGCGGGATGCAGTTCAGCACCCAGTGAAGCGGAGCAATCCGTCAACGCTGAAGAAACGTCAATACAGAACACCCCACCATCAGAGAGCAGTGTTACTGCTCAGTCTGAATCTATCGACTCGCCTGAAACTATTGATTCGCCTGAAACTATTGACTCGCCTGAAGTAATAGCGGTAGCCGACCAAGATTCGGACTCCGGTGAAGTAGTTAGTGAACCCGAGGCGGATTCCGACGTCTATGACCCTATAGAAGGGTTTAACCGTGTTATGTGGGATATCAACTACGATTATCTCGACCCTTACTTTGTACGCCCCGTATCGCTAGCCTATGTGAACTACACCCCCGATCCCGTTCGTCTTGGCGTACGAAATTTTCTCGCCAATTTAGATGAACCTTTCAGCGCCGTTAACAATGCGGTAATGGGGAATGGGGGCAAAGCGCTTGATCACTTTAATCGTTTTTGGATTAACAGTACCTTAGGTTTACTGGGCTTTATTGATATCGCGTCCGCGGCTGGAATTGAAAAGCGCAACAAAAAAGAGTTTGGCGATGCCATTGGTCACTATGGTGTGGGCCATGGTCCTTACATTATGGTGCCAGGTTATGGACCAACGACAGTACGCTCGTTTGCAGATACGGTTGATGGTTTTTATCCGCCTATCTCGTATCTAAATTTCTGGGCGAGCTTTGGTAAGTGGGCATTGGAAGGAATGGAGAAGCGTGCGCTGTTGGTATCACAAGAAGCCACGCTGGAGCAATCGCCAGATCCTTATGCTTTGACGCGTGATATTTATATTCAGCGTCAGGACTATAATGCTGAAGTGGCCGACGAAGAGGTTGATGAAGAGCAAGAAGCGTATATCGATGACTACTTAGATGATTTCGAGTAGCGCAGCGCACGATCCTCAACATCGATCTATCGGTTGATGCATTAAAAAACGCCACTCGTAGAGTGGCGTTTTATGATTGAGATGGATACTAGAAGCGGTAGTTTGCTTGGATACCAGCAATCCACACATCACCAGAGATTTCGCCAGTGAACCCACCATATAGCATATCGGCTAGGCCATCAGAGGGAACTCGCGGCTCATCGATAGTCGCTGTTCGCGCCATGATATACGTTAAACCACCATCGATAGTAAACTGCTTACTGAATGCGTAGCTTGCACCCGCACTAAGCCAGGTACGGTCGGTTTCTGGAATGGTGGTAGTGCGGTATTTGTCATCAACTGCTGACATGTCATAAGCGACACCACCACGAAGCGTGATTTTTTTGTTCAGATTATATGTAGTACCAACCGCGAAACGATAACTGTCTTTCCAGTTCTCATCTTTAATTTCAGAGCTTGAGCCGTCGGCAAATTCGGCAGTTAGCTTGTCAAAGCTACTCCATTGTGTCCAGTTAATACTAGAGTGAATCGCCCATTGAGGCGTTAATTGGTGGAATGAAGACAATTCTGCTGTTGCAGGCAAAGCAATGCTGAGTTTTCCATCTTGTTTGCCACTAAAGCTAAAGCCAGCGCCTTCGCCATAGCCATCAAAATCCATCGTGACTTCAGATTTGTAGGCAAAGCCAATGCGGTTAGATTCATTAATCTGCCAAGCTGCACCCAATTGGTAACCCCAAGAAGAATCAGTACCTTCAACATATTTAAGATAGTCACCCTTGTCGATACCCGGAATACTGCTGTTCGGTGCGGTTGCGCCAATTTTACCTTCACCAGTGACAAAGCGGATACCGCCACCAATGCTTACCGCATCAGTCACTTTATAACCCAGACTAGTCACCGCTTCTACGGTCATGACCTTAGCTTCGTTACCATATTGAGTTGCGCCAAAATTACTATCGAGCTCTGTTTCCATACCGTAGTTTGAGCTCAATGCCAAACCGATAAAGTAACGATCATTGAGTTGGTGAGAGAGATACAAGTTAGGCACTGGTGCACTATGAGCAATATCTTTTGCTTCAGTATATCCAGTAGCCGCCGTTCCTTTCACATCAATATTCGGCTCAACATACAACACGCCACCAGAAATCTGAGTGCCTTCTAGGTACGTCAACATGGCTGGGTTACGCCATTGTGCACTGGCATTATCCGCCATGGCTGCTTCACCAGCGTATGCGCGTCCAAGACCTGTTGCTGAGTATTCCGCTAGTTGGAAACCCGCAGCAGTAGCTTGAGTTGAAGAAAGTAAACCTAGAACCACTGCGATGGAAAGGGGAGTACGTGTTGAAATTGTCATTACTGTTCGCTCAATGTTTTCTATTTTGAGCGGCGATTGTATTTTTAGAGTAAATGCTTTAAAACACATTTATCGTCAAAATACACTTTTTGAAGTTATATATTGAAAATCCAACATATTCATGATGAATATTCTGGTTGTTAAGGGCTTGTTTCAAAATTTCAGCGTACAGTTGTAAGATATTATGAAGAAAAGGTATGACCAGTTGGCGTGAGAATAGTAGCCGAAAGAGTTGCTATTAAAGGATGTGGTGAGATGTTCAGTTATGAAAAAGGGTCGGAAGTACCGACCCTTTCTGTTGCTAGCTTGTTAACCTTGAATGGTTAACTTAGGTAGCGGATTAGAAGCTGTAGCTGTATTGGATACCTGCTAGGATAGCGTTAGCTTGGGTAGTTGCTGTTAGCTGTGTAGTCCCTTCAACTAGAGTTTCTTCGACGGAAACATCTTTACCCATTAGGTAAGTGATACCAAAGTCAACTACGTGATGTTTTTTAAAGTGGTAACCGAAACCTGCTGATAACCATTGGCGATCTGAATCAGGCACAGAAATTGAAGTAAGCTTATCTTGAGCTGCCGTGTCATACATATAACCAGCACGTAGTGTCCATGCATCATTTAAGTAATATGTACCGCCGAGGGCAGCATGGTAACCATCTTTCCACTCGTAATCTTTTACAGTTACGTTATTGTTCGTTACGATTTTGTCGAATGCACTCCAGCCAATCCATTGAAGACTATAGTGAACAGCAAATTTTGTATCCTGAATTCGGTGGTAACCAGAAAACTCAGCCATGCTTGGTAGTGGCAATTTTATGCTGTCTGCGGTTAGGTCCTTTGCGTAAAATACATCACCTTTCGCTTCAATTTCAGGGCTGTAATGGTACGAAAAGCCAAATCGATTATTTTCATTCAGTTCATATACAGTGCCTAAATTAAACCCAACACCAACGCCGCTAGCATCAATATCTAGTGCAGTATCAGCAGGGGCACTTAGTCCCGTTTTTCTTATTAATTTACCGCTGCCTTGGATGATATCTATACCGCCACCAACACTCCATTGGTCATTTACGCGATAAGAGGCACTTATGGCGTAGTTAATGCTAGCAATTTCAGTTGTACCGCCGAACACCGTAGCGTCAGGTGCAGTGCCTGGAATCGGTGAAGAACCCGCCCCAAAACTATCATCAAAGTTGTTGTTAGTTCCAAAGTTAGAATAAATGCCAGCACCGAGCGCCCATTGTTCATTTAGTCTATGAATGTAATAGATGTTTGGTACAGGTGTTCCACTACTGTTGTTAGCGTTTGCAACTGCGGTTGGTGGAAGTGCCCCGCCAGTTGGTTCATAGCTAATATCTTTAATATCAATACTAGTCTTAATATAGTTCACACCACCAGAAAATTGGTGCGAGTCAAACAGCGCCATAGCCGCTGAGTTACGAGCCATTACCGAAGCATTATCAGCAATAACCGCATCACCAGCAAAAGCACGGCCTAGACCGGTTGCAGATTGAGCATTAAGTTGGAAGCCAGCAGCTGCTACTTGGTGTGAAGCAAGCGTGAGCGATGACACGGCCACTGCTAAGAGCGTTTTTTTATACAGACGCGAAGTTGTCATTTATATACATCCTTTATGTAATCGCCTCTATGGGCGTTATTGAATTGAGTTAATACTCAATTTTGGGGCTGATCCTAATCGCTAGTATAGGTAATAGAAATCAGACCAGTAAGGAAAAATGGCTAAAAAGTATATAAATGATGTGTATCTGGCATGAAATGCATCGAAAATGCTTATATTTAGAGTTTGTACTCTAGAAAGTTGCATGGTTTAGTGGGAATTAACTCGCAAAAAAAAAGCCTTATTATGAAATAAGGCTTTTTTATGGTGCCTGAGGCTAATTCGTGAATTATGCCGCAGGGTCAAGTATATCTTTCAGGTTTTCGCCGATTTTAGAGAAGTCTTCGCCTTTTTCGCCGACTAAAATGAAGCTGGCATCACCGAGTGGCTCAACAAGCCCAGACATGCCATCTTTTTGGAAAAGCTTCGCTTGTTCACTTGGAATTTTGGTAACGAAAAGCGTCACTTTGCCTTTTTCGCCCTGAAACACCATGTGCATCGCGTTGGCATCACCAAAACCACAGTGGTTTAAGTAATAGACATGGTAAGGAAACTGTTGACCAATTTGATAGGCAAACGGTAACAGTTTGGCATTGATCTGTGCTTCTGATACTTTTTCATCTAATGGGTCGATAAAGCCCATTTCATCATGTACGTGCTGGACTGCGGTGTCAGAGAGTGACGCATGCGCAGTGGACACCGCGACGCTTCCCCAATTAACTTGACCCACCAATAACCCAAAGGCAAAAGCAATGGATGCCGCCAGAGATAGCGCTCGCTTACCAAAGTTCACCTTCACAACGTTGCTGCTGGACTGACTGAACAATATCTTGTCTGCTAGGTCATCGGGGACGTCGACTTTCATCGCCTGCTCAATACGCGCATCCATCGAAAAAATGTCGTCCATAAACTTCGCGTTGGCGTCATTGTCCTGCATCGCTTTTAATAACTCTGGATCTTTTGCCTTCGGTTCGGACATAATGCGACGACGGAATTCTAATTCATCCATTTTGTTGCCCCCTTGGTGATGCGCTAGACTCCATCATATCTTTGAGCTGATTGCGGGCTCTAAACAGTCGGGTCATGACGGTATTTTTGTTTAAGTCGAGTATATCGCCAATCTCTTCGCCGCTAAAGCCGCCAACGACTTGCAGAAAGAGTGGTTCTCGGTATTCAACATCGAGTTTCATAATCTGGGCTTGAAGCCATTCTTGCTGATGGTGAGGATCATCGCTGACTTTTGCTTCATTACCAAAATCATCAATATCAACCAAGTCAAACTGCTTACGCTCAAAGCGTCTGGCGTTTTCTCGTCTCAATATGGTGATAAGCCACGATTTAGCGGCTTTTTCGTCCTGAAGACTATCTAGTGATTTCCAAGCTCGAAGACAGGTTTCTTGCACTAAGTCTTCAGCAATGCTTTTGTCTTTACAAAGCCAATAAGCATAGCGGAACAGATCACGATGATAGGCACGTACAAGTGCTTCGTATTTTCTTTGTTTGTCCATATCTAAGTTGACCGGACTATTCGAAAATTTATTTCGAATTTTTTTTATCACTGACACAGGAGCCCCCGTTTTTGCTCTGTGATTGGAGTTTTTGTTACATAAAGCGCGTAAAGTCACTCAAAATTGATCTATTTCAATTTTTCACTTGGGGAAGCGGTTATATTACCTCTTGTCATCTCGTTGGTTTTTCGAAACCGACATGTTGAGCAAGATGACACTTCCTTTTGAAGGCTGACTTTACTTTCTCCTAATCAGGAAACTGATTATTTTCAATTGGCGTAAGTTAATTGCTTTATACATTCCGACCACACAACTATTGTGTGGTTTTTTTTTGCCTGTTATTTAAGCGCGTGCTGACGCGCGAATTTAAGCTTGAGCTTGCCTTCTGCTTTATCCGATGCTTTCGCTAGCACATCTCATTTTGTTCCGATTTCTTCTTGTTGTTATCACTTCGTATCGTTAAAACGTCTTAGCTAATACGTGCCGCTATTCTCGCTCAAGTGTTTGAATTCTCATATTCAATTTTGGTCGACCATATCACGGAATACAATAAAGACTCGAAGTTTTATCAAACGAATGTTTTAAATCTTTAACATCTTCGTTACAATGGTGTGGTCAGACCTCTTATTGAAAGGATAAACTATGAGCAATCAGGATGTGAGGAAGCTCGACCTTACGACTCGCAATGGCGAAAGAATCGCGATTGTTGCAGGGCTTCGTACTCCCTTCGCAAAACAAAGCACAGAATTTGGTCAGGTGCCTGCTGTCGATCTCGGCAAGATGGTGGTGGCTGAAATGATGGCTAGAACGGATATCGATCCAAAATTGGTGCAGCAAGTGGTGTTTGGTCAAGTAGTGCAGATGCCAGAAGCGCCGAATATCGCTCGTGAGATCGTGTTAGGTACTGGAATGGATATCCACACAGACGCTTATAGTGTAACTCGGGCCTGTGCGACCAGCTTTCAGGCCGCCGCCAATGTTTGTGAAAGCATTATGTCCGGCACCATTGACGTGGGTATTGCAGGAGGGGCGGATTCGTCTTCCGTTTTGCCTATTGGGGTGTCGAAAACCCTTGCGGCCAACTTACTTGCCCTTAGCAAAACCAAGACGGTGGGGCAAAAGCTCAGCATTCTCAAGAAATTGTCGTTTAAGGACTTAATGCCAGTCCCGCCTGCGGTCGCGGAGTATTCAACCGGGATCTCGATGGGGCAAACGGCTGAACAAATGGCTAAATCTCATGGTATTTCCCGTCTAGAGCAAGATGAACTGGCTCATCGCTCGCACTCTCTCGCGTCTCAAGCATGGAAAGATGGCAAAGTACGTGACGAAGTGATGACGGCTTTTCCAGAACCGTATAAAAAATATTTAGATGAAGACAATAACATTCGCCATGATTCGACGCTTGAGGGCTATGCCAAATTACGTCCGGCTTTTGACCGACAATATGGCACGGTGACAGCGGCAAATAGTACCCCGTTAACCGATGGTGCTGCGGCGATCATGATGATGCGAGAAGGGCGTGCCAAAGAGCTTGGACTTGAAATAAAAGGCTACATTCGCTCTTACGCGTTTTCTGCAATAGGGGTGCAACAAGACATGTTGATGGGGCCGTCTTATGCAACGCCGATGGCGCTAGATAGAGCTGGAATCAAGTTGTCTGACTTAACACTTATAGATATGCATGAGGCGTTTGCTGCGCAAGCTTTATCAAACGTGAAGATGTTTGCCAGTGAGAAGTTTGCCAAGGAAAAACTCGGTCGTGGACAAGCGATTGGCGAAATTGATATGGATAAGTTTAACGTTTTGGGCGGTTCGATAGCCTATGGTCACCCGTTCGCAGCAACGGGTGCGAGAATGATTACTCAGACCTTAAATGAGCTACAACGAAGAGGCGGCGGGTTGGCGTTGAATACGGCATGTGCGGCAGGTGGTCTCGGTGCTGCGATGATTTTGGAGGTGGAATAATGAGTGATCAAAAAGCATTTCAACTAACGATAGACGAACAAAACGTCGCCTGGCTGAGCATTGATGTTCCCAACGAAAAAATGAACACACTACAAGCGGCATTTGCGGATGAAATGGCCGACGTGTTTGTGCAGTTAGAAGATAAGAAATCCACGCTGAAAGGACTCATTCTGCATTCATTAAAGCCGGACAATTTTGTCGCCGGAGCGGATGTTCGTATGCTGGCCGCTTGCACTTCAGCGGAAGAAGCGCAGAGTTTGGCCGCGAAAGGGCAAGAGATGTTTGGTCAATTAGCGGAGATGCCATTTCCTGTGGTTGCCGCGATTCATGGTCCTTGTCTTGGTGGGGGATTGGAACTGGCATTAGCGTGTGATTATCGCGTGTGTACGGATGCCCCAATTACCAAGCTTGGCTTACCTGAAGTGCAGTTAGGGCTATTGCCTGGTTCTGGTGGTACGCAGCGCCTACCACGGTTAATAGGATTACTTCCTTCGCTAGACCTTATTCTTACTGGAAAGCAGCTACGAGCTAAAAAAGCCAAAAAGCTGGGCGTGGTCGATGCCATGGTACCTGAAACTATTCTATTGGATGTGGCGAAACAGTTATTAGAGAAAGGCAAAAAGCGTAAAGCTAAAAAATTGTCGAACAAAGAAGTGGTGATGGCCGGAACTGGACTTGGTCGCAAGGTTATTTTTGATCAAGCTGCGAAGAAGACGCACGCCAAAACACGCGGTAATTATCCCGCAGCAGATGCCATTTTAGATGTGATTAAATTTGGCCTAGAAAAAGGCATGGAAAAAGGACTAGAGTACGAAGCGAAACGCTTTGGTGAGCTCGTCATGACGTCAGAATCCAACGCGTTGCGATCCATTTTCTTTGCCACCACAGAAATGAAGAAAGAGCTGGGTCGTGATGCGATACCGAAAACGGTGAAGCGTGCCGTGGTACTTGGCGGTGGCTTGATGGGCGCGGGCATTACCCATGTTTCGGTTAGCAAAGCAAAAGCTTCTGTACGTATCAAGGACGTAGCAAACGAAGGGATACTGAATGCCCTCAATTACAACTACAAGTTATTGGAGAAAAAACGTAAGCGCCGCATCATCTCCAAAGCAGAATTGCAGTCGCAAATGCTACAAATGGCAGGTGGAACAGACTTCACTGGTTTTGATAACGCCGACATTGTGGTTGAAGCGGTATTTGAAGATTTAGCGCTGAAACAGCAGATGGTCAAAGATGTCGAAACGTATGCGCGACCAGATACTATTTTCGCTACCAATACCTCTTCGTTACCTATCCGACAAATCGCAGAGCAAGCGGCTAGGCCAGAAAATGTGGTGGGTTTACATTATTTTAGTCCCGCAGACAAAATGCCACTGGTTGAAGTGATCCCTCATGAAACCACGTCTGACGAGGCGGTTGCCACTGCTGTGAGTTTCGCTAAGAAACAAGGTAAAACACCAATCGTGGTAAAAGATCAAGCTGGGTTCTATGTGAACCGTATCTTGGCGCCTTATATGAATGAGTCAGCTAATGTCTTGCTTGCGAACGAACCGATTGAAGCTTTAGATAAAGCCTTGCTTAACTTTGGTTTCCCCGTTGGTCCTATTACGTTACTGGATGAGGTGGGTGTTGATATTGGCGCTAAGATCATGCCTATCTTAGTGGCTGAACTGGGTCAGAGATTCCAAGGTCCGGATGTGTTTGACAAACTCTTAAACGATGGTCGTAAAGGCAGAAAATCAGGTAAAGGCTTTTATAGTTACAAGGGCAAGAAAAAGTCAGTAGACACGTCGGTCTATCGCGTCCTAGGATTGAAACCAGAGACGAAATTGTCAGAGAACGAAATTGCCATGCGTTGCGTGCTACCCATGCTTAATGAAGCGGTACGTTGCTTGGATGAAGGCATTATTGAAAGCCCGAGAGATGGTGATATTGGTGCGATTTTCGGTATCGGTTTCCCACCTTTCCTCGGTGGCCCGTTCCGTTATTTGGACGCGTTGGGTATCACCAAAGTGGTTGAGATGATGAACGAACATGCCCAGAAACATGGCGATCGTTTTGCGCCTTGCGATGGGTTGTTAACTCGTGCGGGTTTAAACGAAACGTTCTATTAAGAGCATCTTTTGTTGCCACTAAGCAAACAAAGCCATCAATAATGATGGCTTTGTTATTTTTAACGTGTAGCTCGTTATCTTAGTGCTTGGCAGTTATCCTAAATCGGTATCTTTTGGTCTCAGTTGGAATTCGTCAATAGAACCAATTTCTAAGCCAATATTAAGGCGTGGTGCGTCGCTATGGGCTTTGCCCAAGCTATGCATGATCAATCGGTTTGCTGTTCTAGGTTTTAGTTCATTCACCACAAAGCGAATCATGTCTGCACGGGTAAGCGTCTTTAACTCCTCCAGCACCTTTTCTCGTTGATTAAATTCGGTATCTTTATTGCCTATGGCGACCCAAAGGCGTTGAGCTCGCCCGCGAAGCGTTGTATCTGGTGTGGAAATTTGGTTCCAAAGCCCTTTCTTACTGCTATGCCATTGATAGTCATCGAGTTCGAATAACACCATGTAAAAGGCATTTAGAAACTCATCAATAGAGCGAATAAGCTCGCTTGGCGCGGCTTTCGGTGATTGCACATACAACACAATACCCGGATGACGATTGAGTGGCATGTTACCAGTGCCCACCATATAACCGAGCTGCTGCTTGGTTCTGATCTCGTGGAAAAACGTCGCAGACATCAAGTGATTCGCGAGCGTGTACAAGGCGATACTGCGAGGGGAAATATCATCACATTGGTGATAGACCACAATCGCAGAGTCTTCTTGGTCACAGAACATTTCACGTTGGAAGCTACCATTTTTACCAAGCATGACTAACGGACGCAGACTTTCTTCGTATTTTTGGTTGGCAAGACGAAGCGCATCTTTGAGTGTCGTGGCGATATCAATCGCGCCTTGTCGTTGCCAATCGCCGTAAACAAACATATCGATGTGAAGCTCTGACAAAATAGACTGCACGAACGCTGGAAGCTCATCGACATCTATGGTTTCTAGTGCTTCTATTAACACTGGGTAGGGTGGGTTATTAGGTTGCAGAATGCCACTCATTTGATTGAATAGTTGTGATATTGGACGATCTTTTGAGGCGTTATTCCAACTACGCAACAACTGAGCTTTAATGCTTTCATAGCGGCTTTGGTTAAACTCTCGGCTGGCAAAGCGTTGCAAAATCATATTCAGTAATTGTGGTTGTTTCTTACTAAAACCAGAAATGGATAATGTGACGCCCCCTTGGTGTGCGTACATATCGTAATTCAAACCAGCGACTTCCGCTTCATAGGTTTCTTCAGACAACGAATCTAAGAACATCTCCACACATAAGCGAGTCTTAACAATGTTTCTAGGCGTACTGACAGAATGCGGACTGTCTATGGCAATAAATACTACGCCCTTTGGTACGTTGAACTCATGGTCTTGTAGGTGCCATAACCTAAAGCCATCTAAATCTTCCAGTAACACCGGAAATTCGTGATTAGATTCCGCCGGGTAACTGGTCAGATCATAAATAATAAAAGGGTTTTTCTTTGGTAAAGAAAACGGCAGGTTGGATAAGTCTTTGGCTTGTGGCATGCGCTCTGCATCGACAAACATGACTTGCTGCTGGTCGCTAAAACGTGCCACGGAGTAAGGTGTAAAATACCACTTTGCCGATTTATCAAAGGTTTGCCCTTTTGCGACGATGGTGACTTTGAGGTTACTGGCGGTGAGATAGTCGCCGCACTCACGAATAAGGGACTCATCATAATCTGCCATCTTGTAGTCACCATACATGATGTCATCGACCTGATAATTTTGCATGTTCATGACAAGGTGGCTGACAAGATCTAATGGTCTCGCGGGCTCTTGAAACTGAAACGCAGATTCCATCACTGCGCGCTTTTCAAGGTGACGCCACTCCTGCATACCTTGTGTTTTAATCAGCGCAATAAACCGGAAGACGGACGTGATGATGTCATCGGAATGCTCAAGGCCTTGCGGCGTTAAGGTCATGCTGACAGAAAACTCTCTAAAGTTACTACCAGAGGCGCCCCCGCCAGCAGATAGTGACGTGATCCAGCCTTTGTTTTTTAGATATAACATTAAGCTGCCTTCTCCTTCATGGCCAAGCAAGTTGGCAAAATAGGAGAGGGGTTTGTTGTGATAATATTGGTTGGTCGCTGGCATTGGGAATGCCAATATTAGTCGGCGGATTTCTTTTATCGGTTCAACACGAACGATCTTTTGAGTTTCTTCAGCCGTCATAAACGGGACATCTACTCGCTTATCCTGACGGTGTTGGTTTTTGACCGTATTGAATTTACTTTCGACCCATTGCTGCAATTCATCCAGTGGGTGAGGGCCAATCAGCGCAAGTGTCATAAGGTCGGCGGAGTATTGCTGCTGGTGGAAGTGCAAGATTTCGTCGCGGATTGACTGTCCGTTTTGGTCATTCAGAGTGTCGAGATTACCAACGGAAAACTTAGCAAATGGATGCGCAGGATTAATGGTTTCCTTTTGGACCTGATATAGGCGGCGTCCATCATCGTGCAATTTCATTTTATATTCAGAATCAACGGCTTGCCGTTCTTTATCTAGCGCTTCCTCATTGAAAAGTGGCGCAGAAAAAAATTGACTAAAGCGGTCAAGCCCGCGCTCAAAGGCGTTGGGGTAGATATCGAAGAAAAAACAGGAGTGTTCAGTGCCCGTCCATGCATTGTTAGTGCCGCCATGCTGATTAACAAAGGACTGAAACTCGCCAACTTTAGGGTATCTTTCCGTTCCTAGAAATAGCATATGCTCTAAGTAATGGGCGAGACCCTCGCGATCACTAGGGTCATCGAAATGACCGACATTAACGGCAAGCGCTACCGCCGACTTTTGAGCCTGCTGATCTTCAATAAGCAGAACTTGCATCGCATTATCCAAGGTGAGGATGCGATAGGATCGGTTATCGTTTGGACTTAGGTGCACTTATCTTCTCCAGATATAAGCGTTCGCTTGGACGACCTTACCAAGCGCTAGCAACGAAAGCGTTGTCTCATTGGTCATAATAGCCTGAATTTCGTGGTTTTTTACGTTTTAGTAACGAAGTTATGACCCGTCTCATTATTGCTACTTACTAGGTTAATTGCTGAGCTGGTAATATAATGAGTAAGTAAAATAATTATGACGTCTAATTTGAGACACGCAAAAATAAAGTTACAAATATTTTTTATTTTACTTATTAAATTGTTAAGAAAGTCGACGCCTTTAGCAAGTCAATTGATATAATTAATTTTTTTATTGTAGAGTAACCGTCTTGTAGAGTCCTGAATAGCAACAGGGGCTTACTGATTTGAACAGGTAAACGTATGAAAGTTTTTATAATGCGTCACGGAGAAGCGGTTCATTATGCTGCTACCGATGAAGAGAGAGCCTTAACGTCTCATGGCGAACTGTGTTCTCTTTCTGTTGCACGAGCATGTAAGCAGCAAGGTTTTTCATCTTTTGACCATGTGCTGGTGAGTCCTTACCTAAGGGCTCAGCAGACTTGGAATATGATCAGTGAAGTCTTTACTGGAAAAAAAGTGACGGTGTGTGATGACATAACGCCTTATGGTCAAGCTGAAGATGTGGCGGAGTATATTGGTGCGATGAGCAATGTTGAATCCCTGGAGTCGATTTTGCTGGTGTCACACTTGCCTTTAGTGGGGTACTTAACGGCTGAGTTAGTGGGTGACATGAATGCACCTATGTTTCCCACATCAGGTTTAGTGTGTGTCGAGTATGATGTAGAAAGAAGACAGGGCGAATTGCTGTGGCACCTTCACCCTTAATCGAAGCGCTTACTTTTCCGGAATAGATAGCAGCACGAGTAAAGCACCATCGCCACCAAATTCAAGTGGCGCTTGGTGAAATGCCATAACATCAGGGTGCTGTGCAAGCCAAAGTGGCGCTTTTTTCTTGAGTATATGCTTGCCAATACCATGCATGACACAGGCACAATGTATGCTTTCTTTTACGCAATGCGCAATCATGGCACCGAGTTCACGCTTGGCTTCTTGCTGTGTCATACCATGCATATCTAGAAATACATCGGGTACGTAAACTCCGCGGCGCAGTCGCTTCACTTCATATGTTGAAACATCATCTCGAGCGTAACGTGTTGGTCCCTCTTCACTTAGGTGGGGAACAAACTCGTCAGAGAAGTAAAATTCAGCATCAGAAGCTTCTCTAATAGTTCTTTTCGCTTCTTTCTGTTTCTTATTTCGGTTTGGTTGCTGGACTATGGTATCCTGTTGCAACTTTTTTACGCCCTGTACTTCACCCCTAAAAAGGGCGAAATCGTCATCCGCGTCGGTGTCTTTTTGGCTCATTTTTTAGAAACACTCATTGAACTTCGTTGTTGGGTAGTATTGTAGCGCTTTTTGGAGGCAATTTTGGATAAGATTTTTGTGGAAGAAGCCGTTTCTGAGCTTCACTCACTTCAAGACTTGATACGCTGGACCGTTAGCCGTTTTAATGCCGCGGGTCTTTTTTACGGACACGGTACAGACAATGCTTGGGATGAAGCCGTTCAGCTTATCTTACCTACGCTTTATTTGCCGATTGATGTACCACCGCACGTTTTGAATTCACGCCTTACGAGCAGTGAACGCTTACGAGTTGTTGAACGAGTGATCCGCCGTATTAACGACAGAACACCTACCGCCTACTTAACCAATAAAGCGTGGTTCTGTGGACTGGAGTTTTTTGTTGATGAGCGCGTCCTTGTACCTCGCTCTCCTATTGGTGAACTCATTGAATCTCAGTTCCAACCTTGGTTAACTGAAGAACCAACGCGTATTATGGATATGTGTACGGGCAGTGGCTGTATTGCTATCGCTTGTGCGCATGCGTTCCCAAATGCTGAAGTGGACGCGATTGATATTTCATCCGACGCGCTTGAAGTGGCAGAGCAGAACGTTCAAGACCACGGTCTTGAGCAGCAAGTCTTCCCTATTCGTTCGGATTTATTCCGTGATTTGCCTAAAGATAAGTACAACCTCATCGTCACCAATCCACCTTATGTGGACGAAGAAGACATGAACTCTTTACCAGAGGAGTTCACTCATGAGCCAGAATTAGGGCTTGCAGCAGGCAGTGATGGTCTAAAACTTGTGCGACGCATCTTATGCAATGCGCCAGACTATCTAACGGATGACGGCATTCTAGTTTGTGAAGTAGGTAACTCAATGGTTCACATGATGGAGCAGTATCCTGAGATTCCATTTACGTGGATTGAGTTTGCCAACGGTGGTCATGGCGTGTTCATGATAACTCGTGAGCAATTAGTTGCTTGTGCTGATGAGTTTGCTATTTACAAAGACTAAACGAGTCTGAATAGTAACCAAGCCTTATTAGAAAACGCCGCGATGAATATTGCGGCGTTTTTTTGTTTGGGGGTTTACAACGTCTGGCTTTGTCGTCACTATGAAATCACGAAGAACAGACAGGCAGAAGAACAAGCTATTGTATTGAGGCGGGCTTGTTCTAGAAAACAGAGGAAGTAATGGCAGGAAATAGTATCGGACAACACTTTCGAGTGACAACATTCGGAGAGAGCCATGGTATCGCGCTAGGTTGTATCGTTGATGGATGCCCTCCAGGGTTGGAAATTTCAGAAGCTGACCTTCAGGTTGACTTAGATCGCCGTCGTCCAGGCACATCACGTTATACAACTCAACGACGTGAAGCGGATGAAGTTAAGATTCTGTCTGGTGTGTTTGAAGGCCAAACTACAGGGACTTCAATTGGACTACTGATTGAAAATACCGACCAACGCTCTAAAGATTACTCAGAAATTAAAGATAAATTTCGTCCAGGTCACGCCGATTATACTTACCATCAGAAATACGGCGTACGTGATTATCGTGGTGGCGGTCGTTCTTCTGCACGTGAAACCGCGATGCGTGTTGCCGCAGGCGCGATTGCCAAGCAATATCTAAAGAAAGAATTTGGTGTTGAAGTGCGTGCGTATTTGTCACAAATGGGCGACATCAGCATTGATAAAGTGGACTGGGACGAAATTGAAAACAATGCGTTCTTTTGTCCAGACGCCGATAAGGTGGATGATTTTGACCAACTGATCCGTGCGCTGTTAAAGCAAGGTGACTCAATTGGTGCCAAACTGCAGGTGGTGGCAACTAACATTCCTGTTGGCTTAGGCGAACCTATCTTTGACCGATTAGATGCCGATATTGCTCACGCTCTAATGAGTATTAATGCCGTGAAAGGTGTTGAGATTGGCGATGGTTTTGATGTGGTCGGTCAAAAGGGCAGTGAACACCGCGACCCTCTGACCCCTCAAGGCTTTAGCAGTAATCATGCGGGTGGTATTTTAGGTGGTATTTCAACCGGTCAAGATATAGTTGCTAGCATTGCTTTGAAACCGACATCGAGCATTACCGTACCGGGTAACACGATCACTCGTAGTGGCGAAGCGACGCAGTTGATTACCAAAGGTCGTCATGACCCATGCGTGGGTATCCGAGCGGTACCAATTGCCGAAGCAATGTTGGCGATTGTATTGATGGATCATCTATTGCGCCATCGTGGACAAAACCACGGAGTGACAACGGAAACGCCTGTGATTTAGTCAGCTTAGTTTTAGTTTACTACTGAACGCCCTTAGAGAATATCTAAGGGCGTTTTTTTGTGCCCAATCACGAAACGGTGAATAAATTTGCTTAATGTCTGCTGACATGAAATTAGTCACATAAAAAGTAAGGCTATAGGTTCACACTGTTTACTCCGGTGACAAGGAGGTACTTTTTGAGAAGAGGAATCCAAAAAATGACTTGGAAGACGAGCAGGCGGGAAACCGCCGACTCGAAGCTTGACCGCGCTTTCAATCATTTAAGGAGTCACCTATGTCGAAATACGAAGTCAGAAATATAGCCGTTGTTGGACAAACAGGAACGGGTAAAACCAGTTTAATCGAACGGCTACTTTTTGAGTCACATTCTAGCAATCACCTAGGGCATGTTGAAGACGGTGATACCATCACCGATTTTGACGATCAGTCAATTCAATATCAGCATAGTGTTGAGGCAACACCTATTTCATTAAACTGGAATGGTCACCACATCAACCTTATCGATACTCCGGGGCAAGTGGAGCTATTGGGACGCACACTGAGTGTTTTTCCTGCAGTAGAAGCGACCGCATTGGTGTTGGATGTCAGTACCTCTATTAATCAGGTATCAGAGCAGTTGTTTGCTTTTGCCAAGGCGCAAAAGAAATGCCAAATGATAGTTATCAATAAGATCGACGCTCATCCAGAGCGTTTGTTGCCATTTCTCGAAGAAATAGAGCAACGCTTTGGCGCTCAATGCTTGCCGATAAACCTTCCTTCACAAAAGCCTGCCGAAGTCATTGATTGCTACTTTGCCGCCAATATTGAGCAGAAAACCTTGTTTAGTAGTGTCGATGAATCCCATGAACTTTTAGTGGATCAGGTGGTTGAAGTCGATGAGTCATTGATGGAGCTTTATCTTGAGCAAGGATCTGAATTAAGCGCTGAACAATTACATGATGCATTTGAAGAAGCACTGCGAACCGGGCACGTGATTCCGGTTTGTTTTGTGTCATCCGACACGGGGGCTGGCTGTGATTTATTGCTAAGGACTCTAGCGGAAATTATGCCAATGCCTGATGAAGGTAATCCGCCATTACTTGAAAAACAAGGTAAGCAGGTCGCGATAAATTGCGATCAACGTGATCATACCGTTGCGCATGTCTATAAGGTAAGTGTTGACCCTTACTTGGGGAAAATCGCCTACGTTCGGGTATTCCAAGGTGAAATAACCACGGGCAGTCAGTTGTATGTCGGGGAGAGTAGCAAAGCGTTTAAAGTTGGACACCTTTATAATTTACAAGGTAAAAAACGTCATGAGATCGCTTCCTGTAAGGCCGGAGATCTTTGTGTGTTGGTGAAAGTGGACGAGCTGGCTTTTGATTCACTCATCCATGACTCTCATGACGAAGATGGCATTACATTTAAAACGCTACAATTTCCAGAATCAATGTATAACTTGGCGTTGACCCCGAAAAAACGTGGTGATGAACAAAAGTTGTCGGACGTACTCACCAAAATTTTGGCAGAAGACCCATCTTTGAAGTTAGAACACCGAGCTGCGACCAATGAAACAGTACTCAGTGGTCAAGGTGAGTTTCATTTGACGATTGCCCTTGAGAAAATGGCGACAGTTTACAAACTAAAAGTCGATACGCATCAACCAAGTGTCGAGTATTTTGAAACCATTACCCGTGAGGCGCAGGCGCAATATCGGCATAAGAAGCAAAGTGGCGGAGCGGGGCAGTTTGGTGAAGTGCACTTATCGGTGAGACCACTCGAACGTGGTACAGGGTTCTCATTTGTTAATAAAGTGGTGGGTGGCTCAATACCGACATCGTTAATCCCTGCTGTTGAAAAAGGCGTTCGCCAAGCATTAGAGGAAGGCGCAATTTCTGGTAATCCGATTAAAGATATTGAAGTGACCGTACTTGAAGGTAAGCACCATTCGGTGGATTCAAAAGAAATAGCCTTTATCATTGCCGGGAAAAAAGCATTCTTGGAAGCGGTGAGAGCCGCTGGGCCGATTGTCTTAGAGCCGATTGTTGACTTAGAACTTGAAATCCCGATGTCTTCGGTAGGAGATGTAACAGGAGATCTTTCTGGGAATCGAGGGTTGATCGTCGGCAGTGAACAAGGAGGACACACTACGACAAGGCTACAAGCTAAGTCTCCCATTAATGAACTTCAGGACTACTCGCGTCGCTTGAAAGCACTGACTGGTGGCGAAGGGCGATTTAGCATGACATTGAGCCACTATGAACCAGCCCCAAGTGCTGTGCAAAAGAAAGTGTGCTCACAGGCTGATTCGTGATTAGCGATAGTGGCGAAATAATTATGGCTGAGAAATAGTTAAAGCTAAGAAACACTTAAAGCTAAGAAAACTTATTGCGGAAAAAGCGTATAAACATCGTGTGCTTATCACCTGTAATAAGTAAAGCTTGTAATGAAAAAGCCCTAGTCAACGAATGCTAGGGCTTGTCAATTAATGGATCGCTTCTTCACTATCGAGTTTAAAGTTCGGTAAGCGCCATTTGAATCTTACCGCCGCCATGCGAAGGGTGTAACCCACAACGATGGTCGCGATGGTCGTTGGAAGCGTATCAATACCATACTCTAATAAACCCAAATACAAACAAGCAGCAATCACGGAGATAGACGCATACAGCTCTTCATGCAGTACCAGCGGCGTTTGTCTGCAGATGAGATCTCTTAGTAAACCACCAAATACCCCGGTGACTAGACCTGAAACAATACAGATAAACGGGTGCAGCCCCATACCGATACCAACATTGGTACCAATAATCGTGAAGACCACTAAGCCAAGCGCATCGAGTCGAATAAACACGCCTTTAAATTTGATGATCCATTTCGCTAGCCCGGTGGTTAACACACCCGCGACACAAGTAATGACCAAAAACTCTGGGTGCTTAACCCAACCTAGCGGGTAATGCCCAAGTAAAATATCTCGAACGGTACCACCACCAATTGCTGTAGCACTTGCCACTAGCATAACTCCGAACCAATCCATGTTACGACGACCAGCAGAGAGTGCGCCTGTCATCGCTTCGGCCGTAATTCCTATAATGTATAAAACACTTAGCAACATGACACGAATCTCAAAAAAAAATCATGCGTTAGTGTAATTGTGATCTGCTCTGTTGACGAATGAAATTTAATGATGTTTTGTGGTTTTTCTGATTAAAAAAACTAATGGGTAAAGTAATGTCGGGGATAGAGAACAAAAGCAGCAGAGATGCTTTACCTCATCGGCAATTCCAGAGACAATACCCCCTTAATATTTGCAGTATAAAATGACCATGCACCATCAGTATCAAGATCTTATTCAAATTTTTAATCAGACTTTTTTTGACACTTATAATACGCGTTTAGAGTTAGGTGGGGATGAACCTATTTATCTTCCCGCGAGTGACGACATTGACCACCATCGCATCATTTTTGCTCGTGGTTTCTATGCTTCTGCATTACATGAAATTGCTCACTGGTGCGTGGCTGGTGCGAAACGACGTTTACTTGAAGACTTCGGGTATTGGTATGAACCGGATGGTCGTACTGAACAAATACAGGCCGAGTTTGAAAAAGTTGAGATTCGTCCTCAAGCCTATGAGTGGATACTCGCGACAAGTGCTGGCTTTCCGTTTACGGTGAGCTGCGACAATTTAAATGGTAACTTTGAACCTGATCGCTTGGTTTTTATGCAAAAAGTAAAAGATGAGGTTGAGCAAATCTTACGAGATGGTTTACCCGTCAGAGTGGCACAGTTATCTAATGCGCTGAGAGACCACTATCAAATTTCAGAATTAAGCAGTGAACAGTTTATCGTTCGCTGAGCCCCTATCAGGACAACAGTTTTATGATTATTGAATACGAAGACATGCTTATCGCTATTATTGATGAGCGAATTCAGAACGCGTCGGACGACGAATTGTTTGCGGGTGGTTACCTACGTGGGCATATTTCTCTTTCTACCGCAGCTTGCGAAGAAGAGGGAATTAACGACGTTGCTCTACTAAAATTGCGAATTCAAGCCAGTTTGGATGAGGCGAAGGCGGAGCTAAGCCCTGCAGATCGAATCATAGTGAACGATCTTTGGAGTGAGCTACAAGCACTGGTTTAGTCTTGCGCTGATATCGTACTGCGCTGATGTAGTCTTGTTCGAAAATTTCGAATGACATAGTGTGATTTTCTTGCTTGTTGATTGTTGGTAATGGATTAATCTATATCCATACCGAACGAATAAGCGAAAAGCAGAAGGAATCCCTATGAAAATTATCGCATTTGGTGCAAGTACAAGCGGAACGTCGATTAACAAATTGTTAGCGACGTACGCAGCTAATCAAATTGAAGGTGCGGATGTTGAGGTTTTAGACATCAGTCAATATGACGTTCCTTTGTTTAGTGAAGATAAAGAGAAAGAGATTGGTCAGGCACAAGGTGCTAAGCAATTTTTGGATGATATCGCGCAAGCAGATGCTTTGGTGATCTCTTATGCAGAGCATAATGGTCATTATCCCGCCGCTTATAAAAATTTGTTTGATTGGGCAACGCGTATTGAGCGTGAAGTTTTTGCGGGTAAACCAGCCGTGTATTTGGCAACATCGCCGGGACCCGGTGGTGCTGCAACGGTATTAGCCGCTGCCACAAATTCAGCACCATATTTCGGTGGTAATGTAAAAGCGAGCGTATCAGTACCAAGTTTCTACGATAATTTTGATCTCGAAAAAGGTTCAATTAGAAATGAATCTATAGTTGCCGAGATTAAAGCTGCAGTAAATCAGCTAAAATAACCCGGTGATTAATGAAGGAGGCGCTGACATGCGCCTCTTTTCGTTTTTCTGAACGTATTCTTAATATCAAGCATAGGGCTAGTAAAGCGACTAATAGCTTTCATGACGAAGCTTATGCTCTAATAGCCATAGCTCCCGATTTAATTTCATTTCTCGCTCTCTTTCTTTTTGCGATTCGACCCGAGCTTTATCACACTCCATCCCTTTCGGATCCACACCTCTATTGATGAGTTCTTGTTCTATTGCTTCGTTGTCGTATTGCGATAACGAAGTACACAGTTGATATGTTCCTTGGTGTTCAGGCGCGATTGAGTTGCAGCCAGTGAGGAACAAGAGGGCGATAGCTAGATTATTTTTCATTGTAGCTCGTTTCGGTTGAGAGAAAGTGACGGTTTAGATTCAGACAAGGAACCCAATAAGGATTATCTCTAGAAATGAAATTCACCGTGAATAAGGATCCTATGGTTTTATCATAGGGTGTGAGGTGAGGTGGTGAGAGGCTCGAGGGCGCAAAGGGAAGTGAAATAAACAGCTGTGGCGTTGATAAAGATAAGAGAGCCGATTATTGGCTCTCTTTTTTATTGCCGCTGCTTTAGTGCGTGGAAGCTGATGAGGTTGTCGTTATGCTTTTTGGTGATTACTGCTACGACGCTCTACGGAATCGAGCCCTTTGTTGACCGCCTTGGATTTGTTGAAACCAATGACAACCATTACCGTAGCGACAACGATGCAAACTGCTCCAACACCGACCTGACCTTGGAAGTCGCCTGTCACTGTTAGGGCCTGGGCTAAGATTGGTCCCAACGCTAAGCCTACGGTACCGATTTCTGGACCGTATGAGCTAAAGTAACCTGACTTATCTGTCGTTGCGAGTGCTGTATAGTAACGTGCATACATCATGTTCCATAGCATGATGTAAAGAGTTGAGAAGCCAAGGAATGAAATTGTGTCTTGTGTGCTAGCCATACCAAAACAAACAGCACCATTAATAATACTCAAGGTAACAATAATGGTTGTGTGGCTGAATTTTTTATCAATTACAGCGGTCAAAATACCACCACCAACGGCTAAAACGGATCCGATGGCAAGAACTAAGCCTACATCTTCGGTTGATGCTTGCATGTCCGCGCCAATGAGCTCGATGTATGGATAGATAATGCCAAGGCTTAAGCTGTACACAAGAAATGCGCCGCCAACCCAAATCATGGGAACAACAAAATGCTTCTTATCAATGCTCGCAGAGCTATTGTCGGTAATCTCTTTGTCTTTATCAATTCGCCCGTTGTTCGGGAAGAACCAAAATGCTACTAGGCATAAGGCGGAAGCGAACATAAAGAACTGATAGAGCGCATTAAGGCCATAAGTTGCCATTAACTCAGGTATTAAGACGAACCACGTGATTAGCCAAACGTTTAACGCCGCAATCATAAAGCCAAAGTTTCGTCCTGGGTTTTTGGTGACACTCATACCTACTAAACCTAGAGAGTAGCCAATACCTTGACCGGTACCTGCAATCAGTCGGCTGGTAATGAAGCTGTCAAAATCTGGAGCGGTCATACTTAAGTAGTTACCAATAATCAGGGCAAAGGCCGCAAGGTAACCAACATAGCGCCAGTTTGTTCTACGAATTAAAAGCAACGAAAATAGTAAAGAAGAAAGGGCGGTTGCAAGTAATTCATACATGGCGATGCTCTCGATTTGAGCATCGTTCAGCGACATTGCTTCAGCGACACCACCGAGCATGAAGGGTAAAAAGTTAAACGCATTGGGCGCAAACATGACCAGCATTGTGGCGGCAATGATGAGCGCTTTAGAATCAATGGTTCGAGTGGGCCTCAAAAGGTGACTTAACATAGTGTTCTCCTATCCATCCTAGATCAGGATTGTTATCATTATGTTAATAATGGGCTGCTAATAGGATTAACAGTAGTACCCAATTGGGTTACAAAATTGTTAACGCTATGTTTATTTGGTGTTTTTTGGTACGGAGTGGATACTAAGAGAGACCTAACGGTCTCTCTTAGTATTTACAACATGATTACGTATCGCCCAGCACGGTTTCGTATTTGCTGTGCGATATGTAACAGAGCGAAAAATTAGTTAAGTGCGTAATGGGCAAATTGTGCTCTTAAGTCTTTTTTACTGAGTTTACCCGTTGCGGTATGAGGCAGAGACTTAATGAATACGACAGCATCGGGTATGCAAAACTTGGCTACTTTGCCGTCAAAGTAGTCCAATAGCTCTTGCTGAGTAACCTCAACTTGATGGGTCACGACAATAAGCAGTGGCCTCTCGCCCCATTTAGGATCTGATACACCAATGACAGCGGCTTCTTTCACATCAGGATGACCAACGGCAATGTTTTCTAGTTCAATTGAACTTATCCATTCCCCGCCCGATTTAATCACGTCTTTGGAACGATCGGTGATCATCATATAGCCATTTTTATCTATGCTGGCGACATCTCCGGTATCGAAGTAGCCATTACTGTCTAGCTGCTCACCTTGCTTGTAGTATCCCGAGGCGACCCAAGGGCCTCGTACCTTTACCGAACCGAATTGATTGCCTGTCCAATCAAGTTCATTGCCCTCCCAATCTTCAATACGGATATCCACACCAAATACAACTCGACCTTGTTTTAGCTTAGTGGCCATTTGCTGTGCTTTTCCTTGTGCTTTGATACTTGGGGTAAGTTGATTAAATGTGCCAAGAGGGCTCATTTCTGTCATTCCCCATGCATGATGAACAGAGACATTAAACAGTTCATCAAACTCCGCAATGAGAAGCTCGGGACAAGCGGAGCCTCCGACAACAATTCGATTTAAGCTAGGCACTTGAGTATCGGTATTTTTTAGGTGTTCTAGTAGTGTTAGCCAAATCACGGGTACGCCAGCGGTCATGGTCACGCCTTCCTCATTAATGAGGCGAGTGAGCGTTTCACCGTCTGCCATTTTAGGTCCAGGGAGAACAAGTTTAGTTCCTGTCATAGGCGCGCTATAGGCAAGGCCCCATCCATTAACATGAAACATGGGCACGATGGGCATAACTGTTTCGTCTAATGAGAGGGCAAAAGCGTCGGGAAGTGCACTGCCCATTGAATGTAAAACGGTCGAGCGGTGACTATATAATACGCCTTTTGGATTGCCTGTAGTTCCTGAGGTATAACACAGGGAGCTTGCTTGATCTTCTTTGATGTCAGGCCATGTAAACTGCGAGCTTTTATCTTGGATTAACGTCTCATAGTCAATCAGGGCTTCGACATTGCTGGTTGGCAGGTGTTGCGAGTCGGTAAGTGCGATGAACCGAGTCACGGTAGGTAGTTTTTCTTTAAGTTGTTCAATGAGTGGCAGAAAGATGGGGTCAAAGAAAACGACGGAATCTTCTGCGTGGTTAACGATGTACTCGATTTGTTCTGGGAACAGGCGAGGGTTGACGGTATGCAACACTGCCCCTGAACATGATACGGCGTAATAGAGCTCGAGATGTCGATAATCATTCCATGCTAGCGTCGCAATTCTATCGCCCTGCTTAATGCCCATATCTTGTAAAGCGTTGGCGAGTTGCCTCACTCGCTTAAACGCATCTTTTAGTGTGTAGCGATGGTTGGGGTTATCATGGGTTATGGATACGACTTCGGTTTCGCTGTTTACTCTTTCAGCATGCCGCATTATTTCCGTGATAGTCAGTTGGCTGTTGATCATCTGTCCCTGCATATTATGTCCATCTTGTTATCCATTTGTTAAACATTATGTGCATTGTTGCACCTCTTGGTCTGTACCCCAAATTGGGTACAATATTTGACGGTAAAGTGTGTCGGTATAAGCAATCGGGGCTACGGCGTGGTTGGGGCGCAGTTTATAAGACAGAATATGATGCAAAAGTGTGATGAATACAGTCAAAAAAGGGCATTGCTACTTTTGGGTGTTAATTATATTTGCCACTATGGTTGAAATATCTACTTGTATTCATGTTTAACTCAATAACGGCAAAGTCAAATTAGTGAGTCATTGTCGAAAAGTGAGATGTTAGCGCTTACTTTACGATTTAACTTCAGACAAATTAATAGTTCACAAGCGGCGTTGTGGGTTTTGCGAATAGATTGAAAGTACGTTAATTGAGGTGAATGGTTATTCGTGATAGATCCTTAATGTAAACGCGGCAATGACGAAAGGAGTGTCTATGTCCTTACCTATGGAAGGTTGGCAAGTGTTCTGTGATAGGTATCCTGGTGTAATAAAAGCCATTGGAGAGACACGGTTTCTGTCCCAGTTATCACAGCTCGTTACGAATATTATTGATTACGAAAGCCTGGTGGTTATGGGGTTTAGTCAGGGTAAACCTCCCGTGATGATTTATAACGACTCAGACTATTTCATTGATGAAGTGAAGAATAAAGAGCTGCTTAATACGCTTGTGCTTGACCCATTTTACCAGCTCATTCGCGCAGGAACCGCTGATGGTGTGTATCGACTGGAAGATATTGCCCCTGATGAGTTTTATACCAGTGACTATTATCAGCAAGTCTATAAGCAAACAGGGCTTAAAAAAGAGGTGGGGCTGTTAATTAAATGCTCTGAGGAATTTAATGTTGTCTTGTCGTTAGGCCTTCGCAATCGAGACTCAGTTGAGTGTGATGAGCGATGCTGCTTGATGAATTACTTTGAGCTCATTCAAGCAGCGGTCAGTAAACATTTTCAAGTTGGTAAGGTAGAAGAGCGTACGATCGGGCACCAACTCAATGACATATTTAGCAACTTCGGTAAAGACTTTTTAAGTGAAAGAGAATGTCAGGTGACCCAGCTTGTATTGCAGGGCTACTCGACCAAAGCGATTGCTCCATTATTAGAAGTTAGCACCGAGACAGTGAAAGTGTATCGCAAACGAATACACAACAAGCTAAAGATATCCTCACAATCGGAGTTATTCTCTTTGTTTCTGGAAGCGGCCTCGACGGTGCCTTCTGACAGCAACATTGACCCTTTAACCGTCTACTTTGGTGGGCAGCACGTTCATTGAGTATTCGGCGTGTAACCTGAAAGGGGACTACCTTTAATGTTAAATATATTTAACATTAAAGGTGTTGAAAAAGAGCGCGCTATGCCTTCTTTGGATAACAATCTCTTTATCTGAATTTGCACTTGAGCCGTGCATATGAATCCAGTTATCCCAGTCTTTTTGGTAGTCAAAGGCTGGGTTTTTTTTTGTCAATTACTACGACACTACGATCTTCTCTTTGGTGGATATAATCGCCAATGTCATTTGCTTCTCTTATTTTATCTTCAAGGTTCTAACTGCGAGAGACGAGTTTGGTCTTAGTCCTATGTCACGTGTTATAGGGCGATAGCAACTTCCTGTTCATGCAGAACTGTGAATTACTGCTACGGAACGTAAAGTAAGTCCCATTACCTTGTGATAATCGTCACATTTAGCTTTTTTTTGACATTTGATAATGCTGCATAAAAGGTAGAATGAAAACGAAATGTTAAATTTTGTCGTGGTTGATTGGCGTATTTCGCTATTAACTTCGTTAATTTTAGAATTATAAATAGGTTCATACGGCCAAAAAGCGCATTGTAGTAAATTATTTGTGTAATTACGCCTTATGCTGAAACGATCTGCTGATTATTCGAGCAAACAGGAGTGTTATGCCATTTTCGTTACAAATTAATGGCAAAATACTTCGAAGGTTGGTAATGTGAACCGCAATCTTTGTATGGGTTTAGGTTTTTGTGCTCAAACTTTGAGCTAAATTAATCTAAAATGCTGTCCGTTCTAGCCCCGTATAAAGACGTCATGGATGCAATAAAAATTACTTGGAGTTAGATGCATGTATAAGAATAAAATTACTCGTACGTTGTTTGTCGGTGCTGGCCTCTCGATAGCACTGGTCGGATGCGGTGATAAACCTGAAGAAAAACAAGTAGTCGCACCTAAAGTTGAACCACAAGTCACAGAAACGAAGTTAGCTGAAGTTCAAGAACTTGTACGTGGTAATGGTACTGAAGTTGCTACACTCGATCCGCATAAATCCCAAGGTGTTCCAGAGTCTCACGTGATTCGAGACCTTTTGGAAGGCCTAGTAAATCAAGATGCAAACGGTAAATCTATTCCAGGTGTTGCTAAGTCTTGGGAAACCGCTGACAATAAAACGTTTGTATTCCATCTTCGTGATGACGCGAAATGGTCAAACGGCGATCCTGTAACAGCGAATGACTTTGTCTTCAGTTTCCAACGCGCTGTTGATCCTAAAACGGCTTCACCATACGCTTGGTACATGGAATACACCAAGATGGCGAACGCAAAAGACATCGTTGCTGGTAAAAAAGATAAGAGTGAGCTAGGCGTTAAAGCATTAGACGCGCATACATTGGAAGTAACGCTTGATACTGCTGTTCCATATTTTGTAATGATGATGGGCCACACCACAGTGAAGCCAGTACATCAAGCAACTGTCGAAAAATTTGGTGACCAATGGACGAAACCAGAAAACTTCGTGGGTAACGGCGCATTTGTACCGAATAAATGGGTAGTGAATGAGCGTCTAGAGCTGGTACGCAATACCAAATACTGGGACGATGGCAACACAGCACTAAACAAAGTGACTTTCTTACCTATTGAAAACCAAGTAGCGGAAATGAACCGTTTCTTGTCTGGTGAACTAGATTTCACCTACGAAGTACCAAATGAACACTTCCAGCGCCTACAAAAAGAGCACCCTGAAGATGTCAACATCAAAGGTAATCTATGTACATACTACTACCAGTTCAATGCACAAAAAGCACCGTTTAATGACGTTCGTGTTCGTAAAGCAATGTCTTATGCGATGGACCGTGACATCATTTCTAAGGCTATTTTAGGTCAAGGTCAAAAACCGGCTTACTTCTTAACGCCTGAAATCACAGCCGGATTTGATCCGGTCACTCCAGCTTACGGTCAGTTGACGCAAAAAGAACGTGTTGCAGAAGCAAAACGCCTTCTAGAAGAAGCCGGTTATTCTAAGAGCAACCCTTTAGAATTCGACCTGCTGTACAACACCTCTGAAAACCATAAGAAGATTGCTGTAGCGATTGCTTCAATGTGGAAGAAAGAGCTAGGTATTAACGCTAAACTTGAAAACCAAGAGTGGAAATCTTACCTAGACAGCAAAGACACAGGTAACTTTGATGTTGCGCGTGCTGGCTGGTGTGGTGACTACAACGAAGCGTCTTCATTCTTAACGCTAATGGTAAGTGCAAATACAACAGCGGGTCAGCACTATAAGAGCAAAGACTACGACGCTGTGATTGAGAAAGCACTTAACTCAACTTCAGAAGATGAGCGCACGAAGCTTTATATCGAAGCTGAAAAGCTACTAGCGAAAGACATGCCTATTGCACCAATCTATCAGTACGTGACAACTCGTCTCGTTTCACCTGAGCTTGGTGGTTACCCTGAAGGTAACGCAGAAGATAAGATCTACTCTAAAGATCTCTACATCAAAGCAAAATAACACCCTATAAAAAATATAACGATATAAGACACTGTGTGTGCGAAAGCACACGCAGGGTCTCTTCTATTTTAAATTGTCACAGACTGGATGGATGAGTTTATGCTTAAATTCATTATGAAACGGATATTTGAAGCAATACCAACCTTGTTGGTATTAATTACCGTCTCTTTTTTCCTGATGCGCTTTGCGCCAGGTAACCCTTTTTCAAGTGAGCGTCCACTTCCGCCGGAAGTAATGGCGAACATTGAAGCGAAGTATGGCCTTGATAAGCCAGTGTTCGAACAGTACACCACGTACTTAACGAATATTCTGCAAGGCGACTTCGGCCCTTCTTTTAAATATCAAGACTATACCGTAAATGAACTGATTGCAGTGGCACTGCCAGTATCAGCGAAAGTGGGGCTTATTGCCTTTGTCTTTACCGTGATTATGGGGGTAAGTGTCGGTACTATCGCCGCCTTGAAGCATAACACTTGGCTCGATTACACCATAATGTCGACCGCCATGCTCGGGGTGGTGATGCCATCCTTTGTGTTGGCACCAGCCTTAATTTACCTATTCTCACTTCACTGGAATTTGTTCCCAGCGGGTGGTTGGCATGATGGAGGAATGCAGTACATCGTATTACCTGTTATCGCCATGTCGTTACTTTATGTCGCTACTTTTGCTCGTATTACTCGTGGCAGCATGATTGAAACGCTGAACAGTAACTTTATTCGTACCGCCCGTGCCAAAGGTTTGAGTTACCGTTACATTGTTCTTAAGCATGCCTTAAAACCTGCGCTGTTACCGGTTGTATCGTATATGGGGCCTGCGTTCGTAGGTATCATTACAGGCTCTGTCGTAGTCGAAACCATCTTCGGCTTACCGGGTATTGGCAAACTCTTTGTTAATGCAGCATTTAACCGCGATTACTCGTTAGTGATGGGCGTGACCATTTTGATTGGTTTCCTCTTCATTCTTTTCAACGCTGTCGTTGATATTTTGCTAGCGATGATTGACCCGAAAATTCGTTACTAAGGGAGTGCGGGAATGATGTTAACGAAAAAAGAAAACTTGGAAGCGATTGAAAATTTTTCCGAGAATTTAGAAATTGAAGGCCGCAGTTTGTGGCAAGACGCCCGTATTCGTTTTATGCGCAACAAAGCGGCAATGGTGAGCCTGTTTATCCTTACACTGATGACGTTGGCCGTGATTTTTTTGCCGATGTTTGCTCAATACGCCTTTGATGATACCGATTGGTATGCAATGCATGCCGCACCAAGTGCCGAGCACTGGTTTGGTACCGACAGCTTAGGCCGTGATCTTTATGTACGTACCTTAATTGGTGGGCGTATTTCATTGATGGTAGGGGTGTTAGGTGCATTTGTAGCCGTGCTTATCGGTACCCTATATGGTGCGACATCTGGCTTTATTGGCGGACGTGTTGACCGCGTTATGATGCGTATTCTAGAGATCTTATACGCGGTACCTTTTATGTTCCTAGTGATTGTACTAGTGACCTTCTTTGGCCGTAATATTGTTTTAATCTTTGTCGCGATTGGTGCGATAGCCTGGCTGGACATGGCGCGAATTGTTCGTGGTCAAACGTTGAGCTTACGCAGCAAAGAGTTTATTGAAGCAGCACACGTTTCCGGTGTAAGTAACTGGAAAATTATTACAAAACACATCGTTCCGAATGTACTTGGTATTGTTGCGGTTTACTCAACACTACTTATACCAAGCATGATTTTGACGGAATCTTTCCTTTCTTTCCTTGGCTTAGGTGTACAAGAACCCATGACAAGTTGGGGCGCACTTCTTCAAGAAGGCTCTCAAACTATGGAAGTGGCAATCTGGCAATTGATTTACCCTGCCATCTTTATGGTTGTCACTCTGTTCTGTTTTAACTATGTAGGCGATGGTCTTCGTGACGCGCTTGATCCAAAAGACCGATAAGAATTAGAGAAAGGAAACATTATGAGCTTATTAGATGTCAAAGATCTGCGAGTCGAATTTACCACCCAAGATGGGATTGTGACTGCAGTAAACGATTTGAATTTCTCTCTTAACCAGGGTGAAACCTTAGGTATTGTAGGAGAGTCCGGGTCTGGTAAATCGCAAACGGTATTTGCGATTATGGGACTACTAGCAAAAAACGGTATTATTTCTGGTAGCGCGAAGTTTGAAGGTAATGAAATCCTTAACTTGCCAGAAAAAGCACTGAACAAGGTTCGTGCGGAACAGATTGCGATGATTTTCCAAGACCCAATGACGTCGTTAAACCCTTATATGAAGGTGAGCGACCAACTCATGGAAGTATTGATGCTTCACAAAGGCATGGGTAAGTCAGAAGCGTTTGAAGAATCTGTTCGCATGCTTGAAGCGGTTAAAATTCCAGAAGCCCGTAAGCGTATTACTATGTACCCCCATGAGTTCTCTGGCGGTATGCGTCAGCGTGTGATGATAGCAATGGCACTACTATGCCGTCCAAAGCTGTTAATTGCCGATGAACCGACTACTGCGCTAGACGTGACGGTACAAGCACAGATTATGGATCTATTGAACGAGCTAAAAAGTGAATTCAACACAGCCATTATTATGATCACCCACGATCTTGGTGTCGTGGCAGGATCGTGCGATAAAGTGTTGGTTATGTACGCTGGACGTACTATGGAGTACGGTACGGTTGATGAGATTTTCTATCAGCCGACTCACCCATACGCGGAAGGTCTGCTCAAGGCCATTCCTCGTTTAGATACCGAAGGTGACGTACTACCAACAATTCCAGGCAACCCACCAAACTTGCTACGCTTGCCAACCGGGTGTCCTTACCAAGAACGATGCCACCGAGTCACCGATCGTTGCCGTAAAGAAGCACCGATACTAACGAGCTTTGGCCAAGACCGCCAACGCGCGTGTTTTTCTGATTGGGAGACGTGGGCACGATGAACGCTATGACAGATAATAAACAGTTAATTCTTGATGTTAAAAACCTTAAAGTGCACTTTAGCATCGCTTCAAAGTCGGCGTGGCCTTGGTCAAAGCCGGCAAATCTTAAAGCCGTCGATGGCGTAGATGTTCATCTGTTTGAAGGTGAAACATTAGGTGTTGTAGGCGAGTCTGGTTGTGGCAAGTCGACGTTTGCACGTGCCATCATTGGATTGGTCGAAGCCACCGATGGTGAAGTCATGTGGTTAGGGCAAGACCTCACGAAAATGCAAGCGGTCCAGCGTCGTGAGACTCGTAAAGAAATTCAGATGATATTCCAAGACCCGTTGGCATCGCTGAACCCTAGAATGACCGTCGGTGATATCATCGCAGAGCCATTGCAGACCTTTTACCCTGAGCTATCTAAGCAAGAAGTGAAAGATCAGGTGAAGGAGATGATGACGAAAGTAGGGCTATTGCCTAACGTCATCAACCGTTATCCACATGAATTTTCGGGTGGTCAGTGTCAACGTATTGGTATTGCGCGAGCACTTATTCTGAAACCGAAAATGATCATCTGTGACGAGCCAGTGTCAGCGTTAGATGTGTCTATTCAAGCACAAGTGGTGAACTTGCTTAAAGAGCTACAAACCGAGCTAGGCTTAAGTTTGGTGTTCATTGCGCATGATTTATCAGTGGTGAAACATATCTCTGATCGTGTTCTTGTGATGTATCTGGGTAATGCTGTTGAACTAGGAGAGGCAGATGCTTTGTTTGCTGACCCTAAACACCCATATACCAAAGCACTGATGTCAGCAGTACCGATTCCAGATCCTAAGCTTGAACGTAACAAGACGATCCAGATGCTTGAAGGGGACTTGCCGTCGCCAATCAATCCGCCTTCTGGTTGCGTGTTTAGAACTCGTTGCCCACAAGCGACAGAGCAATGTGCACAACAAAAACCGGGGCTTCAAGGAACGGATGTGCATGCGGTATCGTGTTTGAACGTTTCTGTTTAGCGTGGTTATACTGTTCTCGGTATAGAGAAATACCGCACAAAAGTGCAAATGATGATACAAGCTAAGTAGCTTTTCAGCCTGTGACAGGCCTAAGCGCGACATCAAATTGAGTCGCGCTTTTTTTGTTTCTTCAACTTATCTGAACATCTTCTTTCATTTATCCCACTGAACCTTGCTGTTGTTGTTTTCTATACTGTCTTCAACGTAACGTAAGGAGAAAGCATATTATGGGCAAACTCGTTGATGGTGTATGGCATGATGTTTGGTATGACACGAAAACAAGCGGTGGTAAATTCGTTCGTGAAGATGCAGGCTTCCGCCATTGGGTCAAAAACAGTCCCGAGGCAGACTTTCAACCAGAATCAGGTCGCTACCATCTTTATGTGTCTCTAGCGTGCCCTTGGGCGCACCGCACGTTAATCTTTCGAGCTCTTAAAGGGTTAGAGTCCCACATTGACGTCACAATTGTTTGCCCTGATATGTTAGATAAAGGTTGGTCTTTTGGGCTTCCAGAGCCCCTCTTTGGACACAATTTTCTTCACCAAATGTACACTCAAGCGAAATCAAATTATACCGGTAGGGTGACAGTACCAGTGCTTTGGGATAAAAAGACGCAAACCATTGTTAGCAATGAGTCATCTGAAATTATTCGTATGTTCAACACTGAGTTCAATGAACTCACGGGTGATGACAAGGATTATTATCCGTTGAATTTACAAAAGCAGATTGATGAGTGGAATGAGTTTGTGTATCCCGCGATTAATAATGGCGTTTATCGTTGTGGCTTTGCGACAACACAAGAAGCATACGAAGAGGCTTACCATGCGCTGTTTACGGCATTGGACAAAGTGGACCAACACCTCGCGACGCAGCGTTATTTAGCAGGAGAACAAATAACAGAAGCAGATTGGCGTTTGTTCACCACCTTAGTGCGCTTTGATGCGGTATATGTTGGCCATTTTAAGTGTAATAAAAAGCGTATTGCAGACTACAAAAATATTCACGGTTACTTAAAAGAGCTGTATCAGGTCAAGGGTATCAAAGAGACGACGGACTTTTATCATATTAAACGTCACTATTACTTTAGTCATGTGGGGATTAATCCGACGCAAGTAGTGCCGTTGGGACCAGACTTAGATCTTGATACGCCACACGATCGTGATTCACTAAACTGTTAGGTTAGGGCGCGCGGGTCGATGGGGTTTAACCACAAAATCTAGAAACAAAAAAGCCTCCATATGGAGGCTTTCGTCATTCAGGCGTTAAACAAAGATTAACCTTGCTCTTGGCTTGATTGAATTGCTGTTAGTGCGATGGTGTAAACAATATCGTCTACTAGCGCGCCACGTGACAAGTCATTAACTGGTTTACGCATGCCTTGAAGCATTGGACCAATTGAAACAAGATCAGCTGAACGTTGTACCGCTTTGTAAGTCGTGTTACCTGTATTTAGGTCAGGGAATACGAATACTGTCGCTTTACCTGCAACTGGAGAGTTAGGCGCTTTAGAAGCGGCAACATTTTCCATGATAGCAGCGTCGTACTGTAGCGGGCCGTCAATGATAAGGTCAGGACGTTTTGCTTGAGCAAGTTTCGTCGCTTCACGTACTTTATCAACATCTGCGCCTTTACCAGATTCACCAGTAGAGTATGAGATCATTGCAACGCGCGGTTCGATACCAAATGCAGTTGCAGAGTCTGCAGATTGGATTGCAATCTCTGCAAGCTGCTCCGCTGTTGGATCTGGGTTGATTGCACAGTCACCGTAAACCAATACTTGATCAGGCAAAAGCATGAAGAAGATAGAGGATACGATAGACGCATCAGGCGCGGTTTTGATGATTTGGAACGGAGGCACGATAGTGTTTGCTGTCGTGTGTACCGCACCAGAAACAAGGCCGTCAACTTCGTCGTTTTCTAGCATCATTGTGCCTAGGAAAACAGAATCTTGAAGTTTTTCGCGAGCCACAACTTCTGTCATGCCTTTCGCACCACGAAGCTCAACAAGACGAGCAACGTAGTTGTCACGTACCGCATCAGCATCGATGATCTGTACGCCAGCACCTAATTCTACACCTTGTTGCGCAGCAACGCGGCGAATCTCTTCAGGGTTACCAAGAAGCACACATTCAGCAATGCCGCGCTCAGCACAGATAGCAGCAGCTTTAACGGTACGTGGCTCATCACCTTCAGGAAGTACGATGCGCTTACCCGCTTTACGAGCAAACTCTGTAAGTTGGTAACGGAATGCTGGTGGGCTCAAACGACGAGACTTTTGAGTACCTTCAGTCATTGATTCAATCCAGTTACCGTCTACATGGCCGGCAACGTGATCGTTAATGAATTCGATACGCTCTTTATCATCTGCTGGTACTTCAATGCTAAAGCTTTGAAGGTTTAGAGAAGTCTGCCACGTGTTACCTTGTGCTTTAAAGATCGGTAGGCCTGTGTCAAGCGCAGGCTTGATTAGGTCGCTGATCTCAGCCGGAACATCATAGCCGCCAGTCAGTAGAATAGCGCCGATTTCAACACCGTTCATTGCAGCTAGGGCAGCGGCAACGATAACGTCTGGACGGTCTGCTGAAGTCACAAGTAGTGAACCTGGTTTGAAGTGCTCAATCATGTTTGGTAGTGAGCGTGCACAGAACGTAATGCTCTTAACGCGACGCGTTGCAATGTCACCTGCATTGATGATCTCAGCATTTAAGTGCTGAGCCATGTCGATAGCACGAGTCGCGATAAGGTCAATGCTCCAAGGCACGCAACCTAGTACACGAATTGGACTAGTGTTGAAGATTTCCATCACTTTCAATTCGTTTTGCTTCGCGGTATCTGCATCATCAAAGATTTCAGATAGGTCAGGGCGAGTACGACCTGCTTCATCTACTGGTGCGTTAAGCTTGTTGATGATAACGCCTGAGATGTTTTTGTTTTTAGTGCCACCAAAGTTAGAACAGGCAACTTCAATACGCTCTTTAAGCTGTACTGGGTTGTCAGTGCTTGGTGTTGCAACCATCACGATTTCAGCGCCAAGTGTTGCCGCGATTTCTGCGTTCACTTGGTTAGCAAATGGGTGCTTACGAGTTGGTACTAGACCTTCAATTAGCGTTACGTCCGCATCTTTGTTGATTTGGTTATAACGTTCAACAACCGTTTCTAGTAACTCGTCCATGTTGTCGTTACCGATTAGGCTCTCGGCGACAGACATTTGCAGCGGCGTACCAATTTGCATGTCGCTATTGGCTGCTACGATAGTCGTTGTTAGGTCTGGTTGATCGCCACCGCTACGAGGTTGAGCGATAGGTTTGTAAAAAGAAACTTTAACACCTTTACGCTCCATCGCGCGAAGGAGACCCATGCTAACGCTTGTTAGGCCGACGCCTGCGCTAGTAGGGATAAGCATAATAGTACGGGACATTCTTTGAGCACCTCAAACTATATGAAGGGGGGATGAAGCTCAGCGTATTAATGCACGTTGAATGGGCAGCGAAATGACTGAGTTCAATAGAAAACTGGCTAACCTATTGGTTAGCCAGTTTGAAAATTAAAGACCTGCTAGGCGCGCAGTATCTTCAGCAATAACTAGCTCTTCATTAGTAGAGATAACCATAGCTGGGATGCGGCTGCTTGCAGTAGTGATAGTACCTTCACCACCGAAACGCGCTTTCAGGTTAGCGTCGCCATCTACTTCGATACCAAATACGCCTAGACGGTTAAGAACCATTTCACGGATTGGTGCAGAGTTTTCACCGATGCCACCAGTAAATACGATAGCGTCTAGGCGACCTTCTAGTGTCGCTGTGTAGCCTGCAACGTATTTTGCAAGACGGTGACAGAACACGTCCATTGCACGTGTTGCTTCTGCTTTCTCACCGTAGTTGTCTTCAACAAAACGACAGTCAGAAGTCACTTCTGTTAGACCTTGTAGACCAGACTCTTTAGTTAGCATGTTGTTGATTTGCTCAACAGAGTAGCCTAGTGCGTCGTGTAGGTGGAAGATGATTGCAGGATCGATGTCACCACAACGAGTACCCATCACAAGACCTTCAAGTGGAGTAAGACCCATTGAAGTATCTACAGACTCACCATTTTTGATAGCACATACAGATGCGCCGTTACCAAGGTGGCAGTTGATGATGTTTAGTTCGTTGGTTGGCTTGCCAAGTAGCTCTGCTGCTTCACGAGCGATAAACAGGTGAGAAGTACCGTGCATGCCGTAACGACGGATACCGTGCTCTTTGTATAGGTTGTACGGAAGTGCGTATAGGTAAGCTTCTTCAGGCATTGTTTGGTGGAATGCTGTGTCAAATACCGCTACGTTTTTCAGTTCAGGGAAGCTGTGCTTCGCAGCTTCAATACCGATGATGTGAGCAGGGTTATGAAGAGGTGCAAATGTTGCAGAGTCTTCGATACCTTTAAGAACGTCATCAGTGATCAGTGCAGATTTAGTGAACTGTTCGCCGCCGTGAACGATACGGTGACCGATCGCGCCAAGGTTCGCTTTAAGCTCAGGCTTAGAAGCAAGAATAGTATCTACCATGAACGCTAGTGCTTCTTCGTGAGCTGCACCGTTGCCTAGTTGTGCTTCGTGCTTGCCATCAAGTTTCCACTTGATACGTGCTTCAGGAAGGTGAAGACACTCAGCAAGACCTGTTAGGTGCTCGTCACCAGTGGTTGCGTCAACGATAGCGAACTTAAGAGAAGAACTGCCGCAGTTTAGAACTAAAACTAGCTTAGACATTAAAGGTTACCTGTAATTTGTCTGATCCAAGATCAAGGGTATAAATTCTCAAGGCTGAGAAGGTACAAATTGTTACGATTCAGCCTTGATCAAAAATTCTACAATTGCCGTATAATCATAAGCGATTTTCTCAGAAAATCACTTTTGCGTCCTTGCGACGTTCATCTCGTAGTTGCCTTATTCCAAAATAAAGTCAACAATGAGATTGAGGTAGCGCAAAGAATAACGATATTGCGTAATGATAACAAAATAAATTTGAAAGAATATTAACTTTCGTCAATATTTTGCGTTTTTATTTGAATGGTTAAACTTTTTTTTAGTGAGGTTGCCGATGAGTGAGAGACTAAGCTTAACTCAGAGTTTAAAAAATGGTCAGAAGTACATGGATACTTGGCCAATGAGAAAAGAGTTAACCCCTCTGTTTCCAGAGCAGCGCATTATTAAGGCGACAAAGTTTGCTGTAAAAGTGATGCCTGCGGTTGCGGCAATCAGCGTGCTGACTCAAATGGTCTTTAATAACGCTCAAGCGATGCCTCAAACTATAGTTATCGCCTTGTTCGCGATTAGCTTGCCTTTACAAGGTATGTGGTGGTTAGGAAATCGTTCACACACCAAGCTTCCCCCTGCTCTTGCCTCGTGGTATAGAGAGTTACATCAAAAAGTAACTGAGACCGGGTACGCACTCGAGCCAGTCAAAGCGAAGCCTCGTTATAAAGAGTTGGCGATTATATTGAATAAAGCGTTTAGGCAACTCGATCGCAGTTCGTTTGATCGCTGGTTTTAGGCTCAGAGCCTACGGACGCTAAGAACTAATCCAACGCTACGAGTTAACCCAACGCGTAAATACTCAAACGCTAAATGAATTTAATTGCCCTTCACCATTCCAACAGCTTGCTAATGTAGCAAGCTGTTTTTGTTTGCTGCGCCAATCAAGATGTTGCTTGAATAATGACTAGCACGGTCCCCTCAGTCTACGTAGGCCGCTACTTCACATTATTAGAACGAGTGATCGTATAGATGCCCCCAGAGTCGGTGGTGAACCATAAAGCGCCTTGGGTATCTGAAGTGATGTCTCGGATCCTTTCATTTAAAGTTTCATAGTAGCGACGCTCTTCTAGCACTTGACCAGCTTGGTTGACATCTAACAGGTTAATGTGAGTAAGCTTTAATGCACCAATCAATAACTTGCCTTCAAGACGAGGGAAAGTTTGGCTTGGATAAATGTACAAAGAGCCTGGTGCTATAGAAGGGATATACACTTTTTTAGGGCTTGATATCCCTTCTTTTTCCGTTGCTTCCCCAACGCTGATCGGCCCCCAGTACTCTTTGCCGTGCGAGGTGATTGGCCAGCCGTAGTTTTGTCCTTTTTCTATTAGGTTGAGCTCGTCGCCACCGCGAGGACCGTGCTCAATAGCCCAAAGTTGCTGAGTTCTAGGGTGATAGGCAATGCCCTGTGGATTACGATGTCCATAGCTGTATATCTCGGGTTGAAATTGGTCATTAGCCGTAAAGGGATTGCTATTTGGGATGCTACCGTCTAGGTTGAGGCGAATAATCGAACCTGCGTGAGTTGTCGTATCTTGTCCGTTTTTTCGTACGCCAGCATCACCGATAGTCATGAATATAAAGTTATCTTGAATGGCTAACCGACTACCGAAATGCCTACCAGTGGTTACCACGACATTACTGGTGAATATATCTTGCCAATTGGTGAGTGAATGTTGAACGAGGGTAGCTTTGGCAAGAGTAGGGGACCCGCCATCGCCTTGCGCATTAGGTTTAGCGTAAGTAAAAAAGAACTCATTGTTTTTTTGTGGATTCTTAGCAACATCCATTAAGCCGCCTTGGCCGCCGCTATATACCGTTGGCAGTCCACTCACGGGTTTAACTTTGCCAGTATCTGTATTCAGCGTCACTATACGACCATCACGCAGTGTGATTAATAGTTGATCGGCAGAAATGCTTTCGATGCCCCAAGGTACCCCAGAGAGCTGGACGACTTTTTTGTATTGACTACTTTCAAATTCTTTACTGGAGGCGGTACTTACTGCTGTGGCGAATAAGCCAATAATGATCAGTATGTTGGCTTTCATGTCTTCTCCTTAGTTAAGTTCATACTCTTACCTTTTCTAAATCCATTGTTTCAAATATAGCCATGATTGCTGATTAGTCACTCGTATGGTCTATCAAGTCGCGCAGGGTAACTAATGACCTGGGCGTGTAAAAATGTCATCGGTCGCGTTATACGGATAAAGAAGCAGTGTTTGCTGTACGCATTACTGTACATGCTGAGATGATTATTTCTTCACAATTTGTTTTTACAGCACATTTGCGAGGCTGATTGTTAATAAGTTCTTTCAATTTGGTAAGTGAGCTGGTAGTAATACTAGTTAAATGCGATGATTAAATTGCATTAAAAATAGAATGTAAAATAATTATTACACCCTTTTGATTAAGGGGTTGTCACAGCAAACACAGAAAAACGTTGCTGAATCAAGGAGTCAAGATGAAAGCAAGCAAATTAATTACTACAGCGCTCTTAACGAGTGTTGCGCTGTTGTCCTCAGCAAGCATTATGGCTAAAACAGCGAAAGTCGCAGTTTCTCAGATTGTTGAGCATCCAGCGCTAGATGCAACCAGACAAGGACTGGTCGATGGCTTAAAAGCAAACGGCTACGAAGAAGGTAAAAACTTAGAGTTTGATTATAAAACGGCACAAGGTAACCCTGCGATAGCAGTACAAATTGCCCGTCAGTTTGTGGGTGAGCGTCCAGATGTACTTGTAGGGATCGCGACGCCAACAGCGCAAGCGTTAGTATCTGCAACTCGTGATATTCCAGTCGTCTTTACTGCAGTAACGGATCCGGTTGGCGCAAAGTTGGTAAAGCAGCTTGAGCAGCCCGGTAAGAATGTAACGGGGCTTTCTGATTTATCGCCCGTTGATCAACACGTAGAGCTCATTAAAGAGATTATGCCCGACGTCAAAACCATTGGTGTGGTGTACAACCCAGGCGAAGCGAATGCGGTTAGCTTGATGACATTATTAAAAGAAAGCACCAAAAAACATGGCATTGAGTTAGTTGAGGCGACGGCGCTGAAGAGTGCAGACGTACAAACGGCAACTCAAGCGATCGTATCAAAGTCTGACATTATCTATGCCCTTATTGACAACACGGTTGCGAGTGCTATTGAAGGGATGATTGTATCGGCAAACCAAGCGAAGACCCCTGTATTTGGTGCGGCAACCTCTTATGTTGAGCGTGGTGCCGTTGCCAGCCTAGGCTTTGATTATTACCAAATTGGTGTTCAAACTGCTGATTACGTAGCGCAAATTCTGGATGGTAAAGCGCCGGGTGAGTTAGACGTTAAGGTCGCAAAAGGTTCTGATTTGGTGATCAATGCGACAGCTGCGAAAAAACTAGGTCTTACTATTCCTAAAACCGTAATGGATCGCGCAACAAGCGTTAAATAGTTTTATTCCTACCTGGGCCAAGCATTTATGCTTGGCCCTTTTAATAAGCAGAAAAGGAGTTGTTATGTCTGCTTTCGCATTCTTTGGTGCTCTAGAAATTGGTCTGATTTATGGTCTCGTCGCTTTAGGCGTCTACCTCACATTCCGAGTACTTGATTTCCCTGATTTAAGTGTTGATGGCAGTTTCCCTATGGGGGCGGCCGTTGCAGCAACCGCTATTGTATCGGGTGTTAACCCTTGGATCGCTACAGGCATGGCGGTACTTGCAGGTGCAGCAACAGGTTGGGTGACGGCATTCCTGGCTGTTCGCTGTGGTATTTTGCACTTACTGGCGTCTATCTTAACGATGATAGCGGCTTTCTCTATCAATATCCGCATTATGGGCCGTCCGAATATCGCGCTGTTGGGTGAAGAAACCATTTTGACCCCATTCGAGATGATGGGTAACTCGATGTACATTCGACCGCTCGTGGTTGGTGTGTTGGTACTTATTTCAGCGTGGTTTGTTGTTCGCTTACTCAATAGTGATTTTGGCTTAGGGCTGCGAGCGACTGGCGTCAACGCTAGAATGGTGAAAGCGCAGGGGGCAAGCACGGCATTTTATACGTATTTTTGTCTTGCTCTATCAAATGGCTTTGTGGGTTTTGCCGGGGCGTTATTTGCCCAAACCAATAGCTTTGCTGATGTGACATCGGGTGTCGGTACTATTGTTGTTGGATTGGCAGCCGTGATTCTAGGTCAAACTCTTATTCCGGGTCGTAAAATTTGGGTAGCGGTTGTTGCTGTAATCGTCGGTTCAGTGCTGTATCGACTCGCAGTGGCGTTCGCCTTAAGCAGTGGCATGTTCGGGTTGCAAGCATCGGATCTTAACTTGGTCACCGCGGTATTAGTTGCGGCTGCGCTGATAGCGCCGAAGATCAAAGGAAACCTGAAAGCAAAAAAGGTCAGTAAGCCTGTTGGGAATAAAGTGGTTTCAAATTCAGGCAACACGGGGAAAGTAGCATGATTCGATTAGAAGATATTCAAGTCACTTTTAACCCAGGGACCATCTTGGAAAACCGAGCGTTAAGAAGTGTAAATTTAGAAGTACCTGAACATCAGTTTTTGACTGTGATCGGTTCCAACGGGGCGGGTAAATCGACGTTACTCGGCGCTGTGACAGGCGAAACACCCATGGTAGGTGGCCGAGTATTGATTGATGAAATGGACGTAACTCGACAAACGGTGGATCAACGGGCGAATCAATGTGCACGGGTGTTTCAAGATCCTTTAGCGGGGACTTGTGCTGATTTGACTATTGAAGAGAATATGGCATTGGCGTATATGCGCGGTAAAAAGCGCGGCTGGAGTATGTCCCTATCTTCGAAACGTCGTAAGTTGTTTCAAGAGCGCATCAGTATTTTAGGGTTAGGTTTAGAAGATCGTCTTGGTGATAATATCGGCTTGTTGTCAGGAGGCCAGCGTCAAGCGGTTAGCCTTGTGATGGCGACGTTATCGGACAGTAAGCTGCTACTTCTTGATGAGCATACTGCCGCGCTGGATCCTCGTATGGCGGCCTTTATTATCGATCTTACTAAGAAGGTCATCAGTGAGTTTAATTTGACGGTCATGATGGTGACGCACTCAATGAAAGATGCGTTGGCGTGTGGTGATAGAACGGTGATGCTGCATCAAGGGGAAATCGTCCTTGATGTGTCGGGTGAGCAACGCGCTAACATGGGCGTTCCAGACTTGTTGGAAATGTTCTCTAAAGTACGTGGCGAAGAACTGGCTGATGATAGTCTGCTATTGAGCTAGCCTACTATGTATCTACCTACTACTTACCTACTATTGACCTAGTCAATCGTGAGTGCGATTGAGCTCTACGCCTAGTCTTCTCCGCCTACTAACTGTGATCCCTCTTCAATTTGAAGGGGGATTTTTTTGTCTACGGAGTTGATTAGAATAGCGTCATCCTAAATCACTGGTAACAAGAGACTTATGAGCACTCCTTATCTCTATCATTCGCAGACTACTGACAGTGTTACTGCACATGCTGATTGTTTGCATATTGAATTACTCACCGAAGACTTACCCTTTGAGCGGGTGCTGCTAAGGCATGAACCCGACAATGAAGAGTACATCATTGAAATGACGTCGGGGGAGAAAAAGGGTCGCTTGCGAGTATGGCAGGCAATACTGCCTCTGAGTCAGGATAAGCCAGTCACTTATTACACTTTTAAAGCGATCTTAGGGCAGGCTCAGTATTGGTTAGATGGTCGTGGCGTGCAAGTGAGGATGCCCGGTAGGGAATATCACTTTAAATACAACCGAGTCGCCTGCCCACCAGAATGGGTGTCTGAGCAGGTCTTTTATCAGATATTCCCAGAACGTTTCTGTAATGGTGATCCCTCCATTGGGGTTGAAGATGGTGAATATCAGTATTTAGGCAAAAATCGACAATCTGTGAAGCGATCGTGGGGAGAACCGGTTGGTCAACATGGCAATACTGGTGCCGTGGAGTTCTACGGTGGCGATTTAGCGGGTGTACAACAAAAGTTAGATTATTTACAAGCGTTAGGTATTACAACACTGTACCTCAACCCGATATTCACTTCTTACTCCAACCATAAGTATGACACGGTAGACTACTATTCTATTGATCCGAAATTTGGGACTAACCAGCAGTTTGCAACACTATCCGAGGACATCCATCAAAGAGGGATGAAGATCGTACTTGATGCCGTGCTTAATCATACTTCCACTGAGCATGCCTGGTTTGATAAATCACAAACAAGGAACGGTGCCTATGGTTCGGTAAATAGTCCATATCGTGACTATTACTTCTTTAAAGATCAGAGCTCTGAGTGTAGTGATAGCGCTAGTAGCTATGTTGGGTGGAAGGGTATTGATACCTTACCCGTGCTGAACTTCAATAATAAACAGGTTCGGGACGCGATTTATCAGAGCGAAGATTCGGTGATCAAACATTGGTTGAAGCCGCCTTACTTGATTGATGGTTGGCGCTTTGATGTGATTCATATGCTAGGAGAAGGTGAGGGGGCGGCGAATAATGCGCACTATGTTTCCGCTTTTCGTGAGGCGATGAAGTCAGTATCACCGGACTCTTACATGCTTGGGGAACACTTTTTTGAGGCAACGAGCTGGCTGCAAGGCGATCAAGAAGATGGCTCGATGAACTATTATGGTTTTGCGCATCCAGTTAGAGCGCTATTGGCGAGCAAAGATATTCAGTTTGATCCGATTGAGCTTGATTGTCGCGACTTTTTGGAGTGGTTACGTGAAGCGAGTGCAAAGCTACCATGGGCGAATCAGCTTTCGCAACTTAACCAATTAGACAGCCACGATACTGAGCGCTTACTGACCACATTACAAGGCGATGTGGATAGGTTTAAAATCGCAGCACAGCTACTTATGACTTATGTGGGGGCACCTTGTCTATATTACGGTACAGAAGTTGGGTTAGAAGGGAGCCATGATCCCGATAATAGACGCTGCTTCCCTTGGGATAGAATTGAACACAGTGACTGGCTTAAATACTTTACCGAATTGATTGCCGCAAGACGACAGCTATCTGCGTTACAAAAGGGCAGTTTTGTCCCGCTATGGGTAGAAGCGGGCGGCTTGATTTATGCGCGAGAATTTAAGGGTAACGTTGTGATCAGTGGTTTTAACCTATCGGATGCGCCGATAACCGTTTCGTTACCACTTTGGAAAGTTGCGTCCAATTGTAAAGGCTTACGATGCTGGTGGACGAAAACGTCATATGACATTGCAGGGGATACCCTTAAACTCGAAATTAAGGGTAAAGAGTCCATACTTTTGTTTAACTGACAATATGATTCAGACTGGCTATTGCGACGAATACTTTAATTACGTCGCTAATTGACTAAAAGAGCGTCGCGATAGCGTTTGATGTCAGCAACTATTGGTTCGGCGGTTTTGTGAACCCGAATCTCACGGAACAGTTCCATTGCCTCTGGGTATTGGTTGCGTAAATAAGCAAACCACTGTTTCACTCGGTTAGGGTAGTACATCCCCTTGTCGCCTTTCATCTCATACGTTGAGTATTGGATCAGTAAATCGACCACCTCACACCACGGCATAGGCTCTTGGTTATGTTTGACGACATTACCTAGGTTCGGTACGTTAAACGCGCCGCGACACACCATTAATGAGTCAACACTAGTGGTGGCGATACAGCGCTGGCCGTCCTCGTAGTTCCAAATTTCGCCGTTGGCAATCAATGGAACCGAAACACGTTTTCGTATTTCATTAATGTAATCCCACTTAATTTCACTGGCTTTATATCCGCCCGCTTTAGTACGAGCATGAACGGTAAGCTCAGCTGCGCCAGCTTGTTCGACGGCATCAACGATTTCATAGCAATCATCGGGGTTTTCCCAGCCTAAGCGGATCTTTGCTGTAACGGGCACAGATGGATCAACCGCATCACGACAGGATTTAATGACTTGGTAAATTTGTTCAGGGTGCTGAAGCATCGCGGCGCCGCCGTTGCTCTTATTTACCAGCTTTGCAGGACAGCCAAAATTTAGGTCAACGCCTTTCGCGCCCAGTTCCGCAGCAATGACGGCGTTTTCTGCCATCCATTGTGCATGTTGGCCAAGCAATTGGATGTGAATCGGAGTCCCTGATTTAGTTTGCGAACCTTGCGTAAGCTCGGGGCAAATGCGGTGGAAAACATGGTCTGGTAAGCGCTGATCAACCACACGTACAAATTCGGTGACGCAGAGATCGTAGTCGTTAATCTCAGTCAAAATTTCTCGCATTAAATGGTCTAACACACCTTCCATTGGACCTAAAACAACACGCATAGGGCTACTCTCATTATTCTGGAGCGGGGATTCTATCTGGAAAGCGATCAAGAATCGACCATTGATGTATTGCTAGGTGCGAAATATACTTGCGGCAAACCTAAATACAGAAACCCATATTATGAATCTCATTCAATTACCTAACGGATGGCAAGGCGAGTCGGCAGACTACTTGGAAGGAGCTATTCTTGCCGCAAACTTCACCGTTTCACCATTAGCACCTTCAGAGTGGTTAGCGACGGTTATTGCTGACTATGATAAGCAACAAGAAGAGTGGGTTGTTGCGCATCTGAACGCCCAGTACGCGTATCTAAAAGCAAATCAATACAATGTGCTACCGGAGTTGGATGATAATCGTGAGCGTTTAGCTGACTTTGCTGAAGGCTTCATGGCAGCGTGGCAACATGTTGAGCCGTTGTGGTTTGAAAAATCGCCAAGTGATGGCACGATCCGAATGCTACAAGCGTTTCTAACCACGCTAATGTTGGCGATTGACGAAACTCAAACGCATGCTGAAATGACGCAAGCGGGTTACGAGACGTTACCGCAGCTTAATGACTTAGCTCCGCAGCTCGATCACATGATTAATGAAATTGCGTTGGCGGCTGATGAAATGATGATTGGTCATCAATCTCAATCGGTTAATCCATTTAAAGACACAGGCCGTAATGACCCTTGCCCTTGTGGCAGTGGCAAAAAATATAAAAAGTGTTGTGGTAACTAACGCCTATTTGAGGAATCGAAAAGCCCCCTGTTGTGATGCCGCGACAGGGGGCTTTTATTTGGGAGTACATGCTTAGGGGTTACTAAAAACCACGAGCGCGCGAGTGGGACTGTTTTGCACCTTGAGCCAAGATAATAATGGCTAATGCGACAAGGTTTCCTGCAAAAATTATCACCAGCCACTGAGGCATTGAAAGCGTGAAAAATTGCCAAACAACTTTTGAGCAATCGCCATAGGCTTCAAACATCCATGGGACCCATTGGTTAAGTGGTGCCCAATCTGGGAACGTGACAAATAGATCACAAGTTTTAAATGGTGAAGGATTAAATTGATAATCCACGTGCTCTAGTGACAATGTTAACCCTTTAACGGCAGCGGCTCCCCATGCAACGAGGCCAGTCCAGCGCAATACCACATTGTTAGGGTTAATCAGACCGATAGTCGCCGCACCTAAGATGCCGAACATGGCAACACGCTCATAAATGCACATTACACACGGGCCTAGCATTAACACATGCTGGAAGAATAACGCGCATAGTTCAAAAATTAATGTGCACGCAAACAATAGGGCCCACGAAAGGCGTGTCTTGGAAAATGCTTTGATGTTGGAAAGAATCGTCACGGAGTCGTCCTTGAAATAAAAAAAGCTCTGAATACTCAGAGCTTTTTAACGTGGATTAGTTTCACAAGCAACTAAAAATTAATGCCCAGATGAGACAGCGGCCTCAATAACCTTACTTGAATTCTCTACAATCCAGCCTGCGTCGTAAAACCAAGCCGTCATAGGTTCTAGTAAATACACGATGCCAAACAAACCAACTAATGCCAAAACGACAGTGTAAGGCAGTGCCATGATGACCATTTTGCCATACGACAAGCGGATAAGCGGAGCAAGTGCTGAAGTTAATAGGAACAAGAACGCAGCCTGACCATTTGGCGTTGCAACAGAAGGCAGGTTAGTACCAGTGTTAATAGCAACGGCAAGTAAGTCGAACTGATCACGAGTAATCAGTCCGTCGTTTAGAGCGGCTTTTACTTCGTTGATGTAAACGGTTCCTACAAATACGTTGTCGGAAACCATCGATAGTATACCGTTAGCGACGTAGAACAGCGCTAATTGTGTGCCTTTGTCTTCAACGTGGAGTACCGCATCGATGATTGGCTTGAAAAGACCTTGGTCGATAATAACAGCAACAATTGAGAAGAATACGGCAAGCAATGCAGTAAAAGGTAGAGCTTCTTCAAAGGCTTTACCCATTGAGTGCTCTTCAATAACACCGGTAAACGCAGTCGCAAGGATAATAACAGATAGACCGATAAGACCTACAGCAGCAAGGTGCATCGCCAGTGCGACAATCAACCAAACAGCGATAGCACCTTGGATCCATAGTTTTGCGACATCTTGCTTTGTTCTTGTCTTACGTTCTTCACGATCAAAATCAACTAAGATTTGACGAACGTTATCAGGAAGCTGCGCGCCATAGCCAAATACTTTGAATTTTTCAACAAGCGCACAAGTTACCAGACCAAGTACAAAGACCGGAGCGGTTACAGGTAGCATGCGAATAATGAATTCACCAAATAACCAGCCAGCTTGATCGGCAATAATCAGGTTTTGTGGCTCGCCAACCATTGTCATTACGCCGCCTAGCGCTGTACCTACACCTGCGTGCATCAGCAGAGAGCGTAAGAAAGCACGATAATCTTCAAGGTCTTCGCGGGTGAGTTCTGAAAGCTCATCATCATGCGTATGGTCATGAGAAGAGCCTGACCCTTTTCCAGATGCCACTTTGTGATAAATTGAGTAAAACCCGATTGCGACACTGATAACAACGGCAATTACTGTCAGAGCATCAAGGAAGGCTGACAGGAAAGCGGCGGTAAAACAAAACGCCAAAGAAAGAATAGTTTTAGACTGGATGCCCAGTAAGATCTTGGTAAACATGAACAACAAAAGTTGTTTCATGAAGTAGATACCTGCCACCATAAATACAAGGAGTAGCAGTACTTCGATGTTATTTACGATTTCGTGTTTCACCATGGCGGGACTGGTCATCCCCATTGCAACGGCTTCAATTGCGAGTAATCCACCAGGTTGTAATGGGTAGCATTTTAGCGCCATTGCAAGGGTGAAGATGAACTCAACAACAAGTAGCCAACCGGCTACAAACGGATCAATCAGGAAAAAAACGATAGGGTTGATAATTAGGAAAGCAATGATCGCTAATTTATACCAATCCGGAGCTTTACCAAGGAAGTTCTTGATGAAAGCCTTTCCTATAGACATCGGCATAGTAATACTCTTATGTAGTTATTAATCGAAATTTACAAGAAGGCGTTAGAGTATTTGAGAGGAGGTTCCAAACAAAATTAAACTATAAAAACTTAGAAAACAAACGTCATTTCACGTGGGCGAAGGCCTTTGTTCACTTGCCAAGTCTCTCAGTTTTTAAGCGCTCCTTGCTTCGACCGCAACTCTACTCTTTGATTGGATATAGTCAACAAAAATTACAATTTCAGGGGTTGATTATTCTAGTTTTTTCCAAAAACGCGATCCATGCAAGATAAGTAAAACATGGTTCTATGGTGCCCATGTAGGCGTTACAAGATACAAGCGATTGTAAAAAACAGGGCTCAACGATAGTAGTTGAAACGAATTGGTTAAAAAAGAAAGTTATTCTTGGGTAAAGGCGTCTTTGCTTCGGATATAACGTAATAATAAACAGGCCGTATAGCAAGGCGCCTTGCCATGCCTCTTGGGTCATGAGTATGTGATGGAATCATTAACACTGGTTGTTCAATGATATTTGCTAGCAATGAATGCGAACCGCTGAAGAAATGTCAATATAGAGTCAAAACTCTATATTTTTAATGTTACAGATATAAGTAGTGTAGGTTTACCAATTTCTTTAAGTAGTGGTATGATGAGTTCTATAGTCAAATGAATTAAATAATTGGATAAACCCCATAATGGTGATTAAGGCGAAGAGCCCAGCAGGGTTCGCTGAAAAATATATTATCGAAAGTATCTGGAATGGTCGCTTTCCCCCTGGTTCAATTCTACCGGCAGAGCGTGAGTTATCAGAACTAATTGGGGTGACAAGGACAACGTTGCGCGAAGTGCTGCAACGTCTTGCTCGTGATGGTTGGTTAACGATTCAACATGGTAAACCAACCAAAGTTAACCAGTTTATGGAGACGTCGGGTCTGCATATTCTTGATACGTTAATGACATTAGATGCCGATAACGCGACCTCTATCGTAGAGGACTTATTGGCGGCGCGCACAAATATTAGCCCAATATTTATGCGTTATGCATTTAAAGCTAATAAAGAGAACTCGGAAAGAACCATCGAAGGTATTATTGAGTCTTGTGAAAGCTTGTTAAATGCCGAGTCTTGGGACGCATTCGTCGAGACGTCACCGTATGAAGATAAAATTCGTCAACATGTTAAAGACGAAACCGAGAAAGACGAAGAAAAGCGTCAGATCGCATTGATTGCTCGTACTTTTAACTTTTACGACTACATGTTGTTCCAACGTTTAGCTTTCCATTCTGGTAACCAAATTTACGGGCTTATCTTTAATGGTTTGAAAAAGCTTTACGATCGTGTAGGTACGTACTATTTCTCAAATCCAGAAGCGAGAATGTTGGCGCTTAACTTTTACAAAGACCTACTGGTCATTTGTGAGTCGGGTGATCGTGATAGGCTTCCGGTAGTGATTCGTCAATATGGTTTGGCAAGTGGCCAAGTATGGAATCAGATGAAAACCACACTTCCGACGAGCTTTACTGAAGACGACAGTTAATTTTGTGTCAAATATCGCTATAGCGATACGTAGGCAAAAAAACCACAGCATTGTGGTTTTTTTGGAATGAAAAGTTTCAGAATAAAAAAAGCCAGCCGAAAAGGCTGGCTTTTTCATTGCGTAGGTTTACATGACACGCATACCTGGCTGTGCGCCTTCGTGCGGTTCTAGAATCCATAAGTCTTTGCCACCAGGACCTGCGGCTAGGATCATGCCTTCTGACATACCAAACTTCATTTTACGCGGTTTTAGGTTAGCAACCATGACGGTTAGCTTCCCTTCCAGCTCTTCTGGTTTATACGCCGATTTAATACCAGAGAATACCTGACGAGTTTCGCCGCCAATATCCAATTGGAATTTAAGTAGCTTGTTTGCTTTTGGCACTTCTTCACAAGAGATGATACGTGCAATTCGCATGTCGACTTTTGCAAAGTCATCGAATTCAATCTCTTCAGAGATTGGCTCTTTATCAAGTTCAGTTTGGCTGGCTTGTTCTTTTTCAGCTTCCGCTTTTTCCTTTGCTGCCATTTCAATCGCCGCATCTTCTTTCGATGCTTCTACCATAGCTTCAACCTTTTTAGGGTCGATACGGTTGAATAGAGCTTTGAACTTAGTAATGTCATGAGCGGTCAACGGAGATTCAATGTTCTCCCACGTTAACTCTTCATTTAAGAACGCTTCAGTTCTAGAAGCAAGTTCTGGCATTACTGGCTTTAAGTAGGCCATCAGCACTCGGAAAAGGTTGATACCAACAGAGCAGATATCTTGCAGCTCTTGGTCCTTACCTTCTTCTTTAGCCACCACCCATGGAGCCTTCTCATCGACATATTGGTTAGCTTTGTCAGCAAGAGCGGTGATTTCACGAATAGCGCGACCAAATTCACGAGACTCATAGAATGCGCCGATACGCTCAGCGGCAGCGACAAATTCGTTATAAAGCTCAGGTTCGGCAAAATTGTCAGATAGCTTGCCATCAAAACGCTTAGTGATGAAACCAGCATTACGTGATGCTAGGTTAACGATCTTGTTAACAACGTCGGCGTTAACACGCTGAGTGAAGTCTTCAAGGTTAAGATCTAAGTCATCAATACGACTGTTTAGTTTCGCTGCGTAGTAGTAACGTAAGCACTCAGGGTCTAAATGGTTAAGGTAAGTACTAGCCTTAACAAAGGTGCCTTTTGACTTAGACATCTTCGCGCCATTCACTGTGACATAACCGTGAACAAAGACATTGTTTGGTTTGCGGAATCCTGAGCCTTCAAGCATCGCAGGCCAGAATAGGCTGTGGAAATAAACAATATCTTTACCGATGAAGTGATAAAGCTCAGTCGTGCTGTCTTTTTTCCAGTATTCATCGAAGTCTAGATCGTCACGCTTGTCACAAAGGTTTTTAAATGAACCCATGTAGCCGATAGGGGCATCAAGCCACACGTAGAAGAATTTATCTTTTTCGCCTGGGATTTCAAAACCAAAGTAAGGCGCATCACGAGAGATGTCCCATTGTTGTAAGCCAGACTCAAACCACTCCTGCATTTTGTTAGCAGTTTCGTTTTGTAGAGAGCCAGAACGTGTCCATTCTTTCAACATGCTTTCGAATTGAGGCAGGTCAAAGAAGAAGTGCTCAGAGTCTTTCATTACAGGTGTCGCACCAGATACTGCTGATTTCGGGTTAATCAACTCTGTTGGGCTGTAGGTTTCACCACAGTTGTCACAGTTATCACCGTATTGGTCTTCAGACTTACACTTAGGGCATGTACCTTTAACGAAACGGTCCGGCAGGAACATTTCTTTTTCAGGATCGAACAACTGAGAAATTGTACGGCTAGAAATAAAGCCGTTTTTCTTAAGCTCTAGATAGATATGAGAAGCAAGCTCGCGGTTCTCATCACTGTGCGTGCTGTGATAGTTATCAAAGCTAATATCAAAGCCCGCGAAATCTTTTTGGTGCTCTTCGCTAACCGCTGCGATCATTTCTTCTGGCGAGATCCCCATCTGCTGAGCTTTCAGCATGATTGGTGTGCCGTGAGCGTCATCAGCACAAATGAAGTTAACTACGTTGCCACGTAGACGCTGATAGCGTACCCAGATGTCAGCTTGAATATGTTCAAGCATGTGACCTAGGTGGATTGAGCCATTAGCGTACGGTAGCGCGCAGGTTACCAACAGTTTCCTTGCGGAAAGATTTCTCGGATCGGTTGCCATACTTAATTATCGCTTTCTTATTCAGTGTAAAATATTGGCTAATACTACATGATGCTCGTCGGGACTCCAAGGTATCCCGAGTCAATCCCCTTAACTTTTTTGGGGTTCTGGTTCTGGCAACTCAGTGCTAGTCTTACAGTAATAGCAAATACAAGGAACCCCCTAATGCGCACGTTTGAGTCGAAACAAGAATTTTGTCAATGGCTAGGTGAATTTACTGCGGATAATCTAAAAGTTGGCTGGAGTGAAGTTCCTGATGTAGTGAAGGTTCTGGCAACGGGTGAATTTATTATTACGCTGCCCTTTGCTAACCAAACACTATTAAGTGAATTAGAGGTATGGATCAACAACAAGCAAGAGAGCCAGCAAGTCGCGGCGTTTAATTTCTCTGTTTCTAGCTCAACTAAGCCCCTCGTTACGACAGTGGCGGCAGAAGTAAAGGGCGTGAAGAATATTATTGCGGTGACGTCGGCAAAAGGTGGAGTGGGCAAATCAACGACGGCGGTTAATCTCGCGCTTGCTATTCGCAAGTTAGGGGCGAAAGTGGGCATTTTGGATGCCGATGTATATGGGCCGTCGGTACCACTGATGCTCGGTAAAATGGATGCCCACCCTGAGGTTCGCGATGGTAAGTGGATGCAGCCTGTTGAAGCGCACGGTATTTACACTCAATCGATTGGTTATTTAATTAGTTCTGATGATGCGGCGATTTGGCGCGGCCCTATGGCATCGAAGGCCTTAGCGCAATTATTGAATGAGACAGAATGGCCCGAGTTGGATTACTTGATCCTTGATATGCCACCGGGTACAGGTGATATCCAGTTGACGTTATCACAGCAAATCCCTGTAACGGCAGCACTGATTGTCACCACTCCGCAAGACTTAGCATTAGCCGATGCGATTAAAGGGGTGGCGATGTTTGATAAAGTGTCTGTGCCGGTGCTGGGCGTGATTGAAAATATGAGTTATCACATCTGTAGTCAGTGCGGTTCGAAAGAGCATATTTTTGGCTCTGGTGGCGCAGAATGGATGGCGTCCAAATTTGGTATTAATCTATTAGCTCAGGTGCCGCTGCATATTGATATTCGTGAGTCAGTGGATAATGGTGCGCCAACGGTAGTGGCCAGTCCTCAAGGTGAGCATGCTGCTATCTATCGAATGTTGGCAGAAAGGGTGTGCGCCGACCTTTATTGGAGTGGTAAAGCCAAGCCTGAATCCATTCAATTTACCATGGTAGAGTAAGGCAAAATCGATAGTTCGTGGTGGCGGTGAAAAAAGTAATCGATTGCAAAGTAAAAATTGGTGGCAAAAGGCAATATTGAGCACCAAATAACTGCGTGACCGTCTAGTATCTAAGGGGTGAAATCCCTATAATTACCCGGTTTTGTCCTCACCACCATATATGTACTAGGTGCAAAGAATGTCTGATAATAATCAATGTGTCATCGTCGGTATCGCTGGCGCTTCTGCTTCTGGAAAAAGTCTCATTGCGAGCACTATCTATAACGAACTGCGCGAAAAAGTGGGCGATCACCAAATTGGTGTGATCACGGAAGATTGTTACTACAACGACCAAAGCCATCTGAGTATGGATGAGCGTGTTAAAACCAACTACGATCACCCAAATGCGCTTGATCACGACTTATTGTGTGACCACCTAGAAGCGTTGATTCGCGGTGAAGCGGTTGAAGTACCGGAATATAGTTATTCTGATCATACTCGTACGAGCACAACGACGGCGTTAACGCCGAAAAAAGTGATCATTCTTGAAGGTATCTTGCTGCTAACGGACCCAAGACTCCGCAAGCTCATGCATGCGACAGTCTTTATGGATACGCCGTTAGATATTTGCTTGTTGCGCCGTGTGACCCGTGATGTTGAAGAGCGTGGACGTACTATGGAATCTGTACTGCAGCAATATCAGAAGACAGTTCGTCCAATGTTCATGCAGTTTATTGAACCGTCAAAGCAGTATGCCGATATTATTGTTCCTCGTGGTGGTAAAAACCGTATTGCGATCGACGTACTTAAAGCACATATTGCGAAGTTGCTTAGAGCGTAATTCTTACAGTCAGGCATTTGAATTCTTACGTTACGCTGTTGCAATTTGTTCTATACTGAATGGGTGCACTCGTAACGTTTAAATTGCTTTATTTTTTAATAAATTAGTGGCACTTTATGTGCCACTTTTTGTTTTTTAGCCTTGCAAGGAAGTTGCCAATGAAAAAACTACTCCTTATTCTCGCCATTCCAATTTTAGTGGTCATCGTCGCTATCACTGCACTGGTTGTGTTTGTTAATCCTAATCAGTTTAAGCCAATGATCACTGAACAAGTTCAAACACAAACCGGGCTTGAATTGGAAATTAACGGTGACATCAGTTGGCAGTTCTTCCCGTCTCTTGGCTTTGAATTGGGCGAGACGAAACTAAAAAACCCGCAAGGTTTTAACAATCCAAACTTATTCAGCGTAACCCAAGTGGGCGTGAGTATTGCCGTGATGCCAATACTCGATAAGACATTAGACATTGGTTCGATAACATTAGACGGTGCGCAAGTGTATCTAGAGACGCTTGCTGACGGTCGCTCCAATTTAGATGCGATTACCACGCCAAAAGAGGCGACGCCAGAAACCTCAACTCAAGACGTGACAACACCGCCACAAGACGCGACTTCTACATCGGCTGATGGCTGGAAGATTTCTCTTTCAGGTGTGATGGTTTCCAATGCGTTACTCGAAATCTCAGACGCTAAAACGGGAACCTTAACCAAGCTTTATGATGTCGGTCTAACCGTATCTGAGTTCGCCGCAGACCAATGGACGACAGCGCAATTTTCAGTCAAAGGGGCAATGGAAGCAAAAGGGCAAGCCGCAGCTCAGCAGTTTGCTGCGAACGGCACAGCAGACTTTACGCTAAGCCAAGACTTTAGTCGCTATGCGCTAAGAAATATTGAATTTGATGCCACTTTCAATGATGGTGTGAACAAGATAGATAGTGCTCAGTTAAAACTTGATACTTTTGAATTTGATAAAGTGAATAACATTAGTTTTGCGCTTCAAGGTATCGTGGCGGACATGGCGTTGAACGCGTCAGGTAGTACCGCATTTGAAATCGATAAAGCGATGACAATGTTAACCTTGAATGCGTTAACACTGGATGCGGCGGTAGAAGGTGAAGCTTTGCCACAGTCACCAATGAAAATTGGTATGGCATCGAATTTAACGTTTGATTTGAAGAAGCAATTTCTCGACTTTGTCTTGCAAAAGTTGACGGTGAATAACATTGTGTTAGATGGGAAAGCCACGGTTCAGCTTGCTGATATTCCTAAAGTGCGTTTTTCACTGCATAGCCCAAATATTGATCTAGACGAATTTTTAGGTCTGGCTCAGTCACAGGAAGCCGCTAAACAGGAAGACAAAACCGTAGCGGGCAGTGGTAGCGAAAAGCCTGCTAACGCGGTAGAAGTTGAACCGGATCTTAGTGCCTTAAAAGGTTTGGATGTTAAAGGCTCAATTACCATTGATAAATTTAAAGCAGCCAATGCACACATGCAGGCAGTTAAGACGCAATTTTATGTCAACCGTGGTGTGGCAGAATTAACATCATTTAGTTCAAACCTATACCAGGGTTCGATTACGGCCAAAGCGAAGCTTGATGCGAGAAAGTCGCCGGCAAGCTATAGCGCAGTGAAGAAAATAAAAGGCGTTAAAGTTCAGCCTTTACTTAAAGACGTAGCGGGTAATGATAAGCTGGAAGGAACCGGTAATATTGATGTCAATATTACTGGTAAAAGCTTAACTCAGACGGGCATTAAGAAAAACCTGAAGGGAACCATCAAGATCAACTTTGAAGATGGCGCGGTAAATGGCATCAACGTTGCTCAAATGATTCGTGATAATTACGCTCGATTTAAGGGGCAATCACCAGACGGTAAGAAGGGTCCGCAGAAAACCGACTTCAGTGCAATGACAGCTACATTGACGTTGAATAAGGGCGTGGTATCGACCAACAACATGAAGGCAGAGTCACCACTGTTACGCATTCATGGCGAAGGTTCGGCGAATTACATTAATGAGACGGTCGACTTTTTAGTGCGTACTTCTGTAGTAGGAACGTTGGAAGGGCAGGGCGGACAAAGTATTACTGAACTGCGTGACGTGACTATTCCGATTAAAGTCACTGGCGCATGGACACAACCGCAGTTTGCGCTGGTTTTTGATGATGTGCTTAAGCAAAAAGCACAAAAAGAAGTGGAACGCGCGACAGAGCGTCTTGGCATCAAAGATGAAAAGACAAAGAAAGCTGTTGATGGTCTTTTGAAGGGGCTATTTAACTAGCAGTGATAAGGCTAACCATACGCAGTATAGCGTTGAATGGTTATTAAAAAGCGGTGTCCTTGGACACCGCTTTTTGTTTTTGACAAGTGCTAGATTAACCTGTTGCTAACTAGCTAAGCATCTATAGCGAGAAGAATATCCCAGCTAAACAGGCACTCATTAAGTTTGCAAGGGTACCGGCTAATACTGCTTTAAAACCTAAACTTGCCACATCAGAGCGACGCTCTGGCGACATGACACCAATAGAACCTAACTGAATGGCAATCGAGCCAATATTTGCGAAGCCGCAGAGCGCAAAAGTAATAATAATTTGGCTGTGTTCAGATAGTGTTGCTTGGTACTTAATAAAGTCGATGAACGCGACAAACTCATTCATGACAACTTTTTGACCAATGAATGAGCCAGCTAGCATCATCTCACTTTGGTCGACACCAATCAGCCATGCAATTGGGGCAAATACGTATCCAAACAGTAGCTGCAACGTAATACCATCAGCACCAAATAGCTCTGCGATAGATTCAATGGCAGCATTCGCCATTGCGACCACGCTGACTAATGCCACTAGCATTGTACCCACGGCGACGGCGACCTTAACGCCATTCATTGCACCAGATGCAAGCGCATCAATGACGTTGCTTTGATCGCCGGTGTCTAAGTCTATTGATTGGTGGTCCGCTGGGGTGTGTTGTTCAGGAACAATGAGCTTCGCCATCATAAGAGAACCAGGTGCAGCCATAAAGCTGGCGGCAATCAGATATCGCAGTTCCACGCCTAGTCCGGCATAACCGCCTAATACACTGCCAGCAACCGACGCCATGCCACCCGCCATCACCGCGAATAGTTCTGAGCGAGTCATCGTCGCAAGAAATGGACGGATAAGTAACGGTGACTCACCTTGAGAGAGGAAGATGTTACCTGTTGCGACCAGAGATTCGGCTTTGCTGGTACCCAAGAAGCGTTGGATAAGGCCCCCTAAAACACGAATCACGATTTGCATAATACCAAGGTAATACAGAGCGGAGATAAGGGCGCTGATCACAATGATAATTGGCAGAACGCGAACGGCAAAGATAAACCCTTCAGTGGCGAGATCACCAAATAAAAATTGGATACCCACGTCAGAGAAACTCAGGACTTTTGCTACGCCATTGCTCATCGCACCAAGGATGTGTTGACCAAAAGGGATGTACAAGACAAAAGCGGCAAACAGAACTTGCAGTAATAGTGCGCGTAGCACGGTATTCCAGTTAATTGCTTTTCGGTTCTCTGAGAAGATAAAACCAATAGCGATAAGGGAAGCGATGCCAAATAACCCGAAAAGGATAGCGGTCATAGTGGGTATACCTCACGAGCAGTGAGTGTAAACAGCATTGGAGAAGAAGACCAAGACGTTAGCGTCGAGGGTTGCGGAAACCAATCTTGACGATAGGAAAAGAAATATTTGACCATTTTTATACCTTTACAAGCTTTTAAAATTGCAGCTGGTCCAATTCCTTGGGGTCGTTCACAGTTCCTTGGTGACGGCTTGTATTGGTGTATAACTGACGCGAGTGCGTAGCAAACGGTGGGGCAGTATATAGAAAAAAATGAGACTTGCATCTCATTTTTGTGATGGGGAAGGCTGTTTGGTTAATTAATCACCAATCGACGCCTTTTAGTGCTTTAACGCCAGATTCAAAAGCGTGTTTGACATTCTTAACTTCAGAAACCGTATCAGCAAGTTCGATGAGAGTGCGGTGAGCGCCACGGCCCGTGATGATGACCGATTGCATCTTAGGGCGTTCGGTTAGCGCTTCAACCACTTCATCTAAGTCAATATAACCATAGCTGACCATGTAGGTGAGTTCGTCAAATAACACCACATCAATAGTGTCGTCTTTGAGCATACGTTTGCACTCTTGCCACACCAACTGTGCAGCAATCGTATCTGCTTCTTTATTTTGTGTTTCCCAGGTAAAGCCTGTCGCCATGACTTGAAACTCAACACCGAGTTTTTCTAGAAGGTTTCTCTCGCCGTTTGCCCATGTGCCTTTGATGAACTGCGCCACCGCAGCTTTTTTATCGTGACCTACTGCTCGAGCTACAGTGCCAAAGCCTGAGGTTGATTTGCCTTTACCATTGCCAGTAATGATAAGTAGTAGCCCTTTTTCTTCTTGGGCATTGGCAATTTTCTCATCAACATTTTCTTTAACTTTTTGTTGACGAGCTTTGTGTTTTAACTGTTTCTGTTCATCTGACAGTGACATGATTGATTCCCTTTATTAAGCGGCAGCTAACGTTTATTCCATGATAAAGGAATATGACAAGAAAAAAACAAGAGAATAAATAGGGATATCGGCGCACGGTTAGGCTGGAATCACTTAAAAACTAATACCCACTGCAAAGTGGGTATTAGTTAAATTGAGCTCGTTGGCGTTTTTCATTGTTCTTGTTGCTTGCGGTTATATTCTTTAAGAATCCCGACGAAGTCTTCAAACCCGACAAAGCCCGTCGTCGCAATGGTGTCCGCGACAAAACGAATAGATGATTTTTCTGTGTCTATGAACTCAAAATTGAGTTCTTGCTCAAAGGCTCGAGCATCGGCTTTATCTCTAAATAAAGGATAAGATAGCGTTGCGTTGGAAGAGGTTAATTCAAACGTTAACACGATCAAATTTGAACGATACTTTTCTTTCATCGTGTTGTAAGGGATCGGCTGCTCCAGTGTTAAAAGCAGTTGGTTTTCTGCTTGGTTTAAAATCAACTGATTATTGTCATTGAAAACCCCGTTTTCGACTGCTTCACCGTTGACGACGTGGACCACAATACCGCGCCCAAGTTCAAGAAGGTGTGTGGTTTCTTGTGCGTGTAAATTAAAGCACGTAAACAACAGAAGTAGGCTGCTAATTATTTTTTTCATTGTTACCTCATTAATAGGGAGGAAGACCTCCCTAAATATTCAGTGGTTAAAATACGTATTCGACACCAACCGATACTTCGTCGTACGAGTCTGACTTCCAACGACGATAAGATAAGTCCTGTGAGCCAGATACTGGCAGTTTGTTGTCACCCATTCTTACGTCTTTTGCTCGAAAATATAGGACGGCAGTTGGGTCAACGTAATACATAGTCTGGAAAGAAATTACATCGTCATCCGTTCCTGATAATGTCTGACCGTTGACGCTGAGTTCCTCATTTTTCGCGTAGCCAAGTTTGAACTGCCAATCTGAAATATCATACATAAATGCGGTTGAGAAGGCATTTTGCTTTTCTTTTCGCCCCGTATCGAGACCAGATGTAACCAACGCATCTTGCCAACGGTATTGGGTAAAGAATGAAATACCGTTGTCGAACCAGCCTTGTAAACTTGCAAGGTAGGTATTGTTGTCCCAAATACGACTATCAGAGGTCTTCGCGGGCGTGCTTCCCGGTTTTTCATAATTGACGGTTTCTTTGGTGTTGCGGTTAATTTCGTACGCACCAGAAATTAAGAAAGGCCCCGCTTTGTAGTGCGCTGCACTACCTTGCCACCACCCTTGGTCCGCGCCAGTCGCCGCTGCTTTTGTTCGGCCATAGCCCACGTCAACAGATGCGCCACGCCATTCAGGCGAGTCCCATCGGATGCTATTGGATGAGCGATCTTGAAATTTGGCACCGCCAATCATACCACCCCAGTCCCAAACATCGCCCATTCCCGGGTTAGCACCTGGCCAGTCGACAATTTCGTACATGGGTGTGAGCACTCGGCCCAAACGAATCTGCCCAAATGAGTCCCAGTCCTCAAAACCTACAAACGTGTCTCGCTCACCCAATCCGCCGCTAGCTTCATGATTTTTATAAGAAGGGTCGACGTAACCCGACTCGATTTGCCAGATAAATAGTGGCTTAAATTTAGCGAATTGTTTACTGCCACGAAAGCCGATACGACTTTCATTGTTGGTTTGAAACCCAGTTAAATTGGGGGAGTTCGCGTACTCCCGAAAGTGAGCTTGTAGGGCAATCTTACCGTACACCTCATATTTCATGCCTGCTTTAATAGCGTCAATATCGATGTTATCGGATGCGGCTGCGCCTACTGAAACACAGGTCAGCATTGTTACTGCTAGCTTTTTCATTGTTGATTATCTTTTTTATAAGTTGTTGCCCAAAGTCATCTTTGGGCAACATTGATGGATAGGTGTTGAAATATTAGAGTTTTAGAATGGTGATTCTGCTGCTTCGCTGACCTTGGCGATCGATACTTCGTAGCCACACATCAGTATGAATAGTTGGTGCTGTATCACTTTCGTAATTCAGCCAATCTTGTCCTTGGTTTAGCGAGTATTGAAGTTGGATTCCAGGGAAAGCGCTGTTCATCTCTAATTTGCCGTTGTTTAGGATTGCTCCTGGAACCGGAAGGCGGTATTGAATACCGACTTTTGCGAGCTTAGCTAACTCTCGTTGACCTAAGATGTTTGCAAAACGATTGAAGTCAGCAGCAAGCGCCTCTTTATTAACCCACTGTGTGTCTTGGGAGTATGTTCTACCGACGGTATACGGGGTTTCCCAGCTGCCTTTGTGCCATGCACGCTCAGCTGCTGCCAAAACGCGAGGGAAAACCATATATTCGTATTGGTCATCCGTTCTTACGGTCTCAGACCATAACTGAGCTGACATGCCATAAAACGCGGGCGCTTCGATTGTGCCTTTGCCTTCAAACCCATTGCCATCTCTATCAAGTGATGTCTCTGCATTTTGAGGTAGGTTTTCCGGCGCAAAAGAGAACATCTTACGAGTGTTGGTTGAGCGCGTTGCCCAGTAGTAGCCACGTTCTTTTGGATCGAATTCGTAAGGGAAATCCATATATAGGTAGTCAGGGTTAGAGATAATAACTTGGTAGCCTTTCTTAGCCCATTCGTACGCAGAGGCGGTTCCGCCCCAATACAAGGTATCCCAGAAATTAACTCGTGTTGTTTCTGTTGCAAAATCACCTGAATCTGTTGCTGTTTTCAAGCCATCTTGCCACGCTTGAAATTGCCCTACACCTTTATTTTTGGCAATTTTCGCTACGTTTTTAGCAAAATAACTAGGTAGCTCTTTAACTGATGTCAGAGCGGTATCGGCTAACAATTGTTGGCATTTTGGTGATTTTTCAAATGGGTGATGTTCATTACTAAGGTCGATCTCACCTTGACCTGCCACCTTTTGAGCGGCCTGACGGTCTTGGTGTCCACCGAGTAATTTGATGTTTTTCGCTTCATCACCACCGAAATGCCAAGTAGTTAATGGTACGCCAGCTTCACTGTGCATGGCTTGCACTTCAGATACCACTTTTGTGACGAAATGATGCGACGATTCTAAGCAGGGGTTAATAAAGCTTTTTCGATCATAGAACTGTACCGTTGTGACGTTTGAGTCATCTTTTGGATCGATGAGGCGGTATTCTTCCGCAAGCTCTAACTTTCCTTGTGCTTTGAAGTCATTGTAACGAGCCTCCATGGCGACAACCGCAGCTCGAGCGTGAGCTGGCATATCGATTTCGGGTATGATTTCAATATGACGAGCGGCAGCGTAGCGAAGGATTTCAATATAATCCGCGCGGCTAAAGTGACCCGATCCCATATTGTTGCTGTCCGGTCCTGAGCCGAGCTGTGGCAATAGGCATTCGGTTTCGGTTTTATCGAAGCAGCGTTTAGCACCAATATCGGTTAACTCCGGCAACCCAGGGATCTCTAAACGCCATCCTTCATCGTCAGTAAGATGTAAATGAAGTTTATTGAGTTTATAGGCGCTCATTTGGTCGAGCGTTTTGATAATAGCCTGCTTAGAGTGGAAATTACGGGCAACATCGACCATCACACCACGGTATTGATAACGGGGTGCATCGCTTATTTCTAAGTAAGGGATTTGGCTTGGGTCATCAAGATCGATCAGGGAAAATAGAGACTGCATAGCATAATACAAACCGGCGTCGTCATAGCCAAATACGTGAATACCATTTTCATTAATAGTCAGTTTATAGCCACCGCTTACTTGAATTTCTTTAGCAAGCGCCGTTTTATCCACTTCACCATATACACCAATGCTACCCGATTTTGATAGACCGAGTGCTTGAGCTCTTGACTCAATCGCGCTCAATGTTGCTTGGTCTATTGGTAGTGACGTGAAATCAATACCAGCTCGTATATCAAGGCTTCCATTGCCTTCAATAAGTTGGTGAGGGGTCGGGATAATTTGTTGATTAACTGGCGTTAAAGATAAGTCAGCATTGTTTTGGTAACGAACTTCTGGCGTGACAAGTGTATTGTTGTCCGTCGATACACGTTTTAGTTTTTTCGCTTCAATCGGGGCAACAAATTGGCTCAAATCTTCCGTGTCCATTTGAGTGAGAACTTTAGGCGTTGCATTGTCAGCGCTAACAAACGCACGAGGCATGAAATCAGATTCAAATAGCTGCCAGTATTCACCGATAACAGGAATATCTAAACTCTCACCAGATTCGATGCCTTTGAATGAAGAGGTAGGTTTGATTTCGTAGAGATCGCCTGTAATACGTTGTATTGAGAACTGATCTGTATCCAGCTTTAAGATAATACGCACACTATGAATATAGAGTGACCAGTTTTTGGATTTAATGGCAGTACCGCCGTTGGTTAGGGTCATCGTACTTTGATTACAAAGCGCCCAATCCGCGCCAAGTTTCTGGCAAGGTAATCCATTACTGTCGGTCAAGTTGCTATCGACTTGATATTGAATCGATAGGTTTTCCGATAGGGTATCGACAAGAGGCTGAGCGGCAAGGTGGCTCTGTGCTGAACTAGCAAAGCTAATGCTCATTAGAGCGATGGTAATCATACTGCGACGAGGCATGCTATCTCCAAGTTGGGGAATTAAGACGGCGCAAAAGTAACGGCTCATGGAACAGATTTAAATTGACTATTAATTTTGTGTGACATCAATCGTTGTTACAAAGTAAAAAAAATCACAAAACCTTTAATAACAATGATTTATTTGTTTGTGTCGTAAAAGTCACGCTAGATTTTCGTAAGTTTGGCGTAGTTCTCTGGGGTGGTTTTAGGTTTGCTTAGGTTAGGGTGGGGCGCATTGAGAGGGTTTGGTAAGTTCTGATTTCTATGAGTAAAATAAATGTGATGTAGGTCGTAAAGCTGCGCGACGTTAAATTTTAAATTAGTGCTATTTTAACGATATTAACGAAAGAATTTTGTTCATAGAGTAAGCAGGATTTCCGGAGTAACCTATGGGTGCACTTTAAAATAAAGAGGAATGCTATGAAACCATCAATTTTAGTTGTATGTATGGGCAACATTTGTCGCTCTCCAACGGGGGAGGCGGTACTGAAAGCTTGTGCTAAAAGGCGAGGTATAGCGGTGGAAGTGGACTCTGCTGGTACGATTGGATTTCATGAAGGTGCAGCGCCTGATGCGAGAGCAAAAGTAGCGGCTGAGGCTCGCGGTTATAGTTTCGCTGATATGTCAGCGAGACAGGTCACCGATGAGGATTTTTATCACTTTGATATGATTTTAGCTGCTGATAAAGATAACCTCAGTGACTTAAAGCTAAGGTGTCCTAATCACCTTCAAAGCAAGGTTTCGCTTTTCTTGAGCCATGGCTGCACTGGTGAGACAGAGATACCTGATCCCTATTATGGTGGAGAGCAGGGCTTTGAACGGGTGTTAGATTTAATCGAAGAGGCGGCGGAGCGGGTATTGGATAAACTTGAAAAATAGAAACAGGGTGAATGAAGGTGCTGCTCACTCTAACTTGCGTATAGCTAACTTGCGTATAGCCAACTCGCGCATAGCGTGGTGAACAGCAACTCGATGTGTACTTGTTTGTGGTAGCGTGTTTGCTTGTAATTGTGCGTTGACTACTTACTCATTTCACCACGCAGAACTTCCGACATTTGCGTTTTGATCTGCTCATAAGACAAGTTTTGGCTTAATAAGTAATGCAGTTTGGCAAGTGCGGCCTCTGGCGTCATATCGTATCCGCTGATCACTCCAGAATCTGCTAGTGCACACCCTGTCGCGTAGCCGCCCATATTCACCTTACCTGCCAAGCATTGCGTTAAGTTGACGACGATGACGCCGCGTTCTGATGCTTCTTTTAAGTGCGCTAAAAGCGTCGGGTTTTGCGGCGCGTTACCCACACCAAACGTCAACAAGATCATGGCGTTTACTGGCTGGAGCAGTGTGTTTCGAATCACTTCATGTGAAATGCCAGGGTACATAGTGATCACACCGATAGGTTGGGGTGTGATGTCATGAACGCGGAACTCGCCGTCTGCAGGCTTATTGATTTCTACGCCATTACTTAGCTGAATATTGATCCCTGCTTCAAGTAAAGAAGGCAAGTTAGGCGAAGTAAACGCATTAAAACCGTCAGCGTGTGATTTCGTGCTACGGTTACCACGCATTAGCTGGTTGTTGAAGAATAGCGTCACTTCATTAATTGGGTAGTTGGCAGCAATATGCAGTGCATTCAGTAAGTTGGCTTGACCATCTGAACGAAGCTCTGCTAGAGGGATCTGTGAGCCGGTAACGATGACTGGCTTACCCAGGTTTTCTAGCATAAATGATAGCGCTGACGCGGTATACGCCATGGTATCGGTGCCGTGCAGAATAACAAAGCCATCGTACTTGTCGTAATTGTCACGAATATCGTCAGCAATCTGCTGCCAATCCGCTGGTGTCATGTCTGAAGAGTCAATCAAAGGATCGTATTCATGGATGGTAAATTCAGGCATTTCTGAACGGTGAAATTCAGGCATGCTGGCTAATTGCTTTTCCATGAAGCCTGCGACTGGGATGTAACCATGGCTGGATTTTTTCATTCCGATGGTTCCGCCAGTATAGGCAATGTAGATGTGCTTTCTTGTCATGACAGACATTACTTTTATGATTTGGACAGGTAGCGGGATTATAGCGGAAACAAACAAAAGAGCCACCGAAATGGCGGCTCTTTACAGCTTAATTGAGTGGTTAAATCTACTTATTTAGTTCTATTCAACATTACAAGTTAAGCATAATACATAATGACCTTTCGGATCATTGAAGCTTTCCACTAGCGAGGCTTGTTGCTGAATTTGCGCAGCGGCTGGCTGTAAGCTAGCCGGGATCCAACTTGAGACATCGTAGCCTAGTGATACTTTCACTTGCTGCATCATTTCTTGCATAAATTGTTGAGCAGGACTAAGTGGCTCTTCAACCCAATACACATCATAAGTGTCGAGATTACCCAACTCGGCTGCAACCGCAACCGCATCGTCAAAATCACCGATTTGGTCGATAAGACCACGGTCTAATGCGTCTTGCCCTGTCCAAACTCGACCTTGAGCAATGTTATCCACGCCGTCGACGGTCATGTCACGGTTATCGGCAACTAAGGTGATGAAGCGTTTATAACCATTCTCTATGCCCATTTGGAACGCCGCTGAAGCGCCTTCGGTGAGCCCCGTGGTCACACCAACACCAGAAAATGGTGATGTCCCCACGCCATCGGTATTGATCCCGATGTTATTGAGTCCTTTTTCAAAGGTAGTAATGACACTAAAGATACCAATAGAGCCTGTGATTGTTGTGGGTTGTGCAATGATTTTGTCGGCACTCATTGAAATCCAGTAGCCGCCAGAAGCGGCTAGGCTAGACATAGAGACAACAACGGGTTTGCCAGCCTGCTGTAGGGCCTCGACTTCGTTACGAATGACTTCTGAAGCAAAGGCGCTGCCACCAGGGCTATCTACTCGTAATACCACTGACTTCACCGTGTCGTCTTCTCTTGCTTGTTTAAGCAAGCCAGCAACAGTATCTCCGCCAACGGTTCCTCTAGGCTGTTCGCCATCCATAATGGTTCCGCTCGCAACGACAACTGCGACGCTGTCTTGTGGCGCTTGAACATCAAACGGAATCGTCATTTGGTAGTCATAGTAGCCAATGGCATTAAAGCTGCCATCACCATCACTACCAAAGGCATCGATCATGGCTTGGTTCACTTGTTGCTTAGTGGCAAGTTCATCTACAAGACCAAGTTTTTTGGAAAGTGCCGCCAAATCACCATCGACCGATTTTAACTCGGCTAGGAAGGTATCCATAGTCGGAGTGAGTACATCCGTTGCTAACTCTCTGTTGGTCGCAACATCGTCGACATACGCGTCCCAAAGCTGAGAAACCCAACGAGTGGCTGACTCTTTTGCAGCGGGAGACATGTCGTCACGTAAAAAAGGTTCTACGGCTGATTTGTAGGTTCCTACACGGAAAACATGTGTGGTGACATCAAGTTTTTCGAGTAAGGTTTTATAGTACATGGAGTAAGCGCTATAACCTTTGATAAGAACCGCACCATCGGGGGCGAGGTAAACTTTATCGGCATAGCTGGCTAGGTAATACTGGCTCTGATTGTAAAACGATCCGTAGGCGAGTACGGGCTTGCCTGTCGCTTTAAACTCGTTAATGGCTTTAGCGATGTAGCGCAATTTAGTTAGGCTAGTTTCAGGCATGTCGCGCAAAGAGAGAACCAGTCCAGTGACATGATCATCGGTTGAGGCATGTCGAATAGTATCGACAATATCAAATAACACGTTCTCTTTCGGCATGTCTTTGCCAAACAAGGATCCCGTCACTGAGTCCATTGGATTGACATAACTGCTTTGCTCGACGATAGGTCCTGCAATGTTAAGCACTAATGCTGACTCTTTTTTTACGGCTGGCGTACTGGAGTCAACTTGCGTAAAGCCAAAGTACAGCATTGCAATGACGGCAAAGAAGATCAGGTTCACAATCGCTAATCTGGTAAAGTTAATGACTTTCCAGATCCCCTTGAAGACTAAACCAATAAAGCGCACTATTTTTTTCATCATCTCTCCACATCACACGAGGTGAGTGCCTGTATCCCTAAATAACAGCCTATAGTCTAATGTTACGACCGTGAATAAGCTGTATGAATATTGTAATTGTACGTGAAAGTGACGACTTTGACTCAATCAAAAGGCATCACCATAAAAATTAGAGACTTATCATCATCGATGAAGTTCAAATAATCAAAAATTATTTTGCGCGATGTTGTAAAAATGTAAACGGTAGTTTGATTTATTAACGTCAGTGTAATAATCTGGTCAGACCACAACTATACAAGCAAAGTGAAGTCTGCCATGTACCCAAATCTATTAAAACCGCTCGACTTAGGATTCACTCAACTGCGAAATCGCGTCTTGATGGGCTCTATGCACACTGGTCTCGAAGAGCATAAAGAAGGTTTGCAAAAACTCGCCGCGTTCTATGAAGAACGAGCCAAAGGTGGGGTTGGATTGATAGTCACGGGCGGATTTTCTCCGAATTTACGAGGTCGTCTCGCGCCATTTGCCGCGGAATTTAGTAAGCCTAAGCATGCAAAAGCTCACAAAGTCGTGACAGAAGCGGTACATAAACATGGCGGTAAGATTGCGTTGCAAATTCTGCATGCAGGTCGCTATGGGTACCATCCTTTTACACAAAGTGCCTCGAAGATAAAATCACCAATTTCTCCTTTTACACCAAGTGAAATCAGTAGTCGTCAAATTTGGAAAACCATCAATGCTTACGCAAATAGCGCTGCTTTAGCGCAAAGCGCCGGCTACGATGGTGTGGAGATTATGGGCTCTGAAGGCTATTTCATTAACCAGTTTATCTGTAAGCGCACTAATGTGCGCTACGACGAATGGGGTGGCAGTTATGAAAATCGCATCCGATTAGCGATAGAAGTGGTTAAGGCTGTGCGAGCGGCTGTGGGTGAAGAGTTTATTATTATTTTCCGCTTGTCGATGCTGGATTTAGTTGAACAAGGTAGTACGTTTGATGAAGTTATCCAACTTGGAAAAGCACTCGAAGAGGCTGGTGTGACGATTATTAATAGTGGTATTGGTTGGCATGAAGCAAAAGTGCCTACCATTGCCACTCAGGTACCAAGAGCCGCGTTTACATGGGTGACAGAGAAAGTACGTCCTCACTTAAAAGTGCCTGTCATCACGACAAACCGCATTAATACCCCAGAAGAAGCAGAGCGGGTGTTAGCCGCAGGGCATGCTGATATGGTATCGATGGCCAGACCGTTTTTAGCGGATCCTAATTTTGTGAAAAAGGCTGAGCAAAACCAATCGCAGCTCATCAATACCTGTATTGGTTGTAACCAAGCCTGTTTGGATAACGCCTTTAAAGGGAAGCGCGCGACATGCTTGGTTAACCCACAAGCGTGTTACGAAACAGAATTGGTGATTGGCCATGCGGCTACATCGAAAAATATTGCGGTTGTGGGCGCGGGGCCTGCTGGTCTTGCTTGCGCCACGATGTTAGCTGAGAAAGGTCATTCAGTGGACTTATTTGAAAAGAGTGATCGTATTGGCGGACAGTTCCGCTTAGCTATGCAGATTCCGGGCAAAGAAGAGTTCCGTGAAACCATTCGTTATTTTGCCAACCGAATAGATGAAACCGGTGTGAAGTTGCACTTAGAAACGGAAGCCAACGCAGATTTACTCAAAGAGTACGATGAAGTTGTCATGGCGTCCGGGGTGAAACCGAGAATGCCGAAACTGGAAGGTATTGATCATCCAGAAAAAGTCATTGATTATCAAACCCTGATTCGTGACAAAGTGTATGCGGGTGAAAATGTGGCCATTATGGGCGCTGGTGGTATTGGTGTTGATGTCGCCTCGATGCTGACTGAGCCTGTTGGCCATACATTGGATGACTGGTTGCATGAATGGGGCGTCGATACACAAGTGGAACATCCCGGCGGTTTATATCCTTTCCCTGATACAGTGTCTGATACCAATGTATGGGTTATGCAACGTAAAGCGGGTCGTGTTGGTAAAGGACCTGGAAAAACCACGGGTTGGATTCATAAGAAAACGCTAGAGAAGCGTGGTGTTAATCTCCTAGCCGGTGTTTCTTATGAAAAAATTGATGATGATGGTTTACACATCACCGTCAAAGGCGAAAACAAGTTGATCCCAGCAGATAAAGTGATCGTATGTGCGGGTCAAGAATCGGTTAAGCCCTTTGAAGAGCAGTGGCCGGATTTTGGCGATAAGCTTCATGTGATTGGTGGTGCCGATTATGCTGGCGAGTTAGATGCGGTACGAGCCATTCGTCAAGGGGTGGAATTAGCGGCGAAACTGTAACATCTAAGTATTTGATAATCGTTATCAATGGTGATGTTAACTCGTTGACTATTTGTTATTATTAATTAATACGAGATGAATAACGTTAACATCAAGGATGGTTTATGGACGCTTTAGAATTGCTGCTAAACCGACGCTCGATTGCTCGGCTCAATGATCCGGCTCCAGAAGGGGCTGCATTAGAGAACATCATCAAAGCGGGGCTTCGAGCACCAGATCATGGTGGATTAACGCCTTGGCGCTTTGTTCTCGCACAAGGAGAAAGCCGGGCTAAACTGGCAAAAATTTTAGAGGAAGCGGCGGTCAACGCAGGTCGTGAAGACGTAGTGATTGAGAAGGCAAAAAAAGCGCCTTTTCGTGCTCCGCTCGTCATTACTGTGATCGCCAACGTAACCGAACATGAGAAAGTCCCCGCGTTTGAACAGCATCTCTCCGCCGGCTGTGCGGTGCAAGCCATGCAGATGGCGGCTGTGGCGCAGGGGTTCCAGGCATTTTGGCGTTCAGGAAAATGGATGTTTGATGATCATGTTCGTCAGGCGTTCAATGTCAAAGGGCAGGACCAGATTGTTGGGTTTCTTTATGTCGGCACACCCGGTTGCACCCCAATGAAAGTTCCAGAACGTGATCTTTCTAAGTTCGTTGAATTTCTTTAACTGTCTATTTATACAGTTTTTCTTGATTAATAAAGGTAAGCTTGGTTAAGCTTACCTTTTCTTTTATCAGTATATTTCTTATGACACGTCTATTTATTGCAGAGAAACCCAGTTTAGGTCGCGCCATTGCCGCGGCTTTGCCTAATCCTCAGAAAAAAGGTGAGGGCTTTATTCAATGTGGTAATAGTGATGTGGTGACTTGGTGTATTGGGCATCTACTCGAGCAAGTTGAGCCTGATGTTTACGATGACCGATATAAGAAATGGAATATGCTCGACCTTCCTATTATTCCAGAGCAGTGGCAATTGCGGCCAAGAAAGTCAGCAGCCAAACAGCTCGCCGTCGTTAAAAAACTGGTCAAGCAAGCTGACTCATTAGTTAATGCAGGCGACCCAGATAGAGAAGGGCAATTGCTTGTTGATGAAGTCATAGATTATTGCAAAGTCAGCAAAGCGAAAAAAGACGGTGCGCAGAGACTATTGATCAGTGATTTAAACTTACCTGCGGTTAAGAAAGCTATTGGTGCCATGCGCATGAATAAGGAGTTTGTGCCGTTGTCAGTGTCGGCGTTGGCGCGTTCAAGAGCAGACTGGCTGTATGGGATGAATATGTCCCGAGCGTATACTTTGCTTGGGCAAAAAGCAGGCTATCAGGGGGTTTTGTCTGTTGGGCGAGTACAAACACCAGTATTGGGTCTGGTGGTTCGTCGTGATGACGAAATTGCCAATTTTATCCCTAAGGACTACTTTACTCTGCATGCATTAATCCCATTTCAAGATAGCCAAGACTCGTTTGATATTCGTGCTCGCTGGAAACCAAGTGAAGCGTGTAAGCCATGGCAAGATGAAGAAGGGCGCGTATTGAACCGTAAATTGGTTGAAAATGTCGCTAATCGTATCCAAGGTCAGCCCGCAAAAGTGGTGAAGTCTGAACATAAATCGACTAAGCAAAATGCACCTTTACCGTATTCTTTATCGGCATTACAAATTGACGCTGCAAAACGCTATAACATGAGCGCTCAGCAGGTGCTGGATGTCTGTCAGGCATTGTATGAAAAACATAAGTTGATTACCTATCCACGCTCTGACTGTCGTTACTTGCCTAATGATCATTTCTATCAAGCTAACGATGTGTTAGCCGCGATTAAAAATAACAGCAAAGCTTATGCTGCCTGTGTTGATAGCGCGGACAGTAGTCGAAAGTCCAAAGCTTGGAATAACAGCAAAGTGGATGCGCACCATGCCATTATCCCGACCCCTAAAAAAACCAGTAGCGTACTTTCGAGCTATGAAGAGAATGTTTATGGCTTGATTGCGCGCCAATATGTGATGCAGTTTTATCCGCCAGCCGTATACGCAGAAGCGATGCTTGAATTTGATATCCAAGGTGGTCATTTTGTTTCTAAAGGAAAGCGACTTCAAGAGCCGGGATGGCGAGTGTTACTTGGCAAGCAATCGGATGACAAAGAGGAGGGTGTCGATGCGGTGCCACCTTTACCCGTGGGTACAGAATTGATTTGTCGAGAAGGCCAAATCTTAGAGAAAAAAACTGAGCCACCGAGACACTTTACGGAAGCGACGTTACTGCAAGCTATGACGGGGATAGGACGTTTTGTTGTTGATCCCTCTTTAAAGAAGATCCTTAAAGAGACCGATGGTATTGGTACAGAAGCGACGCGAGCGGGTATTTTAGATACGTTATTCAAAAGGCAGTTACTCAAACGCGAGGGTAAGTCGGTACTTGGATCGCCTGCGGGTCGAGGGTTGGTGTACGCGCTACCGGACGAGTCGACTTACCCTGATATGACCGCACATTGGGAACATCAGCTACAAGGCATGGCAGAAAAAACGCATTCCTATTCCCCGTTTATGTCGGGTTTAACTGAAAAAATGGATCAGTTAATGCAGAGAGTGAAAGAAGGGCCTGTGCCGGAGTCACTAAGAAACTTACCTAAGGTTGAAAGACCCGCTTATAAGAAGCGTCGTAAACCTACCGCGAGAAAAAAAGCGAAGTAATGGCGTGCTTCGCTTAGTCCCGTTGTTAATTGGAACGTTACATGACGTTGTTTGAAGGGCTAGATGAAGACTACCAAGGCAGTGCTTTGCCATCAAAATTGAGAAATCGCCCAGAGTCTTCGGTTTGAGCGGATTGAATAACAGAAAACAACCCTTGAGCTGACGTTTGCGTCGAAATCAGCGCATTAGGCCCACCCATTGCGGTTTGTACCCAGCCGGGGTGCAATGCCAATACCGTAAAGCCCTGGCTGGCTAAGTCGTTACTAAGGCTCTTTACTACTGAATTGAGTGCTGCTTTTGATGAGCGATAGATATAGCCACCGCCTGACGTATTTTCCGTCATGCTGCCTACTTTGGATGATAAACAAATGATTTTTTTAACCGATGAAGCTTGCAGCTTGGGGTAGAGCATCTCGACGAGCTTAAGAGGCGCGATAGTGTTGACTTCAAGAACGCGACGCCATTCCTCGGGATCAGTATGCCCGAGTCCAACGTGGTTTGACTGATCCTTTTTGGGACCATAATAGCCTGCGTTGTTGATGACGATATCTATCGTCGGGAGCCCCTTTGCAAATGTTGCAACGTCGTCGTATTGAGTGACATCTAACCGATACAGTTGCAAGCTTTGATGATCTTGCTCAAGGGTTATTAGCTCTTGTGATGTTGATACGGAACGGTAGGTGGCGTGTACTTGGTAGCCTTGTGCGAGAAATTGTTTGGCAAGGGCCAAGCCTATTCCTCTATTTGCACCTGTAATGAGTACGGTTTTCATCTGCTTCTCCTAGCGTTAAGATATGACTATCACTTTGTAGTTAACTAACGATGCCGGACATGCCAGTTCCCTTAATTTATCATCATATCTATTCTGACTTACCACTGCCAGAAGGGCATCGATATCCCATTAATAAATATCGTTTGTTATATCAGGCGATTGAATCTCGATATTTACAGACAGAACTACCGCCCTTTGAGCTATTCGAGCCCACTGCCCTTAATGCGACTCAGCTAATCCAGGTACATTGTCCTGATTACGTTGACACGTTACTACAAGGTACGCTTCCTGCGGCAAAAATGCGTCGTATTGGCTTTCCTTGGAGCCAGGCTCTGATTGAACGTACCTTAACGTCTGCTGGTGGAACATGCCTAGCGGTTGAAAAAGCGTTGGATCACGGTGTCGCGATTCACCTTAGTGGCGGATATCATCATGCACACTATGATTATGGCAGCGGATTTTGCTTGGTTAATGACTTAGCATTGGCGGCGCAGCATGCTTTAACGTCGGGAGTAGAAAAAGTACTGATTATTGATAGTGATGTTCATCAAGGAGACGGCACCGCGACGCTGATGGCTGATAACCCTCAGGTGGTGACCTTGTCTTTTCATTGTGAGAAAAATTTCCCAGCACGTAAACCCGCCTCAGATTTAGATGTTCCCTTGGTAAAGGGTCTTGGTGATCAGGCATTTTTAGCGACTTTCAAAGAGGTGGTCGACCTTGCATTGCGACTCCACAATCCAGATTTGGTCATTTACGATGCAGGAGTCGATATTCATATTGACGATGAACTCGGGTATTTGAATATCACGACAGAGGGTATTGCGAAACGCGACGAGTGGATATTGGCTCGCTGCCTCGAAGCGCACATACCTATAGCCTGTGTGATTGGTGGTGGCTATCGGAGCCAACATAGCGATCTCATTCCAGTACATATGAACTTGATCAATGCCGCTAATAAACTTTGGGGACATAAGGTATGAAACACCGTATTCGCGCGGCAGGCATTGCCATCAATGGCGATGATATTTTGCTACTACGAGTAAAAGATCCCTATTCAGGGGAGTATTGGATACCGCCTGGAGGCGGTTTGGAAAGCTCGGACCAAAGCAGTAAGCATGCCCTCATTAGAGAGTATAAAGAAGAAACCGGGTTGGATGTCGACGTAGGTGAGTTGCTTTTCATTCGTGAATTTCTTGAAACTTCACGTGATACGTATCATGTCGAGTTGTTTTATCAGATTAGCCGTTGGGAGGGTGAGCTGAGTTTGTCAAACTTAGATGGTCTCAATGACCAATCCTATATTCATGCGGTTGAATGGGTACCATTATCTCAATTAGCGTCGATGAAAACTTTTCCGAGTGACATACATGAGAAAATTTTGCCTTTGATTGAACAACAGCTGCACTCTTATCATCTTGGTAGTTTTGTCCAAGGCTGTGATGATGAAGTGAATCGACTGGATTAAGTGAGAAGAGGGCGCTATTATGCTCCGCTTCATAATATAGACGAGTAACCGCTGCGATGAACCGTAAGAAAAAGATCAATCAAATACATAAAGCTAGAATGAAAAAAGCCAACGCAAAGAAGCATACGAGCAATAAGCCTCGTTATATTTCTAAAGCTGACCGCGCAAAAATGGAAGCGGAGCAAGCGGCACTAGATTCGGCGCAAGCAGAAAACACTCAAGAGCAAGGTGCGGCTGAACAAGACGCAACCTCTGTCCCTCAGGACAACACTATCGAGTCGTAACGCACAATAGATACCTTGCTGGTAAGACTTACATCCATGTGTAATAGCAAGCTTGTTATCTACTACACGTAATTTGTTAGCAGTAACTCTCTTTAGTCGTCAATCTCGTCAATACTATCGCATTATTGCTCAGCTCTTAGCTGAGCAATAATGACCGAGGTCTATTTTCACCGTTTGGTTATAGCCGTTCAGTTATATCAATGCACTTTTATCAACGCACTTATATCAATCTAGTTAGATAAGCGAATGCGTGTCGGCTTATCGGACTCTAATTGTAAATGGTCGAATGAATCAAGATTATGATGCTTGATCAGGGCCGCTAGATTATCGACATAAGCTTGTCCTCGGGTTGAGTAGTGTGATAATGCCTGTATCAATTGACGACCCGTTAAGTTGTTTTCGTTTCTCAATTGTTTTCTAAGAAGCCACATGTCTTTATAAGCGTCTGTCGTATTGAGGTTATGCATATAGCTAGCCGTACCGGCGAACAAGTTATCAAAAGCTGCAACTTTGACGTGCCCTCCAGGTGTGGTGAGATACTTGCCCCCGCGTGAAGATAGATGTTCACCGTAGAGGTTACTGCCTTCAATTGCGAAATGACTGGTTCCCCAACCGCTTTCATCAATGCCTTGCGCTAGCGCCATCCCTACCGGAATGATGTCCACCTGAAGTAGTAAGTCTTCAATTTTCCCTGACTTGACGTCGTAGTCTTTAAGAAGGCTATCTACCCATTGTCGTTCCGCTTTGCTCCAATTCGTTTGAGGACGTTTCTCAATTGTAAGTAACGTTTGCCTAACGTCGAGAATGTGCTGATTTACCTCGCTAATTGTTGGCAGCAATAGGCGGATGAAACCAGACGTTTTTTGTTTCACTGGAAGCGAGTTTAAGTCATGAGGAAGCGTCTCAACATAGATGGCTGGTAGCGTGTGAGTCTGAGTAAGGCCTGCCAATGTATAGTCATATTGCTCGAATTCTTTGAGCAGCGTTTGGGCTGATTTTAATGTCGTCACCGCAACATCGGGGTAGGGGTGCTGAATTTTATTGGGTGGTGATGGGAAATTGTCAGATGCGATAGCGCTGGTTGCCATTACTGATACCAAGAGAAAGATACTTGCGAAGATTTTTTGAATGAAAGACATAAAGCTTGTTCCTTTTTGATAATAGTCCAACCTCAGACTAATCAGGTCACCGTAGTATAGACCCTAAAGACAACAAACATATCAATTACATATTGTATTTATCTCTCTCGAAAATTTTAACCTCGATAGCAAACCGTTGCGCCCGTGATCTTCCTCGAGGCTACTTTGAATGAGTAACACAGTGTTGTGTTTTATCTATTTAAAGGAAGAACTATGGTTAAACAATTATCGGCCATGATGCGAAAAGCCTTGAGCGTATCTAGCACGCTGGTCGTCACATATGGTCTGAGCTTTTCTGCATTGGCGCTTGTTAATGATCAGGTAGAGTTGCCCAAAATATCGAATACCATCCCTCTTAATACTCAGTTGATTGAAGATGGTCTAGTAGAGCAGAATCAATTGGGTACCAAGACTAATACGCTATATTTTTCAGAGCCTGGAGCGAGTTTTATAAAGGTTCACTTTAGCCAAGTATCACTGCCTGATGGTGCCGTACTCGAGATTGCGGATCCAGAAAGAGACGAGGTCTACCATTATAGTCGCGCTCACAATACTCCTAGAACATGGGATAGCAACCGAGGAGACGATGGTATTCATCAATTCTATGCGATGTCGATAGAAGGGGATGCCGTTGAAATTCGCTTAGTGGCAAGTGATGTCAAAGAGCAAGCTAGCGTTACGGTTGACTATCTACAAGTGGGTTTGCCCGTTGAGCAAGTAGAGCAGGTCATCAATTTGGGTCCGGCTGGTGAGGAGTCTATTTGTGGCTCGGACAACAAACAACCAGCAGCGTGTTATGCCAATAGCTTTAGTAATGAATATCAACACTCAAAGCCAGTCGCACGCTTGTTGATTGGTGGGCGAAGTTTGTGCACCGCATGGCGAGTTGGACCTGATAACACCATGATGACAAATAATCACTGTATTGAGTCTGCGGCAGAGGCTGCGAATACAGAGGTATGGTTTAACTATCAGTTGGCAAGTTGCAACGGTGCGAAAGCGTCAACAGTGAAGGTTCAAGCGAGCCAACTGTTGGAAACCGGTACAACTTTAGATTACACCTTATTTAAGGTAAACAACTTTGCGGCGATTCAGTCATTCGGATATTTAGGTTTAGATCCTCGTATTCCTTCGCAATCAGAAACAATCTACATACCACAGCATCCCGGAGGACGTTTGAAAGAGCTGGGCGTGGTAATGGATACGTCTGGAACACGATGCCAAGTTGACCAACCTGTCATTGATGGACGAGGCGCTGGCACGGATGCTGGGTATTTATGTGATACCGAAGGAGGTTCATCTGGCTCTCCAGTTGTCGCATTACGCAGCAACAAAGTGATTGCGCTGCATCATTTAGGTGGATGCTATAACAAAGGGGCGCACATTAGTAAAATATGGCCAAAAATTGCCAGCCATTTCCCAGCAGGGATCCCAGATAGCCAAGTGAATAGCGGTGGTACTCAGCAAGCGCCTTTCGCTAAGGCTGATATCCAGTGTGAGCAGCGTCAGTGTCGTTTTGATGCCTCTCAGTCATTGGATAGCGATGGGAGTATCGTAACTTACAGCTGGAAGTTTGGCGATGGTTCCACTGCATCATCACCTACAACGTCACACAGCTACGCGATTGATGGACAGTACGCGGTAACGCTCACGGTGATCGATAATAGTGGTCTATCGGATGCCGTGACGCAGACCATAGCGGTACAGACGAATACTGGTGGGGGCAGTTGCTCTAACCTGCAAGTTTGGAGCAGTAGTGAGGTGTACCTTGGTGGTGATCGGGTACAGTATGCTGGGCATCAGTATGAAGCGAAGTGGTGGACAAAAGGGGATGATCCTGCGAAGAATTCATCTCAATGGAGTGTATGGAAGAAAATCGACGGTTGTATCTAGGAGGTATTGTTTTTGTGACTTTGTGGTTGGTTAGCTAAAAGCTAAAACATTCCAGAAAGCAAAAAGCCCGCTGAAATTCAGCGGGCTTTTCTAATGTGGCGGAGGGATAGGGATTTGAACCCTAGAAGGGCTATTAACCCTTGCCGGTTTTCAAGACCGGTGCTTTCGACCACTCAGCCATCCCTCCGTTGTTGCAGCGTATATTAATGCGCATCTTACTCTTTGTAAACCCTTTTTAATTCAAAAAATACGATTAATCGCTGTTGGGTTAAAAAGTGAGCTTAGATGTCTATTACTTATACAAAACTATCTAAAAACCCCAAGTATTGCTACTTGGGGCTAAATAATGGTCGGATATACTGGATTCGAACCAGTGACCCCCACTCCCCCAGAGTGGTGCGCTACCAAGCTGCGCTAATATCCGATGGGAGTAATTTAAACGATCAATTATGCGTTGGTCAATACTGTTATATACATAAAGCTTTGTTTTACTGACTTTTAGAGTAGAAACGCTGTAGCTCAGTAAATCCTTGCATCAGTATTGGCAAACGAGGGTTTTTATCATCCAATTTTTGGTAATTTCGATCATAAAGGCTGTAGTTGCCAAACTTGTCGACGACCGTAGTTTCATTAGCGGTGATCAGCGCTAACTCTTTGGTATCCCCGGCAATGATCCACTTGCGTTTTCTTTCATCAAATAGGTTGCGTCCACTGCTGTAGTTCTTAGCATTGGTTGAAACACCACTTAAATCTTGCATGATGGTCACAGGGACATCAAGGTGGCTCGTCATGTGAGTGTAATCAGCGGCTAACTTTCCGGGCCAATGTATCACTAAAGGCACCTTTAATTGATATTGGCTGTAATTGCTATTTGAACCCCAACTGCGGCTTTTCGTTTCATTAAACTCAGTACCATGGTTGGAGGTAAGAATCACAATGGTGTTATCCAGCAATTTTTGATCGACAAGTGTTTGTAGTATTTTGCCAAACTCAAAATCGGCAGCAGTAGCTGCGGCAGAGTAGGCGGCAATGAACTGCTGCTCAGGAGAAAGATCAGCTTTGACGGGTTGATAATTGTCAAAATTATCAACAGTGGTCAGTTCTATATAACTAAACCAAGGTTCACTGCCATCATTTATAAGGGATTGCTGCCACTGTTCAATTGCAGCGTTATCACTAATCAGTGTTTCAGAAGCGCTACCATCGGCATTTTTAGAAATATCAGCCCACGGATAGTTTCTAAAAATGGTATCGCGGTAAAGGTCGTCTTCGAAGTTGTCACCACTAAAGAGTTTGAATGCATACCCTTGTTTTCTTAGTGTCGACAAGAATAACGGTGGTGTACCTTGCGATTTAATGCTGCTCGCATAGCTGGTTGGAATGCCATACATCAGGCCAAACACACCAAAGTCATCGTTACTTGAGCTGTAATGATTCAAGAAGTTTTGGTTATTGAGCGAAAAACCATAGCTAACAGGCATCACTTCCGGTGATAGCATGTCGCTTCGTAAATTATTGATACTGACGATCAGTACGTTAAGATTCTCAGAGCGGCGGTTGAACTCAATTTCAGACAGCGGGTAAGAGACGAGATCGACCGAGCCTTCATTGTCTTTGAGTTTCTGTAAGTACTCTTCGCGATCAAGCAGACCGTGCTTCTCCATAAATGACTTTGCTGTCATAGGGTAAGAAAGCGGAAAGTTGGCCTTTTGTACAGTAATCGGATTGTAAAAATAGGCGTCTGCCCAGATAAAAATCAAATGACTGGAAATAAAGCATAGGAAAAATAACGCCGAAATAGGGCGGCCTATGTGAGTATGCGATAATTTTCGTTGTTTACGCCATACCCATTCCGATAGTGCAAGTTGCGCAAGGAAAATAGGCGGTAAAACAATAAAGAGATGCTGTAAGTCACTACTGACAGGGCTACTTTCATCACCAAACAACAGCTCCCAAACTACGGGGGATAAGTGTAAGTTGATGGTTTGGTAAGCTTGAGTATCAATGAGCAGTACAGTTAAACCGAATGTGGCAAAACAAACGGCGATCAGTCGAAACAGTTTTCGAGACGGAATAATAAACGTTAGCGGGAATAGTATGAGCAGATAGAGCGCAAATACCAGAAATCCAAAGTGACCAATCCATGAGGTCAGAAGATAAATCTGACCAAATAGAGTGTCCGGCCACGGAGACGCGGAAATATAGCGAGTGCCTACTAGCATCGCTGCAATGATATTGAAGAACGCGAACCAGTGTCCCCAACCTACGAGTCGGGAGACGCGCTCACCGTATGAATTTCCGCTATCTACCATTTGCCGTTATTGATTCCGTGCCAAAATTAGTATTGTTCTCACGCTTCTACAGAAGAAATCAGAGCTTTAGAGAATTTTTCCGCAATTGCAGCTCGTTGTGAAGGTGCAACATCGTTATTTAAGACATTGGTTGCGATATTTCCTGCAATCATTAGTGAAAGTTCGGCGCCAGCACCATGTTTGTCAAGCACTGCTGCGATTTCGGTTAAAATTTGTTCTACTTGTTGGTCGGTGTATTTAGATGTAATTGGCATAAGGACTCTGCTAATGATAATGAAAGCGGCTTATGATACCCTACTCTGCATCACAAACGAAACAGCAACGATAATAATTTCACTATGAGTTTGAACCTATCTAACGTTATTTTACACCAGTTAGCGATAAATGAGCAGGAAGAGCTAACGGTTCACTATCGCGATGAGCTACTTCCTAATGACGGCTCAACAGAAAATCTTGTGGCTGAGCTGCATCGTGTCTTTAATGCGAAGGCAGGGAAAGGCTTTGGTTCATTTAAGAATGACAGTGATTTTCAGGTATGGCTCAACGAGCTAAAAAATGGCGAAAAAGATTTTTATTCGTTCTCTCAAGATAGCGCCCAACGTCTTAAAACCGAGCTTGCTAAGTACCCCTTTGCGGATGCAGGCACATTAGTAATGGCACAATATCAGTCGCTTGCCACTGAGTACTTGTTCATTGGTTTATTGCCGTCGTATAGCAGCTTGCAAATAACCGAAGGCTTGAACATTGGCGCTATTGATTATCTAGATATCGGCAAAATGGATATCGTTGCTCGTATCGATTTGACCAGTTACGACGTTGATAAAAACTCGAATCGTTATTTGACGTACATTAAGGGGCGTGTTGGTCGTAAGGTCGCTGACTTCTTCTTGGATTTCTTGCAGGCTGAAGTAGGGTTAGACACTAAACAGCAAAACACTATTTTGATGCAAGCGGTGGAAGACTTTTGTGCTGATGCGCAACTTGATAAAGAAGAGACCGTTAGCTATAAGAAACAAGTATATGAATACTGTAACGAACAGCTTAAAGCGGGTGATGAGGTACAAGTTCGAGAATTGTCGGGAGAGCTACCAGCCAATGAAGGTTCTTCATTTCTTGATTACACGCAAGAGCAGGGCTATGAGTTGGAGGAGAGTTTTCCTGCCGACCGCTCAACGGTGCGTAAGCTAACCAAATTCGTTGGCGCAGGCGGTGGCTTGAACCTGAGCTTTGATAGCCTTTTATTAGGTGAGCGTGTTTTTTATGATCCAGAAACAGATACATTAACAATCAAAGGCACACCACCTAATTTGCGAGATCAGTTGAGTCGCAATCGTTAACATCCTAGCAGAGTCTTTATAAAGCGTTACGTTTAGGTAACGCTTTTAGTCTTCGTCATACCAAGGAAGGGCTGTCGTTGTTGAAATACCGTAAGTCTTTATTTCGCGCCACTATTTTTACGTTACTCGCATGGGCGATCGTCGTCGCTGTGGTGCTGCGAGTGTCTTTTAAGGAAGAGCAAGCAACGAGGTTAGTGGATGAAATTTCCATTAGTATCGATAAACTTCGTCAAGTCATATTCATTTCCCAACCCTATCGTTCCAAAGTGACTCAGCAGATAGAACTAGATCTGCAGTTAATTCATGCTCAGACTATGCAGTTAAAGGCGTTAACGCAATCCGGTATGTCGTCAGATTTGACTCACATGGTTTATCTTCTAGAGCGCTTTGTCGAACAATCGGAGCAGCTTTCTCATGATGAGGCACGCCTTCAGGAATTTGTCTCCAATATGAGTGTAGGACTACCCGCTCTCACACCTGAAGGGCAACGTCTTAGTCATAAATTGTCTTCTATTGTATTAGAAACTTTATTTAACGATGCAATAGAAGCGCGTCAGGTGTATCTGAAGTTGGAAAGCATTCAGCAAAGTGCTTACAAGCTTCCCCTTCAGGATCAACAAGCTTTGTTGCTATTAAACTCGAAGGCTTCGGTATTATTGGCGCAGTCTGCGAATACTACCTTTTTGCTTGACCGTGTTGTGAATCACCCTGTAGTGAATGAGTTGGCTCAGCGAAAACTGCAATCAGAGACGTATTTAGGCCACCAGCTAGTCATTATATCGGTCTCGAGTTTGTTGGCGTTGCTGATCTTAGTGTTTATTAGCGCCAGGATGGTGAGGATTGGAAAGTTAGACCTATTAAGCTTACGATCTAGTAAGCGAGGTGTAAGTGAATCGCCAGCTGAAGAGCTTACGGCTAAGGAGCCTTTAAATGGGCATGTTGAAGGAAGTAGTAAGGCCCTCATACCTGAAACTCTTACACCTAAAGCGGCGACTCATGATACCGAACTATTGAGCGAGGCTTCTACTGGGTATGATGTTACTCGTGCTGCGGACATTAGCACGGCAGCTGAGTGTACACTCGAGACAGAAAGTCGTTCTAAGTCATTTACTGAAAGCAATAACGAAATGGTAGCGGGTGAAGCGCTAAGCGTTGAACAAGCCGCCACTGAAGCATCAACAGAACAAGTATTAAATAAAGCGACGTCGGAAGACGTTGTAAATACTACTGTTATCAATTTTGCCATGATGCTGAATACATTAGATGGTGATAAAGAGTCAGTCTTGATGCTTCTAGAGGTATTTATTAGTGAGCATCGTGATGATGTGGAGCGGCTACAAGCTTTATTAGAGAAGGATATCGAGTCGGCGACACGTATTGCCCATACGTTAAAAGGGGTGTCAGGCAGTATCTATGCGGATGCTTTGCATCAAGCTTCTTCAGACGTAGAGAAAAAACTTAAACAACAGGAAGTGGTTCCGAGTGCATTAATTGAAACGTTAAGAGAAGGACTTATGAGTGCCGTGGAGTCAGCAGAAGCTTACATTAAGCAAGAGCAATCATAATAATGTCGTCGCAAGACTCAAATAATCGACTATAAGTATCAATAGCTAACGTGAATTTGACGCTTGTGGGTTATAATTCATTCTCTATTTGTATGTGTTTTTATTGTTGAGGTTGATTGATGAACATTGTGCAGTTTATTCGCAATGTAGGGCTTTATGTCACACTTGTTTTACTCGCAGGTTGCTCATTGTTGGAAGTGAAGTTAGACAGCCAAACGACACCGTTAACGAAGCAAGAGCTTAATATGAGGTTGATGACTCGTGAGTACAGTCGTGAGTTTTTTACCCAAGTTGAGACAACGGCCGATACCTTAACCACCTTGTACCCCGAATCTGACGTGATTAACCAGTCTTATATTTTACTGTGGAAAATACACGCTGAAGAGGGCCTGCAACAGTCAGCATTTCAAGTGTCTCCTACCGCAGGATTAATCGACTCTTGGGTATTTACCACACAGATGGCGAATTTTTTTACTGATGGTGAAGGTCAGTCTCTTTTTGCCAGTCAGGACGCCAAGACCGCATCACAAGCGCTTAGTAAAAATATTGATCAGCTAGCTCAATCATTGTTTAAGGGCGACAGTTATCAAACCAGTAAAACGTTTGTTGAGAAATTTGCTCGCTTGCATCCCTTTGAAAATCTGACTTTTGCAAGAACCCCAGCGTATCGAGATTGGCTTAAAGCACAGGGTATTGACGAAAGTGAAGTTGTCTCAACATTAGGTACTATGCCGGAGGCACTCGCGGATGTGTCTGACAGGTTGGCGCTGATGTCTGAGCAAACCCCTAAGCTAATGACGTGGAAAGCGCAACTCATTGCCCTAAACAGTAATGTGAGTGGAAATGATATTCGTGGTGCACTACAAAGTTTCCAGATGAGTGCGGATGCGTTTCAGGATTTTGTGAACAATAACCCAGAGTACATGCAAGATCTCGCACAGAAGATGGCGATAGAACTCCAGCCTTTATTGAATGATTTTGATGCTAAGACGCAAGACAAATTGACGCAGCTGAGTGCAGAGCGCCAAGCGCTAGACATGATGGTCGCTCGAGAAAGGGATGAACTGATAAAAATGGTCGAGCGCGAACGTAAAGAGTTAGCAGTGCTTGTGAATACTGAACGTCGTCTATTTGCCGAAGATTTGGATAAGATTTCTCAAGATGTCGTTGCGCTTGCCGTGGATAAACTCATTCAACTCATTAAGAGCACGATTATTTACTTCATCTTGTTCATATTAGTTATTTTCTTTGCGCCATTGGGCTTAGGTTATTTCCTAGGTAAAAGAGCACAATATAAGAAAAACAACAGTTTAGAATCCTAAATACGGAACCGCTTGGTGGCTCATGCGCTGAGCCGCTGCTTTGTGGATATTGCCGTGTTTTGTATAGAATCGGCAGTAAACTGGTTGGGTTTGTTAAAAAATTACTCGGATATTTGAAATTGCGCTTGTTTTCTTGTCTCGAAAATTTTATAGATGGGGGAAGCATTTTAAATATCACATGGAGAGTAATTGGATGAGAGTTGGTTTAGTTGGTTGGCGTGGCATGGTTGGATCGGTATTGATGCAGCGCATGGTCGAAGAAAAAGACTTTGATGTAATCGAACCAGTATTTTACAGCACTTCTCAAATTGGTATCCCTGCGCCTAATTTCGGTAAGGATGCAGGACTACTTCAAGATGCCTACAATATTGATAGCCTCAAACAGCTTGACGCTATCATTACCTGCCAAGGCGGCAGCTACACTGAAAAAGTATACCCTGCGCTTAAGCAAGCAGGTTGGAAAGGCTACTGGATTGATGCCGCTTCAACACTTCGTATGGAAAGTGACTCTATCATCACGTTAGATCCAGTTAACTTGACGCAAATTCAAGAAGGGATCCACAAAGGTTTGAATACCTTTGTCGGTGGTAACTGTACTGTGAGTCTGATGTTACTCGGACTAGGTGGTCTCTTTGAAAAAGGGCTGGTGGAATGGACTAGCGCTATGACCTATCAAGCCGCTTCTGGTGCTGGCGCAAAGAACATGCGCGAGTTGATCGGTCAAATGGGAGTTGTGAATGACGCAGTCACTTCTGAGCTAGCAAACCCAGCGAGTTCAATTCTAGATATTGACCGTAAGGTTGCTGACACTATTCGTTCTTCTTCTTTTCCTACCGACCAGTTTGGTGTACCACTTGCAGGCTCATTAATTCCATGGATTGATGTGAAACGTGAAAATGGCCAAAGCAAAGAGGAATGGAAAGCAGGCGTTGAAGCGAACAAAATCTTAGGCTCGCAAGATAACCCAGTCGCTATTGATGGCACGTGTGTGCGAATTGGTGCGATGCGCTGTCACGCGCAGGCACTGACGATCAAACTCAAACAAGATGTCCCAATGGATGAGGTTGAAGAGATTATCGCCACTCACAACGATTGGGTTAAAGTTATTCCTAATGAGCGTGATATTACGGCTCAAGAATTAACGCCAGCAAAAGTAACAGGAACGATGTCTATCCCTGTAGGTCGTCTTCGTAAGATGGCTATGGGCAATGACTTCTTAAACGCGTTCACAGTGGGTGATCAACTGCTATGGGGAGCCGCTGAGCCCCTAAGACGTACACTGCGTATCATTTTGTCTCAACGATAATTGTCCTGATACAAACTACTCAGAGAAAAAAGCGCCGTAAGGCGCTTTTTTATGCTCATTAAAAAGTAACGCAGTTAATTACTCTTCAGGATTGATTATTCGTTTATCTGGCTCTGCGAGTTCACTGCCACAGTGTTTGCAATACAGCGCGTCGCTTTCATGGCCTGACTGTGAACAGTTAGGACATTTAACCAGATTTCGATGTGCATGCATTTCGTTATTGAGCTCAGCAGTAATAATACCTGTCGGGACAGCAAGGATGGAGTAACCAAGCAGCATAGTGAGCGATGCAATGGCTTTGCCCAATGGGGTTGCGGGTACTAAATCACCATAGCCAACAGTAGTAATGGTCACAATGGCCCAATAAATACTTTGCGGGATACTGGTAAAGCCGTTTTCAGGACCTTCAATAACAAAGATCAAAGAGCCGAAAATAGTTACAAGGATAGCGACACAGCTAAAAAAGACTAAGATCTTTCTTTTCGCCATTAAAAGAGAGCGCAATAAAATATTCGAGTCTTTGAGATAGCGGACCAGTTTCAGGACTCGGAAAATGCGCATCACACGAAGCAAACGCAATACGCCCATAAAGGAAGCACTAGGGAACAGTAGCGCGAGGTAAGTGGGCAAGATCGACAGTAGGTCAACGACACCATAGAAACTTTTGGCGTAGGCTTTAGGTTTCGGAGAGCAGTAGAGCCTTAGTAGGTATTCGATAGTAAAAAGCGCAGTGAAGGCATACTCTAATTTTTCTAGCGTTTCGCCCCATTCAACCGCCACGTTAGGAAGGGAGTGGACGACTAATACGGTAAGAGACATCAAAATCGCAATGATCAGGGCAACATCAAATGCCCAGCCAGCTTTAGTGTGAGTACCAAATATAATGATGTAAAGCTTGTGTTTGAATTTATGGTCGGTCATTAGCTGTGTAACAGGCTGAAAAGATTACTTACTATTATATACCGCTCTGACAGTAAAGGGTATTTGGCTCACTAATCGGGAGTAATTAGCGAGCCATTTTGATTAGGCTAACCCAGGGAAAAGAGCACGTAGTCCATTTGCCATAAACTCGATGCCAAGTGCGCCAAGGATCAAACCCATGATACGAGTGATGACGTTGATACCGGTTTGCCCTAGGAAGCGAACAATTAAAGGCGCTGAACGGAATAGTAGCCATGAGCAGAGAGCAAATAGTGCAATGGTGATAATGATGCCGACAGTTTCTAACATGTTTGGATAGCGAGAGCCGTAAACAATGGTGGAGCTGATTGCACCAGGACCGGCCATCAATGGCATGGCAAGTGGTACAACGCCAATCTGCTCTTTACTGACATACTCAGATTTTTCCTGCTTGTTCTGTTTATCTTCCCCTAATTTCCCCGACATCATCGAAAATGCAATGCTGAGTAATAGTAGGCCGCCAGCGACTCGAAATGAATCGAGTGAAATGCTGAACATATCCAGCAGCACTTGTCCCGCGAGTAGAGAAACAATGAGGATAATCGCCACGGCAATATTTGCTGTAGCCGCGGTTTTATTTTTGTCTTCTGGCGACATATGCCCTGAAAGAGAGACGAAAACAGGCATGATGCCAACAGGGTTAACCGCAGCGACAAGGCCAAGGAAAAACTGTAAGTAGATAGCAAGTTCGATGTTATTCATGTGGATGTTCTTCGACGAAAAGAGATTTAAACCTAGCGCTATATTAAGCGCCAATTCAGCACGCGCTAATGTACGCCAACATGGGCTTTTTGGCGAATGAAAAAAACTAACGGATCGCATAAAAAAAACACCAAGAATCGCTTTCATTTTTCTTGCGTAGAAGTTATGACCAGTTGTGAAGATTTATGTCTATCTATTGGTCTGGAAAGTCTGTCTTTGTATGGAAAGTGTTAACGGTGACTCAGTTTTTAATAAAATATCAATAACTGATGGATGGGTTGGCTTGCCTGTATATACTATCTGTAGCACGGATCGTGCGGTTTACTTGGAAAAATCGTACGAAAATGAAACTTTTTTACATTTTGCGTAAGATTTTTTAAAAAAATAATCTAAGTGTTACTTTTTTAATCACCTGTTACCTTGGGTTTTATATCTTTAAAAACAGTAGGTTATGCGATGTTACCCTTAGTGGTTACTACTAAGTAGGTAAATTACTTTTCAGAACTGATCTGAGTCAATTTTTTTCATGTCGTGAAATATTATACTCAGCCATGAAAGCAATTTACTAAGTAGAGTTGAACTGCCGATGGGTGATTCATTAGTTTAAACAGCTAACTTACTAAAAAGTTTTTAGTTTTTTATTTTTATTTTTAGGAGATTCATTATGCCTGTAACTAATTTGGCTGAACTAGATGCTCTAGTAGCACGTGTTGAAGCAGCACAAAAAGAGTTCGCAACTTACTCTCAAGAGAAAGTTGATGCGATCTTTCGTGCAGCATCATTAGCGGCGAACCAAGCACGTATCCCTCTAGCTCAGCAAGCTGTAGCAGAATCTGGCATGGGTATTGTTGAAGACAAAGTAATTAAAAACCACTTTGCTTCTGAGTTTATCTACAACAAATACAAAGATGAAAAGACGTGTGGCATTCTTGAAGAGAACGAAGAATTCGGCACAATGACTATCGCTGAACCTGTTGGCATCATCTGTGGTATCGTTCCAACAACGAACCCAACGTCAACGGCTATCTTCAAATCTCTTATCTCTTTGAAGACTCGTAACGGCATCATCTTCTCTCCACACCCACGCGCTAAAAACTCAACGAACGATGCTGCAAAACTTGTTCTTGACGCAGCGGTAGCAGCGGGTGCTCCAAAAGACATCATTGGTTGGATCGACCAACCTTCAGTAGAGCTTTCTAACGCGCTAATGAAGCACGATGGCATTGCACTTATCCTTGCAACTGGTGGTCCAGGCATGGTTAAAGCAGCATACTCTTCTGGTAAGCCAGCAATCGGTGTTGGTGCAGGTAACGTTCCTGTTGTTATCGACGAAACGGCTGACATCAAGCGTGCTGTTGCTTCTGTTCTTATGTCTAAGACATTTGATAACGGCGTAGTTTGTGCTTCTGAGCAAGCAGTTATCGTAATGGACGAAGTCTATGACGAAGTGAAAGAGCGTTTTGCTACTCACAAAGCTCACGTACTAAGTAAAGCTGATGCGGACAAAGTTCGTAAAGTATTGCTAATCGACGGCAACCTAAACGCGAAGATTGTAGGTCAACCTGCAACGGCTATTGCTGAAATGGCTGGTGTTAGCGTTCCGGCAGATACTAAGATTCTTGTTGGTGAAGGTATTGGCGAAGTTTCTTACGATGACGAATTCGCTCATGAAAAACTGTCTCCAACGCTAGGTATGTTCCGTGCGTCTTCTTTCGAGAACGCAGTTGAGCAAGCTGTAACAATGGTAGAAATTGGCGGTATCGGTCACACATCTGGTCTTTACACTAACCAAGACACTAACGCAGACCGTATTCGTTACTTCGGTGACAAGATGAAGACTGCACGTATCCTTGTAAACATCCCAACTACTCACGGTGGTATCGGTGACCTTTACAACTTTAACGTAGCACCTTCTCTTACTCTTGGTTGTGGTTCATGGGGTGGTAACTCTATCTCTGAGAACGTAGGTCCTAAGCACCTTATCAACAAGAAAACTGTAGCGAAGCGAGCTGAAAATATGTTGTGGCACAAACTACCTAAGTCAATCTACTTCCGTCGTGGTAGCCTTCCAATCGCAATGAGCGATCTAGAAGGTAAGAAACGTGCATTCCTAGTCACTGACCGTTTCCTATTCAATAACGGTTACGCAGACGAAATCGTTAAGCTACTTAAAGCTCAAGGCATTGAAGTTCAAACTTTCTTTGATGTAGAAGCGGATCCAACACTATCTGTAGTTGAGAAAGGTGCAGAAGCAATGAAGAGCTTCCAACCTGACGTTATCCTAGCACTAGGTGGCGGTTCTCCAATGGATGCTGCGAAGATCATGTGGGTAATGTACGAGCACCCAGAAACTCACTTCGAAGAACTAGCAATGCGCTTTATGGATATCCGTAAACGTATCTACAAGTTCCCTAAAATGGGTGAGAAAGCTGAACTAGTATGTATCACAACAACTTCTGGTACAGGTTCTGAAGTAACGCCATTTGCCGTTGTTACTGACGACAAAACAGGTGCTAAGTACCCACTAGCGGATTACGAGCTAACGCCTAACATGGCTATCGTTGATGCGAACCTAGTGATGAACATGCCTAAGTCTCTAACAGCATTTGGTGGTTACGATGCAGTGACTCACGCTCTAGAAGCTTACGTGTCTGTTCTAGCGAACGAATACTCAGATGGTCAAGCTCTTCAAGCACTTAAGATGCTTAAAGAATACCTACCATCAAGCTACGCAAACGGCGCAGCAGACCCAATCGCTCGCGAGAAAGTACATAACGCAGCAACTATCGCGGGTATCGCGTTTGCGAATGCTTTCCTAGGTGTATGTCACTCTATGGCTCACAAAGTGGGTGCAGAGTTCCACGTACCACACGGTCTTGCTAACGCACTGCTTATCTCTAACGTTGTACGTTACAACGCGAACGATAACCCAACTAAACAAACGGCATTCTCTCAGTACGCTAGCCCACAAGCTCGTCGTCGTTACGCTGAAGTAGCAGACCACCTAGGTCTAAGCCAAGTTGGTGACCGTACTGCTCAGAAGATTGAACGTCTACTAGCATGGTTGGAAGAACTGAAAATTGCTCTAGATATCCCGCTATCTATTCAAGCGGCTGGTGTACCAGAAGCTGATTTCCTAGCGAAACTAGACCAACTATCTGTTGAAGCGTTCGATGACCAATGTACAGGTGCTAACCCACGTTACCCACTAATCAGTGAGTTGAAAGAAGTACTAACGGCTTCTTACTACGGTAAAGCATTTGTTGAAGGTGAAACCTTCGAAGGTACGACTGTTATTAAAAAAACAGAAGACCAAGTTGCAGCTAAACCTGTAGCAAAGGCAAAGAAACAAAAAGCTGAAGCTTAATTTCGAACGTAGTTTTCGCTAGCACGGATACTGCATCAAAATAAGCAACATCGGGAAAAGATAAAGGCCCCTCTTCTTAGAAGAGGGGCCTTTTTTTCGCTTGTGAGGGGGCTGTTATACCGTTGTCGCTGACTAGACCTTAGGCCTCAGTGCTGACGACTCGGCCGCTAAAGTAGTCATTAGTGACAATGTATTCCGTAGTGCGAGTGAGCTCATCTTGTATTTCTGCCCAATGCCCGGAAATATTAAAATTATGGCTTTTCATGGGAATGACGCCACCAACACGTACATTGTGAGGTTCTAGCTCTTTCGCCCAACTCTTAGTAAACCCAGAGACCATCGACATGGTGTTATCTAAATCACTAAGATCTTGGTTAGGATCTTGTGCTACCACATTAACGATCACTCCGGACTGTCCCTGAGACATTCTTTCTGCTGCGACTTGCCCAAACATGAATAGACTAGATGCAAGCAACGAAAACTGAGTAATAAACTGCCGACCTGAAACAATATCGGTTAAAGATTGTCTTGGTAGCGAAAGCCAGTGATTGACGAGTACGTCAGGTGCTTTTCCCGATTTCTTCTCAACAGCATTAAATAGCTGTTCAATATTAGGGATAGAAAGGTCATCAATCAGGATCTTTTCAACGTGATGCGTCATATCTTTGCAGCGGGTATAGGTATTGTGCAGTTTGGATGCATTGGTGTCGCATAGAAAGACATGCGCTTCCAAACGGGCGAAATGAATCGCTAGCATGGCACCTAGCGTGGTACCGGCAGAGGTAATCAGCACTACCGAGTCTTTAATGATCATAGAATCTCCGAAAATTGGTTTCGGTTAGCCTAAATAGGCCACGTCAGTGATTTAATAACTTGGTATATAAACTGTGCATGAGTTGTGAATATCGTCAAGGTTTTGTATATGCGTACGGTTTAATTTGGTTAAATTTGCAGCAAATCACATTGCGCGTAGCATGAATGTTGATTGTTGCAGTAGTTATCCATATTTTTTAAGGGGTTATAAGCGAACGGAAATTTGATCTTTACGGTAAGCGGTGGAGAGTTGGTTGTACAACACATCAACCTGTTGCTGATGAGGAGTGCCATGTGTAAGTTGTCTGCGCGTGTGCCCGGACAGGTTTTGGTATACCTCTTCGGTTAAGCCTTGTGTATGCGTTGGTTGGAAGCTTAGTGGTTCAGGGGAACTATAATGGCGCAGTTTGGCGCTGGCGAGACCACCTTGATGAAATTGATGAGCAATGGCGGCCGAATTGTCGTAGTCATCTAGGCTCCCTTTTAGCTTTTGTGCCGTAGGGACATCAAATCTTTTTTTCAGTAGCGCTTCATCAGTGATGGAAGAGTCAACGTCTTCAATCACGGAAGTTTCTCGGGAGTCATTGCTGAGCATAGAAAGCAGCAAAGCAAAATCGGCACGTCGACCTTGTACAACAGCACGACTAAGTGATGTTCCACATTGTAATTCGTTGATTAAGTGTGCTTGGTCTAACGTATGAATTTGCATAGTATCCTCGATGGTCAATAGAGTTATCGGCGAGTCGAGGGGGCACTTTAGTATTTTCTTATCTAAGTTGATTTTTTCTTACTTAAAGACACAAAAAAGCCTGCGAAAGCAGGCTTAATATCACTAGTTGGAAATACTCGCTTATTGAGCTAGGTTTTTCTCAACGAATGACCAGTTAACAAGTGCCCAGAAACCGTTCATGTAGTCAGGACGAACATTGCGGTAGTCGATGTAGTAAGCGTGTTCCCACAAATCAACCGTCAATAGTGGCGTAACGCCTTCTTCAGTTAGCGGAGTAGCTGCATTTGACGTGTTTACGATGTCTAGCGTGCCATCTGCTTTTTTCACCAACCATGTCCATGAAGAACCGAAGTTGTTGATAGCTGAATCAGTGAACTTCGCTTTGAACTCTTCAAAAGAACCGAATGCAGCGTTGATTGCGTCTGCAACAGCACCCGTTGGTTCACCGCCTGCATTTGGAGCAAGACAGTGCCAGTAGAATGTGTGGTTCCAGATCTGTGCAGCGTTGTTGAAGATACCGCCAGTAGATGTCTTAACAACTTCTTCTAGTGTTTTGCCTTCAAACTCAGTACCAGGAACAAGGCCGTTAAGCTTCACAACATAAGTGTTGTGGTGTTTACCGTGGTGGAAATCCAGTGTCTCTGCTGAGATATGTGGTTCTAGTGCGTCTTTCGCGTACGGAAGTGCTGGTAATTCGAATGCCATTGCTCGCTTCTCCATTGAGTGTAGTAAGGGGCTAACCCTATGATTGCTTCCAATTTATTTTATATATGAGTCAAGGTATTGACTGACTGATTGTTATTTTAGCAAGTTTTTACTTTATTAAAAGAGTTATGTCTGATTTTCTTGCACTGAGTCTTTACTCATCAGTCTTTAAAGGGGCGTTTATAATTGAAATATGTTTAATAACATCGACAATTGTGAACACGACTATAACCTTATAATTATTGTGCTTTTTATTCTGCGCCGATTCGCTAGAATGTGAACACATCCGCAGTACTAGTATTTCGAGGAAGCAATGGAAACTATCGATAAAATCAAACAGCAAATTGAAGAAAACACGATCCTTCTTTATATGAAAGGCTCACCAAAACTACCAAGTTGTGGCTTTTCTTCACAGGCAGCGCAAGCTCTAATGGGTTGTGGTGAGAAGTTTGCTTATGTTGATATTCTGCAAAACCCGGATATCCGCGCAGAATTGCCAAGCTATGCACAATGGCCGACGTTCCCACAACTATGGGTTGAAGGTGAGTTAGTTGGTGGTTGTGACATCATCATGGAAATGTTCCAGAAAGGCGAGCTTCAACCTTTAATTAAAGAAGCAGCCGCGCGCAACGCTGGTGATGCTGAGTAGTTACCGTTTGTGACATTGACGGTAAGCTACATTATGTTAAAGGCCTGTCCATTTATTGGATGGGCCTTTTCTATTTTTGAGACATCATGGATTTACTTAGGATTAATTAGAATCCACTACTAGACTGATGAGTAGTAAAGTAAGGAGGTTCTATGTTGCAACTGACGGTGAGAAACATTGTAGTCGTACTAATCGCTGCATGTATGACTGCGGTGCCCGCACTACAGGCGTCGACACTTGAAACCATTGAAATAGAGGGGGATACCTTTGAAATTCAAGTGGGTAGTGCAGAGAATTCGGTAGTGATAGGGTCGATTGGGTTAAGCAAAAGTGCTGTAGCTAAAGATTACGATTATAAACTGCTTACCGTTGACCCCAATAATGAAGAACGCTACGAACTTAGAACCTATGTTGACTATAGTGGTGTCCCGAGAGGTGAATTCGTTGTTGCTAAGGGGCAAACGGTTAAAAGTGTGGGTGAAACGGAGTTAGCCGTGGGTGTGTTTGATGCCGATGGACAACTTGTTGCAAGCCGAGATGTAACAATAGATGAGGTGACTCAGACCCAATGGCAAACTTACTTTGATCGATTAAAGGAGTTCGTACTCTCTAGTAAGCGAATGTGGGGAGATCGTTATTACAGTCAATCTGAAGTGGACAGTTTGACAAAAATGCTGCGCGAAAATAATGGCTCATTTACCGACTTGAGTATTTATAAAGCGGATTTGTCAGCGAACAAGTCCACGGTAAATGGTAAAGAGTTCGAGGAAGCCGTTAATCGGATTGGTGGCCTAGGGTATGCTTATTACTCTGAATCCGATCGGGACAGAAAGGAATTGATTAGAGTCTCCATTGTTAAAGCGTTCAATCGTTTAGCCGTGATATTTCCTCATAAAGGGTTTGCTTCAAACAAAAATTTCACTCATGCCGATCGCACTCACCAATGGCGGTTTCTCGATGCTCTTTCCTTACCTTTAGTTTATATATTTGAAGAGACTTATCAAAAAAGCCAAGGTAGTGATACTGAAGCGACGACATTTTTAACCAACGTGAATGCGTACTATCAGATTGCGTTTGATATTCCAGAAAGCGACCGTGATCCAGAAAGACTCCGTTATTTTTTAACGGAAGATATGTCTAAATCACCAGGAACATGGGCCGACGCGAATAGGGGGCATCGATTACGTTCTTGGTCGGTGTTGGTCGGTTTGTGGAGAGACTATAATCGCCCGATAACTGATCTAGAGTGGTGGTACGAAGATTACGCACCGTTTAAAAAACTCAACACATCAATTTTTCCCGAATGGACACCGACAGGTAGCTTTAGCGATCTCAAAGTATGGGGAGATACTAATAGTCGGCGCCCGTACAAATATGGTCAATCAGGTTATCTGCCAGACGGGTCGTTATCGCATCATGTTAGTCACCGACAGGACATGGCGATGTTGGCGTATGGGTTTGAATGGTACGCTGAATCAGTGTTCGAGGTTGCTCATCTATTGCAAGGCACTCAATGGGCAATGAGCGCAACGACCTTTGAAGAAACCACGGAAGTCATGCTATATAGCTACGATCGCTTAATATATAAAGATGCCCTCGATTTTCAGGCAGCAGGTCGTACCTTCTTATCAAGCAACGCCAATATATTCGGCTCCAAGAACATCAACAAGGCGATTACGCATATCGAAGATGCGAGTGGTGATATGGAGTTTGGGCGCTCCGCTGAGCTCACGCAACTGCAAGAAGATTTAGTTGAGCAAACCCATAGCAACACTTCAACAACCGCATTTTGGAACTCGGATATGTTGGTACACCGAAACGACGCTGACCCGAAAGCTTCTTGGTACTCTTCATTTAAAATGCAATCTTCAAGAACCAGAGGTGCAGAGAGTTTTCACCAAGCTCCAGGTATGCACAACGGGTCGGGAGTGTTACAAATCAAAGTACTGGGAAACGAATATACCGATGCCCGTTATAACTGGGACTGGCACGCGATACCAGGTATAACCGAAGAGTTGAAGACAGACGTAATACCTATGCAATCTGAGCAAGATGCGTTTAATCCAAGCCCGTTTGCTGGGACACTAAGTGATGGCTTTACTGGATTGGCGAGCTTCCATTATGGCAGTGAGAACACCTATACCAGTGCAACGGCGAAGAAAAGTGTCTTTTACCTAAGCGAAGCGGTTGTTGCTCTAGGGAGCGATGTTGCTCGTGTTGAGCGAGATAATGATTCCAGTACATACCAATCGATTATAACCACGATTGATCAACCACGTTGGTTCGACACTATCACTTATTACACCAAAGAGCAGGGAACTGACACGATTGATTGTTGTATCGTAAAGGATAAAAAAGTTGGTAGTAGCGATCCGGCGTGGTTTCATCAAGGAAGGGTTGGTTATATTACTTTTCCTAACTCAGGGCAGAAGCAGCGCCATCTGTTAGTGACGGGATCGGGTGTTAAAGATACATTGCCGACAATAGGGGATGATCCTGTCTTTTTGCTAGCAGTAAATCATACTGCTGAACCAAAAGATGATGAGCAGTTCTATCATTATGTATTGGTGCCAAACGCTATAGCAACAGAGATGCCCGCTAAAATGGCGTATTTTGAAAAACATTTGACGGTTATAAACACCAGTAATGCGCAAGGCATTCGGTTTAATGATGATGAACAAGATATCTACCAGGTTGTATTTCACCAAGCTGGTACTGTAACGCTGGGGGAGAACACCATAACTGCCGCTCAACCGATGCTGTTGCAAATGACAAAGCTCCCACAAGGTTGGCGTATCACGGCACAAAATCCTACTGCGCATAATAAAGAAGTCGTGCATGATGAGGGGACAAAGCATAAATTTGGTGTGACGTTAAAAGCGGTTAAGAATGAGCTGCGAGTGACGACGTCCATCAACTTACATGAAGGCACCTATCGTTACGATACACAAGGACCTACGCAAAAGTTTGTTGAAGGACAAGAGGTATCTGTGGCGTCTATTTCTGAAGGGAGTGAGCTACTGTTCAACTTACCGGGAAATGAGGATGAGAAAGCTTATGATTACAGGCAGCAACTATATAGTGGTATGCCTGCGATTATTACCGTTGAAAATAGATAAAGCCTAGAAAGTAGAGTGCTGCTAGAGAAAAGCGGGAGATTTGGTTCTCCCGCTTTTTTTGTTTACAACGTCATTGCCGCAATCCAACCAAAGACAATCAATGGTAGGTTGTAGTGAACGAATGTAGGAACAACGGTTTCCCAGATATGCTCATGCTGACCATCGGCGTTTAGACCAGATGTTGGACCCAATGTGGAATCCGAGGCGGGAGAGCCTGCGTCACCAAGTGCTGCTGCGGTTCCAACTAGAGCAACGGTAGCCATTGGGGAAAAACCAAACGCAAGGGCAAGAGGGACATAAATGGTTGCTAGAATTGGAATGGTAGAGAAAGAAGAGCCAATGCCCATTGTAACTAGTAGTCCAACGATAAGCATGAGTAGTGCTGCAAGTGGCTTATTGTTGCCAATGCTGGTGGACAAAGCTTCAACTAATGACTCTACGCCACCAGTTTGCTTCATAACTGCCGCAAAACCTGCTGCCGCAATCATAATAAAGCCAATCATAGCCATCATGTGAACACCTTTGGTAAACACGTCTTGTGTTTCTTTCCACGCAATGACGCCACCAAATGTAAAGACCATGAAACCGGCTAGCGCACCTATGATCATTGACCCAGATGTTAGTTGTACTGCTAAGGCAACCACAATCCCAGTCAACGCAACATAGATGTTTTTCTTATTTATGTGCGTTGGCTCGGTATCGACATGCGTTAATTCTGTTTCTTGGTATTCACGAGGCTTGCGATAACTAAAGAACACAGCAGCGAGCAGTCCGGTAACCATACCAATCGCTGGGAGAATCATGGCCATAGGGACTTGTGCCGCAGTGATGCTCTCTAGGCCGTTATCGTGTAGATTCTTTAACAAGATGTTATTTAAGAAAATACCACCAAAACCAACCGGTAGGATCATATAGGGTGTCACTAGTCCGAATGTTAGAACACAGGCGACAAGGCGACGGTCAAGCTTCATCTTGGCAAAAACGCCCAATAGAGGTGGGATCAAAATTGGAATGAAGGCGATATGCACAGGAATGATATTTTGAGAAGAGACGGTAACGAGAATAAGGGCAATAAGCACGGCATACTTAAGTCCCGTTGCTGAAGCGGCATTCTCTTTGCCGTGAATGCGTTTAATAACATTTTGTGCAAGTAAGTCAGTCACGCCTGATTTCGAGATAGCAACGGCAAAGGTACCAAGCATGGCGTAGCTTAGTGCAATAGTTGCGCCTCCACCTAAGCCACCTTCAAAGGCACTAACAGCGTCAGTGAGTGACATACCAGAAACGACACCGCCAACGATGGCACTAAAAGTCAACGCAACGACAACGTTGACGCGCATTAGTGCTAGCAGCAGCATGATGCAAACGGAAATAACGACAGGGTTCATATTAAGCTCTAAAAGTTGTGTTTGTATTATTGTTGATCATCATCGTTAGTAAGCGGCCAGCCACCTAGTGCTTTCCACTTGTTAACGATTCGGCAAAATAGCTCAGCGGTTTTCTGAGTATCGTAGAGTGCCGAATGGGCTTCTTTATTATCAAATTCCATCCCTGCTGTTTTACAAGCTTTCGCCAAAACGGTTTGACCGAAAGCAAGACCACTTAAGGTAGCGGTATCAAATGTAGCGAAAGGATGGAAAGGGACACGTTTCAATTTTGAACGTTCATTCGCAGCACTGACAAAACTATGATCGAAGTTAGCATTATGCGCGACCATGATGGCGCGACTGCAATCATGCTGCTTCTGTTCTTTACGAATGACTTTGTAGATTTCTTTTAGCGCTTCTTGCTCAGAAACCGCCCCACGAAGTGGACTAAAAGGGTCACGAATACCTATAAACTCTAACGCTTCTTTTTCCAGGTTAGCGCCTTCGAATGGTTCAATGTGGTAGTGTAAAACACTCGCAGGGACAAGATCCCCGGCATCGTCCATTTTTAATGTGATGGCACAAATTTCGAGTAAAGCATCGGTCTTGGCGTTAAATCCAGCCGTCTCTACATCGACAACTACAGGAAAATAGCCACGGAATCGCTTTTTTAAGGTGAGAGCTTCGTTTTCTACAGTCATTTTAGATCTATCAATGGTGACGAAGGTTGCATTATTGCAGATTATTCACCTATAACATACCTGCTACTGCATTTAATTTAGCCAATATTTGTCGCTATTTATTGAATCTATTCGTTAACAGTAAAGCTAAAGCTCATTATGTATATTTAGTTGATGATAATGTGCGCATATCAACCCAGTTAAAATGCGATGGTTGTGCGTAAATTAATCAGCGTTTTTCACTTAAGCGTGGTGTCAGTGAAACTGGCTAGATTTTTGCAACGTAAAAAGGAGTTAGAATTAATAGGCAGCATAGCGGCAATCCAATGCCGCTATGCTGTAAGAGTCGAGTTATATATCTTTATGAAATTAAAAGCCTTATTCACCTTGCCATTGTTATCTTGCTTGCTGGCGCCTCAGGTTGAAGCGGCAATAGAAAAGCGCTATGTGGCCACGCCGACTCAATCTCAATGGGAAATGGTGATGAATACACCGCTGGAGTGTCAATTGGTGCACCCTATTCCTAATTTTGGAGACGCACAGTTTACCGCTAAAGCGGGTAAGAAAATGAATCTCGATTTTGAACTGAAAATGTTACGTTCAATGGGAGAAACCCGAAATGTGAGCTTGGTTTCTTTGCCACCACCCTGGCGCCCAGGAGACAGCGCAGACCGCATTTCTAACCTTCAGTTCTTTAGGCAGTTTAACGGTTATGTTGGTGGGCAAGCCGCATGGAGCTTACTCAGTGAGTTAGAGAAAGGGCGCTACCCGACGTTTAGTTATCAAGATTGGCAGAGCCGCGACGAACGTATCGAAGTATCCTTGTCCTCTGTGCTATTTCAGGCTAAATACAATGTATTTAGCGACTGTATCGCCAACTTATTGCCATATAGTTTTGAAGATATCTCGTTTACGATCCTGCATTATGATGCCAATAGTGAACAGCTAAATAAAACATCCCAACACCGGCTACAACAAATAGCCGAGTACGTTCGCTATAATCAAAATATTGATTTGGTTTTAGTGTCTACTTATACAGACGCATCAGAAACAAAGAGCGAGAGTCAACGGTTGTCCGAAAAACGTGCCACGATACTGCAAGATTATTTTCAATCGCTTGGCCTACCAAAAGATCGAATCCAAGTTCAAGGTTATGGAAAGCGTCGCCCTATTGCAGACAACTCATCTCCAATAGGTAAAGCAAAGAATCAGCGTGTTGTAATTTCATTTGGTCGGACTGAGGTATGATGCTGAGTTAGGCTAACGACAGAGTATCGCTAGACTATGCCGTTACAAACGCAACCTAATCAAGCACAGTCGTAGTGTGTGCTTGATTAGGCTTGGGGCTTTATTTTTTTACTTCTTTCGCGTTTTTTGCTTCCTCTATCCATGCAGAAAATGTTGGTTCGTTTTCCTCCATCCATTTTTTCGTATATTCAGCGGCACTGTAACTGTCAGTATTACTGTTGTTTTGATGCCAGTTCTCTTTACTAATATCGCTGGTTGCTAGGCGCATTACTTCAAATAATCGGTGAATGTCTGCGTTGTGCAACACTAGGGACTTATTTGCGACAATATGTTGTGTATTGACTTCGAATCCGAAGTTACGACCATGAGGTAATGTGGTATCTATCTCTTGTCTAGAGCCTGGAAGTGCAGAAAATGGTACTTCAAGCCATACGGTATCTTCATTGGGAATTAAGGCATTAGCGACCCAGTTTGGTGTCCATGTGTAGTAAAGAATAGGTTTGCCATCTTGATAGCGCTGTATTGTCTCAGCCATAAGGGTGTCATAGTCCCCTTGGTGGTGTGACACGGTTTTAATAATGCCAAAACGCTCGATTTGATGATTGATAACTTCAGCGCAGCCCCAGCCTTCTTTACAACCAACTAAATCTGCTATCCCGTCGTCAGTGTGATCAAATAGTTTGGCTATCTGAGGATCTTTAAGTTGGTCAATATGCGTTATATCGTATTTCAGGGCCGTTTTTTTGTCGATCATATAGCCCTGAGCGGATCGTGGAACATAGTTTCCCCCAAGATAAAGCGATTTACTGGCATTGGCAGCACGGTACTTGTCTTGATGAAGAGGTAGCCATCCTGCAGCGAAAAAAGCTTCTGGGTGTGCGCTGACATATTGATACGCTTCGTCATAACTCATAGTTTTTGTTGGGGCGATGTCATATCCCAACTGTTTTAAGCTTTCGATAACCAGCATGGTTTGAAAACTTTCTTCCGAAATATCTGATTGAATAGGTTGCAGGGTCGGTTGAGGGGCTGCTGGCAGTAGTGCGGAAAAAGTGAGAGTAATAAATAGCTTAGCCAACAGCATGATACGGGTAACTTTCATTCAAGCCATCCTTTACGTTAATGTGTTGACTAAACTATAGGTGCATAATTACGTGGTCGCGAATTTATATCGTAAGACGACCAAAGTGGTCTTTTATCCTTCTAGACCAGCAGTTGCCTGCTTGTTTTGAATAAGCTCAATCATGTAGCCATCAGGATCTTTTACAAATGCGATCTGAGTTGTGCCACCTTTGACAGGTCCCGGCTCACGAGTCACATTGCCACCTGCCGCTTTAATCGCATCACACGTTGAGTAGATATCATCAACACCAATGGCAATGTGTCCATAAGCAGAGCCTAGTTCATACTCCGTCACACCCCAGTTATAGGTGAGCTCAATAACGGAACCTTCAGACTCATCACCAAAACCTAAAAATGCGAGTGTGTATTTATACTCGGTATTTTCATTTTTACGCAGTAGGTTCATTCCAATCACATCGCTATAGAAAGAAATCGATTTATCCAGATCTCCTACGCGTAGCATGGTATGTAAAATACGACCGTTTGACATGCATTGCTCCTTAATTGTCTTTGTATAGCCAATACTTGTTGATGTAAACACGATGATTTGTCGCATCGTTTGGTCTATACGTCGGTTTTGTCTTTAAATTCGCATAAGTCTTCGATGATGCAGCTGCCACAGCGAGGCTTTCGAGCTACACAGGTATAGCGACCGTGTAGAATTAACCAGTGGTGAACATCTAGTTTGAATTCTTTCGGTACGACTTTTAATAGTTTGGTCTCGACGTCATCAACGGTTTTACCCATTGCTAACTTAGTGCGATTTGAAACGCGGTAAATATGGGTATCAACGGCGATAGTGGGCCAGCCGAAAGCGGTGTTGAGTACGACGTTTGCGGTTTTACGCCCTACACCTGGTAGCGCCTCTAAGGCTTCTCGGTTCTCAGGAACCACGCTGCCATGCTGCTCAATCAATATGCGGCAGGTTTTAATGACGTTTTCTGCTTTTGAATTAAATAAGCCAATCGTCTTTATGTACTCTTTTACTCCATCAACACCTAAAGCCAAGATCGCTTCTGGTGTGTTAGCGATAGGGTAGAGCTTATCTGTCGCTTTATTTACACTGACGTCGGTGGCTTGCGCTGACAGCAGTACTGCGATCAATAACTCAAATGGACTACTCCAGTTGAGCTCTGTTTCAGGTTTAGGGTTATTCTCTCGAAGCCTTTCTAGGATTTCTCTTCTTTTTATATTATTCATGACTTGCTAACTTTTTCTTCCGGTGAATAAACGCTCTGTGCCATACATATTTTGAATCATGCATATGTTTTGAATCATACATATACGCTGAATTATATCTATAGTCTTTACAATAATGCCCCAAAAATTGGGGCATTATTAGGCGTGATTAGTTGGTGACTCTTGCTCGCTCAATCGTTGGCTTTTCTTGTGTTGGTTGACGCATTGCTATTTTACGATCGATGACGTTTTTAAGGGCAATAAGAAAACCAACGCCAATGAACGCTCCCGGTGGCAGCAGGGCGAGCAAGAATTGGCTATCAAACTGGAACAGTTGAATTCTAAGCGCTAACGCCCAGTCACCCAGAAGTAAGTCTGCACCATCAAACAAGGTACCGTTACCTATGATTTCGCGCATTGCGCCTAAAACAACCAGAACCGCAGTCATGCCGAGCCCCATCCATAAACCGTCGAGCGCGGCTGGCAGAACTTCATTTTTCGAAGCAAAAGCTTCGGCGCGTCCAATGATGATGCAGTTGGTCACGATCAGCGGGATGAAGATGCCAAGTGACAAGTACAATCCATACGCGTAGGCATTCATGAGTAGCTGTACACAGGTTACGAGCGCCGCAATAATCATGACAAAAACCGGGATTCTAACTTCTTTTGGCACATAATCGCGTATGAGGGAGACGGTGATGTTAGAGCCGACTAATACCGCAAGAGTGGCTAGCCCTAAACCAAGCGCATTGGTTAAGGTCGAAGAGACCGCTAATAAGGGACATAGTCCTAGCAGCTGAACTAAAGCCGGGTTGTTATCCCACAAGCCGTTTTTTGCGAGTTGTTTTGACGTACTCATGATTCATCTCCACAGTTTAGTGGCTGCTTTAATAGATTAGCTTGGTTGGCATTGACAAAACTAACGGTGTTTTTTATCGCTTTGACCACAGCTCGTGGCGTAATCGTCGCACCAGTGAAGGAGTCAAATTGTCCGCCATCTTTACGTACTGCCCACTCGGACTCATTGTCTTGGGTGACTTGCTTTCCAGCGAAGCCCAATATCCAATCGGTGATCCTTAAATCGATTTTATCACCAAGCCCAGGGGTTTCTTGGTGCGCCAAGACTCGAGAACCTAAAATGATCCCGTCAGTATCAATACCAACAATAATACGAATTGCACCATTGTAACCATCCGGCGCGACACTTTCGATTGCCATTGCGGTAGGTATGCCCGCTTTGGTCGCGATATAAAGTGGCTGAGCAGCATCACTACCAAGTAAGGGATCACGGACTAGCGTACAAGAGGCATAGAGTTCGTTATCGTGTAGGTCATGTGGAATAACCTCATTTAACGTTGCCTGCAATTGAGCTCGTTCTTGCGCGAGAATTTGATCTTTTGTGAGATATTGAGTCAACGCGACCACACCAGTCGAGGCGCAAGCGAAGATTGCAAGTATAAGCCCATTTTTACGAATCGAATTTAACATAGCCATTAATGTCCGTAAGTTCTAGGTTTAGTGTAGTAATCAATAAGTGGTACGCACATGTTGGCAAGAAGTACCGCGAATGCGACGCCATCTGGAAATCCACCCCAGGTACGAATGACAAAGACCATTACCCCTATAAAGGCGCCGAATATTAGTCTGCCTTTGACCGTTGTCGATGCTGATACCGGATCAGTAGCAATGAAAAATGCCCCCAACATCGTTGCTCCAGATAGTAGATGTAACAATGGTGAGGCGGATTCGCCAGGGAAGACCAGAGCAAATAAACCACTGATTATCACCAACGCACCGAGGAAGGCAACAGGGATATGCCACTGAATAATGCGTAGTTTAAGCAACACGAGTCCGCCGGCTAAATACGCCAGGTTTACCCACTCCCAGCCGATACCCGCTAAACCAGAGAAGATTGGTTGCTGAAAAATTTCCGTCGCAGTGTAACTGTTTTTAAAGCCTGTTTTTAATGCATCCAGTGGCGTCGCCATCGTAATGCCATCAATTCCAGTTCTAATTTGCTGTAACGAGTAGCCATCTACGTCAAAGCCGGTAAAGATCAGCGAAAACGTATCTTGGAACGTGATGGACTCACCGCTCAGAGAGAGTGGGGTAATCCAGCTGGTCATTTCTACAGGGAATGAAATAAGGAGTACCACATACGCGACCATCGCGGGGTTAAATGGATTTTGCCCCAGTCCGCCGTAAAGATGTTTAGCGATAATAATCGCAAAAATTAAACCGATAACAACCACCCACCATGGCGACATTGGCGGGATAGCTATCGCTAATAACCACGCAGTAACTAGCGCGCTATAATCGCTAAGCGCCCGTTTTGGAGAGCGTTTGCGAAGCAGCATTACCAATGCTTCAAGCGTTAAGCCAACGATAAGAGCCAAACACAGTTGGATAATGGTGCCCCAGCCAAAGAAGTAGCTTTGGGTGAGTAAGCCCGGTAGTGCACACAGTGCCACGCCTTTCATGAGATCGGGGGTACGCTTGCGATTGTGCGCATGCGGAGAGCTAGCAATAAAGAACGCCACTAGTTGTTCTCCTTATCTTGTTGTTCATTTTTAATCTTACGTGCCTTTGCACGGGCAATTGCCGCCGCAACTGCGGCTTTTTTCGGGTCACTGCTAGCCGATGCTGCATCGTCTGAATCTGGCTGAGTCTCGCTTGGCGTGACAGGTTGCGCAGGCTTTTCTGCTTGCTGCGCTTTGCGTGCCTTTGCACGGGCAATTGCCGCAGCAACCGCAGCTTTTTTCGGGTCACTGCTAGCCGATGCTACATCGTCTGAATCTGGCTGGGCCTTGCTTGGCGCGACAGGTTGCGCAGGCTTTTCTGCTTGCTGTGCTTTACGCGCTTTTGCACGGGCAATTGCCGCAGCAACCGCAGCTTTTTTCGGGTCACTGCTAGCCGATGTTACATCGTCTGAATCTGGCTGAGCCTCGCTTGGCGTGACAGGTTGCGTAGGCTTTTCTGCTTGCTGTGCTTTACGCGCTTTTGTACGGGCAATTGCCGCAGCAACCGCGGCTTTTTTCGGGTCACTGCTGACCGATTCTGCGTCGTCTGAGTCTGGCTGAGCCTCGCTTGGCGTGGCAGGTTGCGCAGGCTTATCCGTTTGCTGCGCTTTACGCGCCTTCGCACGAGCAATTGCAGCAGATACAGCGGCTTTTTTCGGGTCTGAGTCGATGGTTTGTTCTGATTGCGATAGTGTTACTTCTGCTTCAGATGCTTGTTGTGCCTTACGGGCTTTTGCACGGGCAATAGCGTCGGCAACCGCTGATTTTTTATCATCGGATTGAGCGGCATTATCTGCAGCAGATTGGCTTGCTTTTCGCTCTCGAGCGAGGCGTTTACGCTCTTCCCTTAACTTCGCCATCTCACTGTTATCGGGCTCTGCGGAATCGGAGGCTTTTGCCGCTGCTTGCTTGGCTTTAGCACGAGCGATTGCCGCCGCTACGGCAGGTTTTACTTCGTCGTTTTTAGGTTCAGCTTTTTGTGCTTTCACTCTTGCAATTGCCGCGGCAACGGCATCATCACCATTTGAGGTCGCCATCTGTTTACGACGATCATCGGCGGCTTTTTTAAAGCGGTTTTCTCGTTCAGCCTTATCTCGTTCCAAGCGCGCTTTTCGCTCTTCAAACCGCACTCTTGCGCGTTCTGCTGCTTCGGCTTCTTTTGTCCGAGTTCGGATTTCAGCTTTTGCTTGGCGATAGTACTGAACCAGTGGGATTTCACTTGGGCAGACAAAAGCGCAGGCTCCGCACTCTATACAGTCTTTGAGGTTTAGTTCTTCACATTTATCGAATTCTTGTGATTTTGCGTACCATTGAAGTTGCTGTGGTAACAACGAGGCAGGGCAGGCTTCTGCGCATTGGCTACAACGTATACATGCCATCTCATCTTGGCGTGGGTCAATCTCACGAGAGGTTGGCGCCAAGATACAGTTAGACGTTTTGGTAATCGGCACATTTGCGTGCGGAAGAGTAAATCCCATCATGGGGCCACCCATAATTAAACGGGGGGCTTTTTTGTCCGCTTTATAACCAAACTCATCGAGCAGTGATTGCACCGGGGTACCGATTCTCGCCCAGACATTTTGCGGTTGTTTAAAGGCTTTTCCGGTTAGAGTGACCACACGCTCTAAGAGAGGCTCTGCATTGCAAATAGCACGCTTAATCGCGTACGCGGAGCCAATATTTTGCACTAAAAGGCCAATATCTGCAGGTATGCCACCAACTGGAACCTCTAGGTTAGTCAGTATTTTAATTAACTGTTTTTCGCCACCGGATGGGTATTTTGTTGGGATCACACGAATGACGATATCGTCATCTTTTGCGGCAACTTCCAAGGCTTTAATAGCGTCAGGTTTGTTATCTTCAATGCCAATAATGGTCAGTTTCGGCTGTAAAATATGCTTGAGGACTCGGATTCCTTCAATGACATCGTCAGCGTAGTCTTGCATGAGTCGGTCATCGGCGGTGATATAAGGCTCACACTCAGCAGCGTTTAAGATCAGGATGTCTGTTCTTTGTAAACCTGCTTGAATTTTCTTGGCGGTGGGAAAGCCTGCTCCACCCATCCCTGAGATACCCGCTTGACGAAGTGTTTCAATAAGTTGCTCAGGTTGCGATAAGTGATAGTCGTTTACAGGCTCTCGCTCGATCCACTTATCTTCGCCATCAGGTTTAATGATGATGCATAAATCAGTCAGTCCGGAAGGGTGAGCGACCGTTCTTGGCTCAATCGCTATGACTTGACCGGATGTCGGTGCGTGAACTGGTAGCATAAACGCCGCGTTCACTTCACTCAGTGGTTGGCCTTTTAATACCAGACTGCCCACTTCAACTAGCAAATCTCCGGGTTTACCGATGTGTTGCTTAATAGGGATCACCAACTCAGCAGGAATTGAAGCGCGAGAGATAGCTTTCTTGTTGGACTGCTTTTTATTTTCAGCTGGATGGACTCCACCTGGGAAATCCCATAATGAGCCAGATTGAATTTGTTCAATAAGTGACAACATACCCTACCTACTGCTTATTTGGCTGAGTGTTTGAATCGGTAATATTAACCACCGGAATGGTATTTAATTGCCATTTCCAAGTATCAACGGTGGCCTGGACTGGAATCATTTCAATACAATCGGTTGGGCAAGGCGCAACACACAGATCACATCCAGTACATTCATCCTTTATTACGGTATGTAATGCTTTAGTGCCGCCAACAATGGCGTCAACCGGACAGGCTTGAATGCATTTGGTGCAGCCAATACACATATCTTCATGGATAAACGCGACTTTTTTCAGCGATTTCTCATCATCATGGGCGGAGCTTTCGACTTCAACGCCCATTAAATCGGCGAGCTTCTCAATGGTAGCTTGACCGCCAGGAGGGCACTTATTGATAGCATCGCCATTTGCGATAGCTTCCGCGTAAGGTTTACATCCTGGGTAGCCACATTGACCACATTGCGTTTGCGGCAAAATAGCATCAATTTGTTCGACAATAGGATCGGCTTCCACTTTGAATTTAATGGAGGCGAAGCCAAGTATTGCGCCAAAAAAGGCGGCGAGGACGACAATCGCCGTTACTGCAATAATTATCGCGCTCATTACAGTTTCACCAAGCCAGTAAAGCCCATAAAGGCAAGAGACATTAGCCCTGCTGTGATCATTGCAATGGACGCACCTTTAAACGGAGCTGGCACATCAGCAGCCGTGATACGTTCACGCATAGAAGCAAATAGAATTAACACCAATGAAAAACCGACAGCCGCACCAAAACCATAAATTATGGACTCCATGAAATTATGATTTTCATTAATGTTGAGCAATGCAACACCTAGTACGGCACAGTTGGTCGTAATAAGTGGCAGGAAAATACCCAGAAGGCGATACAAGGTAGGACTGGTTTTGTGAACGACCATTTCAGTAAATTGCACAACAACGGCAATAACTAGGATAAAACTCATGGTTCTTAGGTACTGAATACCAAGAGGAATGAGAATATAAGTTTCAACAAGGTACGCACACACTGAGGCCAAGGTAAGGACGAACGTCGTCGCCAACCCCATGCCGATTGCGGTTTCTAATTTTTTTGATACACCCATGAAAGGGCATAAGCCAAGAAATTTTACCAGTACAAAGTTATTGACGAGGACTGTGCCCACAAGCAATAGGAAATATTCGGTCATAATAGTAAGTGTAAAGAGCTCCGATCTGGTTATTATCGTGCTTTGTGTGGCTAATAACAACCAATGAAACATAAGGTTTTATTGGTTTGTCGTAAATTTATTGGTTTCTAGCAAATTTGTCGGACTTCTGGTCAATATTGTTCGCTTCTTGTGAACAGTCTGGGTTCTATCTGAAATGGTTAGCGCTTAGAGATATTGATTCGTCTTACGAGAGTTTGTCCACTTTGGGTGTGATGGCCAGTGTCAAAGACTTTAGAATTGATGACATCTAGAACGAAAAAAGCCGCATCAGATGATGCGGCTTTTCGAATTTGGCTCCCCCTGCAAGACTTGAACTTGCGACATACGGATTAACAGTCCGCCGTTCTACCAACTGAACTAAGGGGGAATTGCTTTAGCGCGGCGAATATTAGCGATATGTAACCTACCATCCAGAATGAAAAACATAAGGAATAAATAGGATGCTATCGGAATAGACCGGAACGCTGCGTCTTTCAACGGGGCAGGATATTATCACCGTACTTTTTTAAAATCCACTAGAAATGAAAAAAAGTGGGAAATTTTTTAAGTCGAAACGGAGAGAATGAAAAACCGCTTAAAATGCCAACAATGATCCGATTCTCCGTTTAATACTTTTATAAGTCGGTTGCCCGTTGCACGACTTTACCAACGATGCAAAGTTCACCAAGTTGTTCTTTTGGTACATGAATCGGTGGGTATTCTTTATTGTCACTAATTAGATTCAATGAGCCGTCAAAGCTTTTTTGTACTCGCTTGGCATATAGTTCGTCACCTAAGCGAATCACATAAATATGACCATCGATTGGCTTGGTTGAGTCTCTATCTATGAGCAGTGAATCATTGTCGATAATGGTATCAGCCATAGAGTCGCCTTTTACAAAGACAACAGCGCAGCGCTCTGGATTCAAGCGCTTGTATTGCAGGTACTTCTTACGAAATGCTAGCCAGCGTTTCGGCTTCTCATCAAAAGCCTGACAACCATTACCAGCAGACACTTGAATGTGAAAGCCAGGTACAAGGCAGAACTCTTCATCAAACGCCATTACGTTTTCGGGCGTAGTGATAGCCGCCGTTGGGTTAACGCTGTCTTTACGCTCATTCTCACCAATAGCTAGCCATTCCAGGCTAACACCACAGGCATTGGCGATCTTCATTGCCGACTCAAGGTTGGGCACCGAGCCTTTGAGCATTTTTCTTAGTGCGCCTTCCGAAAGCTCGACCTTAAGAGCGAACTGCCTAAGGCTGTCAGACCCAATCAAAGTTTCCAAGCGCGCAGGTAATGATCCGATTCCTTCTTGAAGAATCGGATCGCTGATCCGTTTTTCCATGTTTGATCCGTTACTAATTATTTTTCTTATTATTCAAGTGGTTAGTATTTTTGATGTGCGTCAGATCGCACAACCTAAAACGGATGCGTACTGCGGTGTTGATAATTTCTGCGGTACGCACTATGATCGTCCTGTAGTTCGCAGTGCGTACTACGGTACTCAATTTTATATATTCGTTCGCAATGCGAACATCAACAGAGTGTAACTGAAAGCATGGATATAGTCACTGAAAGAGACATCAGAGCCGCGCTCCTCAGAAGAGGCTACAGCTGTCGAAGCTGGGCCAAAGAGCACGGTTTTAATGCTAGGACTGTTCAAAAATGCATCCAGCGTCATGCGCCAAACCAGAACAAAAAAGTTCAAGGAAAGAAATACTTAGCAATCATGAAACAACTATCTAAGTCGCTGGAGGTCAACGAACAAGACTTAATAGGAGGTCATGATGAATAAGGAATGGTTTACGGCGTCGGAGCTAGCTGGGCTACCTGGCTTACCCAATACAGATCGAAATGTGAGACTCAAAGCACAAAAGGAGGGCTGGAAGTTTCAAAAGCGTACTGTAGGAAAGGGATATGAATTCCATATCTCAGCATTGCCTACTCAAGCACGCACTGAAATACAAAAACAAACCGTGTCAAAACTGGCGCAAACAGACCAAGCCACGCAGCAAGGTTTGGCAGATGCCGCCGCGATGGTGCAATCAGAAAAAGCCAGTAACGCACTAAAGCAAAAGAGCCGCCAAAACTCATTGCAGGTACTTAATAGCCTGTCAGATAAACAGCAACTTAAAGCCACCGCAAGAGCAAGAATCTTGCAACTGCAAGCCCTGTATCTCGCCCCATATAAAGACGTAGGTCATTTAGTGGCAGGTGAGCACGAGTTTATCGACTCTTACAACTCAGGCGAGCTTAACGTTGAAGATTGGGTGAGAGGGGCAGTAGCAAAAGTCAGCTTTAGCACGTTGCGCCGTTGGCAAAAGCAACTTGATGAAGAAGGTATGGGACGCCTTGCAGGTAACTATGACAGTAACCAGCGAGAAGGGCTGATTGAGCAGCAACCCGAGCTACAAAACTATCTTGTTGCATTGGTTACAGGCAAGCCTCATCTAGCTAAGCGCCCTCACGTACTCAAGCGCATGATAGAGCAAAAAATCGCCGACTATCCTCATTGGCAAATACCGTCCGCAAGCTCAGTGAGTCGTTGGCGTGATAAGTGGATGAGCAACAATATTGCCAAGTTCACCAACCTAACTAACCCCGATAGCTACAACAGCAAACACAGGCCGCTATTTGCCAAAATGTACCCTTGGGTGAACGCGCCAAATGACTGTTGGGAGTTTGATAGTACCCCAACCGATGTACAGCTCAGTGTTAATGGCAAACTCGTCCGCTACAGCATCATAGCGGTTATCGATGTCTATACGCGCCGTGTAAAACTGCTGCTTGCGCCAACCTCGTCGTCAGAAGGGATTTGCCTGTTACTTCGCAAATGCTTACTAGAGTGGGGGATGCTCAATCCAGATGGCGTAGCAAGAACAGATAACGGGTCGGACTACGTTTCAAAGCGCGTCAGTACCGTGTTCCAAATGCTAGACATTGACCAATCACGAGCCAATCCATTCTCTGGTTGGGAGAAGCCGTATATTGAACGTTTCTTTAGAACGCTCAGTAGCGCCCTGTTTGAATTGTTGCCTGGTTACATCGGTCACAGCGTCACCGATAGACAACAGATAGAAGCGGCAAAAGCCTTTGCTCAACGTATTGGAGAAGGAAAAAAGAAAGCGCAGCAAGAAGCGCTGGAACTAGCCCTCTCACCGGAAGAGCTAGAAACCATCATGAATGATTGGGTCGAGCATCGCTATAACCATACTGCTCATCAAGGGCTAAATGGCGAAACACCTTTCACTAAATACACCAGTAGTGGTTACAGGCCAAGCACTATCGGCGCGCCGCATAGCTTAGATGTTCTGCTGAATTTCGTATCAGAATCCTACGTAATTCGAGGAGGCGTGAAAGCAGGCTCCGTTCGCTATACCGCGCCAGAGCTAATGAATCCAGTTTGGGATAGAAAAAGAGTTCGAGTCTTTAATGACCCAACCGATATTGGCTCAGCAACCCTTTATTCACTGGATAAACCTGGCGTATATGTCGAAGCCATTAACGATGAGCTGGTGGGTAAAGGCATTTCACCTGAACAGTTCCGCCATGCGCGTAAACAGCACAACAAAGCCCTTTCTCAATTCCGAAAAACGGCGAAAAAGCTGCAAGACGAATTCGGTATCGATACCCAATATGCACAAGCACTGGCCGCCGACAAAGCCAAGAACAACTTGGCGGGTTTGAACTTGCCAGGCTTACCAACCGATAACCCAATGTTAGGGGCGTTATCCAAATCCAATCGACCAAAACAACAAGCTTTGCGTAGCGACGCTGAATTAGAACAGCTAGAAAACACCAAGCAAAAAATCATTCAACAAGAAAGGGAGCTAAGCCAACAGCGTGGGCTTGTGATACGCAATATTCACGAAAAGGCCAGAGTGCTCGCAACAGACTCACTCACTAGACAACTTAACGAACAAGAAGAGAGGTTCCTCACCAAATACAAGAAAGACAACCCGATAAGCAAGAAACAGATAGAAGAGATTATGGCGCAACGCCGCCAAGCATAACGCGCCATAACAGCAACACTCAAATTTGTGCTACGAAAAGGAGTTTAGAATGAAACCAGTAGTTGCACCAGTGAAAAATCTGCTATCTACGCAGATTGCACTCGAAAACTTGCGTCAAAGCGCCTATGGCGTTCCCTTAGTTGGATTAGTACATGGTCTTAGTGGCTACGGTAAAACCACCGCCATCACCTACCTTTACAACCAAGTGAACGGTATTTACGTCAGCGCTCGCGCACACGACTCAACCAGCAGCTTACTTCACCGCATTGTTGAAGAGCTAGGCTCGCAGCCTATGCACCGCATCAACAAAAACGTCGATTTTATCATCGAGAAAATGAGCATGGACGAACGCCCATTGTTTATCGATGAAGCCGATTACCTCATGCAAGACAAACGCATGCTAGAGACCATTCGTGATCTCTATGACGGTACAGAAGTGCCCATCATCTTGATAGGTATGGACCAAATAGCTCGCCGAATTAGCACCCATAAACAGTTTTACAACCGAATCTCAGAATGGGTCGAATTCAAACCCGCAGACAGCGACGACGTACACACCATGGCCGAATACCTACTTGAAGATGGCATCAAAATCGACGACGAATTACTTGATCATCTTCGTGTAGCCACAGGAGGGGAGCTGCGCCGAATTACCATCGGTTTGCAGAAGATTGAATCGTTAGCCATCGCCAACGACCTCGATCTCATCACCCTTGATCATTGGGGTGACCAACCATTTCACGGAATGCGCTCATAGAGGTGAATATGACAAAACGACAGCTTGCTTGGTCGTACATAGCGCAATTCGGACAGGATGAATTCACCGGAGTGCAAATAATGCAGGCAGTTGAACTCAACAATCAGCGAACCCGATATCTGCTCAAGTCGCTTTGCGATTTGGGCAAGATACAAATGGTCGACGAACGAGACACCATGCTGACCAGCCGTTATAAGCTGGTCGCCAAAAGCTCAGTCGTCAATCCAAATCGGCTCGCCAGAAAGAAGGGTGCAAAACGCTTAAAGGTCAAACAGCGCCTGTGGAATTCGTGCCGAGTATTAAAAGTGTTTTCCTTACACGACTTATGCTCCACCGCATCAGCCGCACTCTCTACAGGCAATAACTTCTTAAGACCTCTGATAAAGGCAAAGATAGTTCGTCGCTGCGAAACACCACACGGCTTGGTCTACAGGTTGAACGGAACGTATCGCGTGGAATGCCCAGAAGTCATAGAAGATGGAGTGATGATCAAAGAGCGTTTCTACCCCTTTAGGGAGGAACAACAATGACTGAAGCATCATGGCTACAAGCACTAAAGGCAGAAATAGACAAGCCAGGTAACTCACAAAGCAAAGTGGCGAAGCAGTTGGGGATTAGCACCTCAAAGCTCAGCCAAACGCTGCGAGGGGTTTACCCAGGCTCCGTCGATGATATTCGGGTCAAGGTGGAAGGCATGTACATGACCAAAACCGTTATGTGTCCGGTGAAAGGGCAGCTACTGGTCAACGAATGTGCTGAAAACCAACAAAGACCTTTTTCATCCTCGAACCGAGAGCGAGTCAGGCTATACAAAGCTTGTCGTGCGGGATGTCCCCATTCGAGCCTAGAGCAGACTACCAGAGCAAAGGCCATCAATGTGGTTTCTGATGAAGCAGAAATCTACAACATCGATAAGCAATTGGCGTTTCTGATACGAGAAGCCAAAGGCAACGAACCGCGCCTAAACGAGTTGCTTCAAAGTGAGCTAGTTAAGCTCGCGGCGAAGTACAACCAATTGCTTTGGAAGTCGAGATATCAAGCCAACAAACAATGATCGCCTTCAATCGGGATAGTCCCACTAAAGGTGGGACACTGAAAGAAGACAAAAGGGTGAACCATGAAGTCATTAGAACAACGCGCATCAAACGTAATGAAAAAGCTTCGCCAGCTTGGATGCAATGTCGTCACCGCAACCAAAACACCGCGAGGCGTATTAATTAACATAGAACAACCCACGCTAGAAATGGCGGGCAGCGCCATTGAAATTAAACAGAATGTTCAAGGGATAAGCTCGACGGTATACAGCCTGCAAGTGGATGGCTGCACCGTTAACTGGAAGGAGCAAACACAATGACAGATATCGCAGTCCCCCCAGGTTACTTGCTCGACCGTAAAGGTCGCATGGTGCCAGAAAGCCAAGTATCCGCCCACGATTTAGAAATGCATGAATTTGTCCTTGGCACCGTTGCCAAAGCTAAAACCGTGCAAGAGCAATTACGTGATTTTAAAGCCGCAGCATTTGGTGATTGCCACGCCTTTTTAGACTTACTGGCTGAAAAGTATCAGCGCAAGCTCGGCGGCGAAAAAGGCAACGTGACCTTTTCAAGTTACGACGGGACGCAGCAAGTACAAATCAGCGTGCAAAGCTCAATTGTCTTTGGCCCAGAATTGCAGGTAGCAAAAGACATCATTGATGAATGCCTGCATGAATGGTCAGAAGGGGCCAACGCCAACCTGAAAGCGGTCGTCACCGACGCCTTTGAAATAGACAAAGAGGGCAACCTCAATACAGGGCGTATTTTGTCTTTGCGCCGCATCAACATCGCCGATAGCCGTTGGCAAGAAGCGATGAAAGCTATTGCCGACTCCATTTTAGTCGCATCCACCAAGCCTTACATTCGTTTTAAAGAGCGAGGCGACGCGAAAAAGATGGTCAACATTTCACTTGATATTGCTGCACTCTAAGGATGGAGAATCACAATGAAAAAACAAAAGGAAAACGCGCGTTATGTAGAACAAGCTCAGGCCGCCGCCATACTAGAGCAGCAAGGTCATTACACCAATGCCGCCTTTGTATGGGCTGCTGCCGCGCAGTTTGCCACAACTAGCCACAATGAGAATTGGGCGCAAGCGCGCAGCGAGTTCTGCGATAGATGGGCGCTGTGCTACGAGCATGAAAGGCAACACGCCGCCTAAGCAAACAGCCCACGACTTAGCCCACGTTCGTGGGCTTTTTTACACCAAACTAACGTGCACCAAACCCACGCGAGGTATAGCCATGAAATCACGTCAATCGTTAATTCAACTTATTCATATCGCCAAAAATCAACTGGCAATGGATGAGGATATCTACCGTTTACTGCTACAAACCACCACAGGTAAAACCTCCTGCAAAGCGATGAATCTAACAGAATTAGACACCACGCTAAAAGCGATGGAAGCCAAAGGGTTTAAGCGCCAATTTAAAGCCAAACAATCAGGTGTTAAACGGCGTTTAAGTCCTAAATCGGGCAAATCAAAAAACCGTATGATTGATAAGTGCCGAGCGATTTGGATCACCATGTATCAGCAAGGGATTGTGCGGGACGGCTCAGAAGCGGCGCTGGATAAGTACACGCAGCGGGTGCTGTCTAAGCGGGAAGATAAGGTGGACTGCATTGCTTGGTGTGATGTGGGTCAGGCTTATGTTGTGTTGGAGTCGTTAAAGTGTTGGTATAAGCGGGTGATGAATCGTGAGGTGAATTTAAGTTGATAATGCATATTGTACTTATACGAGTAGCATAGGTAATATTAACAAGAGTTTACGTTATAGTGGTATCTGCTATTTTTAGATGTACAGTTCTGAGTTTTAGGAGCCTTGATGTCAGAATATGAGTCAATTGTTAGTATGTTTTTACGATATAGTTTTGAGGCTGTTGTTGCTGGCATAATAGTATTTTTATTAATCAAGTATTTTCTTCCCGGTTACCTTTCTCAAAAAGGCAAAAATTTGGCAACGAAGGAAGATATTGAGGGTATCACAGAAACAATAGAGTCTGTTAAGGCTGGATATGCTGAAGTATTAGAAGGAATTAAAAGTAATAATCAGATAAAAATTGCAGCAATAGAAAGAGAAAAAGCACTAAAAAAAGAAGTGTATATGGAGGCTGTTGAGGCCATAACACACAGTCAAAATATGATAAGCGGTTTTGCTAATCTTAATGTTAGTGAAGAACAACTTTCTTCTTCATTCTCTGGTAACGCAGGAAAAATTGCGAAGGTACAGTTAGTCGGCGAAAAAGAGACAGTCCGGGCCGTATCATTATTTATGGGGGAGATTGGAACTGCAGTTCTCTACTTGATGTTGGAGCGCAACCCTTTGATGCTGCGCAAGCAGCATATTCAACGCTTAGAAGGCACTAGGGATAAGCATCAAATTGAAATCGATAGGTACCTATCAATAATTAATAAGCTAAAGCTAGATAGCAGTACAGAGCAAGGTATATGGCAACATGTAAATCAGAGCTTGAGTTTTGAGTGTACGCGAAGAGACGAGTTAAATGACGAGATACAGTCTCTTTTGACGATACAGAGTAAAGAGCACTTAGCCTTTACTCGCAAGTGTATGGATACGTATTTTACGGTATCAAAACTCTTGCCACAAACTGTTCTATCTGTACGACGAGAACTAGAGCTTGATATTGATGAGAGTGATTACGTTGAAATCTTTAACTCTAACCTTGTAAAAGGTAAGCAGGTTTTTGAAGCGTTTCTTTCTGAGATCGAGGTTAACGTAGTGTAGTAAGTTGGATGGTAGTTTTACTTGGCTATATGGATTTAGTTCTAAAAGATAGGACCCTGTCACATATAAGCTAATAGAGTTATATGATGAGTTTTTTTTAAATTAGGAAATGATGATAATATATGCCTATCAATAAGATAGGTGATGGTATGAGTAACGTTTCAGAAGATAAATTAATCGTTCATTACGATCGAGCTTTTAAAGCTAAGTTTATAGAATCACTGGAAGAAGTCATTGATAAAATTGATGGTTTTGAGATACGATTTGAAATTGAAGAGCTGAAAGATAGTGTTTTTGATGATCCTACGGATTCTATTGATGGTGGTTATGTTGTTTTAAGCATAGACCCTGATGATGAGATTGATGTGTACTACTCACCTTTAGAGTTTGGTAGTGACTTAGTACTTAAGCAAAGTGATGTCATTACTTTGCTGCATGATTTAAACAATGCTGAGTTAATTGACTATAAAGAATATTTCAGTAAGACAATGTATCTTCATCGGGTGTCCATAACTTCGAAACATGATGAGAGCTACTTAAAGCTATTAATGCTCGTTACTCAGGTAGATGATGTTGAAGTGTACCTATCTCCGGAACCTTCTTTCCATTTTAGTTATCTCCTTTCTCAACAAGGGCATAGAGAGCCAGTTGATCATGATAGTTTTGTCGTAATCAAAGGTAGTGAACTGACCTTAGATAGATGTAGGCAGATATATAAATCTTTTATATTTGAAGCAAACTCAGTATCAAACGCTCAAATAGAGTCCTTCCCAAACGAACCTTTTGATATTGATGATTATTTGGTCGCTGCGCCAGAGAGACCAGCTGAAGCAACAACGATTAAAAGAAAGTTGATACTTTGCGATGATACAGAAAAAGTAATAGATCTCTACAACAAGGCAATGTGCTGTGATGACGATGAAGTAGCGGTATTATTTTACTCAAAAATTCTAGAGTTCGTATCTGAAACAGTCGTAAGAGTTAAAGTTACGGATGAAGCTAGGAAAGCACTATCTAGCAACAGAGCTATGGATCCCGATGCCAATTTCATTAAAGAGTTACAGAACTTATTCAAGGACCATTCATATCAAAAAGATGCCGATTCTATTAAGTTAACGGTACAGACGTGCGGCTATTTTAAAGATTTAGAAGATAAAGTACCTAGTTATATTAAAAAGAAAATAGTGACTGAAAGTAAGAAAAAGGAATGGGACGCTTTAGGTTATATTGCCGATTCGATTACTGCAACGAGGAACAGTATCGCCCACGCTAAAGCAAACTACAGGCCTTCCGGAAAGGAAATTCCTGAAGCTCAGTACAACGAGCTTGCTGAGCTTCTTAGAATATTAGCACAGCAGTGTATTAGGTGGTATGCAGCTCAAAGTCCACTTATTAGAGTTAAGTGATAAGGTCTTCTGGCCTCAAGCCCCTAAGTAAGCTAAGGATAATGAGGTCATGTCACAGCGAGAATTTATCGCATTCGTCAATATCCATTCAGAAGATATAAGCCGTATTGTGGGGTTGTAAGATCACAGCACCATTTAGGCTACTTTCGGTAGTTGTATACGCCACTTGCTTTAACGGGTGTCCCTTCTGGTACATTTGAGAAATCAAAATAATTGCTCACTCCATCAGGTTTGACTACAAATGCGAAATCACCTCCAGAGGTGCCACCCCAACCCCAACGATGATTTAGCCCCCCAAGTCACAATTTTTCAGTCGAACATCATACTTGATAACATGTATTAGTCGATATCATAGTGGTATGGACACTAAAGCTATTATCCTAACACTTATTCATCGTGCAAAATCGGATTGTGATACTTCTTTAAACGAGCTGTTTGGAATGATGAATCAAGCTGTGATGAGAACCGATGAAGAAGAGATAGATTGGCATTTGATGAATGATTTGACCAAAGCCGATATACTTTTATTAATTGTATTAACTGATATCTATTTAACGATTAACTTTGACGAATTAGTGCTTAATGAAGCTGTAAATTATGTTGTGATGTTCGATCATAACTTAGTGCACTGATTGAGACCTGTGATGCTGTGTCCTTTTGAGTTCACTACAGGATCACTATTGTTCCTCAATATTGTTAGACTAGACGGTGAAAAAGGATCGCCTAACCCCAAAACTTCCCCTTGAGGATCATTCCCCCTGACATACCCTTATTCCTACACCAAGCAGGAATAAGGGGCGACCATGTCACAGCAAGAACTCATCGCATTCGACAACATCAATTTAGAAGACATAGACCGCATTGTGGAGCTGCAAGGTGACAGTACCAAATGGCCAGTGGTGTTGGCAGAATTGCACACTCTGGTGGTGCACAACCTCGCGCAAAGCGGCTTAAAAGCCGAGCAAGCAAAAAGCTTAGGCTTCACCTTAACCTTATCCATTGCCGACCACCTTGGCGGCGCGCAAGAATATCTGCCTCGTGGTGATGCACTGCGCCGTCAAATTCGTAACATGCGTATGTACGACGAATTCAACGGTCGCAACCATCTAGAGCTATCCAAGCGATACGGTATTACCGAACGCGCCGCCTATGAAATTCTTGCCAAGCAACGAGCGATTGAAATCAGGCAGCGTCAACCATCTTTGTTCTAACTTCCTGCATTCAACGCCCCCATTAATTGATCGCCTTCAATTCAGCTTAGCCTCGTCTCTCCGTCACAATCGAATCTCTACCAGCATCATGTGACGGAAGACAAGGAGGCGGCCATGCCCCAAAAACCAAAACGTTTAATTCTGCACCGCAACTATTTTGACCACGGCGTGTTTAGCACCTTGTGCGATGAGTTTGGCAACAAGCTTTGCCACACCATTGAACGCCCTTGGCAACACAACCAAAAAGGTGTGTCTTGCATACCAGAAGGGGAGTATCACCTTACGCCCCATCAAAGCCCAAAGTTTGGCCAATGCTATGCACTGGATGGTGAAGAGCATGGCGTCACCGTTTTTGGCCCTAGTCAGCGTACCCACATTCTTATTCATAAAGCCAACAAAGCCTCACAGCTACAAGGTTGTATTGCGCCAGGCATGACCTTTGGTGTGCTCGATGGTGAGTGGGCAGTACTAAATTCAGGCCACGCCTTCAATGCCGTCATGAAGTATTTAAACGGCCAACCAGCGCTACTCGATATTCGCCAAGCGCAGAGGTAGCCATGGGAAGCAATTGGAAATGGTCATATCAATGTGGGCGTAAACGGCGTTTAAGCGCGGAATTAAACGCCGCAAATAATGAAAAAGCCATGCCCAACGTTGCCCCACTTCATAGCCATGACGCCACGATGCAAAGTTACTTTAACCGTGGTTGGCACAGCGTGTCACTGTGTGAAATTAACGCCCACACAGGGAAAACACCACCGCCCGTTGCCATGGCCAAACGCTTAGCCAAATTAAGGAGCATCAAATCATGTCACTTTTAGCCATCGCAGGCTTAGCCCTTAAAGCTGGCCCTGCATTGATTCGCGGCGTGTCGTCCATGTTTGGCGGCAATGAGACCGCCGAAAAAGTTGCCAAGGCGGTAGAAACCGTCGAGAGCATGACAGGCTCAAGCCTAGAACAGAAAAAAGCCGCCTTAGAAAGTGAGCTTAATACGCTCTCGCCCGATGAACGAATCGCCCTAAATCAACTTAAGGTCGAGTTGGAAAAAGAAGTCACCAAGCGAGCTGAAATTGCCGCGCAAGACAGACAAGCCGAGCATCACGAAACCCAAAGCACCGTTCGTCATAGTGACGATGCAAAAGACCCGTGGGTAAGGCGAGCTCGCCCCATCATGGCGCTAACCAGTACCTATGCCACTTTTGTTTACGTCATCGCCATGTCGGTGCTCAATGCGCTAGGTAAAGGCACGGGCCCAGAGCTAGGGGTGACGGCCACGTTACTCGGTTTAGCGGTAACTTTTATGGGCCTTCGTTGGGATGAGAAAAAGCGAGGTATCGCCTCATGAGCGACATTATCGATAAAGCTTCAGCGCTTGAGCAGCTGCAACGTACTCGCGCCATTCAAGCCGCTCGCCAGCCTGTTCATGAACCCGATAGAGAACAAGAAGGTGACACCATTATCTGCGCATGTTGTGGGGTGGCGATAAATCCCAAACGTTTACTAGCACTGCCTAGCACTACGGTGTGCGCGCCGTGCAAACAACAACTGGAGGGCAATCAGTGGCCTCGAATTACCTAGAAGTCATTCGAACCTATTGGCCGATTCTAGCCACCATCATGAACCTGGTCTTTTTGCTGGTGGGGTTTGTGATGACCAAAACCTTTGCGTCAAAAAAAGAGCTCGGTGAACTGAAGGAGCAGCAAAGCAAACTAGATGGCCGCCAAGTCTTACTCGAAAACAAGGTCGAAGGCATGCCCACGTCCAAAGAAGTGTCAGAGCTGAAAGTCAGTATGGAAACCTTACATGGCGACATCAAAGAAATACGGCCTCAGCTTAAATCACTACAGCGTATGAGTGACTTGCTGCTAGAAAATGAACTCAAGGAGAAGCCTTAATGGCATTAAAAGAGCTACTGCAACAAGACCGACGCCTAGTGATATTACGGGTGTTGTCTGAGTCAGCAGGGTACACCGCCAATGAATCGATTCTTGATTCCGCGCTCGATGCTTACGGTCATAAAGTCAGCCGTGACACCGTGAATGCAGAAATAACCTGGTTGGCTGAGCAAAACCTCATTATCACTCAAGAGCTGGCGGCCACACAGGTGGCGACGCTGACCCAACGCGGTCTCGACGTCTGTGAAGGGCAAGCCAAACATCCAGGCGTGAAAGCGCCACTGCCGAAGTAACACCCATTAACGCCATGAGCCAAGGAGTTGCGATGCAAGACTTTATCCCCAGCCTTTTTATTGTGAAGTGCTATCTAGCCTGGGTGGCCGTTTGCTTAACCTATTACTGGGTTCGTTTGCGCTTTATCGATAAAAAGTCGCCGTATGTTAGGCCACGTATCCAGCGTGGGCGAGTGCGATTTATGGCGTGGCTAAAACGCAACCGTACCCATACCTGTATCAATACAAGCACCAGCACTAACACCTGTAATAGGGACCACCCGAATGGCCGATAGCACGCACACCAAACATCGCCCAAGCAAAATCGACCAGCTACCGGATGACATAAAATCTCAGCTCAACGTGCTGCTGCGTGAAGGTCGAATGACTCAGCAGAAAATTCGCGATGAAGTGAATCAAATCATTGTCGATAGCGGGGTAGATTCTGAACCAGAGTACATCAAACGCAATGCCTTAAGCCGCTATTCACAAGCGCAACGCAAGGCGATGGAGCGCTATCAAGAGGCGCAAGATTTCACCAAGTATTGGGTGGGGCAATACGGCGAGCTGCCGCAAACGGACATCTCCCGTGGTTTAATTGAAATGCTCAAAGAGCAAGCTTTTCGCGTGCACATGGACAGCGTGGAAAAAGACAAAACCCTCGATCCAAAAACGCTCAACAATCTTGCGCTCACCATTAAACGCCTAAACGAAGCGCAAGCAGGCAGCGTTAAACTGGAAAAAGAAATCCGTAAACAAGCCCTAGAAGATGCCGCCAATAAAGCCGAATCCGTAGCGAAAAAGGCGGGGCTCACGTCCGATACAGTGAAACTACTCAAAGCCGAATTACTGGGGATACAGTAATGAGCGCCACCGCTGAGCTCGATGCGCTAAGCGTCACCTCCATTCCTCCAGAGCTATTGGTCGAGTTTGACGAAAACGAGTTACTGCTGGGCTATCAAAAGCGTTGGATTGCCGACGAGTCGGTATTGAAAATTGCCGAGAAGTCTCGCCGAACCGGTTTAACCTTTGCCGAAGCCGCCGATTCATCATTAACCGCTGGCGCAGCAAAAGGTGAGGGCGGCAGTCATGTGTTTTATGTCGGTTCAAATAAAGAGATGGCCAGAGAGTTTATTGATGCCGTGGCACTTTGGGCGCGTATCTTCGACAAAGCCGCAGGTGAGGTGCAAGAAGAGCTGCTTAACGATGAAGACAAAGATATCTTAACCTTTGTGATCTACTTTGAATCAGGCTTTAAAGTACAAGCGCTATCCAGTAACCCGTCGAACCTGCGTGGTATGCAAGGCACGGTCATTATCGATGAAGCCGCTTTCCATGACAGACTGGCAGAAGTCCTTAAAGCCGCACTCGCACTCACTATGTGGGGTTCGAAAGTGCGTCTTATCTCCACGCATAACGGCGTGGACAATCTATTCAATCAATTAATTCAAGACAGCCGAGCAGGCAAAAAGCGCTACAGCGTACATACCATCACGTTAGATGACGCCTGTGCAGAAGGCTTGTATCAACGTATTTGCCAAATTCAAAAAAAGCCCTGGAGCCAAGAAGATGAAGAGGAGTGGAAAGCCAATCTACTCAACGACACCGCCACCAAAGATGACGCATTAGAAGAATACTACTGCGTGCCCAAAGCATCGAGCGGCCAGTACATACCATTGGTACTCATTGATGCCGCCATGCAATCTGGCGCGAAGTGTTTGGAGATAGAAGCCCCAGACGAGTTTATGAACTGGCCAGAAAGCGCCCGTAAGTTGTTGGTTGAGCACTGGTGTGAATCTGTGTTGTTGCCAGAGCTAGAAAACCTCAATGTCGACCATCACCACTCGTTTGGCGAAGACTTTGCCCGTAAAGGAGACTTGTCTATTTTCGTGCCCCTTGCCGAGCGCCGCGACTTATCGAAGTTCGTCCCATTCTATGTCGAGCTACGCAATATGACCTATGACGCCCAGCGTGAAGTGATGTTCTATCTGTGTGACCGACTACCGCGTCGGCGCGGCATGGCCTTTGATGCCACTGGTAATGGTGGCTACTTAGCCGAGGCCGCAGCACTTCGCTATGGCACCGATATGGTGGAGCAAGTGGCGCTGAATGACCCGTGGTATCGAGAATGGATGCCAAAGCTTAAAGCCCAATTTGAAAGCCAGAATCTTACCCTTCCTCGTAATGAAAATGTCAAAGGCGATTTGTGTCAAATCCAAGTGATTAATGGCATTCCAAAAATAGACAAAGGCAAAACCAAAGGTGAAGACGGCAAGCAGCGTCACGGCGATGTTGCGGTCGCGCTCGCCATGGCAGAGCGTGCCAGCTGGATGGATGGCTCAAGCATTGAATACACGCCACTTCCCGATAAACACGCCGAATCCGATGAGGATGATGACTACCACCGCTTTGAGCGCGGCAGTTGGTAAATATGGGTAAGTATTAGACAAGCCGTGGCTAAAGGAGCCGTAATGAAACAGCAATCAATCATCGTTGATAAATGGGGGCGTCCCATTGAAAAAGGCGCATTAGACGTCATTCAAACCCAAGGTGACGCGCGTATTTCTCAGCTCTATAAACACTATGCCAATCATCCATCCAATGGGTTAACCCCTTCTAAGCTGGCCAACTTACTTAAAGAAGCCGAGCAAGGAAACTTGGTGGCGCAGTGTGAATTGGCAGAGGACATGGAAGAAAAAGACGCTCACATTCAAAGTGAACTGGGCAAGCGCCGCATGGCGTTGCAAGGGGTAGAGTGGAGCATTAAGCCGCCGCGTAATGCCAGTGCGCAAGAGCAACAAGACACCGAGATGATTCAAGAGCTATTGGAAGATGCGACTTGGCTTGATGATGCGATATTTGATCTCTCGGACGCAACGCTTAAATCCTTCGCCCACCTAGAGCTTGAATGGGGCTTTGAAGAAAACACCCATTATTTAGCCGATGTCTATTATCGCGATCCATCTTGGTTTCAAACTAACCCAGACAATCGCAGTGAGCTGCGGTTAAGAGATGGCAGCCATAACGGCGCAGAGCTGCAACCCTTTGGTTGGGTCCAGCATACAGCAAAAGCAAAGTCTGGTTACATCGACCGCCGTGGTTTGGTTCGCGTACTCGCGTGGCCGTTTCTGTTTAAAAACTATTCCGTTCGAGACTTGGCCGAGTTTCTAGAAATCTATGGGCTGCCTATTCGTTTAGGCAAATACCCAGAAGGCGCAACCCAAAATGAGAAAATGACCCTTATGCGTGCGGTTATGGGGATTGGCCATAACGCAGGGGGCATTATCCCCAAAGGGATGGACATCGATTTTCAAAACGCCGCGAACGGGCAGAGCGATCCGTTTATCGCCATGATGGAGTGGTGCGAGAAGTCGCAATCCAAAGCCATTTTAGGTGGAACGCTCACCAGCCAAGCCGACGGAAAAACAAGCACCAACGCGCTAGGTAACGTGCATAACGAAGTGCGAGAAGAAATCCGCGACTTTGACCTAAAGCGCTTGGCCGCCACGCTCACTCGTGATGTGGTCTATCCGCTTTATACCCTTAATGGCAAAAGCTACCGCAACCCGCGCCGTATGCCACGTTTTGAATTTGAAACCACCGAAGCAGAAGACTGGAAAGCCTTCAGTGAGGCCATGCCGGGCATGGTGGAAATGGGCATGCGTATTCCTCTGCAATGGGCGCACGATAGAACGCAAATCCCGATTGCCCAGAAAAATGAAGAAATATTGAGTAAATCGACGTCTAGCCAAGTGAATACACCTAATCCTAATAAGCCGGATTCGGATAACCCAAGCACTGCGGCGCTTAAAGCTCGGCAGCAAAATAATAGTTCAGATAACGGTAGCTTGAATAAAGATAGCGTGGATGATCAGCTGGAAGTGTTAAACGCCCAAACCCAAGGTTTATTAAGTGAGCTGCTTACCCCAGTTCAACACATGGTCATGAGTGCAACCAGCTTAACCGCGCTACGTGATGACATTCTGACGCTAACAGGCCAAATCGGTATTGATGATTTGGCAGAAGAAATGACCAAGGCATTAGCGGCGGCGGAACTTGCAGGCATCAGCGATGTGCAGGATGGCAAATAATGCCCGTTAACTATGGTTCGCTGCCGTTTGATGAGCAAATTAGCTACTTTCGCAGTAAAACCAATATCAGCACTGAGCGCTGGGCCGATGTCTGGCAAGGGGCCCATGACCGCAGCTTTATGGTGGCAGGGGCGATGAAAACCGATTTACTGGCAGATTTTCGCGGCGCGGTGGATAAAGCCATCAGTGAAGGTAAGTCGCTAGGATGGTTTAAAAGCCAGTTTAATTCTATCGTCGCCAAGCATGGCTGGCAGCATAAGGGGGAGGCGAATTGGCGCAGCCAAGTCATTTACGAAACCAACTTACGCCAAAGTTACACCGCAGGCCGTGAGCAGCAGATAGAACAAATTAAAGGGCGTCGACCTTATGGGATATACAAGCATTCAGGCAGTGAGCATCCTCGTCATGACCATTTAACGTGGAATAACCTAGTGGTGCCATTAGATGACCCGTGGTGGCAAACCCATACCCCAACTAATGGCTATGGCTGTAAATGCAAAAAGCTCACCGCTAGTCAGCGCACGTTAGACCGTTTAGGGTTAACAGTGACAGGCCCGCCCAAAGTGGACTACTACGAGTGGGTCGACAAAGTCACGGGTGAAGTCCATAAATTGCCACAAGGCATTGACCCAGGCTTTGACTACACGCCCAAATCCAGCGCGCAATTAACGAATAAAACGAAAGCCATTCTTAATAGTAAACCTGCCTTAGAACAACGGCTCACCCCTCGTAGTGTTGACCACGCCTATTCCAGCGTTAAAGGCGTGAGCGCGCAGCGAATCAGCCAGGTGTTGGATGAACTCGACAGCCCAGAGCTGGCGTTATTTAGTCAGGCATTACACAAGCACAATCTAAAAACGTTGGTACTTAAACAAACCGAGCTCAGTGGTGGGGCGAAAGCCAGAGCCATCGCCACAGACGTGGAAGCGTATTTACAATCAGGGAGGCCACACCCTGTAGCGCTTTATATGACCAGACGACCGACCAGAACCAACGGCTTTACCAGTGCGCGTTGGCAACATGTGGTGGTAAAGGCCAAAGCAACGGCGAATCTTAGTAAGGTGAGCGCGCAGCATATTACCCAAGGGATAGAGCTGGCGTTAAAACAAAAACACCTTAAACCTGTTTGGTCGATGTCGTCAGCAGCAGAAGCGTTACACGGTCATTCAGCCCGAGTACTCACCACCTGGGCGCATGAAATGGGGCATCAAATACACATGAAAGGTGGACGCCCATCGCCCCCTGTTTCCACCGCACTTACGCAATACGCGGCCACCAATGATAACGAATGGTTTGCCGAGCACTTTGTCGCCTGGTTATTTGCGCCAGCGCAATTAAAGGCCGAGTACCCAGAAATTTTTAACTTTATTACGGACACCGCGAAAAAAGCGGCATAGACTAACAATATGAAACGACTAGACCAAGCCATTGCCCTAACCAAAGCACCCGTGACACTCGACAGCATGAAAGAGTGGGAACGATTGTGCAGTGAAGCCCGTGGCGCTGAAGCCCAGCAAATCGGTGACCTTTACGAAACACTACTCGATCTCGCCTCAGATGATGTCTACGAGCAGTACCTAGAGCAACTTGCCCAACAAGCGGAGGCATAATGGCAGGCGTCAGCTACTCGATGAGTGTGCAAGACGCGCTCATCACCAAAACGTTGAATCAACTCATTCAACGTGGCACCAACCTAGAGCCCGCCTTAAGAGACATCGGCGAAATGCTGCTAGTGACTCATGACCAACGCTTTCGCGACCAAACCACCCCAGACGGCACACCATGGCAAGCTTTATCGCCAAACTATTACGCTAAGAAGAAAAAGCGAAAGGACGACATCCTCACGTTAAATAGCATTCTTAGCGCAACGCTGGCCTATCAAGTCAGTGGTAATGGTTTAGAGTTTGGTACACCGCAAGAGTATGGGGCCATTCATCATTACGGTGGCTCCGCCGACATGCGCCCACAAAATGCCGCGATTCCCGCTCGTGAATGGCTAGGGTTAGATCCCGAAGACCCCGCCGAGATATTCGATATCCTCACTGACTTTCTGGTTCAGTAACTCAGCTAGCGATAACGCTCTCAAATCGATTCTAAGCCGCCTTTTTGCAAAAGAGCTAATATGCCTCACGTTTTTATGCACATAAGGCAAAGAAGCGATTTTAAACGGGGTTTAAACGGGGTGTATCCTCTTCGTAGTGTCACACGTAAAGGGTAGCAAACATGACTCGCCCATTTTCTAATGATTTATGTTCGTTTATCCACTCTAGTAGCGAATATCTATAGTCATCACGATCTGTCAGTCAAAGTTCATACTCTACTTGTGGGAAAAGGTCATATTCTTAATAGATGAATACTAAACTGCATTTATTAATACAGATTCAGCAAGCCAAAAGAAGCGGTGATAATTGTCTAAATCACTTGTTTACATTGATGCTTAGAGCGGTGATGCGGAACGAAGCTGAAATAATAGATTGGCACCTGATGAATGATCTGTCTGAAAATGACGCTCTATTATTAATAGTATTAGCCGATATGGATCTGACGATCCAATATGATGAGACCATACTTAGGTATGCTGTTAACTATGTGATGGTTTTTGATCGTTACGTACTTCACTAGATAAAGGAATGAATTGATAATCATGTCGCTTTAGGCGCGGATGTCTTTGTTTGTGGGGGATAAATCTTAGTCACATTAGCAAAATAATGCTGTTGATTGAAGCCTGGAGTAGCTGATAGATTGGCTGGAACATAGTATTGATGGTGAGAGTAATATGGCTAATGGCCAAGGTGTAAAACAAAGAGTGATATCATTTTATTTAGATGATTTTGAAAAGGCTTTGTTCCCTTTGGAAACATGTAAATTCATGATTGAGAACTCTTATGATTTGTTAGATAAATACGTACAAAAAATTGCCGATGACACTAGCTTGAAATGTTGTTTTCTTCCTCAGCAAGTTGTTCATGCGAGTAAGCCTAAGCATCATTTGAGGCGTACTAAAAAGCTAGATCCTGTTGCCGAATTCTATATATATCATTTTTGTTATAAATTCAGACATGAACTGAAATCGCCCAAATTACCTAATCGAAAGGTACATGGTTACCACTTCAAGGGCGGTTCTCCGGTTTCTATTAGTGATGCTTTTCAGAGTTACAATGAAGAAATTGAAGAACTAAAAGGTGAATACAATTATCACATACACTTTGATATAGCATCTTATTTTAACTCTATCTATCATCATGACTTGGTGAATTGTGTAGCTAGTCGTATTGACTCAGTAAAAGAAGTGGAACTTTTTGGTAAGTTCATGCGAGAAATTAACGCGGGGTTTTCTATAGACTTTTTACCACATGGGATATACCCGACGAAAATGTTGGGAAGTTCATTTTTGTCATACATTGATAATTCTGCATTTGTAAAATCAGAAGTAATGACAAGGTTTATGGATGATTTTTTTATAGCTTCGAACTCACTAGAGTCGGTAATGGAAGATTTTCATTCTATCCAGAAGTTGCTAGGGCAAAAATCTCTAAATATAAATGCTAATAAAACAAAGATACAAAGTGATGGCCCCATTGGCATAGAAAATCAAGCTCGCTCTCTAGTTTCTGAACTATTGAATTTAGACGTAGGACAAAATGCCTTTGGTTCTGGTATTGGTGATTTAAGTGAACTAGAGGTAATTGAAAGTGAGAAAATTGATGAGCTAATAAAGTTAGCGGATGGGCATGATGTTACAGACCAGGATGCTAATTATATACTTGAAGCCCTCAAGCACTTAACTGATGACCTACACATTTACTTAATTCAATTTGCAAATAAAAATCCCTCATTAATGAAGAAAGTATTCCTTTTCTGCGCTAAGTGTGAAGATATGGATGAACTAGCAAATGGCTTTTTGGATCTTGTGCAAAGTACAGCGTATCTGAGCGAGTATCAATTGTTTTGGATTGCAAAAATAACCGAAACCTATCTTTTAGATGCTAAAAATGCAAATTCATTAGTTCGGGAGTTGTATAGTCACAGGAATTCAACGCCAATTTCAAAAGCTAAAATACTTGAGATACCAACCAATAAGTTCGGTTTGCAAGAGCTTAGAGAGGCCAACCTTAAGAATGGCACTAGCAGTTGGCTTTCATGGGCTTCCGCAGTAGGGAGCCGAAACGAATCAAAAATCATCAAAGATTATCTGATGAAATACTTTATGAATGTAAGTGATATCAATAACTTGATTGGTAGTGCGGTTAAATCATATTCTGGAGGCAATGCGAACCTCAACCAATGATCTCCTTCAATTCACTCTAACTCCCATCGCCCCGCATTATGTGGGGCATGAAATCAAAAAACGTCACACCTCATCCACTGGCAATTTTAGCCGCCCAGCCTGCAAAGGGCATGGCGGTACTCAATGCCAACCTAACTACTGACAGTGACGGCTGGGTGCAGCTGCTCCCAGCTGGCAAGTTTAAAGCCGTGGATGGCCGACCTCACGACACCCCCGATGGCTACTGGCACCTTGATGCCAGCTCAGCGGCGGCGCTAATTGCTGCCACCAAATCGACGTTCCCCAAAGTGCTTATCGACTATGAGCACCAAACCCTGCGTACCGAAGAGAACGGCCAGAAGGCCATCGCGTCTGGTTGGCTCACCAGTAACACCGATATTGAATGGCGTGAAGGCCAAGGCTTATACATTAAGCCCGACTGGACGGCCCCAGCCAAACAACACATCGACGCCAAAGAGTACGCCTTTCTTTCGGCGGTTTTCCCCTACGACAAGAAAACAGGCACGCCGCTTTTACTTCGCATGGCAGCGCTGACGAATGACCCTGGCCTTGTTGGCTTAGAGTCGGTCGCGGCGCTGGCAGCGGACATCGACATTCGCATCTCTAAACCCGGTGCGAGTATCAACCTTTATGGAACCACAGAGGAAGCGTTTATGAACGAAGCACTCAAGAAACTGCTTGAGCGGCTTGGCATTGTGGTGGATGGCGAACTGACCGACGAGTTAGCCACCGCCGCAACAGCAGCATTAACCGCGCTGCAAGACAAAGCCAATAAAACCGACGGGTTAACCACCGAGCTGGCCACGCTAAAAGCCAACCTTAGCACGGGCATTGACCTGTCTAAGTATGTGCCCATCGACACCTATAACGGCGTGGTCGGGGAACTGGCGGTGCTTAAAGCAGGCAGCGACCAAACCAGTATTGAGAGCGCCATTAAAGAGGCCCGTGAAGCAGGCAAGGTGGTGGAATCTGAGCTGGATTACCTGAAAAGCTTTGGTGAGCAACAAGGCGTGGCCGCGCTGAGCGCCATGCTGGATAAGCGCGCGCCTATTGCCGCCTTAACCGCTAAGCAAACAGGGCAAACCACGGTTAACGATGGCAAAGATAAACACGATAAGGGCTTAACCGAATCCGACCTCGCCGTACTTAAAGCGACGGGATTAGATAAGGCCGAGTACTTAAAAGCCAAGGAGACAATCTAAATGAGCTCGGTATTAGCAAGACGTACAGGCCGCAAACGGGGCTACCCCATGAAAGCGGCGGTGGTGATTAGCGCCTGCACCTTGGTGTGCCTAGATAGCGCTGGCCTCGCCATTTCCGCCTCGGCAGCAGGTGGTACAGACAAGTTAGTGGGCCTGGCCCCAATGCAGGCCGATAACACCGACGGCATCGATAAAGCGCTCACCATTGAAGTAGAGCACGACGAATTATTGCTGTTAAACGCGGGTGATGTCTCCGACGCCGATGTGGGCAGTAAAGCCTACCTATCGGCAAGTAACACGGTGTCTATCAGCCATGCCACAAACACACGTCCCATCGCTGGCACCATCACCCAAATGGATGGTGGTAAGGTGTGGGTTAAGCCAGAGGTAGTATAAATGATTGCAACAGGCGCAAACCTCACCGCGCTTTATACGGCGGTGAAAACCAACTTTAATCAAGGGCGCAGTACCTATAACGCGCTATGGCCTCAACTGGCTACGTTAGTGCCATCCACCACCATGACGGAGAATTACGCATGGATTGGTGAGTTCACCACGCTGCGTGAGTGGATTGGCGAACGTCAAATCAACCGCATGAAGCAGTATGGCTATACGCTACAGAACAAAAAGTTCGAAGGCACCGAAGCCATTCCTAGTGAGTATGTGGAAGACGATAACTACGGCTTGCTGATGCCTAAGTTCGCCGACATGGGCTACGCCGCCGCAACGCACCCAGACCAAAAGCTGTTTGAGCTGATTCAAACTGGCTTTAGTGAAGCATGTTACGACGGCCAGTACTTCTTTGATACCGACCACCCTGTTGGGCGTGAAGGCGAAACCACCTCCGTGTCTAACTTCCAAACGGGTGCTGGCAGTGCTTGGTATTTGTTTGATACCAGCCGACCACTTAAGCCGTTTATTTTCCAGCGTCGTAAAGACTACAACCTGGTCAGTAAAACCAATCACGATACATCTGATCATGTGTTTATGTTTGATGAGTACGTTTATGGCGTAGACGCGCGCGGTAATTGGGGCTTTGGCTTTTGGCAACAAGCGTTTGCCTCAAAAGCAACCCTCAATGATGCCAATTTCGATTCTGGCTTTAAGTCGATGATGGAGTTCAAATCAGACCAAGGTCGCCCACTTGGCATCATGCCCAACCTACTGGTGGTGGGGGCATCCAATCGAGCCGCTGCGAAGAAAGTGATTGAAGCGGAAAACAAAGCACAGGGCGAAACCAACACCAACTACAAAGCAGTGCAAGTGCTGGTGGTCCCTTGGTTGCCTTAAACGCTGTTTAAACCTGGTTTAATGCAGGTGGCAGCGTGGCTGTCGCTTGCATGGTTTCCCATCCTTTTTACTGGAGAGCTGCATGTCATGGCGAAAATCAATCTCATCACTCAAGCAATTACTGTTAAAAATCTGGCACATGGCGGTTACCGCCGTGCGGGTATCGCGTTTGAAAAAGGCGACAACCGTATCGAGCCAGAAACGATTACGACCACCCAGCTGGAAATGCTCAAACAAGATCCACGCCTTAAAGTTTGCGACGTTCAAGCAAGTCCGAGCGGTGAGCAATCGGGGGCCGTGGATGCGGGTGCGTTATCTCACCTTGTAACCGAGCCACTAGCTGCGCTTATTGAGGCGATTAAGCAACTCGACCCATCTAACAACCAGCACTTTACCAGCAGTGGAAAGCCCCAAGTGGACGCACTGGCTGAGCGAGTGGGGCAGAAGGTATCGGCAAGTGAGCGCGATGCCGCGTGGGAAGCGATGCAAAGCCAAACCCATCACGAGGGCGAATAAATGTATTGCACGGTCACTCAGCTACAAGGGCGCTTTAGTGAGCAAGAGCTCATTGCCTTAACCGACAAAGACGGTTCGACGGGTGCGCTGGTGCTGGATGTGGCCGAGCAAGCCATTAAAGACGCCAGCTCAACCATTGATGGTTATTTAGGTGGGCGCTACGCCTTACCACTGCGTAATGTGCCCACCATTTTAGAGCGCATTTGTTGCGACTTAAGCCGCTATTACCTCTATGACGATACCTTGGGCGAAGAGCATCAAGCCGCCAAGCGTTATGTGGACGCGGTGAAGTACCTAGAGCAAGTAGGGCGCGGTCAGGTACAGCTTGGTTTAAGTGATACCCAAACCAAGCCAGAGCAAACCAACAGCGCTGAAATGATGTCCGCAGGCAGTGTGTTTGGTCGCGATAGCGCGAAGGGTTTCATCTAGGGGACGCGATGCAAAATGATTTGATAGCGCTCACCATTCACCACTTAAAACAAGCCATGGCCAGTGTGCCTTGGGTCGATGTGAAGGAAATCGACTCACTGACGCAAGTCAATGACAAGCAAGTGTCCACCACAAGAACGCCAACCTTATACGTGTTTTTGGTGGATGACGCGCCAAAGCCCGACGTACGTGGCACAGGGGCGTACTTACAAAGCTGTATCGCGACCGTGGGCGTGGTGATAGAGGCAAAAAGCATTAACGGCAAGCCCATAGATTTTATGCCCATTCGACAAGCGCTACGCCAACGGTTGTTTGGTTGGAGTGGTAACAGCGAGTACGAACCCTATTGGCTGGGGCGTGGGCGAATGTTAGGCGTGAGTGCGGGTCGAGCAACATGGCTAGACCAGTTTGTCACTGAATATACAGAGGATCAGTTAAGTTATGGCTCGTAAGTATAAGAAAAAGGTGCTCGCCTTTGCCGTTGAATCTACCTATGGCGTGGATGCGATAGCGGCAGGCTCACCCATTTACTGTTTGGGGCGTGAGTTCACTATTACGCCAATGGCCGGGGAGTCTCAGTCGCTTGATTATGATGACGGCCAGCTGGGCAATAAACCGCAAATCCACACGGAAAAATACGTCACCGTCGAGTTCACTGTCGATATGGCCGCATCGAGCGCAGCTGGCACGCCAGCGCCTTGGGCGGACTTAATGAAAGCGTGCTTACGCAAAGTGACCTCGGATGCATCCACGTCTACCTGCGCGCTGCATGAAGAGGCCACCGACAGTCTGACGCTCTATTTCTATATGGATGGAGCGCTGCATAAGTTAACGGGTGCTCGTGGCTCGCTTAAGTTCAGTGCGCCAGCCAAAAACTTTGGCGGTATCACCTTTAGCTTTACCGGACTGTTTGCGCCAGCTCAAGCCGCCGCTTTGCCAACGCCCAACTTTAGCGCGTGGGTGAAACCACTAAAAATAGGGGTAGAAAACAGCGCCTTCACCATTGATGGCACCGCCCTTAAATTGATCTCTTTAGAGTATGACCAGGCGAACGCGGTTGAGCACACCGAGTACGTTGGCCATGAAGAGGTGCAAATTACCGATTACGCCCCAACCAGCACCATTGTGATTGAAGCACCGCCACAAGGGACGTGGGATGCGTTTGCTCTCTCGTCGGCGGAATCGGAAAGAACCTTGGTGTTTACCAATGGCCCTGTTGGTAATCAGTTCGAATGGTCCAGCAGCAAAGTGCAGCTCGGTCGCCCAACGTACGGTGACCAAAGTGGCACGACGACGTTATCTATCCCACTCAATATTATCGGTAATAGCGACACCTTCATTACTCGATAAACCCTGTTTAAACCACATGAAATAAGGAATTAACCATGTTTAAAGTCACCGATGAACGCATTGTAAAAAACTGGCCAGTAGATGTTGTTGTCCCTATCGATGGCGGTGACACCCAGCGCCACCCCATCAAAGTGGATTTGAAAATCACTGATACCGTGGATGCGAATAAAGTCCTGATGGGTCAAGAGCCAGAGCTGAAAATGTGTTTAGTGGGGTGGGAGGGCATTGCCAACGAAATCGGTGAACCGATTGAGTTTAGTGAATCGGCGCGCGACACCTTGTTAAAGAACCCTCACTTTACCCAATCTGTAGTGCGCGCCTATCAAGATTGCGTCGCGGGGAGGCCAGCAGAAAAAAACTCATAGCGGTAGTGAAGGCGATCGTATCCGGTCGTCCCACTACCCAGCAAGATAAGGAAGATTGGCAGCAAGAGCTTGAGTTGTGGGGCATGGATGAGGCCGAGCAAGAAAGTGAAAGCGTGCCTGAATTGTGGCAAGAGAACGTGAATGTCGTGATGTGGTGGCTCTCCATCCCTAACTTTTTACAGTTTACCCCAAACCTGCAATCAGGCCGTACCGTGTGCACAGGAATGGATGTGCTCGCGGTTCAGGCCGATAGTCAACTGTCTGGCCGAGCGGTCAATACTCACGATTATGACAAGCTCAAAGTGATCGCCCGAACCCTAACGGAGACGTATAACCTGTGACCCAAGATCTCAAATTCACGCTACGATTTGACGCGAAGACCCAGCAGTTTGTGGGGCAGGTGCGTGATGTCGATACCAGGATAGAGCAGCTGGGCGTTACGTCTCACCATACCACTCGCCGTCTTAAAACCATGGCGCGTCAATCGGATTCTCTCATAGGTGAATTTAGCGGTTTGCAATCTCAGCTCCTTGGTTTAGCTGGCGGATTTGCTGCGCTCTATAGCGCCCAAGACGCGGTTCATCGTTTAGGGCAATATCAAGATATTCGCACCCAAATCTCAGCCTTAATCGGCAGTCAGCAAACGTGGGCTGAGACCGAGCAATACTTGATGGCCGTGTCGTCTGAGCACAGCAAAGTGCTGACCGATATGTCGGGGAATTACGCCCGCTTAATGTCGCTCTATGATGCAGGCTTGCTCACTATGGGGGAGTCTCGCGACATATTTGAAGGCATGAGTAACGTTCAGTCGCAAACGGGCGCGAGTACCGTGCAGCTTGAACAATCCATGTATGGCCTCTCTCAGGCTCTGGCGTCTCCCATCGTACGAGCAGAAGAGTTAAACCAAGTCGTTGAGCCAATGCCTGGGCTACTTAATAAACTCGATAAAGCGGCGGGGTTATCTGCTGGCGGATTTCGTCGCATGATGCTTGATGGCCAAGTGACCAGCCGTTTTTTCAAAGAAACCTTAATCAGCGCCCTTGAAGACTATCAAGGCGCAGCCGCAAGAACCTCTGGCAATATCAACGCTATGCTGCGCGATAACACTAATGCTTATAGCAACATGGTGTTGGCGTATGAGCAGCCCATTACGGACAGCTTAACGCCCGTGTTAAAGACAACGGGCGACGCATTCAACGTGATTGCTGACAATGCCGATTTGGTTTCCACCGCGATTGGCGTCACGCTATTTACCACCATGGGACGCGGCGCGGCCGCCGCCACCAATTATACCGCCGTCAAACTTCGTTTGGTGGTCGCAGATTATGCGCAAGTACGCGCCATTGCCACTAAGAACGCGGCGATAGCGGCAGAAACACTGGCTGAAATTAGACGCCTTGAAGTCATGAAGCTAACAGGTTCAAAGCTGTTTCTACTGCGAAATGGCGAAGCGCAGCTCACCGCGTTAAAAACCAAACATACCGCCGCAACCAATACGTTAGCTGCCGCGCAATCGCGTTTAAATGTTGTATCACGCGCAGGCGCTGGGTTAATGGCCGCGTTAGGGGGACCAGCAGGTATTGCCTTTATGGCCGCTGGGGCGCTCAGCTATTTTGCGTTGTCGGCGGAGACGGCCAAAGACGCAACGGAAAAACTCAAAGGTGAAGTGCTAAATCTGACCGAAGAGTTTGAAGGGCTCAATGACCAAGGTAAAAATGTACTCATGTATCAACTGGGTACGGAAGCCAGCCAAGCTCGGCAACAGCTTGTTTTGGTGCAGGGTCGTATTCGTGATCTGAAAGAAGAAATGGCCTTTACTCCGCCGCAGCTTCTACCCAATAAAGAATCTGAGTTGGTTGCGCTTGAACGCGATGCCAAAAACTTTCAACAGGCCGTGGAAGGAGCAAACCAGAAGTTTGCTGCGCTGCTGGCCAACACCACGGACGATAAATGGACCAGTCCAGAAAAGCCTAAAGGTGATCTTCCCCCTTCCAGTGATGAAGCGACCAAACAAGCAGACCGACTGCTTGCTAATCTCACTCGCCAAGTCAGCCTATACGGTGAAACCTCAGAAGCGGCAAAAGTACGCTACGACATTGAAAAAGGGGCGTTACAGGGCATCAATGCCACATTGGCAGAGCAGTTGCTGCTGCAAGCTCAGTTGCTTGATAGTAAAAAAGCAGACAAAAAGAAAACCGATAAGATAACGGACTTTTACAGTGAATCGGATGAGTTGCAAAGCGCGTGGTTGATGCGTCTTGCCATGGAAGCCGACATGGAAAACCAAGCGAAGATCCAAGAGCAATATGCGTATGAAGAACGCCTAGGCAATCTGAGTCAGTCATTCCAAGCCGCGTATAATCAAGCCATTGGCGACCAACAGCTGATGGATGCCTTAGAGCAAGAGTACTTTGCTAATCGCGAGGTGTTGCGTGCTCAACACGAATTAAATCTCACCCAAATTGATCGCGATGCCGCCAGCGAGCGAGCCGAGAATCAGCGCGCGGTGGCCATGCAAGCGCTGAGCTTTATTGAACAGCAATCCTCCATTACCACCAATTTTTTACGCAGCGCAGGCAAAGAGCAAACAGGCGTGTATCGCGCCTTGTTTGCGGTTCAAAAAGCCGCCGCTATTCCGTCCATGATTATTGCCACCCAAGAGGCGTACACCAAAACCTTGGGCGCATTCCCTGCGCCTTACGGGCAGATTTTGGCGGAAAGTGTTCGCGCCGCAGGTTACGCCTCCGTGGGCATTGCAGCAGGAACCGCCATCACAGGCATGGCGCACGATGGCATAGACAGAATACCCAAAGAGAACGAGGGCACGTGGTTACTTAAGGCTAATGAAATGGTGCTCAACCCTGCTCAAGCGGACAACTTTCGCTGGATGGTAAACATGATGCAGCAAATGAAATCCATGCAAATCGCCGCTACTGGAGCGGCGGCCATGAGTGCTCGTTCGGGAGGCACGCCTGTCACAGTGAATGTAACAGGCGTGAATAAAGAGCAAGTCAGTGCGACGGCCAAAATGAACAACGGGCAATTGGAAATCGACATGGTGATTACAGAGGCGGTAACACGTACCCAACAAGCGTTGTTAAAAGATGCTGACAATGGCGGTGACTATGTCACCAAACTCAGAGAGGTATTGTGATGCCAGAGCGACTAACCCAGCTTATCCCCGTAGAGAGTGAGTTTACTCTGACACGCAATGAGCGCTTGTTTACCAGCAAGTTTACCAGTGCTTCTCAGTCGGTGAGCTCGCCCACAGGGCTTTGGGAAGCGCGATTGGAGTTTGCCAACTTACGTCGCAGTGATGCCCAAGTCTTGATTGCTAAGTTGTGGTCACTGCAAGGCAGTGCAGGCGGCTTTACTTTGTATGACTGGCGCAGCCCCAAGGCGTCGGGTCTGGGGGGCGCTTATAGCGTGACGGATTACCAGCAAGCCTTGCCTGGCAAAGTGGCCATTCAAACAGGTAAAACATTAGGAACGGTTATCGCTAAAGCAGGCGATTACGTCAGCATCGATGGCGAGCTGAAGGGGTTAACCGAAACGGTCACGGTTGATGGGCTAGGCAAAGCGACGCTGTTCTTTGAGCCCTTTATGAGAAAGCCTGTTGGCCTCACATCCACAGCGACGTTTGATTATCCAACGGGGGTGTTTCGACTTGCCCCAGGTTTTAAGGTGCCTTCGAAGGCGAGTAAAAAACTGGTGCTCAGTCAGCTCGTGATTGATTGCATCGAGCGCGTGACGGTGTAAGGAGACAAGATGAATATTTTCACCCCTGAAATGATAGCCGCGCTTAATCAGCCGGATGTACGTTTGCTCTATGCGGTTCGTCTTGATTGGCATGATGGCTGGGTGCGCTTGCACAGTGATATTGGCACCTTTACTCATTTTCCTTTTGATTTTGGTGAGCCGTTTTTAGGCATTGGTGACTTGGGTGGCATTGGCGATATCCAGTATGGCAGTGGGGACGACACCACGCCTTCGGTCACGCTTGAATTGTCGGTTCGTGATGAGACTATTCGAGCCAATGTCTTAGCGGGTGGCTATCAAGGCCGCACTGGTGAGCTTTATTTAGTGGTGCTTGGCCAATATGGTGATGTGCTGGCGTCGTCGATGCAATTTGATGGCGTGATGGACAGTGCGACCTTAAAACAAGGCTCATCAAACGTGATTCAATTGCCACTCACCGCGCCAGATGATGCCTTTAATCAGGGGCTCAATTGGCGTTGCACGCTCGACTCTCACCTTGCTCACCAATCCGGTGACCACTTTTATAAGTACGCCGTTCATATGGAAGATTTTAAAACCTATTGGGCGTTTAAAGAAGATGGCATTCCGGTGAGGGAGTTGTGATGGAGTCGTTGCATGAATTTCTTAATCGGTATCAGTGCACGCGCTTTAAAACGGGTGAGAACGACTGCGCCTTGTTTGTCGCCGCTTGGGTAAGGTTACTCACAGGTAAGGATTTGGCCAAACGCTTTCAAGGTCACTATTGCAATGACATTGGCTCGCACCGGCTAATTCGTAAATTGGGCTTTAACGATTTAGAAGACATGGTGCATGTGTTGGGGGATGCGGTTGGTGTTCGACGCAGTACCCCTTTATTAGCGCAGCGTGGTGATGTGGCCTGGCTTAAAGGTTCACATGAGCATATTTGCGGCATCGTTTGTGCCAATGGTGTTGCGGTGCTAGGGCCTGAAGGGCTGATTATTGTGCCATTGTCGACCATTGAAACCGCTTGGCAGATCAGTTGTGAGGTGAGCGATGGGTGTTGAGATTGCGGTCGCGGGCTGGATTATTGCTGCTGCCAGTGCAGGCTATGCGGTGTATACCGCGATTGATGCCAAGCGTCAGGCAGAAGCCGCCGCGAACGCCGCAAAGGGCAAGCGCACCGCTCAAAAGCAGATGTACAAATCTGCCACCGCGCCCAAGCAAATTATACTGGGTCACCCTGTTACCTCTGGCCCGATGGTATTTGGCGCGGAAGAGGGCACACCCAATGATGAAGGCGTCGGCGAGTGGTTACATCTTGTCGTGCACTTGGCGGGGCACCCTTGTGACGATGTCACCGATGCTTGGCTCGATGACATCGTCTTAACGCGTCATGGTGGCAGTGGCAATTACGACATTGAGTATCGTCACCCTAACGGTGAAGGCTTTGTATATCTCTATTTGGGCAACCATACCACGGCCCCTTCAACACTGTTATCACTGCCAGATTGGGATGCGTCTATGATTGGCGCAGGTGACTGTTTTGCTCATGTGAAGCTTCGTTCGAATCCAGATAAATGGGCAGGTGGTGTACCTAATCCCAAATTTGCCGTGAAGGGACTTGCGGTTTTAGATCCTCGAACGGGGCAAACGACTTGGACGGACAATCCCGCGCTGCTTTATCGCTGGTATCGTAATGTGCTTAAGCATGGCGTTGCCGATGAAGCGACGTATATTGCGTCGGCAAACCTTTGTAATGAAGCCATTTCTACCCCTGAAGGTGTGGAAAAGCGCTACCGTTGTAACTACGCCTTTTTAGCTAATGAAAACCCTCGCACAGTGATGAGTACGCTTCGTTCAACTTGTGCAGGGTTGGGTTTGCGAGTTGCTGGGCGACATGGTCTACAGGTTGGCGCGTATTACGGACCAGGGACAGTGGTATTAGATGATAACGACATTATTAGCGATATCACTACCCAAGCGGATGTCAGGCGCCGCGACCGAATTAATACCGTTACGGCCAAATATACCGACCCAAAATCGAACTGGAACGAGCTGGATATGCCTCGTATCCAAAGCTCAACCTTTGTCGCAGAAGACAACGGCTTTGAAGTCATTGATGACTTGGATTTAGCGGCGGTGCCGAGTCCTTTTCAAGCTCAGCGTTTGAGTTGGATACACCTCAATACCAAGCGCTCAGCGCTGAACATCGAGTTTACCTGTAACTTAAAAGCCGTTCAGTTGTTGCCTGGCACGGTCTTTCGACTCAATCTCAAAGACAACCAGTGGAACGGCGTTGAATTCATTGTCACCAAATGGATAAGCAGCAATGAAAACGGCATTAAGCTCAGAGCATCGCAGCACTTTTCCAGTCAATACGCCTGGGATGGTTCGCAAGCGGTTGCCCCTATTCGTCCTGGCTTACCGTCGCAGATTGATCGTACTTTGGTTGAGCCTGTTAGTCATTTAACGTACGCGACCTCGGTTGAGAGCCATACCCTTCAAGCCATCATTAGTTGGCAGCATCGCAGTTTTGGCCGTACCACGTTTGAGTTGAGCTTTTATCAAAACGGCTCTTTTCTTTACCGTGACGAGACCACGGACAAGCAATATCGATTACGGGATGGCTTCACCGTTGGTACGTATGAGGTGCGAGTACTGGCGCGAAATGCTGGCGGCGCATCGAGTACTGTGGCGAGTTTGGCTTTTATCGCTCGTGCGCCACAAACTCCTCAAAGCATTGATGTGGATGCAGGTAACTGGACGCTGTTCTTGTCGCCCGTTTCGTCTGGTTTGGTGACCTTTGATACCTTTTATGACATTGCGCTTGGTTTTGACGTGGGGACTTCAGATAGTGAGCTGGCGTCGTTCATTATGGGGCGTGCGAAGGTATTAACGGTCAGTAACCTTAAGGCCAATACGGAGTATCACATTGCAGCGCGGGAGGTCTCTCGTTGGGGCGAATCGGGTTGGGTTCGAACCACGGCAACCACCACCTTTAGTAGCGACGATATTCTAGAAGTGATTAAAGATCGCGTGTCGGTCGACATGCTGGATAGCGCCCTTAAAGAGAGCATCGCCCAAAATGAAAAACGCGCCATCGATTTGGGTAATCTGTTAGCGGATAAATCCCGTTTAAACGATGATTTAAAAGCCGCTTACCAAGCGTTTAAAGATAAAGAGCAAACCGCGAAAACTGACGTGGGGTTTGTTTATGCTGAGCGCAAAATCCAAACTCATAACGACCAACTGAGCACCCAAGCCGAAGAAATCGCACAACTTGTTGTAGCGGATAAAGATAACTTGGCCGCTGCGTTGTCCTACACGCGAAGCGCTGTCGGCTATTGCGTGGATAAAAACGGCAATATCACCGACCACAATAACGCGGTGCTGTGTGTTCAAGCAGGGCATAGCTGGATAGATGGCCCACTTGCTGAATTCATTCGTAACCTTCAAGTACAAACGGCCAGCGGCAGTAAAGCCAGTATTGGCAATATGATGCAGGTCTTTGAAAAAGAGGGTGACACCTTGGTGGCTCGCGGCTCAATGCTGTCGAACGTGGATGGGCAGATTACGGGCTTTGTGAGTAATAACGATGGCACATCGACTCAGCTTGATTTTATTGCTCAGCACACACGCATGGGGGTGCTTGATGAACAAGGCCAGTTCGTCCCTCTGTTCTACCTCAATAGTCAGACCAACACGTTAACACTGAAAGCTCAGTTGATCCTCACGGATGGCCACACGGTTGAAAGTCTTGATGATATTAAGGCGCAAGATGGCGCACCAGGTAAAGATGGGGCCGACGGCATTAATGGCAAGGATGGCGTATCGGGTAATGATGGTGCGCCTGGTCGAGATGGGGTTGATGGAACCCAAGGCAACGACGGTGCACCTGGCCGAGACGGTGTTGATGGAGCCAAAGGCAATGACGGCGCGCCAGGCCAAGATGGGGCCGACGGCGCTAAAGGCGATGATGGCGCACCAGGTAAAGATGGGATTAATGGCACAGACGGGAAAGACGGGGCACCGGGACAGCCTGGGTCACGTTGGTATACGTTGACGCTCAGAAACGGAGTGTTCCCAATTAGCTCTACGGCAACAGGGGATTTCACTCAGCATTTTGGCCGAGCGCCAATACAAGACGATCTTTTAACGTATCGAAATAGTGCAGGGACCACCGTATCAACGAAAAGCTTTGATGGCGCGTTGTGGGTCACACCTAATTTATTGTTCTCTGGCAGCCTAATAGCCAAAGGTACGCTATATGGTGATCGCTTTGTTGCAGGCTCGGAAATTGCTTCACCTGTGATTAAAGGGGGTCATGGTTACTATGGAGCAGGTGGTAGCTTCAACGGCTACCACACTCACATTGATAATGATGGCACCATTTACACTAGCAAACTCAATCTTAAGTCGGCGGCAAGCGGTGGCAGGCAAGAGATCACATCCGACCGAACCTCTATTTACGACGATACCAATAGCTTAGTGTTCCGATTTGGGAGGCTAACTGAATGAGCGTTGGCGTGGAAGTGTATCCAACAGATTCTGGGGTATTCAGGCTTGATGAGTTAAGCCCCATCGCCTTGATTGATTTTATTCCCAATCTATCACATAGCCCTCATACATTAACTCGCTCATACCCAGCGCTTGCAGGCCATGTATCCGAGTTTTACGCGGTGTGTTCGTCGGGCTCCGTTATGAGCACTAGGAACGTGTTTAGCTTCAGCTACGACCTTTCTACCATGTCTATCACTCTGACCGTATCAGGAACGGTGTATTCCAACACTATTCACGGTTGGGAAATATACGCGAGGTTTTAATGACTGTTTACGGACTAGAAATGAAAAACAATCTGCATGGCATGCTGCGTTCGGACCAATCGATTATGGTGTGTGTGGCGCGTGGGTACATTGATTACAACAAGGGTACATCCGTGAATGGTAGTGGTTATAACGCCGCAAAGTACGCCGACCTTGGTCGAGTGACGCTAGAAAAGCTTGTCCCAGGCATGACGTTACTTCATCAATACGGCAGTGCTTGGAAGTGTCCTAAATATTCCTTTTATGTGCATTCAACGGGAGGGCACTGCGGCACTTGGGGTGGCAGTGCCAGCATTGGCCGTAGCAGTTATTGGGGCGAGAACGACAGTCATATTTGGGCGGAAAACTGGCGTCTTACGGCGGGTAATGGCAGTGCGTACAGTTCGAATTGGGTCAGTGGCCGCCTTTATATTCTCATCTTTGCGCCGTTTTTAGATATCCCAACGCCCGTAACGCCAAAGTGGGGCATGCAGATGTTTAATTCAAATAAGCAGCAGTCGTACAACACGCACTACATGCCCCATGTACTGAGAGGCTTATCTGATATCCCCCCGTATAGCTTGGATGTATTGGACTGGAATAACGGGATTGCACCACCAGATACCGTAGAACCTGCGCGATTACCAGCCGTTCCACCTATCACTCTGGGAGCCGCATCGAGAGGCCAAACAGGCACCACGCTGGTGACCTATTACGACCCACAAAACCACCGAGTTTCGGCTCGCTCTGCTGGCACGATGACCACGTCACAGCGGCAGCAATGGCGCTACGACATATACGGCAACAGCAAACCTCAATTCAAAGTGCCAATAATCCACGCCGCAGACTACTTTTAAGGAGATTCACTATGCCTTGGCTACATTTACCGTCCGTGACCGCGACACAAGGAAGCGTAACCGTTAACGTTTCTGGTGCGTTTGACACCCATTCGATTCAAGTTGGCGATGGGCTGTTAATAGGCCAATTTGCGTTGGTCGAAATTGCCGATATTCACTCACAGCAACTTACCTTAAAAGCGGCTTGGCCAAACGTGACTCAAACACATCGTCCAGCCGCGATTATCCCCACCGCCGCCGACTTCCAACTTGCGGCAAACATGCTCCGCGAAGCCATGACCACCACCCATGGAAATTACGCAGCAATGGAGCGATGGTGGACGGAAAACGCAGACATCGAGTTCACCGCCTACGATAGCTCAAAGCACAAGGTTCGCAGCGCCAAAAAAATGGACAGCGAAGCCAAGGCGCTAGAGCAATCATTAAGCCAAAGCGTAAGTGTATTAATGGGAGAACTGCGCTCTGGGATGGATAATTATTTGCTGAAAAGCGAAGCGCAAGTGGAAGAGTCTAGAGCGAAGAACCTGCGTAAGTTTCCTGCTAGTGGTTATGTGAATTTTGGTAATCATCGTAATGATAATTCAAATTATATAGCCATAAATAGCGGCCTATTCACTGAGCTTTCGGCTAAAAATCTTTTAAACCTTGGGTCAGGGGTAGGTAACTCCGGGTCTGCAAAAAAAGGAAGTTCTGATACTGATTGTTCAGTGATTCATATTGCTGGGACCGTTGCGCCAATTCGAAATATGAACGTCGTAGATACTGGGTATCAAGCGTCTCGCTTTATCTTCCCTGAACCCGACGACGGCACAGTTTCATTTGATTCAAAAACCGGAACTATCTTTGATTATGTGAACGAAGTTGATCCCAAGTATGGCAATAAGCCTACCGGAACGGCGGTAGAAATTCATAATGAGGCTGCTAGTCGGAATTTTGAGGGTTTGGTTAAGAATGGGGATTTTAGGTTGGGTGACGTTAATTGGAATAGGGCTAACGTGACTATAACCACAAGTGGAGTTACTGCCACAGCTGATAGTGCTTATATTTTCCAAGGGACTAGTCTAACGATAAATACAGATTACTTAGTAGAGATAGTCTGTACTCAAGGTTCAGGACAAGTACGCTTAGATACATCCGGGAGCGCTTTTGGTTATTTTTCCGTTGGTACAAGCAAGCTAATTATATCCACAGGTGGGAGCCTTACAGCCGCTCGCGCTCAACTTTTGGGTATGGTGAGCGGGACTAAAGTTACATCATTTTCAGTTCGACCAGCCACCAACCAGCCACGCATCGACCGCAAAGACTTGTCAATGTTCGAAATGTATGACGAGCTAGTGACGGACGATGAAATCTTTCCATTCGTTATTCAGAATGTGAATCGAAATGTTATTGCTGGCGTGCCTATGGTGTTATCAAAGCGCCCTCAATCCTATTTTTGGAACTTCGATAAAGAAACCGCCGACGGAACGGCAGCAAATAATAAATACTTCTGTTGGAAATGGTCAGCATTAACGCCAGAGCAAAAGGCAAAAGTGGCAACGTATTTAGGCGATGCGATTTATCTTGCTGTTACACCAGACGCTAATGGTAATGATGTTGTGAATACTCGTCTTCGTAATAAAGCTATTGCAGGGGCGGGTAATGGGGATTGGGAGACATTGCGCAGTTACGGGTCGCCACTTGCTTTCAGTGGTAATTATTTGATTTCCCCGCAAGGTGTTCGTAACTCCACACCGATTCATAATGCGCTATACCCTATCTACTCGGGTGTCGGTTACTCCCTGTCAATAACCAATGAAGTAGGGGTGTTTGCCGCGCAGAAGGACCGCTCGAATCCTGATGATACCTCGGCATACAAAGGTCGATGTTTCGCATATGTGAATGGTGTGCTTGATAGACTGAATAAAGGGGCCGGGCATATAGGAGTTAATGACAAAGGAACAAGAGCATGGAACGCTACTCACGCAGGGCAACATGCGGCTTGGTGGGCATCAAGCGCACCAAAAAATGTAACCACCGCAGACGCTTTCCATGATGCAACTCAGGATTACGCTACGAGAAAAGGCTACCGAGTAGATAGTGGCTATATTGGGCGCCCATCTTTTCACAAGGCTGGTAAGTTTTTCGACGCTGCTTATGCGTCGGGCGAGGGTGGTTTCATTGACTTGCGAATGTCAGCTTGGGACTCGCAGACTTATAAAGGGGATGTGAAAGAGAAGTTCAAGAACGGTAAGTATCGCGGGATGCAGAAGTTGGTTAAGACCACCGTCCATGTACCTGTCCAGTACGGCAGCCACCCAGATGCAACATGGACAGCAATTCCAGCATCAGGCTCTATATCGGTAGCAAAGCTTCGTGTGAGTACAGCTAAAATAATGACTAACACCGAGAAGGTCGATGGGTATGTATCCAATGGTACTAACGTATATCGTGTAACGAACAGACACCCTAGTACTGGTAGTTTAAGTGAGTGGTCTGTGTATCTTGTTGGTGATGATGGGTATACCGAAAAGAGGCGCACGTTAGATTTTTCACTGACTACACACTTTACTGTTACCAACAAACTAAACTCATCAATCTCAGGTGATTACACCGAGCAAATGGTGATTGCTGACCCTGCTAACATCCCGAAAACGGAAGCTCTTAAAGACGGTTGGGTGGGGACTTGGGGTGGAAATCCTCCATTCGTAAATAACGGCGTTATATTCACCAGAAAGAATTTAATTTCGACATCAAAAGTTACGTACTCGACTGATTCTGGTGCTATCTGGGGGACCGCCACATTAAGCGCAACCAATGTAACTAACACGGCAACAGGTTCTATATCTGATGCTGATGAAGTTAGAGTTTACACGTACACTGCTTTTGCAAAGCAAACAAAACCAGTTGCGAACGGTAAGGTTTATCGCGGTGAAGAAGGGGTTGGGGATGTGTTTGCTACAGATAACAATAACGTTATATACGGTGGGTTGCTTGGTGAAACATTGCTAGGGAAGGTGTTAACTTCGAATAACGATCAAGGCTTTGGAGTCTTCGGGGTTAACAAATTTATGTTACAGGGTGGCACTGGTGTTATCTTGGGTTCAAAGTACGCCCCTAGTCACGATGGAATAGACCTGTCACCTCCACAAAACAACAGCCCGGCAGTTAAAGTCCTTATTTCTGACAAAACAGAAAACCGAGCGTTTAATTTCCAGTTCAACTTTAATGAGTTGGTTTGGGGTTCGCCGACATATATAACTCAGTTAGGGTCAGCCACATCTTGGAGTGCAGGTTCGTATTACCAAGTTACGTCGGGAGCATATAAAGGTTACTACAAGTGCGAAGGAACCTTTAATGACTCGTTAGACGGTAATGCGCAGTTGCACAGGAAGCCAGACTTTAATCTTTACTTTAATGACAACCTAATACTTAGGAATTTAGGTAGTGCGAGTGGTTTCGGTGACGATGACACAATCAGAATCATAAGCAACACTGGTACGTTCAATAACTATAACGGTGATACTTGCCTATACGGTACTCATGAACCCACGCTACAAATCGGTTGGACATTCGATAACACCGCTGAAGCAGGGGAGGAATAACCATGCGCATTGATACCGATTACCAATCTCTATCTGATATCGACCCTGAAATTGTTCGCTTTTACGAAGAGGAAACACGCCGCCGCATTATAGGCCATGAAGGGGAAGGCGAAGATTCAAAGCCTGTTTATGAAGAGTACCTTGTTATTGTGTTGGTTAAACCAGATGAAGTGACTTATCAAGACGTGTCACAACGTCGAGGTGAGCGTAAATCATGGGAGGAGATCAAGGCCGAACTGGTGCGAACGATAGCGTGGGAGGATTTCCAAGTAAATCATGATGGCTATCTACAATGGAAAGCCAGTTACCAGCATTGGCAACAAGAACAACCCACAGAAATTGTCATCGATGCTGATGGCAATGAAGAGGTGGTGTTGATGCCTGCCCCAGTTCGCCCAGTTACCGATATCGAGCATCGTCGTGAGCAGTACCAACAACATGTCACACCCTACGATGAAAACTATGTGGCATCCTTGGGCGAGTATACCCGCGCATGGGATGACTCAGATTTTGTGGTGACCTTGTTACCACAAACAATCCCTAAACCCAATGCAGAGATAGTGGCGTACCATCAACGCATAGCGAAGGAAGAGAGAGACATCGCGGTAAATTCAGCGATTAAAGTACTCGATGTTGAATGGCAAGTGGGTAACAATGCTTTTGATATTCGCACAGTCATTGATGACGCAACGACTATCGGTGCCACCCAAGACGTATCTCAAAACTTTCGCTTAGCCGACAACAGCTGGCGCATGACAACACTAGAAGAGCTTAAAGGGGTGTTAAAGGCTTTCATTGACCGTAAGAGAGGGATTTGGTCAGTGTTTAGTCACTGGGATGCAGGAGACAAGCTGACGCCGTTTAAACCTAATTTATGATTCGAGAAATTTTTCAATCTATCCGGTTTCGTTTTTCAAACGGCGCGGCAGGCTACACGATAGCGAGGTTTTGAGTCAATGGTTTTTTCAAAAAAATAAAAACAAAATATTCTTAGAAATATCTTTACTTTCTTGGATGCCTTATCAGATATGAGGTGTTTTTAGTTATCCACCAAAATTGTGGATAAAGGTGTTAATTGCCCGGTACAAAAGTTATTAACTGACATAAATGAAAATAAGGAGTGTGAATAACTTGCAGGGGATGTTTGTAAAGTTATTGATTTTATTGCGTTTTTCTGGGTTTTTTAAATAATTTAGAGAGTTGAGTTATTCTCATAATTGAGAGTGTTCTAAAAATTTGGGGACAAGCCGTGGATGAAATTTACGATCAACACGTGGCAGCTTGGAGTAGGAGGGCGATTAATATACCTAAACTCGCGGAGAAAAGCGAGCAAAGAGTTGCAAAAGTAGCGGAGTAACGGCGACAATATGAGCGGGATAAACAAAGGACTCGGTATCATGGCAAAACACTTCGAATTAGTTTCAGATTATCAGCCCTCAGGCGATCAACCCGCTGCTATTGAGCAGTTGCTAGAAGGTCTTGATTCTGGTCTCGCGCACCAAACCTTGCTGGGGGTCACGGGTTCGGGTAAGACTTTTACCTTGGCAAACGTAGTCGCAACGGCACAGCGCCCTGCTATCATTCTTGCTCCAAATAAAACACTAGCTGCGCAGTTGTACGGAGAGATGAAGGCTTTTTTCCCGAATAACGCTGTAGAGTACTTTGTTTCTTACTACGATTATTATCAACCAGAAGCGTATGTGCCAACGACGGATACCTTTATTGAAAAGGACTCTTCCGTTAACGCCCATATTGAGCAGATGCGTTTGTCTGCAACCAAAGCATTACTCGAACGCAAAGATGCCATTATTGTTGCGTCTGTTTCTGCGATTTATGGTCTGGGTGATCCGCAGTCGTATTTAAAAATGATGCTACACGTGACTCGAGGAGATGTGCTGGATCAGCGAGATATTATCCGCCGTTTGGCTGAGCTTCAGTACTCACGTAATGATGTTGCGTTTGAACGTGGTCAGTTCCGAGTTAGAGGTGAAGTCATTGATGTATTTCCTGCCGAATCCGATCAAGAAGCTGTCCGGATTGAGATGTTTGATGATGAAATCGACTGTATTAGTCTCTTTGACCCGTTAACGGGGGTTGTCGTTCAACGTGACCTTGCCCGCTATACCATTTACCCTAAAACTCACTACGTAACGCCAAGAGAACGTATTCTTGAAGCGATCGAAGAGATAAAAGTAGAGCTAAAGTCTCGCCAGGCTTACTTAACCGAAAATAATAAATTACTCGAAGAGCAACGAATTTCTCAGCGCACTCAGTTCGATCTTGAGATGATGAATGAATTAGGCTTTTGCTCGGGCATCGAAAACTACTCACGTTATTTGAGTGGTCGTAGTGAGGGTGAGCCGCCCCCGACGCTATTTGATTATTTACCTGCTGACGGTTTACTCATTATCGACGAATCCCACGTGACAGTTCCACAAATCGGGGCGATGTATAAAGGCGACCGTTCTCGTAAAGAAACGTTAGTGGAATATGGTTTTCGTTTACCATCGGCACTGGATAATCGTCCGATGAAATTTGATGAATTTGAGATGCTGGCACCGCAAACGATTTATGTTTCTGCCACGCCTGGTAATTATGAAATGGAAAAATCAGTGGGTGCGGTGGCGGATCAAGTTGTCCGCCCTACTGGCTTGTTAGACCCAGAGCTTGAAGTGAGACCAGTCGCGACTCAAGTGGATGACTTGCTATCGGAAGCCAAGAAGCGAGCGGCAAAAGACGAGCGTGTGTTGGTGACGACGTTGACGAAGCGTATGGCAGAGGATTTAACAGAATATCTGAGCGAACATGGCGTACGTGTTCGTTATTTGCACTCTGATATTGATACCGTTGAGCGAGTAGAGATAATCCGCGATCTTCGTTTAGGTGTGTTCGATGTCCTTGTCGGGATCAACTTGTTACGAGAAGGTCTTGATATGCCTGAAGTTTCGCTGGTTGCCATTTTAGACGCCGATAAAGAAGGTTTCCTTCGCTCTGAACGCTCGTTAATCCAGACGATAGGTCGTGCCGCGAGGCACTTAGAAGGTCGCGCTATTTTGTACGCGGATAAGATCACTAAATCGATGGAAAAAGCGATGGGCGAAACTAGCCGACGTCGTGAAAAACAGCACGCTTACAATGAGCTTAATGGATTGGTCCCAATGGCATTGAAAAGAAATGTTAAGGATATTATGGAGCTGGGCAGCGCGACGAAAGCCCGTAATAAGCAACCGTCTAAGCAAGTACCATTATCAAAAGTAGCGGAGCCATCTCAAACTTATGTTGCAATGTCTTCTCAAGACATTGAGAAACAGATCCTCACACTTGAAGGGGAGATGTATCGCCATGCTCAGAACCTTGAATTTGAGCAAGCCGCCCAAAAACGTGATGAAATAGAAAAGCTTAGAGCACATTTTATTGCTAACAGTTAACAAAACTCGCCATCTTTGTTAGTGTGCTCAAATATTGGTCATAGAAGTGTTGGCCATAGATTAGAATTAGCCTTAGACGTTATGCTCAGTTTGCATTCGTTTATCATGATAGTAGTTAGGAATTATGCAGCAGATTATTAGTGAGCCAAAATCTCGGTATCTATTAATGGTAGAAGATACCGCTTCCGTTGCCGCGCTTTATCGCTCATACCTGACACCGCTCGGTATTGACATTAACATCGTTGGTAATGGGCGAGATGCGATCCAGAGCCTTGCTCACCGCACTCCAGATTTAATATTGCTCGATTTGCGTCTACCGGATATGACTGGAATGGATGTTCTTGATGCTGTTCGCGAAGTGAACCCTAATGTGCCAGTTATTTTCATGACGGCACATGGCTCTATCGATATAGCTGTAGATGCAATGCAACATGGTGCGCAAGACTTTTTAATTAAACCTTGTGAAGCTGACCGGCTACGTGTCACGGTGAATAACGCGATTCGTAAAGCGTCAAAAATGCGCAATGAACTTAATGAAACGGGTAGCCCAAGCTATCAAGGGTTCATTGGTAGTAGTCAGACAATGCAGGCGGTGTATCGTACAATCGATTCGGCAGCGACCAGTAAAGCCAGCATTTTCATCACCGGTGAAAGTGGCACCGGCAAAGAAGTATGCGCGGAAGCGATCCACGCGGCGAGTCGACGTGGTGATAAACCTTTTATTGCGATTAATTGTGCGGCCATCCCTAAAGACCTGATTGAAAGTGAGCTATTTGGTCACGTTAAAGGCGCGTTTACCGGGGCGGCCACCGATCGCCAAGGCGCAGCGGAGCTTGCCGATGGGGGCACGTTATTTCTCGATGAGCTGTGTGAAATGGATTTAGAACTGCAGACCAAATTACTGCGTTTTATTCAAACCGGAACCTTTCAAAAAGTAGGATCGTCGCGAATGAAAAAAGTCGACGTCCGCTTTGTATCTGCGACTAACCGAGATCCGTGGAGGGAAGTGGAAGAAGGGCGTTTTCGTGAAGATCTGTATTACAGATTATATGTGATACCGCTGCATTTGCCGCCGCTTCGAGAGCGGGGTGAAGATGTCATTGAAATCGCGTACTCATTGCTTGGTTTCATGTCGCACGAGGAAGGTAAGAGCTTTGTTCGTTTTTCTCCTGATGTTATTGATCGGTTTATTCAATATGAATGGCCAGGCAACGTGAGGCAGTTGCAAAATGTTCTGCGCAACGTGGTGGTGCTTAATCAAGGCAAAGAGATTTTATTGGACATGCTACCTCCACCACTCAATATTCCCGTTGAAGCGAAAGTGGTGACCATTGAGCCGGTCGCTAATATGGCCTTTCGACCGCAAGACATTGTCCCACTTCATCAAAGTGAGCGAGCGATCATTGAACAAGCTATCGAAGCCTGTGACGGAAATATCCCTATTGCAGCGGGCTATTTAAGTGTTAGCCCATCCACCATTTATAGAAAAATCCAAGCATGGAATGCCAGTGAGAAAAATACATGAATTATATGAATCACGATAAAGTGAAAAAATTAGGTTCTGAGATTGGAATGGATAATCTGCCTATTTTACTTGGTATTTTTACCGGGGAGCTCGTGACCTATCAAGATCAGTTAACAACAGGGACGCTGAGTGACAAAGTGGCGTGCATGAAAGAAATCTCCCATGCGTTAAAAAGTAGTGCGGCCAGTTTTGGTGCTGAGGCGTTATGTGATTTTGCGCTTGCTGTCGATAGTGATGCAAAAGAACATGTGTTGCAGAACGACCAAAGCCGTATTGATGCGATGCTTACTCACTTACACGCAACGCATGGACAATATACTGAATTCTTGAATGGTTTGGATTGAATCGAGAATGAACGTAAGCTCATAACAAACTTAAGCTCATAGCAAACCTAGCAGGGTAAACCCCTAGGTTTGTTATGGGCCATAATTTGCTATCGAACTTGAAGTGGTAAACTCACGGTTTGATACTCAATGAAGCATCTGAGACTACTCTGATGACAACAGCGAGGTGATAGCATGCTTGAGCTTTTCACGATCATGGCGCCAATCGCGATTTGGCGAAGCAAGAGGTCGCGTGATGCATGGCCAATCTTCCATGAGCTCCGGATGCACTTCTTCACCAAGAATAATATCTAGCTTTCGGCCTTGTAGCGCACGTTCGCACCACTCTAGTTTTTGCTTCAACGTCATTCTTCCTGCCGGTCCGTATTCAGGCGACAAGTTCTCGACAAAAACAATTTTTGCCTGCTTGTTTTGATTCATCGCCTTGCTGATGTCTGCGAGCAGTAATGGCGGCATAATACTGGTTAAAAAGCTGCCAGGGCCAAGAATAATACAATCGGCTTGTAATATGGCTTCCACCGCTTCTTTTGTTGCTGGCACAATTGGATCCAAGTCTAAGCGTTGTAAATCTTGCTCCATTTCGTCGACAGAGGTTTCACCAGTGACCCAGCTTCCTTCGACCGATAGCGCGGTAAGATCAGAAGGGTGTTCAGACATTGGAATAATATTGACGTCAACTTTAAGCATGCTCCGGATCAAGTCGATGGCCTCTAATGGACGAACCGACAAGTTATCGAGTGCGGTGAGCATGAGGTTGCCCAGATTGTGACCGTTTAGCTCTCCGGCGCCGCGAAAGCGGTATTCAAACATCATGGAGCTAATCGAAGGCTCGGTGATCAATTGATTGATACAGTTTCGAGTATCGCCCCATGCTATGCCACCTTGGCAGTCACGGATACGACCAGTGGAACCGCCATTATCGGTTGTCGCAACGATGCCCGTTGCGTTGGAACCAAAATCGGCTAATGCCGCCAACATACGCCCAAGTCCATGACCGCCGCCAATTGCCACGACTTTTTTTGATGAATATATGCTCATCTTATTCTTCTTTTATGAATTATCTTATCTATACAAGATAAGGGAATTTGTTCAACTGATATACTCAGCTACAATAAAAATGATGAATATGTAAGGTTTTTTTACATTAGAGGTAGAAAACCATACTGTAATTGAGTATTTTACTCATAAAGCTGTCCTCGTGAAAATAGCGAAGATTGCCATAACTCCGAGCTCTACGCGCTAAGTCTTCGCTGGTATAAGCCAAGATACGCCTCTAGAGCCAGTGACAAGTTGTCACCAGGGCAGAATTGGAAATGATTTTGCCTCCCGTATTTGGAAAGGTGTTCCGTGGCGCAACAATTTGAAGATAAATTCCATCGTAAGTTTTATTACTTGCGCTTGTCTGTTACCGATGTGTGTAACTTTAAATGCACTTATTGCCTCCCTGATGGCTATAAGCCGCCCGGTCAAAAACGACCGGCTTTTCTGACGCTTCCAGAAATTAAGCGCGTGGTTACTGCGTTTGCTGATTGTGGTACGTCCAAGGTTAGGATCACGGGTGGTGAGCCTAGTTTAAGAAAAGATTTCCCTCAGATTATCGAGACCGTTGCTAATACCCCTGGTATTGTTAAGGTCGCGACGACGACGAATGGCTATCGCATGGCTAAACAAGTCGATCAATGGCAGAGCGCCGGTTTAACCCATATCAATGTCAGCGTAGATAGTCTTGATCCTCGTATGTTTTACCAAATAACGGGTGAAAACAAGTTTGCAGAAGTGATGCAAGGTATTGATCGTGCGCTTGAGATTGGCTACAACCAAGTCAAGGTCAACGTCGTATTGATGAAAGATCTCAATGCCAAAGAGCTTCCAGCTTTCCTTCGTTGGATCAAAGATCGTCCTATTCAGTTAAGATTCATTGAGCTTATGCAAACGGGTGAGATGGATGACTTGTTTCAAAAGCATCATGTTTCCGGTGTCGACATCCGCAATCAACTTATCGCTAATGGCTGGATTTTAAAAGCCAGAAGCGAAAACGATGGTCCGGCACAAGTTTTCGTACACGCGGATTATCGTGGTGAGATTGGTTTGATCATGCCGTATGAAAAGAACTTTTGTGAAAGCTGTAATCGTCTAAGAGTGTCTGCGATGGGCAAGCTACACTTGTGTTTGTTTGGCGATCACGGTGTAGAGTTGCGAGATTTGCTACAGCAAGATACTCAAGAACAAGCATTGATCGAGCGCATTCAAGCGCAACTGCAAACTAAATCAGTGAGTCATTTCTTACAGGATGGAAATTCTGGAATGACACCTCACTTAGCTTCAATTGGCGGCTAGTTCGTACTGAGTCGCTCCATAAATTATAAATAAATTTTGATAGGGTGAACAAATCATGGGTCACGCAGAAAGTAAATTTGTGCCAGCTAACATTGCAGTGTTAACCGTTTCTGATACACGTACAGAAGACAACGACACATCGGGTCGTTATTTAGTTGAGAACTTGCAAGACGCAGGACATACCCTTGCGGACAAGAAAATTGTTATTGATGACATCTACCAAATTCGCGCCATCGTTTCACAGTGGATCGCGGATGAATCGGTACAAGCTGTGATGATCACGGGTGGTACGGGCTTTACGTCTCGTGATAGCACGCCAGAAGCCTTAGTTCCTTTGTTTGATAAGCAAGTGGAAGGTTTTGGTGAGCTGTTCCGTCAAGTTTCTTATGAAGAGATCGGCACATCAACGATCCAATCTCGCGCTATTGCAGGTTTTGCGAATCACACGGTGATTTTTGCTATGCCTGGTTCAACGGGCGCTTGTCGCACAGGTTGGACGAAGATTATTAAGCAGCAGATGGACGCGAGTCATCGCCCTTGTAACTTTATGCCACATCTAAGTATCTAAGGGAGCTGGAATGTCAGAGTTTACTCATATTAATGCGTCAGGCGAAGCCAATATGGTGGACGTTTCTGCCAAAGCAGAAACCGTACGCGAAGCTCGCGCAGAAGCGTTTGTTCACATGGCACCTGAAACATTAAAGATGATTACTTCTGGAAATCATCACAAAGGTGACGTGTTTGCGACCGCTCGTATTGCTGGTATTCAAGCAGCGAAGAAAACATGGGATCTTATTCCTCTATGTCACCCGTTGCTGCTATCCAAGGTTGAAGTTCAACTAGAAGCAATCGAAGCCGAAAACAAAGTTCGCATAGAGTCTGTGTGTAAGCTGGCGGGTAAAACTGGCGTAGAAATGGAAGCCCTCACTGCAGCGTCTGTAGCAGCGCTAACGATATATGACATGTGTAAAGCGGTGCAGAAAGATATGGTGATTGAAAACGTCCGTTTACTTGAAAAAACGGGCGGAAAATCGGGACACTTTAAGGTGGAATCATGATTAAAGTACTGTTTTTCGCACAAACACGTGAGTTGTTAGGTACTGATAGCGTAGAGCTTGAAGGTGAGTTCTCATCCATCGAAGCGGTACGCGCTCACTTAGCAAATCAAGAAGGTAAGTGGTCACTTGCTCTTGAAAGTGGCAAGTTATTGGCCGCTCGTAATCAAGATATTGTCGCGATGACCGAATCTGTGATTGACGGTGATGAGATAGCGTTTTTCCCTCCTGTGACTGGTGGCTGATATGAAGCCAAGAGTAACAGTACAAGCCGACGACTTTAACGTGGGTGAAGAGTATGACGCTTTAGCTCAAGGTACCGCATCGGGCGCTGTAGTGACGTTTGTTGGCAAAGTGCGTGACATGAACCTTGGTGATGATGTGGTTGGGCTTTCTCTAGAGCACTACCCAGGCATGACGGAAAGATCGCTGGAAGCTATCTGTGATGAAGCTGAAAACCGTTGGTTACTCAACGGAATCCGTGTGATTCATCGTGTTGGTGATATGGACGCTGGCGATCAAATTGTATTTGTTGGTGTATCGAGTGCTCATCGCGGCGCGGCTTTTGAAGCGTGCGAATTCGTGATGGATTACCTTAAAACCAAAGCGCCATTTTGGAAAAAAGAACGCACGACGCAATCAACGCGTTGGGTTGATTCTAGAGAGTCCGATGCTCAAGCTGCCTCAAGATGGCAACAAGAAGACTAAGTGTTTCAAGGAGAATAAGCGTTCAATGGCTTATTAAATAGGCAAACAAAAACGCTATCATTCAATTAAGCCATTAAATAGAAAAGCACACGTATCCAATAATCCGAATTGGATACGTGTGCTTTTTTGTATGTGCGGTTATCGCCACTCCCCAACAGTTAGTTGAGCGTATCTAAATAGGCGCTGATAACCTGATGAACACCATTTTCGCTGTTACTTGGCGCGCTGAATTTTGCATACGTTTTTACTTTCTCGTGCGCGTTATCAACGGCATAAGAATGATAGCTGGCCTGCAGCATTTCTACGTCATTAAAGTAATCGCCGAAACTCATGGTTTGTTCGTGTGTAAAGCCAAGCGTTTCTTGGAGGTGACGTATCGCTGTGCCTTTTGAAGCTTGGGCATTCATGACATCGAGCCAGATCTTGGCGCTGACGACGACTTGATGGTCATGGCCAAATTCTTTGTCGATAGCGGGGAATACGTGCTTTTCTGTACCATCAAAATGGCAAATGGCGACTTTAATGAAATCATCGTCAACACTGAGTAAATCTGAAACAGATTCACGACGGTGGTAGTACTTGGCAATCTCTTCTAGTGCCTGACTATCATCTGTTTCTATGTAGGCTGAACGCTTTCCACATAAAACGACATACGCGTTAGGGATTTTGCGAACTTCAGTAATGATGCGATGAATAGCTGACCTGTCTATTTCACAGCTATACAGCTCTTTACCTTGGTGCATGACAATCGTGCCGTTTTCAGCGATAAACATCATCTCATCTTGAATTGGCGCAAAGGTTTCTAACAGGCTGTAGTACTGGCGACCAGATGCAGCACAGAATAGGATGCCTTTGTCACAGATTTGGCGGTGTAGGTCCAAGAAATCAGCGGGCAGCTTACCTTGTGGATCAAGCAGTGTTCCGTCCATATCAGAGGCAATAAATTTTATGTTATTAGTAGGCATTCGCACTTTCTCGTTAAGGGTACTGGCCGATTATAAGATGATTCAGTTTCATGTCATAGCGTGAAACTGAATCGTTAAAGTGCTATTTGTTACATCGAGACGTTTTGTAACGAAAGTTACGATAGTAAGCGGAATATTTAAGTCCCATTTCTGTGTTGTACTCACCAGCCCAATTACTAATTTGTGGGTCGATGGCCCAAACATTCATCATGGCTCTGAGTTTCGTGTCCGATTTCATTGGAATCGGAAGGTGTTTTGAGTGCCTGACCTTATAAACAATCTGGCCATCGATAAACCAGCGGATGACGCGGTGGTTCCATTCAATAGCATAGGTATGGAAATCTTCAGAGGCATCAAAATCCAAATAATGAATGTATTCGTTTTTCTGTTCATAGCTATTATCGTTAGTCCAAAAGTTAAACTGGACTAAATTAGTATTGGAACCAAGAAATTCGATGTCAATTTCGTTGTGAAGCCCATTACCACCATCAGGTTGATCATAAGGACCAGCAAACAAGAAAAAGGCACTTATGACACCGTCGGCTTTTATCGGCTTAATGTCTACTTGAAAGCAGCCATTACCGTAAAAATCCAATGTCCTAATTTCCCCAGAAATGATATCCAAATAGCCATGATTGTCTTCAGTATTCTCTAAGTGTATCGCCATTCCACTTGGACTAAACTCAACTTGGCTATCTTGCCAGCGGTTTAGAAAGGGGTATCCATTTTCCCAATCGTGAGCGAGAAACCAGCGTGAACGGTCTAATTCATTGAAACCGTCTGAAAATGGGGTGTCAGCATATGACAGCGAGCTCAGCCCTGCGGTGAGTAGCACTAGGCATTCTTTTTTCATCAGTTATGTCCTTGCTTTAGGCGTCAATAATTCTTCCGTAAACATAACTAGTGTGACGGTTTCTAGAAAAAACTGACGTCTAGTTTTTGAGAAATAGCCAATAAGATGCTGAGCAACGTTATGATTACTCAGCGGGCAGCTAGCGTAAGTCATTGAGGTCGCACAGATATGATGAGGTATGTCGCTTTAGAAAATTAGAGCTTGCGAGAAGAGGCGGCTGAATTACAATTGGTGACTAGTTAGTTAACGCAAGATAAGGGAATGAGCTTGTCAATTATTAAAGAATGTATCAGAACCGTCGGCAGAGGCTCTCGCGGGCGAGGTCCACTAACACAAGAACAAGCCAGAACAGTCATGCAGCAATATGTCGACGGCCAAATCGACGATGATCAAGTGGCGATGCTGCTCATGCTCATTCGTGTAAGAGATGAGACCGCAGAAGAAATCGCTGGATTTGTTGAGGCATTGAAACCGAAAAATCACCATGTTCAAGCTGATTTCGATTGGCCTTTGTACGCAGGAAAGCGCGTAGGTCAAATGTCGGGTAAGCCTTGGCATTTACTTGCCGCGAGTATTTTGGCGGAAAACGGCGTAAAAGTGTTGCTTCATGGCGATCTGGATAAAGAAAGTGAGCGTATTCATGCTCGCGACTGCCTGTTGTCACTCAACATCACCAAGGCAGACGACATTGAGCATGCTGGGCAAATGTTAGCGCAGCAAAATATCGCGTATTTACCGCTCAGCCACTTCTCACCGTTAGCGAAACGAATGCTAGATTGGAAGCATCGCTACGGATTAAGAACGCCTATCAATACGGTGATAAGAGCACTGAATCCGGCAAATGCCCCCTATGGAATGAGAGGCAGCTTTCACCCTGGCTTTCAAGAGTTACATGCTCAAATAGAACACTTGCTCGTTCGTCATGCAGGAAGTGAACATGAATACAAGCGCATGTTGTCTTTTAAAGGACAGTCCGGGGAAACGGAGTTTAACCCTAAGGTAAGCCAAACCGTGTGGTGGGTAGAGGGCGATTCGGTGCATTCAACCTATATCGAAGAAACGATGCAGGACAGAGAAGTACCGAAATATTGTCCGTTTGAGACGCCGCAAGATGAATGGCAACTCATGGCCAATACCGTTGTGGCAACGCTAGCTGCGGCACTTTTCACCATGTCAGGCGATTATTCATTGTCGGTATCAAAAGCTGAATCGTATTGGTCTGCGTATTGTCGCAATACTTATACAACGGATTTAAGCCAGTCTTTAAAAACGTGCTAAACCATGAATAGCAGTTTGCCGTATTATTTGAGCTGACGGTTATCTAGGCGCTAGCGCACTGCTTTCCGAGTAACCAAATCACTCGTTTTGGTTACTCGCTATTGTGTCTGCCGCCATGCTAATCGTTTTATTCATTTTCCAAGGAATTCAATGAATGATGTCTAAAGTCAGCTTGTTGCAAATCGATGAAAACTCTCCGCTAATTAGTGCCTTAGCGTCCATGTTTCACTCTGAATGGCCTGACTTTAAGGTCAGTGACTTAGGTATTTCAAATCCAGAAGTCCCATTACCCATTGCTGCTTTATCAGATGGTAAGTTAATTGGTGGCTTGGCCTTTTCCCTATTTGAGGAGCCGGGATGCACTCATAAAGTCGTTTGGTTAAACGCCGTCTATGTTAGGTGTGATTTCCGTGGGCAAGGAATAGCAAGCCAGCTGATTCGATATGCTCAAAGACAACTCAAACCCTCTCAATCTGGTCTGTATGCATACACAAATGTTCCAGCCCTGTATCAATCACTGGGTTGGTCAGAGATTGATACAGAGTCGGAGCCAAACCATAAAGTCATGAGAGTATCTCGAACCCCTCAACGACAGGTTTAGAGCGCTTTAAAGGACAGACCCCGAAAGCATGATTTAGTTTCTATCGGTGACTTATTGCCGGGAATACTCGATGTAAAGGACGGTCGTGAAAGGTTTGTTAGAAATGCCTGAGCTCTCCTTACGTTCTATCCTAAGACTTATATTCTAATGTCTTCGCCCTCATTTCATACTTAGCCGAGCTAAACATTTACACACAGTTTTGTGTTAAAAATTTGTTGATACCAAGTATATTAATAATTACTCTGATGATGAATTATTGAGGAGAGCAAAGATGGCTACATTTCAATTTTACCAAAAAGATAAAGTACTATTACACTTGGATGTCAGTAGTCCATCATTTTTAGCAGAAAGTGAACAACTCATTGATCAAGGGTTTGAGTGCATTGGTGATATTGTAGAAGCCGAAAATAGTCAGATAGCGCATGAAAAATTTAAAACGATTCATGGTGATGAATTAAAAGTTTTGGCGAAATCGCAATTGGTGGTGGGAGTTGTTACCGCGGGAACTGCTGGGCTGTAAAGCTGAAGTATTGCGTCATATAGGCGTTAGTCAGTACAAATGTTTTTCAATTGCACTGACGTTCGCTTAAAGTCTATCGGTTAATAAGAGAGCTAAACCAATGGTCGTGGGTTATTATGGTTACTCTCTGTTTATCAAATCACATCGGTGCGTTGCATGAATTTCGCTTCAGCCTTTGAGTAGCACTGACCACCTAACATTCGGGTAAATTGAAATTGCCGTGTGTTGGTTGCAAAAGGCAGGCAGAAAATGAAAGCAATTCGAGGGCGTAAGCTTTAATCCCTCTCGTGCTAACTTCCTTACTTCCTTACTTCCTTACTTCCTTACTTACGTTATACCTTCATAAAGTGCTCTTCCAACGTTTCACTATTAGCTTCTGAAAGTAGCGTCATAAACCAGTCAATATCGAGCTCCGATAGGGTTGTTTTTACCACGAAGGCGCAATGAAGCGATTGTGATGTGAGATGTGCCTGCCTAAACCCTAGCGAAGCGTCACCCCCATCCACCGATAGTGTTTTCTCTGCGTCGATACGCATGTAATCAGTGAGTGCCACGATCAACTGCATAGGATTTTGCTGCGATGCAATCCGATATAAATACCCTTCGGAGACCTTTTGTTGCGCCCAATAGTCGATGTTACTCAGGTTCAAAGGGCGTTGGCTAAAGAGCAGGGCTTCACACCGTTGTGGCCATGCTGATAGGGATACTGGCGTGTGTTTGAATTCAGGTTGACCAGAGTTAACGTCTGAGTTTGGCTCAATGAGCGAACAAGGTTTACCGTTGCTGGCGGTTGAGTTGTTCCAATGTATCGGCATAAACAGCTGGTTTGGTGTCATAGCGGTAGAGCAATGAACACGGGCTTGAATGGCTGTTTGATTGTTGTTTATGCTGGCGATGTGTCCATGCTTAACGCCGAAGCGTTGTGCGGTATCGGGGTGAACGGTGACATACGGCTCAGGTGAATGGCTTGCCAGACTGGTTGATAATCCGGTACGGCTCATGGTGTGCCAGTGATCGCGTGCTCGTCCACTGTTAAGAATTAACGGTAACTCTCGAGAGGGGCTACTTTTCGGTGCCTGGTGGCGAACGGCAATAAATTGCGCACGCTTGTTGGGAGTAAAAAATTGATTATCGCTAAATAAACGTTGGTTGACGATCTTAGATTGTTGCTCTGTGACTGGCCATTGCTGGGGGGACAATCGGCTATAGCCTTTATCATCAAGCGAGGTGAGACCAATCAGATTGAGGTCGCGTTGGCCTGCCTCATTGCCGAGTGTTGTCATCATGGCGTATTCGCTGAAAATTTGTCCTTCATGCAAGTAATTAAACGCTGAGGCAAAGCCCATTTTTTTCGCGACCTGACTGATGATCCACCAATCTGGTTTTGCAAGCGCAGGGCTTGGCAGGAGGCGGCGTTGGCGTGAAATACGTCGCTCTGAATTGGTCACGGTACCTGACTTTTCACTCCAACCTTGAGAGGGGAGGATAACGTCAGCGAACTGGGTCGTTTCGGTATCTTGGATGCAGTCCGACACGACAACGAAGGGACACTGACGCAGTGCTGCTTGGATCTTTTGGCTATCAGGAAGGCTCACTACAGGATTGGTGGCCATTATCCATACCGCTTTGATTTTGCCAGATTCAATGGCATCAAACAGTTCAATAGCTTTTAAACCGGGCTTGGTGGCCAGTTGGCTGGTTTGCCAATAGTCTTGGATAAGGGATTGGTGTTGTGGGTTATCAAACTCCATGTGACTGGCGAGTGTGTTGGCAAGGCCACCCACTTCTCGACCGCCCATTGCATTTGGCTGACCAGTTACAGAGAAGGGCCCTGCGCCAGGCTTGCCTATTTTGCCTGTCGCTAAGTGACAGTTGAGTATGGCATTCACTTTGTCTGAGCCTTGGCTGGATTGATTCACGCCTTGAGAGTATACGGTGACGACCTTTTCAGTCTTGGCAAATAATGTATAGAAACGCTCAAGCTTTTCTAAATCAAGCCCTGTTACCTCTAGGGTGTTTTTTTCAGTGTTAGCCATCTTCAGCGCGGCATCAAAACCGTCGGTGTAAGCGTCGATATAGTCATGATTAAGGTGTTTGTGAGTACAAAGATACGCCAATAAGCCATTGAACAACGCCACATCGGAGCCAGAGTTAAGGGCTAGGTGCAGATCTGCGATCTCACAGGTGGCCGTCTCTCTTGGATCAATGACGACAATGTTCATAGTTGGGTTTTGCTGTTTTGCGAGGCGAAGACGCTGAAATAACACAGGGTGACACCATGCGAGATTTGAGCCTGTGATAATCACCAGTTCGGCCTGCTCTAGATCTTCGTAACAGATGGGAACCGTATCGGAACCAAATGCTCGCTTATGACCCACGACACTCGATGCCATACATAGCCGCGAGTTACTGTCGATATTACCGCTGCCTATGAAACCTTTCATCAGCTTGTTTGCTACGTAGTAATCTTCGGTAAGCAGTTGTCCAGAAACGTAGAAGGCGACGGAGTCGGGACCGAATTGCTCAATAGTGCGGGTAAACTGGGTCGCTACGTGCTCGGTGATGGTCTCCCAATCACTGACAGTGTCTACGTGTGTCGTAACCTTGCCAGATTCTTCTAGAGCATGGTTGACTGCTTCGGTGCTATTCGTGGGGGCTTTCGTCAATGAGCGAAAGAGTGGGAAGCGTGCTCGTCCATCTTGAATCACGGTCTCACCTAGCGCAATGCCCTTACTGCAAAGCTTGCCATAGTTTGATGGATGAGATTTATCTCCCCTTACTTCGAGCAATCCTTTCGCGGTAGGTCGTGCTTCTATTCCACACCCTACACCACAATATGGGCACGTTGATTTAGTCCAACTACCATCATCCATAATTTTCTCTCTCTGTTCAGAGTTAATCCACGATATGTATGAGTGAGCAAGTTCCGCGCCATATCGCCTTAAAGTATGGTGAGGCTAAGTTTTCACAATAAAAGTTATATAAATCAATGGATAAAAACAGTACCACTAAAGTGGTATGTGGTGATTTTTAGCCTATCTCTGAAGTAAACTTGAGAAGATGCACTGTTTTGGAAGTAAATGCACTAAAAGTGCTCAAAAATGGGGGTTAATTGTGTTTTTGGCGACAGGGCTTTGATTGAAGACTTCAGGGTTGTTGTTGGTAGTTAATTGTTTTTAAAGTGATTTGTTGATTATTTTCCATAGGGTCTGTTGTGTTGGCACTGTCTTTGCTCAAGCTATAGTAGACAAAATGAGAGTGAGTCATTGAATGACCATGGAGTGCTATATGAAAGGATTCAGCCATCACGCCACTGTTTCGCTGATTGGTGCAGGACCGGGAGATCCCGACCTGCTAACCATTAAAGCGATGAAAGCCATACAAGCCGCAGACACGATCATATTTGATAATTTGGTCAGCGAGCCGATTCGAGACTTATTTCCTAGCACAGCCACGTTAATTTTTGTTGGAAAGCAGAAAGGTTGTCACAGTTCGACTCAAGATGAGATCAACCAAACATTACTAGCGCGAGTGAATGCAGGTGAGCGAATTTGCCGGGTTAAAGGAGGAGATTCATTTGTGTTTGGCCGCGGTGGTAAAGAGATGCTGTGGCTTAGTCAACATGGTATCGACGTTGAGGTTATCCCTGGTATTACGGCGGCGTCCGGTTGCACAACGTATTCTCAGATCCCGCTTACCCATCGCGGGTTAGCACAAGGCTGCACATTCATCACTGCCCATGCAGAGCATGACTTAGAAGTGCGTTGGGATGCGTTAGCCAAATTGAACCAAACATTGGTGATATACATGGGCTTGACCAAGACGCAGCTGATATCCACGGCGCTTATTGATGCTGGCATGGATCCTAATACACCTGTGGCATTGATTGAAAAAGGTTGTTGTCCCGAGCAGCGTACGCTTATTGGTACGTTGGACGAACTGGATGCATTGAAGCAGCAGCACAAGGTGCAGTCTCCAGCGCTTATTGTCATTGGTCAGGTGGTGACCGTCGCTGAAAAAATGCAGTGGCTAGCACAACGCTCAATGAATGCCGTAATGGATGAATCAGCAGTCGACACTGAACTGCGAAGATTAAAACTGACAGCTTAATATTTTTAAAAGGAATTAATGATGAGTAAGCAGAAAATAGTTGTTGTTGGCAATGGAATGGTTGGCCACAAGTTTATTGATTCAATTATTTCGTCTGAAACGGCAGAGTTTCAGGTTATTACATTTTCAGAAGAGCCTCGTTTGGCTTACGACCGAGTACAACTCACGAGTTATTTTGATGAAGGAAAAGGAGCCAGTGATCTGGCACTAACGGACGCCAGTTACTATGAAGAAAACGGCATCCAGTACGTGCTAAATGACAAAGTAGTATCACTGGACACAGACGCTAAAACCGTTGTCACGCAAAGTGGTCGACGTGAAGCTTATGACAAGCTGGTACTAGCAACAGGGTCATTTCCGTTTGTGCCGCCCATCCCTGGTAACGATCAGGCTCACTGCCACGTTTATCGAACCATTGAAGATTTGGACGCTATTGAAGCATCAAGCAAAACCAGCAAGAGCGGCGTGGTGATTGGGGGTGGGTTGTTAGGTTTAGAAGCGGCGAATGCAGTTAAAAACTTAGGTTTGGAAACACACGTCGTAGAATTTGCCCCCCGTTTAATGGCGGTGCAATTAGATGATGGTGGCGGCGCATTACTGAAGCGAAAGATTGAAGATCTTGGCGTCACCGTTCATACGCAAAAAGCGACCACAGAAATTGTTGCGGGTAGTCATTCTCGCTATCGCATGAACTTTGCTGATGGTACTCACCTTGAAACGGATGTGATTGTTTTCTCCGCAGGTATCCGCCCACAAGATGAATTAGCAAGGCAGTCAAATATTACCATTGGAGAACGTGGCGGTATTGTGATTGACGATAGCTGCCAAACCAACGTCAAAGATGTCTACGCAGTGGGTGAATGTGCGTTATGGGATAACAAAATTTTTGGTTTGGTGGCACCGGGCTACCAAATGGCAAAAGTGGCCGCGTCACAAATTCTCAGCAATGGTCAGTCGGGTTCGTTATTTACTGGCGCAGACATGAGCACCAAGCTTAAGTTGCTGGGCGTAGACGTGGCGAGTATTGGTGAAGTGCATGGTCAAACACCGGGCGCGCAATCTTACACTTACAATGACGAAATAGAACAAGTCTATAAACGGTTAATTGTCTCTGAAGATGGCAGTAAAATCGTTGGGGCGGTATTAGTTGGCGACGCGGACGCCTACGGGACGCTATTGCAGTTAAAGCAAAATGATATGCCATTACCAGAAAACCCATCCGTGCTGATTCTACCAAATGTCGCAGACGATAGCGCGACAGGACTTGGCGTGGATGCATTGCCAGATTCGGCCGTAATCTGTTCTTGTTTTGATGTGACTAAAGGGGACATCAAACAAGCGGTGGCAAGTGGTTGTAATACGATGGCCGCGCTAAAAGAGACAACGAATGCGTCTACGGGTTGTGGCGGTTGTTCCGCTCTTGCCAAACAAGTTCTAGACAGCGAATTACTTAACCTCGGTGTAGAAGTCAATAACGATATTTGTGAGCACTTTGCTTATTCGCGCCAAGAATTGAGCGACATTGTGCGCGTCAACCAAATCAAAACGTTTGATGATTTACTGGAAACGCACGGCAGTGGGCTTGGCTGCGAGATTTGTAAGCCGACCGTTGGCTCAATATTGGCGTCATTCTGGAATGACTACATTTTGGAAGAGCAGCATATGGAGCTGCAAGACACCAATGATATTTATCTTGGCAACATGCAAAAAGATGGCACTTATTCGGTTGTTCCCCGTATTGCTGGGGGGGAAATTACGCCAGATAAGCTAATTGTACTGGGGCAAGTGGCAAAAGACTTTGATTTGTATACCAAGATAACCGGTGGCCAGCGTGTCGACTTGTTTGGTGCTCAATTAAACGAGTTGCCGCTGATTTGGAAGCGATTGGTCGATGCTGGCTTTGAAACAGGTCATGCTTACGGCAAATCCGTGAGAACCGTTAAATCGTGTGTGGGGAGTACATGGTGTCGATACGGCGTGGCAGACAGTGTGGGTTTCGCCATTGACCTTGAGAATCGTTATAAGGGGTTACGTTCACCCCATAAGCTTAAGTTCGCAGTCTCAGGCTGTACGCGCGAATGTGCCGAAGCTCAGTCAAAAGATATTGGTGTGATTGCCTCAGATAAAGGCTGGAACTTATACGTATGTGGTAACGGTGGTATGCGCCCTCGTCACGCCGATTTATTGGCAACGGATCTCGATGAAGAAACCTTGATACGGTATATCGATCGTGTGTTGATGTTCTATATTCGCACCGCAGATCGTTTGCAACGTACTTCGGTGTGGTTAGAAAATTTAGAAGGAGGCATCGAGTACCTCAAACAAATTATCGTCGACGATAAGCTTAACCTAGCCGAAGAACTTGAAGCCGATATGGCCACCAACGTTGGAAAATATCAATGTGAATGGAAAACCACGTTAGAGAACCCAGAAAAACTAAAACGATTCCAACACTTTATTAATACTGAAGAACTGGATAGTAACTTGCAGTTCGTCAATATTCGCCAGCAAAGATTCCCAACTAACAATAAGAAACAAGCGCTCATTTTGGAGCAACGTATTGATGTGGTTGAAGTGTAACCGCCAAGTTTACGTCAAAACATAATGGTGTTTACACCAGCAGAAAATAGATTTTGATAGTTAAGGAGAAGACTATGAGTCAGTGGTTAACCGTCTGTTCAACGGACGACTTGGTTCCCCATACCGGTGTGTGCGCCAGAGTGGAAGATAAACAAGTCGCGATTTTTTATTGTCAGCGTAGTGATGAGCTGTATGCGCTTTGTAATTACGATCCTTTTGGTCATGCCTATGTGATGTCCCGCGGCATTATGGGTTCATTTGATGGGCAGCCTTGTGTGGCCTCGCCCCTCTATAAGCAGCATTTTAACTTACAGACCGGGGTCTGCATTGAGGAACCTGCCATTAAGCTCACGCGCTTTGACGTGAGGGTGAGTGGTGGTGACGTGCAACTTAAATTGCCCATAGCGGCTTAAACGGTTCTATTAAGGAGCTCTGGTTGGGAAACTGATCAGTAAAAGGGATTTTATTATGGAAAGCACTAAGTTTAATTTGTTTTCATTTTCGGAAAAGATGAAAACGCTCCACCTCAGTTGGATGGCGTTCTTTATTACTTTTGTGGTGTGGTTTAACTTTGCGCCATTGCTGCAAATGGTCAAAACGTCACTTGGGTTGTCCACACAAGAAGTTAAAACGTTATTGATTCTTAATGTCGCATTGACGATACCAGCAAGGGTCATCATCGGGATGTTAACCGATAAATATGGCCCTAGATTGGTCTACTCTGCCTTATTGGCGGTGTGTTCAATACCTTGTTTTGTCTTTGCGCTGTCTGATTCGTTTATTCAAGCTGCAATAGCCCGTTTCCTGTTGGGTTTTATCGGTGCAGGTTTTGTTATCGGTATTCGTCTAGTTTCTGAGTGGTTCCCTCATGATGAGCTCGGCACTGCAGAAGGTATCTACGGGGGATGGGGCAATTTTGGCTCGGCGGCGGCAGCCTTTACACTGCCGACACTTGCGTTGATGTTTGGTGGTGAAGAGGGTTGGCGTTACGCGGTTGCTATTACGGGTTTGATGAGTCTTTTGTTCTCGTTTGTTTTTTATCGAAGTGTACAAGACACGCCTAAAGGTTCGACGTATTTTAGACCCAAGCACTTAACGGCGATGGAAGTCACGTCAAAAGGGGACTTTTTCTTCTTACTCATAATGAAAATTCCGATGTACGCAGCACTTGCTTTGCTTGCATGGAAACTGTCGCCGTCAAATATCGCCATGCTAAGTAGTACTTTGGTAAACAGTTTCTATGTAGGGTTGCTTGTTCTCTATGTGTATGAAGTTTCTCAAGTATGGAAAGTGAATAAGTCGGTGTTCTCTGAGCCGGTTCCTGAAATACATAAGTATAAATTTAAACAAGTTGCGGTATTAAATGTGCTCTACTTTGCAACGTTTGGCTCCGAGCTTGCCGTGGTATCCATGCTACCGCTATTTTTCTTAGAAACGTTTGAGTTAACCCCTGTTCTAGCTGGGATGGTCGCGTCGGCTTATGCCTTCATGAATTTAATGTCTCGTCCCGGTGGTGGCTGGATTTCAGATAAGTTTGGTCGTAAGTCAACTCTGCTGATTTTAACGGCAGGACTGGCAGGAGGCTATTTCATGATGGGTCAAGTAGACAGTGAATGGCCATTATGGCTAGCGGTTTGCGCTGCCATGGCATGTTCGTTCTTTGTTCAGGCTGGTGAAGGTGCGGTGTTTGCAACGGTGCCACTAATCAAGCGTCGTATGACTGGGCAGATAGCAGGAATGACAGGGGCTTATGGAAACGTAGGGGCGGTAGTTTACCTGACGGTGTTGTCATTTGTTGATTATCAAACGTTCTTCTATGTGATTGCGGGAACAGCCGTGCTTGGTTTTGTCACCTTGATGTTGATGGAAGAGCCAAACGGCCAAATCGCAGAAGTGAATGAAGACGGCAGCGTGACATTGATTAATGTCTCCCATTAATTGGAAATCGGGAGAGAGGGGATTGGCGTAGAATTTTCGAAACCATTCCCCACTCGTTCAAAGGCCTCGCTGCCACGGGGTTTTTGTTCGAATTGTCATTTGCTATTAAGCAGGGAATGAACGCTTTGCTTGCAGCGAGGAAATCATGGAAAGATCTAAGATGGAACACCAAGTGTCTTTATCGTTAAGTTTTGGCGGTGCGTCTTTAAAGGGACCTCGCGAAGAAAATCAAGATGCATTTGTGGTCCGTCATCCTGAAGAAAAAGCAGAAAAAGAAGTGAAAGGGACGATCGCGTGTATTGCTGATGGGGTGAGTTGTAGTGCCCACGGACAAAAAGCCAGCCACACCAGCGTGATGCAATTTGTGTCTGATTACTATGCGACGCCAGACAGCTGGAGCGTGCAGCATTGTGCCAGCCAAGTGTTGAAGTCACTTAATGCTTGGTTATATGAGTCAGGAGCAAAGGAGGCGCTTCGTCACAATGGGTTGGTGACAACATTTAGTTGCGCGATTTTTAAATCCAACACCGCGCATATTTTCCATGTTGGTGATAGTCGCGTATATGTATTTCGAGCTGGCGCTTTACGCCGACTCACCCGTGACCATCAGCGAATAAATGGTGGGAAAAATGCCTATTTGACTCGCGCCTTGGGGATGGATACCAAACTGGAAGTGGACTATCAAACGATAGAATTACACAAGGGTGACCAGTTTTTATTTACCACCGACGGTGTGCATGATGCGCTGGAAGACACATTGCTTTGTCAGGCGATGCTGAAAACACAGGCTGCTGCGGGGTTAGATTCGGTTCTAGAGGAAAAAGCGCATCAGTTATGTAAGCAAGCGATTGATACTGGTGGCCAAGACAATGCAACGTGCCTACTCGTCTCGGTGAATGACTTACCACAGTTAACGTTGTTCGAATTTCAGCAGCGAACGCTTAATCGGGTGATTCCGCCTGCTCTTAAAGTTAATAATCGAATAGATCACTACCGTGTGACAAAAGTTATACATTCGGGAAGCCGTAGCCATGTATATGAAGTGATAGATGAAACCACGCAACGACGCTATGTGCTGAAAGCTCCCTCACAACATTACGCCGATGATACCGACGCACTCGTGTGTTTTAGTAATGAGTACTGGGTCGGAAGTCGGGTGAATAACCATCGCATTATGAAGGTCTATCCACAGCCCGAATCATCGCCTTATCTTTATCATCTATGTGAGCGGATAGATGGAATAACACTGCGGCAATGGATGTATGACAATCCAATGCCGACGTTAAAGCAAGTAAGGTCGGTTCTTGATGAGCTCATAAAAGCGATTCGAGTCCTACAACGCCTTGATATGGTTCACCGAGATCTTAAGCCCGAGAATGTCATGATTAGTGATGATGGGTCGATAAAAATTATTGATTTAGGCGCAGTATCCGTCAAAGGATTGGAAGAAAGCCAGACAAGGAAACGTATTGAGAACCCTTTGGGCGCCGCCAATTATATAGCGCCAGAATATCTATTTGGCGAGTCAGCAACGACGACGTCGGACCTATTTTCAGTGGCGGTGATTGGTTATGAAATGTTGTGTGGGGCATTACCCTATAAAGAAGTCACGGCTTTGTCTGTGCAACAAGCACGGCATCAAAAGTGGCAATATCGAAGCATGCTCCAAACAAGGGATGATGTCCCGTTATGGTTTGAATTAGCTATCAAGAAAGCTTGTCACCCTTTACCTGCATCTCGATATCGAGTGCTGAGTGAATTTGTTACCGATATTACTTCACCCAACGCAATGTTGCTCAAGGGAGTAGAAGCCAGCCCGCTGATGACCAAACATCCGGTACTGTTTTGGAAAGGCATCGCGATACTGTTTGCGCTGATTGCCTTGGTTGAGTTCGTGATACTGACACAAGGCTAGCGGCGGATATGAGCAGAACCATGTCACGCTCTTGTGTCATTTAACTCGCATGAGCTGGTGTTGGGTAGGTCCAAGTTCGAAGACTAGGATTTGAGAGCGTTTCATACACTCAACTTGTTCGAGCATTGACGAGGAATAGCCCTTACGTTGCATCCACTCTAAAGAGGTTTTGAAGCTGTCTTCGTTGACCACATAAGATTGATCTTTGAGTAGCGACTCTGAAACGTGAACGACCCAAATCCGAGAACGGTATTCAACGGCGTCGGCAAGTACCGCGAGTATTTTCTTAAACAATGGTAATAATCCTAAATGTAAAACAGAGGCACAGCTTTGAGATTGTTACAAATTTCTTGTCGGGAAGATAGGCAAAGCTGCCGTTTTCGTCTTACGCTTAGTAAAAAGGAAGGGAATCGAGTGAGGGTTGATAGACACGACCTATGGATAAAATTACTCATTCCAGTTTAGCAAAATCGACAAATTAGACGACAATGAAAATAACGAAGTAAGTTATTGGGGATTAAGGAGAACATCATGGAATCTTTAAAAGTAAGAGATTATATGACCCAAAGAGCAATCACGTTTACCGTTGATATGCCGTTGAGCGCCGCTTTAGATAAGGTGATGGAATCAAAGCATCTAGGTGGACCTGTTATTGATGAAAATGAAAAAGTGATTGGCTTTATTTCGGAACAAGATCTTTTAGAAAAGCTGGTGAAGGTCACATACCACTGTCAAGATACCCACACTGTGGGAGATTGCATGTATAAAGAAGTGCTATCCGTCACGCCTGAAATGTCGATCATTGAACTCGCAGACATGATGAAAGTAGGGAAACCGAAAGTGTACCCCGTTATCGATCAAGGTCGATTAGTTGGAATGATTTCACGCCGAGACGTATTACAGGCAATTGGTAAGAATTTGAAAGAGTGCTTTAAGCACCCAGTGTAGAGCGTCTCGCTTTTCAAATGATTTAAACGGTTAGTAGGCGCGAAAGCGCCTTATTTTTTGGTAACGTGATACAAAGGATTGTGATGACAGAGCCATCGGCTAAGTTTCTAGAAGGATCAACCATGCGCCACATCCTTGTGATGTCGGGCGCTGGTTCCATCGGGTTAATGTCGTTATTCGTTGTTGATCTGCTTGATATGCTGTTTATTAGTATGTTGGGTCAAGTTGAGCTAGCCGCTGCGGTGGGGTTTGCCGGAACGTTAACGTTTTTTGCCACATCTGTCTCTATTGGTACGTCTATCGCTATGGGCGCACTCATGTCGAAAGCGATTGGCGCCAAAAATACCGCCTTTGCTAAGCAAATAGGCAGTAGTGTCTTAGTGATTGCTTTCGTTATTAGTGCCATTGTTACGGCGATAATGTGCGCGTACATTCCTGAACTGCTTACCGCTATCGGGGCTGAAGGTCGTGCTCATGAAAGGGCAGAAGCGTACCTATGGATTATCATGCCGAGTAGCCCATTGATTGCGCTAGGTATGGCAAGTGGCGCGGGGCTGCGCGCTGCTGGTGACGCTAAGCGTTCTATGTGGGCAACGCTCTATGGTGGGTTAGTGAATGCGGTTTTAGACCCTTTGTTCATTTTTGGTTTTGGTTGGAATGTTGAAGGAGCGGCTATAGCGTCGGTTATCGCGCGCTTCACGGTGTTTTATTTCTCGTTTATGCCACTTCTCAAAGTGCATCAATTACTCTCTGCACCACAATTGCATCAAGTCATCAAGAATAGTCGAGTGATACTCGCGATTGCGTTGCCTGCCATTATCGCTAATACGGCAACGCCCATCGGCAATGCGATTGTGACCACGTCTATCGCACAATTTGGTGAAGACTTTGTTGCCGGTTATGCGGTTATTGGCCGTTTGATACCGGTTTGTTTTGCGGTCATTTTTGCTTTATCTGGTGCGGTAGGTCCGATCATCGGACAAAACTTTGGCGCGCTTAGAATTGATAGGGTAGAAGAAACCCTACGTAACTCTCTGATTGTTACCACCACCTATACGATAGTGGTTTGCCTCATTCTGTACCTTGTCAAAGATTACGTCATAGCTGCCTTCTCTTTGACGGGGGATGCTGCCTTGATAGTGGTGACGTTTGCTACTTATGTCGCGATCACGTTTATTTTTAATGGTGCGTTATTTGTGGCGAATACTTCTTTTAATAACCTTGGTCGACCACTCTATTCAACCGCGCTAAATTTGGGTAAAGCGACAGCGGGTACTTTACCGTTTGTTTATCTCGGGGCACATTGGTTTGGTGCATTGGGCGTTCTCTATGGACAAGCCATTGGTAACATCGTGTTTGGCGTGTTGGGGCTGATTGTTCTTAAGTATCATATTCTGGAATTGCGAAGAACGGGGCAGTGCCAACAAAACAAAGATCCGAGTTTGACCAGTGTGAACTCCCAGCCTTTCTGTACTCATGATGCGGTCTTAATTGAAGATGTGGCGAAAAATAAACAAGGAACGTCACCTGTTTCCATGATTGACTAATTAATCCTTGACCTTGGAGTTAGCTCCAAGGTTTAAACTTGTATTAACAGATACTGGTTTATGTCAATCAAGGAGATCCTCATGTGTAATAAACATGATGCATGCCGTACTCAAAAAATTAATGCCATTCGTCCAGTAGGCGCGAGTTGTAGCACACCAACCATAGGCTCTATTTCATCCGTTGAAGAGGCATCATCAAGCTGCTGTTCGACTGAGGGGGAGTGTCGTTCAAATGAACCCGAAGAACCCCACGCCAGAGGTGGGGATATAGGGGGTAAAGGTGAAGATAAAGAGACCAAAGATGAAGATAGAGAGACAAGCGTCTCCCTTCATTCATGGAAAGTCGTGGGAATGGATTGCCCAGCATGCGCCCGAAAAGTGGAATCTGCCACAAGCAAAATTCCAGGAGTAGTTAGCGCTAAAGTACTTTTTGCGACGGAGAAGTTAGTCGTTCGAGTGAATGATGTGGCGCTTGTGCCCAGTGTAGAGTCGGCGGTGATGAATGTTGGTTTTACGCTTCAGTCACTTAATGGCGGTCCCTCTTCCAATACCAATCAACCCCCTATTCAATCGGGTTGGAAAAAAACGCTATTCGATAATGCCCATATTTTAGCCATCTCGTCAGGAATGTTGGTTGCTGCGTTGAGTCGCTCTTCTTTTCCGCAAGTGAGTGAGTGGCTGTTTATCTTAACCTGTTTGTTAGGGTTAATGCCCATTACTAAAAAAGCGTTTCAGCTAGCAAAATCGGGTACGCCCTTTGCGATAGAAACACTGATGAGTGTTGCGGCAATTGGCGCGCTGTATCTCGGTGAAACCGTTGAAGCTGGCATGGTGCTGCTATTGTTCTTGATTGGTGAACGCCTTGAATCCTTTGCCGCCTCAAAAGCAAGAAGTGGCGTACAAGCTTTAATGTCACTAGTACCTGAAGCTGCCACGGTGGTGATCGACGGCGTTCGTTCCAAGAAAAGTGCCTCGGAGTTACAGCCTGGCGATATGATTGAAGTCGCACCGGGTGACAGGTTGCCTGCAGATGGTGAATTGGTTTCGACTAGTGCCAGTTTCGATGAAAGTGCATTAACTGGTGAGTCTTTGCCTGTTGAACGCCTGATTGGTGACAATGTAATGGCAGGTGCTGTGTTGACTGACAAGGTGGTCATATTAAAAGTCACCTCGAAGCAAGGTGAAAACGCGATTGATCGAATCTTACATCTCATTGAAGAAGCGGAATCTCGTAAAGCACCGATTGAGCGATTTTTAGATAAGTTTAGCCGCTGGTATACACCGTTAATGATGCTAGTGTCTCTTGCTGTCATTATTACGCCACCTTTGTTGTTCGCTCAGCCATGGGAAACGTGGGTATACCGTGGATTGGCACTGTTGTTGATTGCTTGTCCATGTGCACTGGTGATCTCTACTCCTGCCGCGATTACCTCTGGTTTAGCAGCGGCAACGCGACGTGGTGCCCTCATTAAAGGTGGTGCGGCGCTAGAGCAACTCGGTAACGTAAAAGCTATCGCCTTTGATAAGACGGGAACATTGACATTAGGTCGACCTCACGTAACGGATACGATAGCGCTAGTAGACTTTACGCAGGATAACCTGCTTGAGGTTGCTGCTGCGATTGAAGCTGGCTCTAACCACCCTCTCGCGACGTCGTTGGTTCGTTATGTTGAAGACAAAGGTCTAACGATTCCAGAAGCAACGGAAAAGAGAGCGTTGGTGGGGGTTGGCATCGAAGGGATTGTTCATGATAAGCACTATGCATTGCTTGCGCCAAGTAAAGTGACGTTCGAACTTACCGTTGATACGCAGTCACAGATCGCCCTGCTGGAAGATCAAGGCAAAACAGTGGTAGTACTCACCAACCAAAGCACGACTTCAATGAATGAAGGACAGGAACTTGGTCTTATTGCTTGGCGAGATGAAGTAAGGGCTGACGCGGCTGAAGCAGTAGAAAAGTTGGCTAAACTGGGTATTAATACCATCATGCTAACGGGTGATAATGCTCGCAGCGCCCACGCGATTGCCACGCCATTGGGTATGGACTACAAAGCGAGTTTGTTACCTGCCGATAAAGTCGCCTATGTCAATGAGCTGGCTCAGCACCAACGAGTTGCCATGGTCGGCGACGGCATTAATGACGCCCCGGCGATGAAAGCGGCAAACATAGGTATTGCGATGGGAGGGGGAACCGATGTCGCATTAGAAACAGCGGATGCGGCGTTGACTCACAATCGTTTAGCGGAACTTCCAGTGATGGTTGAGCTGTCTAGAGCCACGCTTAATAACATCAAACAGAACGTGACATTAGCATTAGGGCTAAAAGCGGTGTTTTTGGTGACAACCTTGCTTGGGATGACGGGTCTTTGGGTTGCAGTGCTTGCTGACAGTGGTGCGACAGCCATTGTTACCTTAAATGCATTACGACTACTTAGACATAAATCGAAATTAGACTAAGCTAGATAAGTCATTATGGATGTGCCCACCTCATTTTGAGGTGGGCGTTTAGTTTTTATAGCAACAATTGGCCGCCACCCCCCCCAAGAAAGTGTGATGCCAAACGATTTAATTTGTAATTTCGTGCAATTACCTTTCCCAAAGTGTGATCTGTGAGCGGAAAGGCTCACGGTTATCTTATAAGCTTGATCCCATAACTAAGAAATAAGAGGAACCACCCTATGTCCCAAGCTGTTTTCCATTTAGGCGTAAACCAAGATGATCTTCAAGGTGCAACGTTAGCGATTATTCCTGGCGATCCTGCTCGCGTACAAAAAATCGCAGAGTTGATGGATGAGCCTGAGTTTTTGGCCAGCCAACGTGAGTACACGGTGTATCGTGCTAAGTTAGACGGTAAGACAGTGGTCGTATGCTCTACTGGTATCGGTGGTCCTTCGACTTCTATTGCGGTAGAAGAATTGGCACAACTTGGCGTGCGTACTTTCCTTCGCGTAGGAACTACGGGTGCGATCCAACCGGATGTGAATGTGGGTGATATGATCGTCACGACGGGCTCGGTTCGTCTTGATGGCGCAAGCTTACATTTTGCCCCAATGGAGTTCCCTGCGGTTGCTGATTTTGATGTAGCAACGGCAATGAAACAAGCGGCTATCGAAGCTGGCTCTACGGTACATACCGGCGTAACGGCTTCAAGTGATACGTTCTACCCAGGCCAAGAGCGCTATGATACGTTTTCTGGCCGTGTTGTGCGTCGCTTCCAAGGCTCTATGGATGAATGGCAACAAATGGGTGTGCTTAACTTTGAAATGGAGTCGGCAACCTTGTTGACCATGTGTGCAAGCTCAGGTCTGAAAGCGGGTTGTGTGGCAGGTGTGATCATCAACCGTACACAAAAAGAAACGCCAGACCATGACACGTTGAAGAAAGCAGAAACGCGTTCTATTAAGATTGTGGTTGAAGCGGCGCGTAAGCTGATTTAGCGCGTGATTTAAATAGCAGATACTAATGAAGAACCTCCTATATGGAGGTTTTTTTGGTTAGAAATAACAGGTATAAAAAAACCTCTCACCGAAGTGAGAGGTTTTGTTTTCTATCCGTTAACGCTTAAGCTTTAGCGGTTTTCTTTTTCTCGATCTCAGCTTTTGCTTTTACAAAACGCTCTGGAAGGATTTGCGTTGCAAATACGTCTTCTACTGTTTCAGCACGTTTGATTAGCTCGGCTTCGCCGTCTTTAACCAGTACTGTTGCAGGGCGTGGCAGTGAGTTGAATTGGCTTGCTTGAGACTCTGCGTAATGACCCACATCCATGATAGCAAGTACGTCATTTGGTACTAGAGCTGGCATCGTTGCGCCGCTTTCCCAGATTGATGGGATACAGATAGGGCCCGCGATTTCAGTGGTTTTAGCAACAAGAGGTTGAGTCATCTTGTTAGCTGGAAGTACAGGGTTTTTAGACTCTTGAGACTCAACTAGCGTTGCTAGGTAAGTAGACGCGTCCACCATGGTGTAGGTGTAGTCCATCTCTTGGTCATCTTTCACTACGTAAACAGAAGTCARTAGCGTACCGATGTTACCAGCGATGTAACGGCCTGGTTCTAGCCACAGTTGTGGGATCTCGAAACCTTCTTTGTTGAACTCTTCAAGCATACCAGTACATACGATTTTCGCGTAGTCTTCGATGGTGTTTGAGTTCATCATGTGCTCTTTGCTACGACACTCTGGTTCACGCTCACGTGGCCAACCGCCGCCTAGATCAACTTGGAAAGGTTGCACGCCACACTCGCGAGAGATTTCGATAACGTTGCGTGCGTATTCGCGGTAAAGCGCATCCCAACCTTCAGGTTGCTTAGAGAAACGACCTAGGTGAGTGTGGAAACCGTAGAATTCGAATACGTCGATTTCTTTAACGCGGTTAACAATTTTCTTTGCTTCTTCTTTAAGAAGACCGAATTTGATCCACTTCATCGCGCCGATGAAGTTAGGGAACGGGTATGCATCTGGTTCGAAGTCGTTGAAGAAATCGTCAGGGATAACTTTTAGGCGAACCGCGATGCGAACTTTTTCAGCTGGCTTCACTTCGCGAGCAATGCGCTCAACGATTTCAATCTCTTCATAAGAATCTAGGTGAACCGCGTAGCCGTATTCAATTGCTTTACGGATAGCAAGCTCAGGCTTAACCGTGCCGTTAAGTGCAATCGTTTTTGGATCGGCGCCAGCGTAGTGAGTTGCTTCAACTTCACCAGGACCGAAACAGTCACCGCCTACGCCTTCTTCGTTACAAATAGCACGAACCGCGAAGTTAGTGTTTGATTTGATAGCAAACATCACGTTTACCGGCTTAGGCCAGTAGTTACCGAATGCATTTTTAACGCGACGTAGGTTGTTACGTAGTGTGTCTTCGCTTAGTACGAAAAGCGGGCTACCGTATTGCTCGATAAGGTCAGTTGCTTTACAGCCACCGATTAGTAGGTCGTCGCCTTGAGTGCTTAGTTCGTCTGTAGGAGTAAGGATGTTCTCTAGACGCTCAGCGTAGTTCATTGTTGCTTTTTGCTCTGCAAGCAATTGTTTTTGCTCTTCAAGAACAGTGCTTAGGCGATTTACGCTCTCTTCTAGGCGGTTTTGATATTTCATCTTCGACCCTTATTGGTAGTCAACTTTATATGTAATGAGATTCAAGCACTTAGGCCAAAATCTCTTTATTGTTTCGTTGAGATGAAGTTTAGATTAAGGAGATATTAAAGCATTTCACTGGGCGTCAAAAAATCTTACGCTAAAGTGGTAATTAGAGTTGCAAATAAAAGAAGAGGTATTCACTGGCTGAATGTTTGCGTTATTTGATACTGAGGTAGTGCTAATAAAAGTGGTGAGCATGATAGGTATTGGCAATAAAAGTGATGGGGTAAATAACAACAGGGTTAAATACGTCAATCAAGTTACTGTGCTGTTACCTTTATTTCTAAGTAACTTACCACCAGTGCTATTGCTGTTACTGGATCGATCTACATTCATTCTCGCTTTAATATTAATGACTTTGCATTGTTTAAATTCAGCGAAAGTGTGACTTGAATAACGATATATAACAGCTATCAATGTTGATTTGACTGAATTATTACTGTTCAAGTGAAGTTACGGTAAAACGTTCAAAAAAATTGACTCTCAGTGAAGTTAAAACCGAAATCAAGTGGGCTAAATTAATTCCATCCTTTGAAAGGAATAAAAATTAAGCGGACATATTGCTCCACAGTATTAAGCGCTTTATTCCTGATAAGAATCTATCGAAATAGATAAATAGAGAGCTACATATTGAGCTCATCTATCTAATTAAAAGGTATCGCCCCTATGTACAATAAAGACTTCTTTATTAAGCAAGCTCAGAAATTCGGTAAAAAGCAACGCATGGTTGTTGCAGCAGCTCACGATGATGCAACATTAGATGCAGCGAATAACGCATTTAAAGAAGGTATGGCTGACGTCATCCTTGTTGGTGAGCGTGCGCTAATCAATGCAGCAGCTGAAAAAGCGAACGTTGACTTGGCTAATTTCGAAATCATTGAAGCTGACGGCCTTGAAGCAACTGCAGCAGCAGCTGTAACAGCAATTGCTGAAGGCAAAGGCGACTTACTAATGAAGGGTCTAATTGACACTTCAATTCTTCTAAAAGAAGTGCTTAAAAAGGAACACGGCCTACGTACTGGCAATGTTCTTAGCCACGCAGGCGTACTTTTCAAAGAAGGCGGCGATAGCTTCCACGTATTTACTGACGCTGCAATGAACATTGCTCCAACGCTTGAGCAAAAGAAAGGCATCATTAAAAACGCAGTTCAACTTGCACACTCTGTTGGCATCGAAGAGCCAAAAGTTGCGAACCTATGTGCGAAAGAAAAGCCATACGACAAAATGCCAGCAACGATGGACGCAGCTGAACTTCAAAAGATGAACCAGAATGGTGAAATTGAAGGCTGTATCGTTTCAGGCCCTATCTCTCTAGATATCGCAGTATCTCAATATGCAGCAAACCTAAAAGGTTGTACCGATGCGGTTGCTGGTCAAGCTGACATCCTAATGGTCCCAAATATCGAAGTAGGCAACGTATTTGCTAAAGCACTTCAGTACATGGCTGGCTTTAGCATGGCGGGTGTTCTACTTGGTGCTCGTATCCCAGTTGTTCTTGTTTCGCGTGCAGACGGCGAAGCTGAGAAAACCGTTTCTATCGCGCTTGCGTGTTCTGTTGCTGCTCTAAGCCAACAGAAAGAAGCTGCAGAAATCTCTGCGTAATTACAAATAGAAAGTCACTAATTCAGGTTAACGAAGAAATGAAAATTCTAGCTATCAACCCAGGTTCTACCTCTACAAAAATCGGTGTTTTCGAAGGCACTACTGAGCTTTTCGAAAAAACGCTACGTCACAGCGCTGAAGAACTAGCGCCATTTGGTGCGGTTGTTGCACACCAAAAAGCGTTCCGTAAAGAAGCGATTCTAGCGGCGCTTGAAGAAGCTGGCGTTAAAGCATCTGAGCTTGCAGCTGTAGCATGTCGTGGTGGCGTACTTAAGCCAATCGCTGGTGGTACTTACAAAGTTGAAGATGCAGTAATCGCAGACCTTCTAGAAGCTCAAATCCAACACCCAGCGAGCCTAGCTGCGATCATTGGTAAAGAGATTGCTGACGAGAACGGTATCGACGCGTTCTTCACAGATGCGCCTGTTACTTACGAGCTATCTGAGCTTGCCTCTTTCTCTGGCCATAAAGCAATTAAGCGTAAGGGTCGTTTCCACGCACTTAACCAAAAAGCTATCGCTCGCCAGTTCGCTGAAGAGCAAGGCAAAAAGTACGAAGACGTAAACGTAATCGTATGTCACATGGGTGGTGGTATCACTGTTGGTGCTCACATGGGCGGTCAAACTGTTGACGTAAACGACGCAGTTTCTGAAGGTCCTTTCACACCAGAGCGTTGTGGCGACCTACCAACTCGCGAACTTATCGACCTTTGCTTCAGCGGCGAATACTCGCACGCAGAGATGAAAGCGTTCATCCAAGGTAAAGGCGGCGCATTTAGCTACACAGGTAGCATCGACATGCGTGAAATCGAAGAGAAAGCAGAAGCTGGCGACGCTGAGTTTAAGCTTGTGACTGACGCAATGGCTTACCAAGTATCTAAGCAAATCGCTTCTATGGGTGCAGTGTTCGGTGGCGAAGCTATCGACGGTATCTTGCTAACTGGCGGTATTGCTTACAGCAAATACATCACTGCTGAAATTGCTAAGCGCGTTTCATTCGTAGCACCAGTTAAAACGTACCCAGGTGAAGTAGAGCTTGAAGCTCTTGTACTAGGTACATTGCGTGTAGTGAACGGCGAAGAAGCTGCTCAAACTTACGCTTAATAAAAACTGACGCTTAATAAAATGGCGGCGCTTAATGAATGAGTGACGCCTAACTAAATAAAGATTAGAGCAGGTTCTAGTGTCTGCTCTGCGAAAGTGGACAACCACTTAATACTTTACAGAGGTAATAAACATGTCTTTTGATATCGATAATGCACAAGGTGTATTCACAACTGTTGAAGCTGCAATCGCGGCAACTCACAAAGCTCAAGTAGAATTCTACGCAACGTCTACTAAAGAAGGTCGTGAAGCGATCCTTACTGCTATGCGTGGCGCTGTTCTAGCTAAAGCTGAAGACTTCGCAAAAATGGTTCGTGAAGAAACTAAACTTGGCCGTGTTGAAGACAAAATCGCTAAGCACCAACTAACGGCTGCTAAGACTCCAGGTACTGAAGTTCTAGAAACTAAAGTATGGTCTGGCGACCACGGTATCTCTCTAGAAGAGCGTGCACCATACGGTGTTATCGGTGCTGTTACTCCAGTAACTAACCCAACTGAAACTATCGTTAACAACGCTATCTCTATGCTAGCGTCTGGTAACGCGGTAACGTTCAACGTTCACCCATCTTCTAAAGTTGTTTCTGCAGTAATGATTGATCTTCTAAACAAGACTATCGTTGAAGCAGGCGGCCCAGCTAACCTAATCACTATGGTTAAAGAGCCTACTCTAGAAACGCTTAACGAAATCGCTAAGTCTCCTCTAATCAACATGCTTGTTGGTACTGGTGGCCCAGGTCTAGTGAAAGCTATCCTACAATCTGGTAAGAAAGGTATTGGCGCAGGCGCTGGTAACCCACCTGTAATCGTAGACGCTTCTGCTAACCTAGACCTAGCTGCGGCTGGCGTATACGGCGGCGCATCTTTCGATAACAACCTACTATGTATCGGTGAGAAAGAAGTATTCGTTGAAGATTCAGTGGCTGATGAATTCCTAGCTAAGCTAGAAGCAACAGGCGCTTACGTGCTTTCTGCAGAAGAAGCTGAGAAGCTAACTGCACAAATCCTGACTATGGACGAAATTGACGGTGCTAAGCCTTGTACTGCTCAAGAAATCGCACGCGTTTGGCACCCAGTTAAGCAACACGTAGGTCAAGACGCTGGTGAAATCCTGAAGTCTATCGGTGTTGAATCTGACACTCGTCTAGCGGTAATGGTTGTTGAGAACGATCACCCACTAGTACACGTTGAGCAAATGATGCCAGTACTTCCAGTGGTTCGTTGTGCAAACATTGACGAAGCTATCGAGCGCGCAGTAGCGGCAGAGCGTGGCAACAAGCACTCTTCTTGCATCTACTCTGGTAACGTTGAGAACGTAACTAAGTTCGGTCGTGCAATCAACACAACAATCTTCGCTCACAACGGTCCAACACTATCTGGTGTAGGTTACAACGCTGAAGGTACTTCAACGTTCACAATCGCTGGTCCTACTGGTGAAGGCATCACGAACGCACTGTCTTACACTCGTGCACGTCGTTTTGCTATCGCTCAAGGCGGTCTACGCATCGTTTAATCAATTTACCCCGATTGATGACAACGAAAAAGCCGAAGCATTTTGCTTCGGCTTTTATCGTTTTAACAGGGAAAGAGCGGGGAGGAGCGGTTCTCTGAACCTAGGAAAGAATAGTGCCTAGTTCCTAGGTGGTGTGATCTAGAATAAATCGTAAATGCCTTCTTCTATTCCGTCGATCAGTGATTGACGTGTCTCAACTGCGTGATCATTCGGGCGCGACATCTCGCCAAAACTTTCGAAATACATGCCATTTGGATGCTTCACAACAACTAAGTGTTCCTGTCTTAACTGATGCCTAACTAGGGTTTCAGGGATAATTGCCCAACCTAAATTATCAACGACGGCTTCTAATACTTCTTGGTGGTTAGAAAAGCTAATTGTGCTACTTGAAATTGGTCTGAAGTCTTCGTGAATCTCTTCAAATAAATGCGACAAAACAATTTGGCGATGAGCACTAATGTCAGTAGACGTGACGTTATTTAATTGTGCTAAGGGGTGTTTAGGAGAGCAGACCGCCATCATTCGAATTCGATGTAACGAGCGAACTTTGATTTGAGGATCATCACCAGAGCTAAAGACTAACCCGTAGCCAAGTTCGACATGCCCATCTTTTACTAGCGTTGGAATATCGGCGCTGGAGGCTTTTATTGCCGTTAGTGACAAATGAGGAAAGTTGTCCGATAGGGCAACGAGCTGCTGACGCCAAAAGGTAGAAGGTAGCGTATCATCATAGGCAATACGTATTTTGTCGCTGTCCCCTTGACGAAACTGTTCCGCTTTTGAGTATAGGCTTTCCGCCATGTTTAATATATTACGACAGTCGGGGAGTAAGGCTTGTCCGGCATCGTTGAGTACGAGTCTATTACGGGTTCTTTCAAATAGCTCAACACCAAGCTCATCTTCTAGACTAGAGAGAGCCATGCTTAGTGAAGTGCGGGTCTTGCCCATCATGGTGGCGACTTTGGTTAACGAGCCATGTTCGGCAGTTAATGCAAATACGCGCAGTTTAGTTAGGTTCATAAGGTAGGCTCCAGCCTTAAATGTAGCGATATTTTGATCCGCTACTATTATTTTTATCATCTCTTTTTAGAGTATAGCAATATTGGCACTGAGTGAAGCGTTATGTTGACAGTGGCGTCCGGACCCTATATCACTTTATAGGTAGAGTCATTATGATGAATTTGATTAATAAGCCTACCAATTGAATGGCTAATAATTTGGCTTTGATGATAACGATAAACGCCGGATTATAAGTTCAAATAACGAAATTGTTAAGCTTACTTATAAAGTGTAAAAAATGGATTTTTTTTGCGGTTTATTTTTGTCTATTCACATTACATAGTGATTTACCTACGAGGTCTGTAATATGTTGAAAAAACTTGGCTTAGAAGGCTGGTTCTCAGCGCATTTTGCTTATGGCATAGTTCAAATCGTATTTATACCAATGATGGTACCGTCTTTTATTCTTGCTCGTACGGGGAGTGCGACTCAAGCCGGTCTTGCAATGGGGTTATTTGGTATTGCGGGGTTATTAGCGCCGTTAATTGGTTTAATGGCTGATAAATTTAAAGCACACCGACTCACACAGGCATTAGGCTTGATTGCTTACATGCTAGCGGGTGGTTGTTTTGTCATTGCTGGCGAAAACTTCACGTTCATGGCGGCAGGTTCTGTACTTTTTGGTGCTGGCTCTGCGATTATGCTGATGCTTAACCCAGTATTTATTACCTTTGCTGGTCATGATGCGAAAACAGAAGCTATGAAGTTGGGGCGTATGTCTCAGGTTCTGATTGTTGGTTCTTTGCTTTCTGGTATCGGGCTTGCAGCAGTCACTGACGCTGGCTGGACGTACGAAGCACGTTTCATTGCGATGATTATTGCGGTAGCGGTACTTTTCGTCATCACTATTGCGACTAACAAGGCCGCCGCTCAACGCATTATTGATAATGCAGACGCGATGGCAGCAGAGGCGGCGAAAGAAGACGCACCGAAAGTGAGCTTATTTAAAGTCCTATTTTCTAACTTCGGTCTGTTTTTAGTTGCGGTTGGTATTTTATGTGCTGGCCAAGGGGCATTTCAGGCTCAATATCCAAACTTGATGGAAAATGGTTACGGTGTAGCACAGTCGCTATCTGCAGCAACCTTGTCTGTTGCCGCTGTACTTGGTTTGTTCGTTCTAGTATTGGCTGAAAAATTTGTTGCCAAATATGGCTCTATTAGCTTGTTTAAGCTGTGTGCTGTAATTTCTATCGCGGTGATTGGTGCGCTTTACTTCATTGCTGAAGCCGCTATGGTTCTACCGTACCTCATTCCACTGGCTTTGGTTTTGGTGTACCTACAAGGTATAACTATTACAGATATGATCTCTCCTGCAATCGCAGCTCGTTTAACACTTGTTGGCGGTGGTTACACTCAAGGTTTGATGATGTTCTTTATCTCACTAGGCTTTGGTTTAGGGAGTGTGGTAAGTGGTGTAGCCGTTGATGGTTACGGTTGGTCAGCGCTTCCTCTTGCTATTTTGGGACTGACGGTCATTTCTTATGTGTGCATCTTGATTGTTGCGAGTAAGCAAAAAAAACAGTTAGTCAAAGAGCAGTCAAGCCATGAAGCTACCGCTTAATTGCCTATAATGAAGGAAAAAGCTTGGTCATATGACCAAGCTTTTTTTTATCTAGAAAAGTCGGACTGTTAATGCGTGGTTTGTTAGTGGGGTGTTAATTGTGTAGCCCGTTGAGATAGTTTGATGTTGATGTTTGTTGTCAGTGGGTTGAGTTTTTTGTAGGTAATATACTATTGGAATGAAATGCCTCCCCCTATGTTACTTCTATGGTTAATAAAGACAATTATACTTGCGGCCATAGAGAAGAATGACTGCTAGTACAGTGGTCTGAATTATAATTGTTCGTTACTTTCACTTCGCGATACCGGTCGAAATGTAAGTGAACAATGGCATTAGAGGTGATGACATGTTGAAAAAACTCGGTCTAGAAGGGTGGTTTTCTGCCCATTTTGCATACGGTATTGTTCAAATCGTATTTATTCCTATGATGGTTCCATCATTTATTCTGGCCCGGACAGGTAGTGCCACTCAAGCTGGTCTTGCTATGGGTTTGTTTGGTCTAGCGGGTCTATTTGCTCCTCTTATCGGAATTCTTGCCGACAAATTTAAAGCACATCGTTTAGCGCAAGGTTTAGGCCTAGTATCCTACTTACTGGCTGGTGCAGCTTTTCTGGCAGCAGGTGAAAATTTCGCATTTATGGCAGTGGGTTCAGTACTATTTGGTACAGGCTCGGCGATTTTGTTGATGCTTAACCCTGTGTTTATCACGTTTGCTGGTTACGATGAAAAAACCGAAGCGATGAAGCTCGGCCGAATGGCACAGACGCTCATTTTTGGTTCGCTGATTTCCGGTGTGGCTTTGGCTGCGGTAACCGGAATGGGTTGGAGTTTTGAATTACGCTTTATTGCCATGATGGTTCTGGTTGCAGTATTGCTGGTTGTAACAATGATGAGCAACAAGCAGGCGGCTCAGCGTATTGTTGATAATGCGGAATTGATTGCTCAACAAAATAGTGAAGATGATGGCGCAAAAGTTGGTTTCTCTAAAGTCCTATTTTCTAACTTTGGTCTGTTTTTATTAGCCGTTGGACTACTATGTGCAGGTCAAGGTGCCTTCCAAGCGCAGTATCCGAACTTGATGGAAAATGCCTACAGCGTTGCACAATCTATGTCGGCTGCGAACCTTTCAATCGCTTCGGTTCTTGGCTTGATTGTTTTGGTGGGTGCGGAAAAATACGTAACTAAGTTTGGGGCGTTGAGCCTGTTTAAGCTTAGCTGTGTGGTATCGATTGTGGTAATTGCGGGTCTGTACTTTATTGCAGAAGCCGGATTGTCTCTTGGCTTTATTATCCCACTGGGTCTTGTTCTAGTGTACCTACAAGGCATTACTGTGACGGATATGATTTCACCAGCTATTGCAGCTCGTCTCACGTTTGTTGGCGGTGGATTCACTCAAGGGTTGATGATGTTCTTCATCTCACTTGGCTTTGGTTTAGGTAGCGTAGTAAGTGGTATTGCCATCGATGGTTGGGGCTGGTCAGCGTTACCTTTCGCAATTCTTGCGCTTACGGTTGCCGCTTATGTTTGTATTCTTATTGTCGGCTTCAAGCACAAAGCGACCGCAAAAGCAGAATCTTAAGGTGGCCTATTTAAGGCCTAGCCGAGAATAGATGCTTAAAAGTGAAAAAGCTTGGTGATATCACCAAGCTTTTTTTATTTGGAACGTTATTATTTGGAAATAGATGAAAGCATTACGACAACGCAGTTTGTTCATCTGCACCGCCCGCGCCTTTAAACCATAGGCTTAAATGGTGTTTAAGCGATTTGAGCTCGTCAGGGCCAATAAGCGCCAAACCAAGATCTTCTGCTCGAGTGATGTCGTTGTGTCGCAACGGGCGGAAGCTCACCAGCATTGCACGTGCTTGCAACCCGCCTAATAGATCTCGTAAAGATTCAAGTTTATACAAGGTGTCATCGCCATCATCTCGCATGCCTTTGGTTTTGCATTCAATGATGTGTAACTTGTTGTTGACCACAGAGGCAACATCAAGCTCATTACGAACTTCTCGCTCACCCAGTTGACGATAAACTTGAACGTTGAGCGAACGGTCTTGGATGGTTGGCATGTCATCTTGGATTTGTCTCACCGTGCTATGAACCAAATTTTCTAGCCATTCCCCGTTAGAAAAACGTCTTGCATCTTCACTGATAAACGTGAGTACACCGTTCTCATAAGAGGCGATTTCTAGATCAACCAGATCACTGATGAGCATGTTGAGTTCGCGATAGCCTTGTTGTTTATCAGATAGCTCGACATCGAGTTTTTGTTCTTTACGACATGTCGTCGCTAGGTAGTTAAGGGTGGCTAAGCCCGGCCCCAACTCAAGCGCATTGCCTGCCCAGCGTTCGCCAAGGGCATACAGCTTTTTATCCAGCTGAGGTGGTATATCGTATTCGGTGAACTCGCCACGAGCACCAAACACGGTGAGGTAATCTTTGATAGTGATATGATCTTGAACTTGTGCGTCTTCAGCGCCTTCAGGGTATAACCAACACATGCGGTCGCTACTCGGCTCAACAACAAAAATTGGCCAGTGGTAGGTTCGAAATACCTCGTATACAGACAGTAGTCGGTGCCTTAGCCCACAACTGGCATTGAGTTTTACTTCGACGTTTTTGTCTTTCAGAGTCTTAGCGAGTCCAAGTACCGACTGCTTGATCGCTGAAGTGTTGGCTACATTCGGTATTTCGAAAAATTCCGAGGTAATTTCGCGTTGCGCGAGTACGGAATGAAGCCGTTCAAACATGTCAAACTGCGACTTATCACCAATAAATATGATGTGTCGACTTACCGTTCTATCATCTAAAAGTGGGGTGACAAGACGAATAGGGTCTTGGTCAATGATACCAACATGAACAGCCATAATAATTCCTTCAACGTTTGGCTTGCTGAAGAAGTAGGAGAGAATGACGCCTAAGTCATTAAAAAGTGGAGCAAGCCATACCCAAGATATAACGTCGCTTGATACAAAAAACAAGGGCAGGCTCGTAGGAAAGCCTGCCCTGGAACAATATTTAACGTGTTTCTTACCTAAAATAGTGTTGCGTTAGATTAAAAATACCCAAAAGAGGGGGAGTCGTTACTTGTTGAGTTTTATTTGCCTCTACAGTTTAAAGCGGTGAACAAGCTCACCTTGTTGGTTTGCAAGGCTAGTCAAGTTTTCGCTGGTAGAAGCAATTTCCGACATGGCTTGATAACTTTCATCGGCGATATGGTTGATCTGTTCGATGTTTTGCGCAATGTCTGCCGTTGTCTCACTTTGCTCTGCGGCGGCTTGAGAAATGTGCGTACTCATTTGGCTAATTTCGATAATCAGTGCCTGAATTTCTTCCATCGCGCCATTGGCACTTGAGGCTTGTTCAACGGACAGCTCCATATCTTGCATACAACTCTCAATCACCTTTCCAGCACTTTTTGAGCTACTTTGTAAGTTGCTGATCATGGTTTCAATTTCACTGGTAGACTCGGTAGTTTTTTGCGCGAGTACACGAACTTCATCGGCTACTACGGCAAAGCCTCGACCTTGCTCTCCCGCTCGTGCTGCCTCAATGGCTGCATTAAGCGCCAATAGATTGGTTTGCTCTGCAATATTACGAATGACATCTAAGATGCTGCCAATTTGACTGCTCATTTTTTGCAGTTCGCCAACGGCTTCAACCGACTCATTGAGTCTTACTTCAAGCTGATTAATGGTACTGATGTTAGTGCTCATGATTTGACGACCAGACTCAGAGGCCGTTTCAACTTGGTGTACTTTTTCTAACGAGTTTTGTGCGCTGTTTGCCACTTCCTGCACTGAATGTGACATTTCTGTCATAGCCGTCGCGACGTTAGCCGTTTGTTCGCGTTGAGCACTTAACTTACTTTGTGCGTTGCTCGACGTGCTCTGGTTATCACTTGCCGTCACGGTAAGGTTATCTGAGGCGTCGTTCAATTTAACCAATACATTATGCAGGCTATCCGCTAGTGTATTGATGTGGTTACCTAAACGACGAAACTCGTTGTTATATTTCACATCAATGCGCTGTGTCATATCACCTTCAGTCAGGCTTTCAAGCGCTTTTAATGTACTGTTGAGCGGCTGGCGAACACTTTGTGCGATATGGTATCCAATAGCAATAGCGATGAGAGAGACCAGCAGACCAATGCCGATCGCTTTAAGAACGCCTTCATCGTATATCGTTCCGGCTTCAGACAGTGAATAATTGAGGTTGGCGGTGGCGGTATCGCTGAAGCCGTGGAGTGTGACCATGGCGCTGTCCACTTCTAGGGCAAGGTTCTCAATGTTTTGGTATAGAGCGGCGCGCGCAATCAGGTAGCTGTTATGCTGGTCAAGCACTCCACCTTTTTTACCCACATCCTTACTAAACTGCTCGACGGATTCATCAAACACTTTTTTTAGTTCTGGCATTTGCGTCACGAGTCCGCGATAGGCGTAGTTAAGGTGCGTTACCGCTTTGCGGTTTTTATCAACGGCTTGCTGGACAAACTCGGTATCGCTGCTGGCGAGCGCGTCAGAGGTAATGAGTTCGGCGTCTTTTAATTTAATAAAGTAGCTTTTTGCCATGACCTTAACTGAGATACTCGAAACGTCGTCGACATATTCTTTCATGCCGACCGATAAATCAGAATGAAGCTTTTGGAAGCGACGGGTTGATTGTTGAACTTGTTCCTGAGCGATGAACATGGATTGATAGTTATCCATGGCTTCTTGCGCTTCTTGACCATAGCGGGTGTGTACTTCGCGTAACTCACCGATTCGAGCTTCTAATTCTGGAACGTTAGCACTGGCCTGTGCGAGTTGCTCTAGCACCGAGCCAAAGACGTCCATGGATTCAGAAAATTCGTTACGTCGCATCGTCATGCGTTCTTCATTTTGTGTGGTGAGAAAGTCTTTGAACGACTTGTCTGCAGAAAGTAGCTCGACACTGGTTTGGTTAGAGAGTGAGACTAAAGGTAGGGAAGTTTTGGAGACGGTACCAAAATATTGGTGTATTTGACTCATTCCATTGAGCATTATCGCGATAGTTATAACAAAAAGAACGACGATGAGTGTAAACCCTGCGTACATCCGCCTAACAACTGAACCCTGCATACCTGTTCCCTCTTAGTGTTTTGCAGCAATTTAAAATAAACAACCTTGGACGCGTTACCTGATGTTCGGTTACCGAATTTAAGGTACTTGTCTCTCTGTCTCTGATATCGTTATCGTTAGAAATAACAAAAACTGAAATATAAATGAGATGCGGTGCTACGTTTTATGACGCACACTGCAAAAATATAACAAAGTGCCGTTTTGTTAACTTTTCTTTGGCGATGTCGCTAATAAATAAGCGAGTTAGAAGCGAACGAAATACAGTAAAAACAATTTCCTATCGATTCTAGTAGAATTGTGATTCTAACGCCCATAGTGCATACTTCTGTGTAATAGCAAAAACGATAAGCCAAAGCGGCATGATCAGTAATCAATTTGGAGCGTCTTCATGGCTGAAGAAACGATTTTTAGTAAGATAATTCGCAAAGAAATTCCGGCAGATGTTGTCTATCAAGATGACCTAGTTACAGCCTTTCGTGATATCAATCCTCGTGCTCCAAGTCACGTATTGATCATCCCCAATAAACTTATTCCTACGATTAATGACGTTGAAGCTGATGACGAAGCGATGATGGGGCGTATGTTTACGGTTGCTAAAAAAATTGCACAAGATGAGGGGATTGCGGAAGATGGTTACCGTCTGATCATTAACTGTAATGCTCATGGTGGGCAAGAGGTTTACCATATTCACATGCATTTGGTGGGGGGGCGCCCTTTGGGCCCACTGCTACTGAGTTAATCCTTTTAGGCTAAAAGGTTGTGGTGCTTGTTACCTTAATGATTAAGATAACAAGCACTTTTTGATATCTAAACATCATTTGAATGTGTCTATGCTAAAACGTCGTGTTAAACACACTTTGGTTGTTCTCCTCTCTATTAGTTTAACTGCCTGTGCTGGCCTGAGTGCTGGTAACTTATTTAGCCACTACTCCCAGCAAAATGCGGTGGTTTATCAATCGATAAAAGCCGGGCAATATCAAGATGCCCAAGCTGCGTTACCACAAGATATTGTCGCTGGAGATATTCTTGATAATTTTGAAAAAGGTCGTGTCGAGTTTTTAAATGAAGCTTATCCGCAAAGCAAGTCTGCTCTGGAGCTCAGTGATAAAGCTGTGCGTGTACAGCAAGATAAGGCATTGATTTCTATTTCGGATGCGGCGACGAGTGTTGGTGCTTTAGCGGTTAATGACAATATTACCGAGTATGTGCCGCCAGACTATGAGTTGGGTTTTTTACACCTTTACTTAGGGTTAAACTATATTCAAAAGAATGATTTAGAAGGTGCTTTGGTTGAAGTGCGCCGTGCAAATCAAGTGCAAGAGCGTGCGAGGCAATCAAGAGAGAAAGATCTGAGGTCGGCTGAAAGCGAGCTTAAAAATAAAGGGCTATCGCCAAATCTTGGTTCCGTGCTGTCTCGTTACCCCGACGCGGGTAGCAAATTACAAGCCGTACAGAATGGTTATCTACTGTTTCTCTCCGGTCTTTTGTATGAAGCGTCGAATGACTTAAATGGCGCGTATATTGATTATACGCGAGCTCTAGCCGTTGCACCGGATAATCAAGCGGTGATTGATGCTGTGATGCGTGTGGCAAAGCGTGCCGGAAGAAATCAAGCATTAGCAAAGCTAGAAAAGCAGTACGGCAAACAAGCGTCCATGAAAAATGGTGAGGGCCGAATCGTGGTGCTTGAAGAGCGTGGCGTTGTGGCAGCAATGCGAGCTTGGAATTTGTCTTTGCCTGTTTATGACAGTCAAGGTAACACGGCGATATACAGTATTGCATTACCTCATTACGTTCCTGCTGTGCGGGCTAAATATTCAACAATGAGCCTTGATGGTCAAGCTATTGATGGCGACCAATTAGTTGATGTTAACCTGATGGCTCAGCAGCAGCTAACAGAAAATATGCCGAGTATCTTGTTACGCCAAGCTTTGCGTGTGTATGCCAAAGATCAAATTCGTAAGAGTACGGCGAAAGATGACGATGTGGGTAATTTATTGTTTAATGTATGGAATACGCTTACAGAGCAGCCCGATACAAGAAGCTGGCAAACATTGCCAAATACTGTGAATAGTAATAGTCGCTTTGTTAAAGCAGGGTCGCATACCATCGTTGTCGATGGGCAAGACTATACTTTTGATGTACGAGATAAACAAACCACACTTGTTTGGGTGTCGCGCCAAGGTGGAAGTGCCACCATTTGGCATAAACAATTAGGAAGGTTGTAATGAAAAAATGGTTATTGAGCGTGGGTATTCTACTGGTGTTGGTAGGTTGCTCATCAAGTAAGACTGCGGGCATCAAAATCGAAGGGCAGACTCAAGCTGTGCTCTACGGCGATGAAGCGATGGGTAGCAAGTTTTCTATTGATGACATTTCAACGATCGATACTAACGGGCATGCTCGCGGTATTGTTAAGCTTGCGAATAAAACATCGACTGACCAGATCATTCAATATCGATTTTATTGGTACGATCAACAAGGTTTAGAAGTGAATACCAAGCAAGCACCTTGGAAGCGTGCGATTTTACGTGGTGATGAAACCATTACCCTCTCTGAGGTGTCTATTAATCCAAATGGCAAAGATTTTCGCGTACAATTGCGCGGAGCAGATAAATAACGTCACTCTAGTTCGTTGGTGAATAGGTTATTGATGAATAGCTCATGAATGACGGATTCGGCAACGAATAGGTAAACGTTGTAAAAGTAGCAAGACTAAGGAAAAAACATGAAAAAAAGTATTATTGCTTTGTTGGGTTTAGCCGTGATTCTTGGCGGTTGTTCAAATAAAGTAAGCTATGGTGACTCACAGGCAACAGAAACAACAACGATTGATTTTGGCTCTACAGATTTACAAAAAATCGCCGGTGAAATGGTCGATAGCATGTTGATGTCTGGCTCTGTATCTGCAATTACAAGAGATTCACGTCCGATTGTATTTGTAGAAAGAATTAAAAACAAAACGACTGAGCATATTGATACAGAATCCATTACCGATAGCATTAGTACAAAAATGTTGAATTCAGGTAAGTTCCGTTTTGTGGATATGGATCGTGTAGAATCAGTTCGCGAACAGCTGAACTTCCAAAACAATGACGAATTAGTGAATCAAAGCACTGCAATTCAATTTGGTAAAATGGTCGGCGCACAATACATGCTTTACGGTAACCTGAGCAGTATCGTAAAAGAAGCGGGTAGTGACAAAGATGTTTACTACAAGATGACGATGCGTTTAATGGATCTTGAAACTGGCCTTATTGAGTGGGCAGATGAAACAGAGATTCGTAAACAAGAATCACGCTCTGTACTTGGCTTCTAAGTCGCGCTCTTGTCGATGTTAGATTGGCAGCAGGCTTTGCAACAACAGCCAGAACTTGCCCATGCGCAAACTGTGCTTAATGAAGTGCCCTTAGGGGCACTTCAGCTTTCTGGCGGGTTAACCAACCGGACATGGAAGATAGCGACCAAAACCCATGGTTGGACGGTTTGGCGTGGTCATACAAAGATAAGTGCTGCATTTGATATCTGCCGAGTCAATGAGCGAAACGTTCTGCAGGCTGTACAAACGCTGCTACCCACTAGCCAAGTCCTTGGTGACAATGCGCACGGAGTGTTGTTATCGTGGTTAGAGGGGAGGCCGATTTCCTGTGCAGAATTGTCAGCGGAGAAGGTTATCTCGCTATTGGCTCATATTCACACTTTTAGTGGTGATAGCATAGATGGTGACAGCATCGGTATCCGCCGATTTGATTACACGGAGAAGGTTGATCACTATTGGCATCAACTCAATCCAAGTATCTATAAGTCACGTTATCAAGAGCTATACGTTAAGTTACGAATTCCCCCCGCGCTCCACTGCAATCACAGTGCGTTATGCCACTTTGATTTTGCTCACCACAATCTCATACGTAGCCATCAATCAATCGCCGTGATTGATTGGGAATATTCAGCAATAGCAGACCCAAGGCTCGACCTCGTATTGACGCTTGATATGCTGGATATGGATTATCCCCAAGGACTTAACTGTTACTTACAGGCGTATGGTCTTAGTGACCCAAATGCGGTGATCGACCGCGAGCAATGGTTAAGTGATATGAATGCCTGGTCGGCTCACGCTCAGATGATGGCATTGCTGTGGTACGTATTAGCTGCTCAGCTTTGGGATAATGATGACTTTCTAATCGATGCAGAGTCGATTTATCAACGATTATGCAGAAGTGATCACTGTTTGTAATTTCTCTTTTCTTAAACAACGGAAATTCACTTTTAAATTAGGATGGAAGTGGTAGATTTAAGGAAAGCGTACCAGTAAGGAATGATTGAGAGGTACTATGATTATTTATCTTCATGGCTATGATTCAAGTAGCCCGGGCAACCACGAAAAAGTGTTACAACTGCAATTTATCGATGATGACGTACGGTTCGTTAATTACAGTACTCTGCATCCTAAGCATGACATGCAGCACTTACTTAAAGAAGTACATAAATTGGTTGAGCAGTCTGATGACAGTGCACCATTGATCTGCGGTGTTGGACTTGGTGGTTTTTGGTCTGAACGCATTGGTTTTTTATGTGGCATCAAACAAGTCATTTTCAATCCTAACTTACGCCCAGAAATCAACATGCAGGGGCGTATAGACCGCCCAGAAGAATATGAAGACATTGCGACGAAATGTGTAGAAGAATTCCGCACTAAAAACCGTGGCCAATGTCTGGTTATTTTGTCGAGAAATGACGATATTCATAATAACCAGAAATCAGCCGATGAACTTCAAGATTACTACAACGTGATTTGGGATGAAGCAGAGCCGCATAAGTTTAAGAAAATATCTCAGCACTTACAGGCGATGAAGGCGTTTAAAGAGTCGTAATACTTAACAGGCGCGGTACTTAAGCGCTTTAGTCGTTTAAGAAACATCGCATCTAAGATATAGCGCCCAAGAAAATTAGAGCTTAACAAAACGTGATGTTTGACGATTAAAAAGCAGCGAGATTCGCTGCTTTTTTTGTGCCCGTTGCATCGATAGATGTTGATATCGTACGTAACGGCATCCAAATGACTAATAACTCAGCGAATAGATGCGGAATTGAAAAATAATTCCATTCAATAGTTGCGGACATTGATTTGCTCTATATAATAAATTCACTCTACATTTGTTGATAAATGTCAAAAAAAGTTTAGAGCAAGAAGAAAACTTGCCCAGAAAAACCCGTTGTGTTGAAACATTAACCCAAAACGTGAAGTGAAACGGCTGTTGTACCGAATTAGGGTCGCTGAAGACCATGAGCAATTCGCTCATAATGAAAGAATTTTTAGTTGTTCGAGTGACTCGGGCGACTCACCCCATTTTTTCACTTTTTAGAGGATAGCCATTTTGACAAATATTGTTGTTGTAGGCGGAGGCGCAGGCGGATTAGAGCTTGCGACTAAATTAGGCCGCACACTAGGAAGAAAGAGACGAGCGAACATCACGTTAGTTGATCGTAAAGCCAGTCACTTATGGAAACCGCTTTTGCACGAAGTCGCAACGGGCTCTTTGGATGAAGGTGTTGATGCTCTTAGCTACCGTGCTCACGCAAAAAATCATCATTTCGACTTTCAAATGGGTAGCCTAAAAGCGATCGATCGTGGCCAAAAGCGCATTGAATTGGATGAGCTTAAAGATGAACACGGAGCGTTGCTTATGCCCGCTCGTGAGATTGACTATGACATTTTAGTGTTAGCAATCGGCTCTAAATCCAATGATTTCAATACTCCAGGTGTGCGTGACAACTGTATTTTCCTTGATAGTCCAGAGCAAGCTCATCGTTTCCGTACTGAAATGAATAATGAATTCTTGAAATTGCACGCCAAAAACGGTCGAGGTACGGTTGATATTGCGATTGTCGGCGCGGGTGCAACGGGTGTTGAACTATCAGCAGAGCTACATAATGCGGTGAAAGAGCTGCGTACGTACGGTTTTGGTGATTTAGATTCGAGCAAGCTCAATGTTAACCTTATTGAAGCGGGTGAACGTATTCTACCTGCTCTACCACCACGAATTTCATCGGCCGCACACTCGGAATTGACCAAGCTAGGCGTTACTGTTCGCACCACAACTATGGTGACACAGGCAGACGAAACGGGTCTGACAACAAAAGATGGCGAGCATATTCCTGCACAAATTATGGTTTGGGCTGCAGGCATCAAAGCGCCAGATTTCATGAAAGATATTGCCGGTCTTGAGACCAACCGAATTAACCAGCTTGTGGTAAAAGATACATTACAAACGACTCGCGACGATGACATCTTTGTGATCGGTGATTTGGCGCAGTGTACTCAGGCTGATGGTTCATTTGTGCCACCTCGAGCACAAGCAGCACATCAAATGGCCAGTCGTGCATTTGGTAACATTGTGGCGAAACTTTCTAATCGTGAACTAAAGGCTTATCAGTATAGTGATCATGGTTCGTTGGTTTCCCTAAGCCGCTTTTCAACGGTCGGCAGTTTGATGGGCAACCTAACGAAAGGCTCAATGATGGTTGAAGGTCGTATCGCTCGAGTGGTGTATATTTCTCTGTACCGAATGCATCAGGTGGCGTTACATGGTGTGATCAAGACTGGTTTGATGATGTTAGTAGGTCGAATTAACCGAGTACTTAGACCTAACCTTAAATTACACTAGGATATATCTGGTTATTTATTGGCTTTAGATGCGCATACATAATCAAGATGAATAAGGCACCCAATATTGGGTGCCTTATTTTTGGGGTGGAATAATGGAATACACCTGCCCCTGTTTTGGTCGACCATTAAATATAAATCGGTTCTCAGCAAGGCACTCATAGGTTGCGCCAACTCGCGTTGCTAACGCCTGGCTGGGTTCATTGTTAGGATCGCAGACAATCTCTAGTCGTGTCAGTAATAAGCTAGCAAAACTAAATTCAATTAACGCCTCAAGTCCTTCCTTCGCATACCCTTTAGCGTGCGAGGCATCCGCTAACCAGTAACCTAAGCTGCCCATATTGAAGGTATGGTAAAACTCGTTAAGTGCCACCATCCCTACAAATTTATCCGTTTCTCTTTCAAAGAGGCCAAAACCAAACGCGTTAGCTTTCACCCAATTGAGTCTTGTTGCGGAAATAAACTCGTGTGCTTCTGCATCACTAAACTCAGTGTGGCACCAGTCTATCCATTGGTGTAGAGAAGGAGAGTGACGAATGATGTGGGCAAACTCAGCAGCATCACTCAGTTTGAGCAACCGCATAGAGAGACGAGGGGTGTATATTGCGTAATTTGCATTCATAATCTGGCTGGGTCATGAAGAATAAAAGGCCCAATAATAGGGCCTTTTTTTAAAGTTAATTGGCGACTCTTCGTACTTGGATAATCATCCCCAATAATGGGTGGTCTAAGTAGTGAGTTTCGTTACTGCGCATACGTCTCTTTTGGTCGAGACGATAGTCTTTCAAAAAGGTTTGTATTTCTGTTTGTACGGCAACGTCCTGCAAGTTACCTGCAATGACATTGGCATCCTCGGTAATTGGTTCAGAAATAGGCGCTGCTACTTCTTCGCTACTTACTGCTGCAGAGGTGGTTAAAGGGTCAGAATCCGCAACTTGCGTCGGGCCTGCAATCACGACTTCTTTGCTACTTGGGGCTTTTAAGTCAAGTTGAGCTTCTGTATAGAGGTAGTGCTGAACATAAACCTGTAGCTTACCGTCAAGTTCATATAGTGGTTTATCGATCGCGACTTCTGTCACTCCGTCAACAGGTGAGGAATGATTATCGTCATTGCCTTTTTCTGAGCCATCTACATTAAAGGTTGAAGAATAGTCTTTACCTGCACGAATATGAAAGGTTGGCGCGTAGGCTTTACTTTGGTCGCCCTGTCGCCATGCTTTGTGAAACAGTACCGAGTAGCCTGCGTGTTTCTTAAGCTTTTCTACTTCGCCAGTTAGTTCGTAAGCAGAATATGGCAGCATTTTAACGCCTTTGGATGCGCGATAATTGGCATCGGTTATTGCACCACTGCGTTTAAAGTCGATTTGTGCAATATCATTAGGCCAGGATTCGTTTACTTTTTCAGGATTCACGGCGCGCTTAAAAATGATCACTTCAATATCAAATTGTCGCTGTGCCAAGCTCGGCATAGAGACTAATAGGAGCAGCAGTGGTATCAACTTTTTCATTCTTTCTCCATTGATTAACGCTATCATTGCGTTTAATCACATTATATCAACTAATGTAGGGTGTTGCCGAGACAATTCATGGCTCGTCTGCACACACCCATTAGGCTCTAGCTATCAACTTACGTATCAATCTAGTTGGCGCTTTAGTACTAGCGATGTGGGGCCCGATTTTTCTCAAACTCTTCCAGCATATTATTTAGGAAATTAAGTCGCTTACGGCGATCCGTCAAGCTTTCTATGAATTTGAACTTGGTTGGCCCTTCCATGGCAAACTTATTGGGCTGTGCTTGCAGCAGTTTAACTAAGAAGGTCGGATCTATGTCAGCATCAGGATAAAATTCAATGTATCCACCTTTATCGTGCGCTTCCAGTTTTCTGACTTTAAGGCCGGCGGCGCGTAATTTCATTGCTGAGATAGCCAGTAGATGTTTTGCAGCGTCCGGTAGTAAACCGAAACGATCGATCAGTTCGACTTTCAGTTCACTTAGTTCTTCATTATCAGAGACGCTAGCAATACGCTTATACATGGAAAGGCGCATGTTGACATCTGGAATGTAGTCATCAGGTAGTAAAGCTGGGATACGAATTTCGACTTCTGTCTGCTCACGGAGTAAGTCATCGAGTGAAGGCTCTTTGCCTTCTTTCAGCGCTTCTACTGCTTGTTCAAGCATCTCCATGTAAAGTGAGAAACCAACCGATTGAATTTGTCCGCTTTGTTCATCGCCAAGCAGTTCACCGGCACCGCGGATTTCTAAATCGTGGGTGGCAAGGGTAAAGCCAGCCCCCAAATCTTCTAGTGATGCAATGGCATCTAAGCGCTTAATTGCGTCTTTAGTGACAGCCTTTGGATGCGGGGTCAGCAAGTATGCGTAAGCTTGATGATGGGAGCGTCCAACACGGCCACGTAGTTGGTGTAATTGAGCGAGCCCTAGGTTGTCAGCCCTATCCATAATAATGGTGTTGGCGGTTGGAACATCAATACCCGTTTCAATGATCGTCGTACACACCAACAGGTTAAAGCGTTGGTGGTAAAAGTCGTTCATGATGCGCTCAAGTTCACGTTCGCGCATCTGACCGTGAGCGACGGTAATACGCGCTTCTGGGATCAGTTTTGCTAAATCTTCTGCGACCTTATCGATGGTTTCGACTTGGTTGTGAAGGAAATATACTTGCCCACCACGCATGATTTCACGCAAGGCAGCTTCGCGGACCGTGCTGTCGTCTTTTTCCCTGACAAACGTTTTGATGGCTAAGCGTCGTGCTGGTGGAGTAGCGATAATAGAAAGATCGCGCATGCCACTCATTGCCATATTGAGGGTTCGTGGAATCGGTGTCGCCGTTAAGGTCAGAATGTCGACATCGGCGCGCATCGCTTTGACTTTTTCTTTTTGGCGTACCCCAAAGCGGTGCTCTTCATCGACGACTAACAAGCCGAGATCATTAAACTTGATGTCATTAGACAGCAGTTTATGAGTACCGACTAGGATATCAATTTTGCCTTCTTTAACATCCTCGAGAATCACTTTTTGTTCTTTAGCCGTTTTAAATCGAGACAATACCTCAACACGAATTGGTTGGTTGGCAAATCGGTCGCGGAAGTTTTCAAAGTGCTGCTGAGCAAGCAATGTTGTAGGAACCAACACTGCGACTTGTTTATTGTTGTCGGTACAGACAAACGCGGCGCGCATCGCCACTTCCGTTTTGCCAAAGCCGACATCACCGCACACCAATCGATCCATTGCTTTGGGTTGGCACATATCAGACATCACAGCGTTAATAGCTTGTGCTTGGTCTTCGGTTTCCTCGAATGGGAAGCCTGCTTTAAATGTCGCGTATTGATCTCTATCTAAGCGGAATTTATAGCCAGGTTTAAGTTCGCGCTTGGCATAAACATCAAGCAATTCGGCGGCAACATCGCGAACTCGCTCTGCCGCTTTACGGCGCGCTTTTGTCCAAGCTTCGCCACCCAATTTGTGAAGAGGCGCACTTTCTTCTGCTCCACCTGAGTAGCGTCCAATTAGGTTTAGTGACGCGACTGGGACATAGAGTTTTGCTTCGTTTTGGTACTCTAAGGTCACGTATTCGGTTTTGATGCCACCAGCTTCAAGTGTTTGCAGTCCAAGGTAGCGGCCGATACCGTGATCAACGTGTACGACCGGCTGACCAGGTTTTAATTCGGCAAGGTTACGTATGATGGTATCGCTGTTGACCGAGCGTTTTTCTTTTTTACGACGCTGTACTACACGGTCACCCAGCATGTCGCTTTCGCAAACGAAAGCAAATCGCTGACCTTGCACAAAGCCGTATTCACAATGACCAATGACTAGGCTGAATTTATCATTGCTGGCCAATGCCGACTGGAGGCTATCGTGCTCTTGAGGGCGCAGTTTAATGCGATGCAATAATTCGTTAAGTGCTTCTCGGCGTCCCTCGGATTCCACAGAGAAAATCACTTTACCCGCGTATTGTTCAGTAAACTGACGCACTTGCGCCATGGGTTCTTTTAATTGGTGTTGAACGCTAATGTCTGGCAGCGGCGTAATGTCAGCATTTTGGCGTCCCGCTTTGGCACTGGTGGCGTCATTACAACAAATAAGTTGAGGGTGTTGCTTAAGGTGAGAATAGAACTCGTTCTTTTGTTGCCACAGTGCAATAGGTGGCAATAAAGGGCGTAATGGGTCGACTTTTCTCTGTTCATAGCGTTGTTCAACATCTAGAAGGAAGTGGTCGATGGAGGCATCGATCTCACCAACCATAATGAGTTGAGAGTCTTCATTGATGTAATCAAATAGGGTTTCAGTATGGTCAAAAAACAGTGGCTGCCAATACTCGATACCAGCAGGCCAAACACCTTTAGAGACCTGGCTATAGACGGATTCAGGCTCTCTTCTGGCCTCAAACTGTTGACGCCACCTAACTCTAAACGCTTCTATTGCTTCCTTTGTGCTAGGAAACTCATGAGCAGGCAATAGGCGGATTTCATCGATATCATCGATAGAGCGTTGATTTTCGGGATCAAACGTGCGGATCGTATCGATTTCATCATCGAAAAAATCTATTCGATATGGGGCTGAACTACCCATCGGGTAGAGGTCGAGGATGGATCCTCGGCTGGCGTACTCGCCGGGACCAAAGACTTGGTCAACTTGGCGGTAGCCTGAGCTTTCAAGTTGCAGGCGAAGCTTCTGTAAGGAGAATAAATCACCAACCTTGACCATCAGAGTGTACTGAAGTAGGAAGTCTCGTGGCGATTGTCGCTGTAACAATGTGCTTACAGGAACAATAGTGATGCCGGAACTTTGTTGCGGCAGCGTGTAAAGCTTGGCAATACGATCCGAAATAATATCCTGATGCGGAGAAAAGTTGTCGTAAGGCAAGGTTTCCCAGTCAGGAAATAATCCGACACTTCCCGAGTAAAATTGTTCGATTTCGCCTTGCAATTTAATCGCGAGCTGAGGGTCGGGGACCACCAGTAACGTATGGCTGCTATGCGCTTGCGCGTGTTCGCTGATGGCTAGAGCAAGGGATGCACCCCGAAGGTTACCGAGCGTTTTTTTGTCGCCAGCACCTGACGGCATATTTAAGGGAAGTATAGGAGTCTTGGTCATAGTGATTAGCTTTTGTCTCGATCAAGCGAGCGCTGTCTTAAGAGTTTTTGTTGATGGTACAAGGCGGCTTTAATGAGCATGTCTTGATGCTCCTCAAGAATGCGAACGAACGTCAGAGTGATGGTGTAATCTGAATCCGAATGTTCTGAGTCCGAAAGCTGTACGTCAGTGACTTCACCGTAGCAATAAATGCCTGCGGGTGGTGCATCTAGAAATAGTTTTATTACCGCTAGCTGCCCAATGCTGAGAGGGGTCTGACTGCGGTAGACGATCTCTCCTGCGCCAAATCGTGTTGTGACTTGACGGAAAGCGGGTTCATCTTGTTGAGCGATCATGTAATTGAGTAGCAGATTGAGCTTAGTATTTTGCTGGTCTATGAGCTCGGCAACCTGTTTAAGGTTTTGCTGTTGCAGCTCATGTTTTGCGGCTTCTCTTTGTTGATTGAGTTGGCTGAATTCACAAGAGGCCACAAATGGTGCAGGGATCTGTGCCAGATAACTGTCTAACTCAGGTAGTGTTGCGCCAATTTCCATCGGCTCAATGTTGGCTCGAATTGCGCCGTTTACGGTAAAGAAGTCATTCTGTGACATAGGTAATCCCTGATTAATAGCCTTAATTATCTCTGTGTATCACCGAGTTATCAAGAAATTGCCCTATCAAATCGTTAAAAGTCTGTCATTTAAAACGAAAATCACATTCAGGGCTACAACCTCAGCGCGTTTATCGTTACATTAGCCTTAGATTTCATTCTTTGGTTGTGTCTATGTTTCACCCATTACCCGTTTTTATCGGATTACGCTACTTACGAGGTCGGTCAGGCGATCGCTTTAGCCGCTTCGTGTCTTATATATCAACCGCCGGAATTACCATCGGGGTGCTGTCTTTGGTGACGGTGCTATCGGTGATGAATGGTTTTGAGGCGCAACTCAAGGGGCGTATCTTAGGCGTGCTCCCTCAGGCGGTTATCACCCATTCAAGTGGCACTATAGCGTCAGATCAGGTACCTCCAGCTTTTCTTAGTGACTACCCAACGAGTCAGCCTCCAGTTCCTATTGTACGAAGTGAAGCCGTGGTTCAAAGCCATCAAGGCTTAGCCGCGGTGATGATGTTGGGTATTGAACCGGAGAGTAATGATCCCATTCGCCATCGAATGGTGAGTGGCAGTGTTAATCAACTTGAAGCCGGAGACTATCGGGTGTTGCTTGGTCACACGTTGGCGCGAGAGCTCGATGTTCAGGTTGGCGACAAAATTAGATTAATGGTGACCAGTGCCAGTCAATACACACCATTGGGTCGAATTCCGAGTCAACGGATGTTTACCATCGCGGGCTTGTATAGCACAGGGTCAGATATTGATAGTTCACTGGTGATCACTCATATATCGGACGCGGCAAAACTCATGCGTTTTAAGCCGGGAGAAGCCAGTGGCTGGCGACTCTTTTTTCAAGATCCATTTGTTGTTTCGAATTTAAGTCAACACGAGCTTCCGGAATCATGGCATTGGAGCGATTGGCGTGAACAGCGCGGAGAGTTATTCCAAGCAGTCAAAATGGAAAAAAATATGATGGGATTGATGCTGGGGTTGATTATTGGTGTTGCCGCTTTCAATATTATTTCCGCTTTGATCATGGTTGTCATGGAGAAACAAGCAGAGGTTGCTATTCTCAAAACCCAAGGGATGTCAGATAGACAAGTGCTGACGATTTTTATGGTTCAAGGTGCGAGTAGCGGCGCTATCGGCGCGGTCGTAGGAGGCATCTTAGGCGTATTGATGGCTCAGAACCTAAACGCGTTATTAGATGCGATGGGCGTTGCTCTGTTTAGTTTTGGCGGTCAGTTGCCTATCATGATTAACCCGAACCAAATCGTTATTGTTGTTGTTGGCGCAGTGCTGCTGAGTCTGGTGGCGACTTTATTTCCCTCTTACCGTGCGTCGTCCGTAAAACCAGCTGAGGCTTTAAGATATGAGTAGTCCTTTAATCGCTTGCCAGAATATTCGCAAAACTTATCACGATGGCGCGGTGGATACCGAAGTCTTGAAAGGGGTCAGTTTTGAGATTGCTAAAGGGGAGCTTGTGTCCATTATTGGTTCATCGGGATCGGGTAAGTCAACCTTGTTACATGTGCTAGGGGCATTGGATGATGCTTCGCAGGGCGAGGTTGAATTCTTAGGTCAATCTTTGTTGACGCTTAGTAGCAATCAACAAGCGAAGATCCGCAATCAGCATTTGGGTTTCGTTTACCAGTTTCATCATCTATTGAGTGACTTTACTGCTCTAGAGAATGTGGCGATGCCATTGTTAATTGGTGGCATGAATGTGAAACAAGCAAAAGCTGAAGCTCATGACTTATTGGAGCGTGTTGGTTTAGGTCATCGTGTGACGCATCGCCCTTCGGAACTGTCTGGTGGTGAGCGACAACGTGTGGCAATTGCACGAGCATTGGTCAACAAACCTTCGCTGGTGCTCGCTGATGAACCTACGGGTAACTTAGATCATAAAACAGCGCTCGCTATTTATGATTTGATGCGTACTTTAAATAAGGAATACGGCACGGCCTTCTTAGTGGTCACCCATGATAACGAACTAGCGGAAAAAATGGATAAACAGCTTCACATGCAAGATGGTTTATTAATTGATATCGCGCAGAAGTAAGGAATAGACGTGTCATTATCCTTTTTTATTGGTAAACGTTTTAGCCAAGCCAAGCAGCGCAATAGAATGGTGTCTTTTATTTCGATATCGTCAATTGTTGGTATTGCTGTGGGTGTCGCGGTGATTATCGTCGGTTTGTCGGCGATGAATGGTTTTGAGCGAGAACTTAAAAATCGCGTACTGTCAGTCATTTCTCATGGTGAGTTTGAAGGGGTTAATCAACCGATTGACGATTGGCAAAAGATGGTCGCTGCTTCTACAAAGCACGAACATGTTGAAGCCGCAGCGCCCTATATTCGAGTGACGGCCTTAGTTGAGAAAGGCAGTCAATTAAAAGCGGTTGAAATTCGTGGGGTTGATCCTCAATTAGAGCAAACCGTGTCCTCGTTACCCAGCTTTGTTGACGACAAAAGTTGGCAGGCGTTTCGGGCTGGAGAGCAGCAAGCCATTTTGGGCAAAGGGGTGGCGGAGCAAGTTAACGCTAAGGTAGGGGATTTTGTTACGTTAATGATCCCCTCAACCAGTGATGCAACTAAAGTGCAGTCACCAAGGCGCGTGCGGGTAAAAGTGACAGGCTTACTTGAGCTCAACGGTCAAATTGATCACAGCTTGGTGATAGTGCCGTTGCAAGATGCCCAAAAGTACGTCCGAATGGGGGATAAAGTCAGTGGCGTATCGATCAAAGTCGATAATGTCTTTGATGCGCCACTAATTGTTAGACAAGTCGGAAACTCTTTGTCTGAATATGTGTATTTAAGAAGTTGGAAGCAAAAATACGGCTTTCTTTATCGTGACATCGAATTGGTCCGCACCATTATGTATTTAGTCATGGTGTTAGTCATCGGCGTTGCTTGTTTTAATATTGTCTCGACGTTGATGATGGCAGTAAAAGATCGCTCTGGAGAAATTGCGATTTTGCGAACAATGGGGGCGAGTGATGGTTTGATACGGCGGATCTTCATTTGGCAGGGCGTATTTTCTGGCGTGGTGGGAAGCATTGTCGGTGGAATCGCGGGCGCCTTGCTGGCATTAAATTTAACGCCAATCGTATCAGCCCTCGAGACACTCGTCGGGCATCAGTTTTTATCTGGTGATATCTATTTTGTCGACTTCTTACCATCGCAGTTAGTTTGGAGCGATGTAGCATTAGTATCCGGAACTGCGATAGCGTTGAGCCTAGTTGCGACCTGGTATCCGGCATCGAAAGCGAGCCAGTTGAACCCTGCGACGGTGCTAAGTGCCAAATAACGATGAATAACATAATGACTAATAAAAAAGGACCCTAGGGTCCTTTTTTGCTAACTGATGTACTTAACAGTTTCACGCTTTTGCTATTTACCTCATAGGTTGTCGCTACGATCTTGCGCCCTTATGAGTAACGCTTTAATTTAGCCAACACATGATGCAAACATCAATACGCTCAGAGACTAGCGTAGTGAGCGTTGTTGCCAACTTCTGACGACGGAATAGCGCCATAAACCACGGATACCGAAATACCCGGCAATTGACGCGAGTGCTGCACAAAGTAGGCACCCTAATAGAAATGGAGGCCCGATGGTCGACATTTGCTCAGAAAGGTATTGCCATGACAATTCAAAATGAAACGGCTGCGTGGGAGTGCTCAAGCAAAACGCACCGACTTTATACGCGAAATAAAACAGCACAGGCATAGTGACTGGGTTACTGATCCAAACCAGCGCAACCGATAAAGGCAGGTTTACACCGAAGAGAATTGCGAGACCCGCAGCCATAATCATTTGGCTTGGCAGTGGAACGAAAGCCATAAACAAACCAACGGCAAACGCACCCGCTGCAGAGCGGCGGTTTAAACACCATAGGTTGGGGTTATAGAGGACATTGCCGAATATTTTCAAAGCCTTTTGTCGCTTGATCACTTCGTGATTTGGCATGAAACGTTTGATGAACTTTCTTGGCATAGGGAAACATGACTCTCTTTACAAGCATCACTGTACCTTTGGTTTACACCCTAACTTTAATAAGTGCAACCTTTTGGCCTGTGATGCCAACTATCTATTGGTTGATTCCTATATCCCTAATCAGTTTCGCCTTGCTGATAAAGCGTCGATTTATATTGTTGACGGGATTCATCGCACTATCCGTGGCATTAATTCAAGGGAATCTTCTTAAGAGCCAAACAGAGGCGCTTTTTCGATTCGGCACAGATATTACCATAAAAGCGCGAGTTGACAGCTATTTTAAACAAATAAGTCAAGGTTATGAGGCGGACGTGACGGTTTTTAGCGTCAACGGTGAGTCGATTAACTTAGTTTATCGACCGAAAATAAAACTTAAGTTATCTATGCCAGTAGACGTCGGCGCTTGGGTGGTGGCGCCAGTGAGGTTAAAGCGTATTGTTGGTGTTAAGAACAGGGTGGGGTTTGACAAAGAAAAGTACTATTTTGCTCATGGCTTGCTTGCCCAAGCGAGGGTTGATGATTCGGCTCATAGTATGGTGTCGAGTAAGAGTCAGTGGAAGTCGATCATCTACAACCATATATACCGCGCAACATCGACTAGTCGTTATCAGGGTTATTACTTAGCGTTGATATTTGGCGACCGTTCTAAATTAACCGCCGATGATTGGGCCAGTTTACGCGAAAGTGGTTTGTCGCACTTAATGGCGATATCGGGGCTTCATATCGCGATTATTTTTTCCATTGGTGTCTTCGTTGGCCGGGCCGTTGTGCTGTTGTGTGGTGTGCTATCACGCCAAAGCCAAAGCCAAAGTCAGCGTCGAAGTGGCAAGAAGCGATGGTTTACCCAAATAGCGTTATTCATTGCTGCACAACCTTGGCTAGCAGTTGCCTGTGGGTTTATTTTCGCAGGTTTCTATGGTGCGTTAGCGCATTTCCCCATTCCAACGGTCAGAGCACTGCTGATGCTTTTGACCCTCTATGTTATTTACTCTCGAAGTATTAAAGCCGATGCTGTCGCCATGTTACTTTTTAGCGCGGGTTTAGTCCTGACAGTGTTGCCATTTTCATCTGCAAGCATGAGCTTTTGGTTGTCGTATTATGCGGTGAGTGCGTTAGTGGTGTTAGCGGCTTACTTAAGACAACCTCAGTATATTGAAGCAGGGAAAATACGCAGTGGTTTGTTATTCCATATTGGACTGGCGGTGTTGTTTTTGCCATTGCTGATTATTGTGTTTAATGGCGCCTCACTGGGGAGTGCGTTATACAACCTCATTTTTGTGCCCTGGTTCAGCTTTATTGTTATGCCTGCATTATTGCTGATGACAGTATTTACCTTAGTAGCATCAATGATGGGAATCGACGATATTGGTCTCTATGACTTGGTGATGGACCCATTATTATCCGTGGTAATTAAGGCGATGTCTTATTCCATCTGGTTCTGGGTAGAGTTGGAACCTCATTATGTACTGCCTATTCTATTCGTCATTGCAGCGGGTTTATGTTGGCAATGGATAACGGTGCGTTGGGTATCCATCATTGCAGTGGTTGCTCTCTTTTTATGGATAGAGGCAGAGAAAAAGCATCATTTTCGAGTGGTTGTGTTGGATGTCGGTCATGGTCTAGCCGTCATTGTTCAGCAAGGCAATGAAGCGGTGATCTATGATACTGGTATGGAAATGGCGGGATTTAGTATTGCTCAGCGTCTAATTACCCCCACACTTGCTCAGTTAGGGGTGAACGTACTAGAAGGCATTATCTTGAGTCATGCCGATAACGATCATGCTGGTGGCACCGTGTACTTACAACGGCAATGGCAACCCAAGTGGGTTCGAAAATCTGATGCCGATGCGACTGAGCTGCCGTGTATCGCAGGTGAGAAGTGGCAATGGGGCGAGGTAACGTTTGAGGCGCTGTGGCCGCCTAAGCTGGTAGCACGTGCCTATAATCCACACTCTTGTGTTGTTCTCATGACTTATTCTCCAAAAGAGCAGTCTCATGACTATCAAGTGTTATTTACGGGTGACATTGACCAGATTAGTGAAATCTTGCTCGCACGTAATCTGCCTTTGTTGGATGTAGATGCGATATTGGTTCCGCATCATGGTAGTAAAACATCATCTTCGGAGTGGCTGCTTAATCGTATTCGTACGCAGCATGCTATTGCGTCGACGCGTTTTGCAGGGCGATGGAATCTACCCAATCCGGATGTGAAGGCTCGTTATTTACAAAATGGGGCCAAATGGTACGACACGGGCTCAGTAGGACAGGTGAATTTGTCATTTAGTGCACAAGAAGTGAGCGCTTTCACTCTCAGAGGCGATAAGCTCGCCCCTTGGTATAGGCAGATGTTAAGAAGCGGAGTAGAATAAAAGAAAATTAAGATGAAAATGATTGAAGAATTATGTCACTAAATCAAGATGAAACCACACTGCAGACCTTTAAGCGCTTGTGGCTGTATATCCGTGAATATAAAACTGGATTGACGGTTGCCGTTATTGCGCTGGTGATCAATGCCGCAGCAGATACTTACATGCTTTCTTTGCTTAAACCGCTTTTAGATGAAGGGTTTGGTGATGTTGAATCTAATTTTCTTAAAGTCTTGCCACTGATTATTATTGGTATGATGCTTATACGGGGCTTGAGCGGTTTTGTATCGACGTACTGTTTAAGCTGGGTATCAGGCAATGTTGTGATGCAGCTACGTAGAAAGATATTCAGTCATTTCATGCACATGCCGGTTTCCTTTTTTGATAAGGAATCAACGGGTGGGTTACTTTCACGCATTACTTATGACTCCGAACAGGTCGCAGGTGCCACGAGCCGCTCTTTGGTGAGTATTGTGCGAGAGGGCGCCAGCATTATTGGGTTGTTGTTCCTGATGTTTTGGAGTAGCTGGCAGTTGTCCTTAGTGTTGATTGTCGTTGCCCCTGTTGTGGCTTGGGCGATTGGATTTGTATCGAAACGCTTTAGAAAAATCTCCCGTAACATGCAAACCTCTATGGGGGAGATGACCACATCAGCAGAGCAAATGCTAAAAGGTCACAAAGTTGTTTTGACCTATGGTGGACAAGAGGTTGAAGGCGAGCGCTTTGACAGTATGAGCAACCAAATGCGTCAGCAGACCATGAAAATGGTGGCAGCGTCAGCGATTGCTAACCCTGTGATTCAAATGATTGCATCGTTGGCTTTAGTGTCAGTGTTGTATTTAGCAAGCTTTGATTCGGTACGCAGTGAGCTAACGCCGGGTACGTTTACGGTTATCTTTTCCGCGATGTTCTCTTTAATGCGTCCACTTAAAGCGTTAACGGGTGTGACTGCTGAGTTCCAACGAGGCATGGCCGCGAGCCAAACGTTATTTGCGTTAATCGATCTCGATACTGAGAAAGACAATGGCACGACAGAGTTGAAGTCCGTTAAAGGTGACATTAGCGTAAATGATATTACCTTTACCTATCAAGGTACGGAGAAGCCAGCGCTGCGTAATGTCAGCTTTGATTTACCGGCAGGTAAAACTATCGCATTAGTGGGGCGTTCAGGATCAGGCAAAAGTACCATTGCCAATCTGTTCACTCGTTTCTACGATGTTGATAGCGGACATATTGCGCTCGATGGTCACAAAATCGATGACATTAAGCTCACTAATTTGCGTCAACACTTTGCGCTTGTCTCGCAGAACGTACACTTATTTAACGACACGATTGCTAACAATATCGCTTATGCGGCGCAAGGGAAATATAGCCGTGAAGAAATTGAGCACGCCGCAAAACAAGCTCATGCCATGGAATTTATCGATGGCTTAGAGCATGGTTTGGATACAGTGATTGGTGAAAATGGTGCTAGCCTTTCTGGAGGTCAGCGTCAGCGAATCGCGATTGCAAGAGCGTTGTTACGTGATGCGCCAGTTCTGATTCTAGATGAGGCTACATCTGCACTTGATACCGAATCTGAACGTGCGATTCAATCGGCGCTCGATGAATTGCAAAAGGATAAAACGGTCTTGGTAATTGCTCACCGCCTTTCAACTATTGAAGAAGCGGATGAGATTTTGGTTGTTGACGAAGGCGAAATCATAGAGCGCGGCAATCACGCGACATTGATCGCTCATCAAGGCGCTTATGCTCAGCTACACCGTATTCAGTTTGGTGATCATTCGTGATTGAAAAGCTTTGGTTCGAACAGCACCCACTGCGTTTTGTTTTGTGGGTGGTGCTATGGCCATTGAGCCAACTTTATGGCGTGATTACGGCGAGACGCAGACGGGCTTATCGCCAAGGTAAAAAAACGGTTTACCGTTCAACATTACCCGTTATTGTGGTGGGCAATATTACCGCGGGTGGGAATGGCAAAACACCGATGGTGATCTGGCTGGTAGAGCAGCTCGCCAATCTTGGTTTTAAACCGGGCGTCGTGTCGCGTGGCTACGGTGCCAAGTCTCCACAATATCCTCTACGCGTTGATCAACAGACGTCGACACAGCATTGTGGTGACGAACCAAAGTTGATTTTTGAGCGTACCGGCGTGCCAGTTGTCGTTGATCCTGTTCGCTCACATGCCGTGCAAGAATTGGAAACACTGGGTGTGGATGTGGTGATTACCGATGATGGTTTACAACATTACGCACTAGACAGAGCATTTGAAATTGTTGTCGTTGATGGACAGCGTCGCTTTGGGAACGAAGCGCTATTGCCCTTGGGACCTTTGCGAGAACCGCTTTCTCGACTGCAAGACGTTGATTTGATCGTGACCAATGGTAGTGGCTCACAACAGACGAGTGAGAAAGTATTTACCTTAGAGCCAACGTTGGCGGTGAATCTACTATCTGGAAAGAAAGTGGCCGTGAATGAATTGGGTACTCTGGCGGCATTCGCTGGTATTGGACATCCACCAAGGTTCTTTGCTACGTTAAATCAACTGGGAGCAAACTTAGTGCGAGAGCAGGGTTTTGCAGACCATAAAGATTTTGATAAACAACAGCTTGTCGCACTTGAGCAAGGTGTTGATAATGTCATTATGACTGAAAAAGACGCGGTAAAATGCCGACACTTTGCTCATGAAAATTGGTGGTACTTACCAGTATCTGCAAATTTTACAGACCAAGACAGCGAAGAAATACTGATAAAAATTAGAAAGGTTATAGAGAGTTATGGATCATAGACTTCTGGAAATTGTAGCGTGCCCTATTTGTAAAGGTAAGCTGACGTTCGATAAAGATAAACAAGAGCTGGTTTGTAAGCTAGATCGATTGGCATACCCGATTAAGGAAGGTATCCCAGTGTTGTTAGAGCCAGAAGCAAGAACGATGGCGATGGAAGAGGGGCGATAATGTCATTTACAGTCATTATTCCAGCGCGTTACGAGTCGTCGCGATTACCGGGCAAGCCACTGGCGGATATTGCGGGTAAGCCGATGATTCAGCATGTTTACGAAAAAGCGATGTTGTCGGGCGCCAAGCGAGTCATTATTGCCACCGATGACCAGCGTGTTGAGCAAGCTGCAAAAAGCTTTGGCGCAGAAGTGTGTATGACCTCTCCAACCCATGAGTCAGGGACAGAGCGTTTGGCTGAAGTGGTTGAATTAATGGCAATAGAACCGGAGCATATTGTTGTTAATGTGCAAGGGGATGAACCTTTAATACCCGCAGAAATTATTGCGCAAGTTGCGAATAATTTGCAGCAAAGCACGGCACCAATGGCGACGTTAGGTGTTCGTATTGAGACCGAGCAAGAAGCGTTCAACCCTAATGCCGTCAAGGTTGTCACGGATGAACAAGGCTATGCGCTGTATTTTAGTCGCGCCACTATTCCGTGGGATCGCGACGCTTATAGCCAAGATCCTAAACAATCGCCAGCTCACCCTCTACTTAGACATATTGGTATTTATGCCTATCGTGCAGGGTTCATTAACACTTATGTGTCTTGGGCACCAAGTGTATTAGAAAAAGTGGAATGTTTAGAGCAGTTGAGAGTACTTTGGTACGGTGAAAAAATCCATGTTGATGTGGCGTTACAAGCGCCTCCGGCAGGGGTGGACACTCCGGAGGATCTTGAGCATGTTCGTCAGTTAGTGGCTTCGTTAACGACGGGCGATTCAAACTAAACGTTTACACCGCTATGAAGTCGTGCCGTTTTCTACGACGCAGTTAACGACTCAGCGCTGGGTGATCGGCAGGAAGTAATTCCCATTCACCCGGTTGCAAATTACTTAGCGTAAACTGCCCCATAGAAGCGCGAATTAGGCGAAGCGTTGGAAAACCAATATTAGCCGTCATTCGGCGAACTTGGCGGTTTCGCCCTTCAATTAAGGTAATCGAAAGCCATGTTGTTGGGATATTCGCTCTAAATCTTACCGGCGGATTTCGTTCCCAGACATCGGGTGCATCCATACGAGTCACTTTAGCGGGTAGTGTTGGTCCATCTTTAAGTGTCACGCCATCTCTTAGTTTTTGAATATCATCTTCTGACGGATCCCCGTCAACCTGAACCCAATAAGTTTTTTCCGATTTCGAATTCGGTTGAGTCAAGCGAGCCTGCAAGATGCCGTCGTTAGTTAAAATGAGCAGTCCTTCACTGTCTCGGTCCAGCCTTCCTGCAGCATAAACATCTTTAATAGGGATAAAGTCGGCCAGTGTTTTCCGTCCATCACCATCGGTGAACTGGCTGAGCGTATCAAAAGGCTTGTTAAAAATGATGACCTTTCGATCAGCAATAGACACTTTTGGTTTCACGTCTTCCGTTTTTCGGCGACGCGATGGTCGACGATGAGAAGATGTCGATTGCCCAGTTGATTGTTTGAAACGTGTTGATTTCGTCGCGGCACGTGACTTAGATGGTTCACGTGTTGTTTTAAATGTCATGTTAACTACCCTGCAAAAATGTAAACAAACTGTGTGCTTTAGTTTTGTCTACCGCTGTTTTGAGCTATCATGAGCGCGCTCAAAAACAGGATTAATGCACAAGATAATAGACTAATTGCTCATTTTTGTTTAATTATAGTTGCTTAGGATTTCGTTTAACTGAACTAAAAGCCTCTGATTGCTTATTTATGCACCACATTGGGTGCAGTATGAAGCTTGTTGGTACAGTTACAACGTTTACGCTGCCTTTTTCGGTATGCGTTAATTGATAAGGGTAACCTTGCCCAATTAGAACGATAGGGAAATTTCATGCCTACAGAAAAGCCGACCATTATTTACACGATTACTGATGAAGCGCCAGCGCTTGCGACGTACTCACTACTACCGATTATTCAGTCATTCACTGCGTCTTCTGGGATTGACGTTGAAACGAGAGATATCTCATTAGCAGGGCGCATTATTGCAAACTTCCCTGACTATTTGAAAGAAGAGCAGAGAATTGGTGATGCGCTTAGTGAGTTAGGTGAATTGGCGACGACGCCAGAAGCAAACATTATCAAACTGCCTAATATCTCAGCTTCTATTCCGCAATTAAAAGCAGCCATTCAAGAGCTACAAGCCAATGGTTATGCGCTACCAAATTATCCGGAAGAGCCAAACTCTGCCGAGCAAGAAGCGGTTAAAGCAACCTACGATAAGATTAAAGGTAGTGCGGTAAACCCAGTACTCCGAGAGGGTAACTCAGACCGTCGCGCACCATTATCAGTAAAGAACTACGCCAAGAAAAACCCGCATTCAATGGGGGCGTGGTCAAAAGATTCAAAATCCCATGTTGCTAGCATGGCAGATAAAGATTTCTTCGGTAGCGAAAAATCGGTCACGATTGATCAAGCAACGGATGTCAAAATCCAGTTCACCTCTGCTAACGGTGAAGTGTCGATTTTAAAAGAGAAAGTATCATTACTTTCTGGTGAAATTATTGATGCGTCAGTGTTAAATAAGAAAGCACTGGTCGCGTTCTTTGAAGCGCAAATAGCAGAAGCAAAACAGCAAGGTGTTTTACTTTCTCTACACTTGAAAGCGACAATGATGAAGGTGTCAGACCCTGTCATTTTCGGTCATGCAGTTGAAGTGTATTACAAAGAAGTATTTGCAAAGCACGGTGCTCTGTTCAATGAGTTAGGTGTGGATGTTCGAAATGGTATTGGTGATGTGTATGCTAAGATTGCCTCACTACCAGCGGCGCAAAAAGCAGAAATTGAAGCGGATTTAGCCGCTGTCTACGAGACACAACCACCATTAGCGATGGTAGATTCCGACCGTGGTATCACGAACCTCCATGTGCCAAGTGACATCATCGTTGATGCTTCTATGCCAGCAATGCTTCGCTCTTCTGGTCAAATGTGGGGACCTGATGGTAAGCAGCAAGATACCAAGGCGCTTATTCCAGATCGTAGCTATGCAAGTATTTATCAAGCCGTAATTGATTTCTGTAAAGAGCATGGCGCGTTTGATCCTACCACTATGGGTAGTGTGCCAAACGTTGGTTTGATGGCGCAAAAGGCAGAAGAGTACGGCTCACACGACAAGACATTCATTCTTGACGATGCCGGTACGGTGTCTGTTGTTGACGCACAAGGTCAAGTATTGATTGAGCAAGCGGTGGAAGCGGGTGATATCTTCCGCATGTGTCAGGTGAAAGATGCTCCGATTCAAGATTGGGTTAAACTTGCCGTGACACGTGCTCGTGCGACTGGTGTGCCAGCGGTATTTTGGTTAGATGAAGCGCGTGCTCACGATGCTGAGTTGATTAAAAAGGTAAACCAATATTTACCTGACTACGATACGAATGGTTTGGATATTCGCATTCTTGCACCTCTTGAAGCGACCATTTTCTCTCTTGACCGAATTAAACTAGGACAAGATACCATTTCAGTGACAGGTAACGTGTTACGAGATTACCTAACGGATTTATTCCCAATTTTAGAATTAGGCACGTCTGCGAAGATGCTGTCGATTGTTCCATTAATGAATGGCGGTGGCTTATTTGAAACCGGTGCTGGCGGTTCCGCGCCTAAGCACGTACAGCAGGTTCAAAAAGAAAACCACCTACGTTGGGACTCTCTAGGTGAATTCCTCGCGCTAGCAGCGTCTCTAGAGCACTTGAGTACAGTCAGTGGCAACGAACGTGCGAACGTACTTGCTAAAGCGTTGGATCAAGCGACAGGGCAGTTCTTAGACATGAACAAGTCACCGTCACGTAAGGTGGGTGAGTTGGACAACCGTGGTTCACATTACTACTTGGCTCTTTACTGGGCTCAAGCACTGGCGCTACAAACTGAAGATGCAGCACTGGCGAGCGAATTTGCTCCAATTGCAGAGCAATTGGCTTCTAACGAGAGTGTGATTGTTTCTGAACTGAATGCTGCGCAAGGCGTTGTTGGCGATTTAGGTGGGTATTACTTACTTAATGATGCATTGGTGGCACCATTGATGCGACCAAGCGCAACGTTGAATGCTATCGTTTCGTAACGATTTAGGTTCATTAACGATTTAGACAGTTAACGTTCTGCAGTAAAAGCGGCTCCTTATAGGAGCCGCTTTTTTTATTTTGCTGTAATTAATGGCGGTCAAATACTCGAATTGTAAGCCTCGCGTTTTGGACAAGTCGCCAGGATCTCTCGTCGTCCAGACTCTTTTACTTCCTCTAAAATGACATCAAAGCCCCAAAGTCGATAGAGGTGCTTAAGCACTTCGTCATAGCCTTTGTCTAATGGAATTCGATTATGGGGGACATGCTGTAGAGTCAGTGAGCGATCACCACGGACGTCGACATTATAGACTTGAATATTGGGTTCCAAGTTACTCAGGTTGTATTGCGCCGCCAATTTTTCCCGAATTTTTCGGTAACCTGATTCGTCGTGTATGGCCGAAATTTCAATATAATTCTTTCGGTCATCGTCCAAAATGGAGAACAGTTTAAACTCTCGCATTAACTTTGGTGACAGATACTGACTAATGAAACTTTCATCTTTAAAGTTGTGCATGGCGAAGTGTAAAGACTCAAGCCAGTCACTGCCTGCCAAGTCTGGGAACCATTCCTTGTCTTCATCCGTTGGCTCTTCACAGATACGTTTTATGTCTCTAAACATGGCAAACCCAAGGGCGTATGGATTGATGCCGCTAAAGTAAGGGCTGTTATAGGCAGGTTGTGCGACTACACTCGTGTGGCTATGCAGAAACTCTAAAATGAATTTGTCGCTGACCAAGCCTTCATCATATAGGTGATTAAGAATGGTATAGTGCCAGAACGTTGCCCAGCCTTCATTCATGACTTGTGTTTGTTTTTGTGGGTAGAAGTATTGGCTTACTTTCCTGACGATGCGAACAATTTCACGTTGCCATGGCTCCAGCAATGGTGCATTTTTTTCAATGAAATAGAGGAGATTTTCTTGAGGTTCACTAGGGAAGAGTACTTTTTGCTCGGATTCCTTTTCGCGATTTTTAGGCACAGTTCGCCACAGTTCGTTCACTTGAGACTGTAAGTATGCTTCACGTTGCTGCTGGCGAATGGTTTCTTCTGCCATCGAGATCTTTTCAGGTCGCTTATAGCGATCAACACCATAGTTCATTAAGGCATGACAAGAATCGAGCGTTCTTTCTACATCTTCAACCCCATACTTTTGTTCGCATTCAGAGATGTAGTTCTTAGCAAATAGTAGATAATCTATGATGGAACTGGCATCCGTCCAAGTCTGAAATAGATAATTACCTTTGAAAAACGAGTTATGACCGTAACAAGCATGCGCCATCACTAAGGCTTGCATGGTCACTGAGTTCTCTTCCATCAAATAGGCAATACAAGGGTCAGAGTTGATGACTATTTCATACGCTAAGCCCATTTGGCCATGTTTATAACCCTGCTCGGTTTGTATGAACTTTTTGCCGAATGACCAGTGATTATAGTTAATCGGCATACCAATACTTGAGTAGGCATCCATCATTTGCTCAGACGTGATGACTTCTATTTGATTAGGGTAGGTATCAAGTTTATACAAGGCGGCGACGCGCTTGATCTCAGTATGATAGCGTTCGAGCATATCAAACGTCCAATCTGGGCCGTCAGGCAACACTTTTGATGATGTTTTAGCTTTAGTTGTCATAGACACATCTCCCTATGTTGTCTCTTTTTGAAACAATTCCCTAAACACTGGGAAGATATCTTCAACAGAGCGAATATTCTTCATTGCGAAGTTGTCGAAGTCATTTTCGAGTTTTTCGTATTCATGCCACAAGGTTTGATGCGTACGGCGAGTGATCTCGATATAAGAGTAATACTGACATGCGGGTAGTAAACTATTGACCAGCAGCTCTTTACAACGCGGTGAGTCATCAGCCCAATTATCCCCATCAGAGGCTTGAGCCGCATAGATATTCCATTGTTCGGTAGGAAAACGTTCTTGGACGATTTGTTGCATTAATTTGAGTGCACTTGATACGATCGTGCCACCAGTCTCTTGAGAATAGAAAAACTCATGCTCGTCGACTTCCTTGGCTTGCGTATGGTGGCGGATGAACACGACCTCCACATTTTCATAAGTGCGGGTCAGGAATAAATAGAGCAGCACATAGAAGCGCTTAGCAATGTCCTTTGTGGCTTGATCCATTGAACCTGAGACATCCATCAAACAGAACATGACGGCTTGGCTAGAGGGCACAGGGCGTTTCTCGTAGTTTTTAAAGCGCAAGTCGAAGGTATCAATAAAGGGAACACTTTCAATTTTCTTGCGAAGCTGAGCGATCTCTTCTTTGATACGACGTTCTTCGATGGGCTGAGCGGGTTCGCTCATTTGAATGCTATCTAGCTGCTCGTTTAATTCTTCGATTAAGCGACGTTTACCCGCCGTCATTGCAGTGCGTCTTGCGAGTGATTGCTGTAATGACCGCACGATGGCAATATTAGAAGGCATCCCGGCAGTTTGATAGCCCGAGCGGTGTGTTTTCCACTCTTTGATTTTGTTAATTTGGTTCTTTTTAAGATTTGGAAGCGCTAAGTCCTCGAAGAGAATGTCGAGATATTCATCTTTGGATATTTGGAAGATAAACTCATCTTGACCCTCACCATCTTGGCTTGCATCGCCTTGACCTGCACCACCTCCTTGTCCGCCTTGCGGTGGGCGTTCTATTTTGTCTCCGGTAATAAATTGGTCGTTACCAGGGTGGACCCGCTCCTTTAAACCGCCTTGACCTTGATGAAAAATAGGCTCATTGATATCAGTATTAGGGATCGAGACATCTTCACCTGTTTCAGTGTTAGTGATAGAACGGCGGTTGACCGCGTCTGTGACGGACTCTTTGATTTTTTGTTTATGTCTGCGTAGGAATCGTTGTCGATTCACCGCGCTTTTATTTTTACCATTTAGGCGTCTATCGATAAATTGCGACATGAGCTGTTACTCCCTGTATTCCTCTCACCAGGCAGAACCCGAGCTATAGCTCGGGGCTGCGTCATAAAGCTCGGTGTATTTAAGAGGACTTACGAACGCGCAAGTACCACTCAGATAGTAACCTTACTTGTTTCTCGGTGTAGCCTTTTTCCATCATACGATTAACGAAGTCATCGTGTTTTCGTTGGTCATCTGATGAGGTTTTGGCGTTGAAAGAGATGACGGGAAGGAGTTCTTCAGTATTGGAGAACATTTTCTTCTCGATCACAGTGCGTAATTTTTCGTAACTCGTCCATACCGGATTCGAGCCATTGTTATTTGCTCTTGCACGTAGTACAAAATTAACGATTTCGTTTCGGAAGTCTTTAGGGTTACTGATCCCTGCAGTTTTCTCAATTTTTTCCAGCTCTTCATTGAGAGAAGAGCGGTCAAATAGCTGGCCAGTTTCTGGATCGCGATATTCTTGATCTTGAATCCAGAAGTCAGCATACGTCACATAGCGGTCGAAGATATTTTGACCATATTCAGAGTAGGACTCTAAGTAGGCGGTTTGAATTTCTTTGCCGATAAACTCTACGTAACGAGGTACTAAGTAACCTTTCAAGAACTCGAGATATTTTTCTCCCACTTCTTGCGGGAACTGCTCTCGTTCAATTTGCTGTTCAATCACGTAGAACAGATGAACGGGGTTTGCTGCGACTTCAGTCTGGTCGAAGTTAAATACTCGCGACAGTATCTTAAACGCAAATCGCGTCGACAGTCCGGACATACCTTCATCTACACCCGCATAGTCACGATATTCTTGGTAGCTTTTGGCTTTTGGGTCGGTGTCTTTTAATGTTTCGCCATCATACACGCGCATTTTAGAGAATAGTGAAGAGTTCTCAGGATCCTTTAGTCGCGAGAGCACGCTGAATTGACCCAGCAATTCGAGTGTACTTGGTGAGCATGGTGCTTTAGTTAACTCACTGTGTTCCAAAAGTTTTTGATAGATTTTAACTTCTTCTGAAACCCTTAAGCAGTACGGAACCTTAACGATATAAACCCTATCTAAAAAGGCTTCGTTATTTTTATTATTTCTAAAGGTTTGCCACTCTGATTCGTTTGAGTGGGCGAGAATCATGCCATCGAAAGGCAATGCTGATAGCCCCTCCGTACCATTATAGTTGCCTTCTTGAGTAGCAGTTAGCAAGGGGTGAAGCACCTTGATTGGTGCTTTGAACATCTCTACGAATTCCATCAGACCTTGGTTTGCTCGACACAAAGCGCCTGAATAACTGTAGGCATCGGGATCATCTTGTGAAAAGTGTTCAAGTTGTCGAATATCAACCTTACCAACAAGTGATGAAATATCCTGGTTATTCTCGTCACCGGGTTCGGTTTTAGCGATAGCGACTTGATCGAGAATTGAAGGGCGGACTTTGACGACTTTGAATTTGGTAATATCGCCACCGAAGTCGTGCAGTCGCTTAGCGGCCCACGGGGACATGATCGAGCGGACATAGCGCTTTTCAATGCCGTATTCGCTCTTGAGTAAGTCACCGTCTTCATTGACATCAAACAGGCAGAATGGATGATCATTGACGGGGCTGCGTTCACCATTTGCAGACAAAACATAAATAGGCATTTTTTGCATTAATGCTTTGAGTTTTTCTGCTAGTGAAGACTTACCACCACCCACGGGACCAAGAAGATATAGGATTTGTTTTCGTTCTTCTAAGCCTTGAGCAGCATGTTTTAGGTAAGACACGATTTGCTCTATGGCATCTTCCATACCATAGAAGTCTTCGAAAGTTTTGTACCTCGATATGATCCTATTTGAGAATAGGCGACTTAAATGTGGGTCTTGAGCAGTATCGATGATTTCAGGCTCTCCAATAGCAAGCAATAGACGTTCAGCTGCGTTGGCATAAGCACTTTTGTCGTCTTTACATAGACCTAAGAATTCCTGAATTGATAGCTCTTCATCTTTGGCGGCTTCGTACCGCGATTGATAATGGTCGAAAATACTCATAGCTGATTCCCCTTAAACCTGCAAAACTGACCGTTAACACATAATTAATGCGACTCCATGTCAATTTAAAGATTAGTAGGGTTTTCAGATTTTTGCTTTGCAATTATGTGTTTATTTGTAAATTGGCAAAGACAATAGAGAAAGAATGGTTATAGTCTCAAATTTTGAACGCGGGTCTTGATTATGGGAATTGGGCACTAAAAGGAGCCGGAGAAACGCCCAGATAGAAGGCTACTGGGCGTTGATAAGTGCTATTTTTCGATCAATTGACCGGATTAAGCGTTGAAAATTTGCTTAAATTCAGCGCTAGATAAGTGGTATTGACGAGGGCAGTTTTTCCAGGTCGCGAGCATGCGACGGTACTTTTCGAGCATCGGCATCTGGCTATTAAAGTGGTGGTCCGCCTTATCAAATTGTGGGTAGAGCCCCTCTGAATCAACTAAAAAACGAACATAATTAACAAGCTGTGCTTCGCTAGCAATGTCAAAACCTAAAAACTGTAGACGACGTTGGTCAACATCTTTACGCTCGTTCTCTTCCAGCATTTTGTTTGATTCTTGCATCGCATGATACATTTCCATGATGTCGATGATTTCACGACATTCATCTTCTATTAGGCAACCGAATTCTTTGTCCATTTCACGCATTTGCAGCGCATAGCCACGCTCGACAATAGTTTGCAGTCTTTTGTACTTGTTTTCACTCTCAGGGCTCAGTTTCGCCATTAAGTAATATTGGTTTGATAAAATTAGACGTTGAGCATTAGTCATTTCCATCTTTGGAGCCTCACTAGAATTTGTCTTTATTATAGGTGGGTGACGACGATGTTTGTCAGCCGAATAGCCACATTTGAATGATAGTTAGATTACCAGTTTACCCCCAAATAGGAACATGATCTGAGCACGAAATTTAGATAAAAAAACGCGCTTTATGCGCGTTTTTATTGGGGGTGAATAAGTACTTAATACTTAACCACGTCGGTATATTGCAAAAGAATATTCTGAATATTATCCATGACCTCTTTTGAAGGGGGCTGGGTTCCCTCAAGAGGGTAGTCGTAGCCAAGTGCTTCCCACTTATGAGCACCTAATTTGTGGTAAGGCAATAGTTCAACCTTTTCGATGTTATCCATGTCTTTAATGAATTCACCTAAAAGATGGGCCGCTTCTGGATCGTCGGTGTAGCCAGGGACGATAACGTAACGAATCCAGGTTTTTTGATTGATCTTGTGTAAGTAACGAGCAAAATCCAATGTGCGACGATTGGAAACACCGATGAAATCTTGGTGTATCTCATCCTTCATATGTTTGATGTCGAGCATGACTAGGTCGGTGGCATCTAGGACCTCATCAACCACATCAGTGTGCTTACGAATGTAGCCGTTAGTGTCCAAGCATGTATGAATGCCTTCCGCTTGTGCTGCTTTAAAAAAGTCGCGCACAAACTCTGGTTGTAGCATTGCTTCGCCACCCGAGCATGTGATGCCACCGCCTGAAGCATTCATAAAGTGACGGTATGACTTAGCTTCAGCAATCAATTCCTCTACTGATACTTCTTTACCACCATGTGTATCCCATGTATCACGATTGTGGCAATACATGCAGCGCATAAGGCAGCCTTGTAAAAAGACAATGAAACGGATTCCCGGACCATCGACCGTGCCACAGGATTCGTATGAGTGAATGCGACCAGTAGTTGACATATGCTCTCTCTAATAACTATTTTTACCCGTTATTTTATTACAAAACCCACTCTCACAACAGCAAAACTGGCGACGACATTCATACTCTTGCTTGATGATTGAATCTGCTTGTTGCTCATTGAATGAATATGTTATAGCGTTGTTAATTAAATTGTCAGTTGTGGTCGCCATTTTCCAACAATAACTAGAATATGCTGGATTTACTGAGTGTTATACGGGTCACCATCTTTATAAAAACGATTGCTGTACGGGGAATAATATGGAAGTTGCTCTATCGCAAAAACAAAAAACATCGCTGGCAATGTTCACCCTTTGGGCAGGGTTCATTATATTAGTGAGCTATATCTTTTATGCGCTCACTAGCTTAAATAGTAAATACGAAAGTCGCTCTGGCATGGAGCGGGCAAGTGCACACTTGGCATCGACACAAATACTGCTGCTTGATACGGTGAATAGACGTACCACTTTGACTGCAGCGGATAAAGGAGTATTTGAAACGAGTCTAATGATGCTTGAACAAAGCGCTGATGTGGATCGTGACTTTTTACAGCGCCACGGCTTTGAAGATCAAAACCAGGTAATGACGGACGCGCTGACGCGTTTTATTCAAGATCTTGCTCCGTGGATAACACTCAAGTCAGAATTTGGTTTTTCTATGGATGACGGCTTACTTGGTCAGATGCACCAGTACAACACTAAGATTGATGTCGCGATTAAGGAAACAGGCATGGTAACGCTAACGGCAGACTTTCAAAAAGTGGTTACCAGCATGCAAGAATTTCTCATTCAACCCAGTGCGGATAATGAAAAAGGTTTCAAGCGAGCACTTGCTGGTTTTATTAATGCGTCGAATGCTTACGCTATGTTGGAGTTGTATGAAAAGGAAGTTCAAGCACTGGAGCTTGGCTTTACGCGCATCGTTGAATTATCCGCAGGTTTGAATCAATTGGAAGGGCAGTTAGAGATCGCTCAAGTCGCAACACTAGCGGCTTTTTCAGATGCGGCTGAACAGCTTGGGCAGCAAGCAACCAGTCTTGCCAATGAAGCTGATAAGGTATCGGGTATGACTCGCGTGTCTGTCGGTATTGCTTGTGCGCTACTGGCATTATTCACAACAGCTATCTTTCTCACCTTAAATGTCTCGTTATCTCGATCACTTAAGCAAACATTATCGGCACTTAAACAAATTGAACAGGGAGATTTGACCACTCGCTTGACGATTACTCGTAATCATCGCGATGAATTTAATCAACTCAAACAAGCAATTAACATTAGTTGTGACAACTTAGGCACACTGGTGGATGGCGTGAAAGAAAATAGCCAGTCATTATCCGCCAGCTCAGAATTACTCGATAGCAGCATCACTGAGCTTGGGCAACATCAGTCTCAAGTGATGGCGCAAACTCAGCAACTTGCATCGGCAACTGAAGAGGTGAGTGTCACGACTCAAGAGATCTCGGGCTCTTTAGAGTATGTCGCCTCGATTAGTAAATCATCGGCAGAGTCAGCGCAAGCTGGTGGAGAAGTGATTGTGGAAACGATCGCTTCTTTTGAGCAGGTGGCAAGCATATTGGATGAGGCCGCGGCACATATTGGTCAATTAGAGCAAGCGTCGAAAAAAATCGATTCAGTGATGGACATTATTAATGGGATCGCAGAACAAACGAATTTATTGGCGCTTAATGCGGCAATTGAAGCGGCAAGAGCGGGTGAGCAAGGGCGTGGTTTTGCTGTTGTGGCGGACGAAGTAAGAAGCCTAGCGGTTCGGACCGTTCAAGCAATCGAAGACATTTCAGGTACCATTGACACCATGAAACGTGAAAGTTCGGAGGTCATTCAGTTTATTGCGCAATCAGACACTTCAATGCAGGTGGGGCGAGAACAGGGTAATCAAGCAAAAGCTGCGCTTGAAGACATTATGAATAAAGCACGAGAAGCGAGTGCTCAGACGGAAGTCATCTTCTCGTCAGTTAAAGAGTTAGCGACGACGTCACAATCAATGGCGAGTAATATGTCGCAGATAAGTGAATCGATGAGCGAACTAGAACTGAGTAATCAACACCTTAAGCAAACTAGTGATTTGGTAGACAGGCGCTCTACCGAGCTATATCAAGATTGTGAGCGCTTTAAGACTGCTTAGCAGGGGAAGTAACAGCATGAAGGAAAATGGAATATAGCGGTAACTATACGTAAACGGTTTGTGTTATGCCGACTTAATAAAAGGTTGAGTGCGAATATTGTGTCAACGCACTCACCTTTCTTGTTTAGAAGAACGCAAATAACGACAGGCCACCGTTACCATAAATTGATTTCTGTGCTTCTTTGTATTCAGCAGATTTAGAGGCAATAAAGGTGCTGACGCCCACATGTTGGTTATACCACGTTGCTCCTAATACCGCTTCCGCTTGCCAAGGTTGAAGTGTAACGTCATAAGCCTCCTTCGGTTCTGGAATACCGGGACGGTTTCCTTGAATGGTTACGTCATTAAAGCGGTATCGAGCCTTAAGCCCAAAGTAGGTAAACCAACCTCGCCTAGACGCACCTATCATCCCCGCCTTAAAAGGGTTTTCGCTACTGATATTTGCTGAACCGAAATTACCGCCTAAGTCCGTTCCCCAGCGAAACATCGCACCCGTTGAAACATCACTTCGAAAATTACCAATATTGGCTTCACTGACGTTAGCTATTTCCCAAGAAGTACTGGCTATTGCTGATTGTCGCTGCCAGTTTATGTGAGTGAGGTAGCCTATGCTGCCGGCAAACTGGTCTTCTATTTGATACTCCCAGCCCTGCGGTTCGCTAGAACCGACGAGAGAGTGCACCAACTGTTGTGCTTTATCGGCAAATGAGCTTTCGCCCGTTGCCCCTAACGTTAGATTGAAACGCTGAGCTTGTTCAGGATGTAAGCTAATGTAGTTAAATTCTGCATGGAAATAACCTGCGTAAGGTCGATCATTTGCAAGGGGTTTAGTGGATGCGATATTTGAAGGCGTCCACATTTTATGCCCGAGCTGAAATTCAACTTTATCTAGTGATGATGCCCCCCAATAGCTAAGACTCAGTGGGCGAAATAATGTATATGGCGTAATGGCGCCACTGGTATAAGAGAGGAAAATGCCATTGGTATAATCTTCATCGGTGCCAAACACACCATCATTGTCGATTGAAAACGAGAGGGTAGAGCGCTCTGAAGAAAGTGCGCTAGAACTTAGTAACAGTAGTGCGCTAGCACTAAGCAACATGAAAGGTGAAGCGGTGGGGTATTTCATTATGAGTCACTCTCTTCAAATACGGCGTGTAGAGGTGTAATAAGTTAAGACGATAGTGACACGTTTGTGAAGGGAGATTAGTGATCATGTAGTGAAAACGTTATCAATGACATAGAGGAAATTGTAAACAATCCTTACTCAATGAGATTTACCGGTCATATCGATGATGATGAGACGGCAGGCATAAAAAACCTCGCCGAAGCGAGGTTTTTATCTCAATCAGTATAACGCTTGTCTGTACGAATTTAGCTATACAGACAGAGACTCAGTTATAGAGATTCAGTGAACGTACGTGCGATTACGTCTGCTTGCTGCTCTGCTGTTAGAGAGTTAAAGCGAACTGCGTAACCAGATACACGGATGGTTAGCTGAGGGTATTTCTCAGGGTGCTTAACAGCGTCTTCTAGAGTACCGCGGTTAAGAACGTTCACGTTAAGGTGTTGACCACCTTCAATGCCAGCTTCGTGGTGGAAGTAACCATCCATTAGGCCTGCAAGGTTAGCACGTTGGCTGTCTTCTTCTTTACCTAGCGCGTTAGGAACGATAGAGAACGTGTAAGAGATACCATCTTGTGCGTCAGCAAACGGTAGTTTACCTACAGAAGTAAGTGAAGCTACAGCGCCTTTTTCGTCACGACCGTGCATTGGGTTAGCACCAGGAGCGAAAGGAGCACCAGCACGACGACCATCTGGAGTGTTACCTGTCTTCTTACCATAAACCACGTTTGAAGTGATAGTAAGGATAGACTGTGTAGGGATAGCGTCACGGTACATCTTAAGCTTACGGATTTTGCCCATAAACGTAGAAACAAGTTCACATGCAATATCATCAACGCGTGCGTCGTTGTTACCGAATTTAGGGTAATCGCCTTCGATTTCGAAATCTGTTGCGATGCCGTCTTCGTCACGAACAGGTTTAACTGTTGCGTATTTGATTGCAGACAGTGAGTCAGCAGCAACAGAAAGACCTGCAATACCACACGCCATAGTACGACGAACGTCACGGTCATGTAGAGCCATTAGAGACGCTTCGTAGCTGTACTTGTCGTGCATGTAGTGGATGCTGTTTAGAGCAGTCACGTATTGCTTAGCTAGCCAGTCCATGAATGTGTCTAGGCGACCCATTACGTCATCGTAGTTAAGTACTTCGTCAGTGATCTTGTCGCCAACTGGGCCAACTTGCATCTTAAGCTTCTCATCAACACCACCGTTGATTGCGTAAAGCATAGTTTTTGCAAGGTTAGCACGAGCGCCAAAGAACTGCATTTGCTTACCGACGATCATTGGCGATACACAACAAGCGATTGCGTAGTCGTCAGAACCTAGGTCAGGACGCATTAGGTCATCATTTTCGTACTGGATAGAAGAAGTATCGATAGATACTTTCGCACAGAACTTCTTGAAGCCTACAGGCAGTTGCTCAGACCAAAGAACCGTGATGTTTGGCTCTGGAGAAGGACCCATAGTGTATAGGCTGTTTAGGAAACGGAAGTTAGTACGTGTAACTAGTGTACGACCGTCGATACCCATACCACCCATTGATTCTGTTGCCCAGATTGGGTCACCAGAGAACAACTCATCGTATTCAGGAGTACGTAGGAAACGAACCATACGTAGCTTCATTACGAAGTGGTCAATCATCTCTTGAGCTTCAACTTCAGTGATTTTGCCAGCAGCAATATCACGCTCGATGAAGATATCTAGGAAAGATGAAGTACGACCTAGAGACATTGCCGCGCCATTTTGTGATTTAACTGCAGCTAGGTAGCCGAAGTAAGTCCACTGAATCGCTTCTTGAGCAGTTTGAGCTGGCTCAGAGATGTCGAAGCCGTATTTAGCTGCCATCACTTTGATTTGGCCAAGGGCACGGTGTTGCTCTGCAATTTCTTCACGAAGTTGCATTGTTGCTGCTAGATCTTCGCCGTTTTCAAAACGCTCTTGAAGAGAAGCGAACTGAGCTAGCTTGTCCTTCATTAGGAAGTCGATACCGTAAAGTGCCACACGACGGTAGTCACCAATGATACGACCACGACCGTATGCATCAGGAAGACCAGTCAGAACACCAGATTTACGACATTTTAGGATATCAGGCGTGTAGATATCGAAAACGCCAGCATTATGTGTTTTACGGTATTCAGAGTAGATTTTTGAAACCATAGGGTCAAGAGTACGACCGTATGCTTTACAAGAACCTTCAACCATACGTACACCACCGTTAGGGATGATTGCACGTTTAAGTGGTGCTTCAGTTTGAAGACCAACGATAGTTTCTAGATCTTGCTCAATGTAGCCTGCATCGTGTGCAGTGATGGTAGAAATAACAGAAGTATCGAAATCTACAGGCGCTTTAGTTGCGTTCTCCTGCTTGATACCTTCCATTACTTTAGCCCAAAGCTTGTTAGTTGCTTCAGTACCTTCAGAAACTAGGAATTCTTCGTCACCTTCATAAGGTGCATAGTTCTTCTGGATGAAATCACGAACGTTTACTTCGTTTTGCCACTCACCTGCCGCAAAACCTTCCCAAGCTTTAGCAAATTGCTCTGCCATGACATACCTACCTTGTTAGTAGAAAAAACACGTACTGTTCTCGGATATCGAGTGCTCTCCGAATGGAGAACCAGTACACACATTAATAAAAATATTTATGGTCAATCATAGTATCGGATTAATCATAGATATTGTTATTCATCACGTTGAAATCAAGAGTACACTAAAAATTTATTGTAAAACTTAAACTAAATCAATAAAACTTAAAAAAGTTTGATAAAAATTTGGGTAGTGATGCTCACTACCCAAATAAATCACTGCGTTTTTACAAGAATGCTGGAATTCCGTACTGGCCTTCTAGCATACCAACAGCGAGCATTGCTACCAAACAGATAACAAAGACGCCAACAGGAATGACAATCTTGTCTACAAAAGATAGACGAGATGCACGCTCTTTGTCACCAATGAGTCCATTATTATCAAGGAACATGGTTAGTGCCCAAGCTAGCACTGGGTTGGCAACAACTGCGGCAAAGATACAGATACCGGCAGCTTGTGAATCTTTTGTTTCACGAACCATTTGCATACCCGCTTCAAGTAAAGGAAGGAATACACCGACCAATAAAGCAACGCGCATAACAGGAGGCCATACCGCAACGTCCATTGGGAAGCCAAGGATCGCAACGATGATACATAAAGAACCAAGTAGAATCGCACCCGCTGGGATAGGACGCTTAGCGATAGCAGCTGGGATCATATAAGTACCCCAAGATGATGTGATGTTACCACCACCAACCGCTGTACCGACCATTTGGCGAACAGAACACATAGTCATTGTGTCATCCACGTCCATAAGTACTTTTTCAGTCTTACGTGGGTAGTTTAGCTCTTGGAAGATACGGTGACCTAGGAAGTCTGGAGACCACATCGCAACGGCTAGGATTGCAAATGGAAGAGATGCAATGAAGTGCTGCAGATTTGGAAGACCAAGCATCCAACCTTCAGTTTCGCTGCCCCACCAGTAAACAGGGTTTAGATTTGGAAGACCCATTTCAGTTTCAAACGTCAGGTCGAAACCAGCACCTAGACCAAGCGCGATTAGAAGTCCGGTAACGGCACAAACTGGAATCGCTAACCAACGCATGTTGATTTTAGCAAGGTACGCGTAGACCGCAATGTTGATACCCAACACAATAAGACCGACGTAACCCATGCTACCCGCATCAACCGTAGCAGATTGAAGGCCGACCGCCCACTCTTGGATAGAACCGATTTGACTCATGGTCCCAGTAAAGCCTAGGAAAATGAGCAAGCCACCTGCGGTACCTTGAGAAGTAAGGTTAACCAGTTTTGAACCACCCTTAAAATAACTTAAGAGTAAACCAAACACACCAAGAAGGATTGCTAGTGCAAGTGGGTGAGCGCCCGCAAGTGCAATTGAACCAATCAATGGGATCATTGGGCCGTGGTTACCGGCTAGGTTAGCTCTTGGGTTAAAAAAGCCAGAAGCAAGAATACAGAATAGCAAGGCAGGGATAAGCATCTCTACACGAGCAACTTCGATGGCAAATTCTTTACCAAGGTTCACGTGGTCCCATGCTGCGGTTAAACCATCAGCCCAAGACATCATTACCGCAGAATACATTGCGATAATACCAATAGTACCTGCCAAGGCAGGTACTAAATCTTCGAGCTCAAAGCGGAAATCACGGCCAGGAAGGTTTAATCCATAGCGGCGTGGTTTCATGATTTGAAGTTCGTGGTCTAGGTATTCAGAGCGGCTGGCAAACTCAGAAGCAGGACGATGAAGCTCTTGATAGCTTTTGGTCTCAATATCTGAATCAGAATGCGCTTTATTGACGGCGTCTGACATAGATTCCTCATTATAAAAAAGTTAGTCGTTTGGTGTTTTAGTCGTTTGGCTTGATAGAAGAATACATTCGCTGAATATGAAAATGGATACTTGCACGCGACTCGCGTGCTTAAGAATAGACGATATCCATTGGTAATAGGCGAATTATTCGTGCTATATCAATGGAGCTGAGTCTAGCAAGCAACGCTAACAGCTTGATTGATCTTGATCACTTTAAGAAATAATGTGAAAGAAAATTACAATCGATGTTTGAATCTGCGCACTTGGTTAACATTCACCGTAACTCACTTTCATAACTTAACAATATGAGTCAGGTTTACTAAGTAGAAGTTAAGATAAACTAAATAAAACGTCGTCATTTGGCACATTCTTTGCTTGGTATCCGGTAATAGATCGGCATGGCAGCGCTTTGCCGCACAAAAAATCAGCTAGGAAAGAATGATGAAAAAAAGAGTAATATTGCCGCTAGTTGCCGCGATTTCTACAGCAATGGTTGGGTGTGGTGGAGGTGGCGGTGATAGTGGTGGCTCAAATGGGCCCGCACCAACCGTATATAAATGGCAGGTTATCGATGTTTATCAGGATGAGCGCAATAATATACAAAATGGGTGCGCTATATTATCGAAGATAGAAAACTCTACTAAGGTTGTTGCGGCAAGAACTGCAAATACTGGATACAGAATTCTATTTCATGATTCTAAAGGTGAATTCATATCAGATAAAACAATTGAAGGTACGAGTCTTCCTTCAAGTGGCATTATATCTATCCCCAAATCTGATATTAGTGATGGAGGATATGTAACACTTGAAGAATTGATTGGAGGGGTTGCTGGAAATCGTTTTTCGTACATGTTTAGTGTGCAAAAAGAGCTAATGCAGAACATGACGATAGCGATTCGTACTCCAAATACACATAATTCTTGTTATCGAGGTGAACAAGAATTAGAGGATATTACTGTCTCTGATGCATTAGTTGCGGTCGCTTCAAATGACAACCCTAGCTATTATCGAACAAGTGCTTCTGATGGAAGAGTAAGTGGAGGAAGTACTGCATTGAGTGTCCCTGTTGTTTCGAATTATCCAGCAGCTGAGAAAAAGTTGGTGACAGCGTTCTCTGATTACACAAACAGTATGCCAAACGATATGATTAGTTATGGCATTTTGCCAGCGAGTTCTGTCTATGTATCTTCTATGACTCCACCTGGAGCGGATATACTAAGTAGCTTAGGAATAGATAGCCATAGCTTGAGTTTGCAAAACCTAACATTAAAAGGTAGTCAAAGTGCAATTAAAGCAGTCATAGGCAATGAAGTGTATGACTGGCAAGGGGTTAATGTACAAACAAATAATTATAGTTATGTTCCTACTGATGATTTGCTAAAAAATTGGTCTGCTGAAATCTATGCTGAAACAAGTATAGGTAACTGGTTATATCTAGGTATGAGACCAATTAAGGGGCAACCACTGACATTGACCCAGCCATCTGTTACAGACTTTTCGTCTACTAATATTGGGTCATGTGGCTCAAATGATTGCGTTGTTTCAACCAGTTTTAATTCAAATGACTATACAGTTCAAAGGACGTCAATTCGTTCTAAGACAACTAACAGTTTGGATATGTATCAATCTATATACGCCCAACCTTCAAATAACCAAGTTTTAATGAAAAGCCCTAGCGAAGTACTAGCACCGTCCGTATCTGATAGTATCGAAATTGGATTAGTTAGCTCTACTGCTTCGATTTCAATGGTAGCGTCATATTTAATGGAAAATTCATACAGCGCAGAAGATAGCGCATCTGCAGGGAATGAAGATTTTACTGATTATAATGGCGTCATTAGACTATCGACTGACTCTAAAAATCACCAAATTCTAATGATGGATGAAACACTAGATTTTGTTACGAACAGAATAAATTAGTAAATCCATTCATTCTTTGGTTCATCAAAAGCCTCATATTATGAACTGACCCCCAATAGTTGGACACCAATTATTGGGGGTCTTTTTATGTCCAAATATAGTCGTGAGTTAAAATGTGTCATTGCTAAACAATGCTTAGATGGCGCGTCATCTCGCTATTTAGCAAAACAATATTCAATTTCTTCGAGACAGATACGGTATTGGGCTCAAGTCTTTGCCATCCACGGTGCTGGTTCGTTTTTACCAACTAAGCATGCTGCTACTGCTCAGAAAAAACGAAAAGCATTAAATTTAATGTGGACGAATGATTGGTCTCTCACGCACACTAGCGCAGTATTAAACCTCTCATCCCCTGGGATACTCTCTGTCTGGCTCAAAAGATTTAATGAGCTCGGTATCGAAGGGCTCAAAATGCGCCAGAAAGGAAGACCCTCAATGAAAAAGCAACCTCAACGTACCACCAAGCCTGATAATGAAATGACGCTTGAGGAGCTAAAAGAGGAGTTGGTCTACTTACGAACCGAGAATGCCGTTCTAAAAAAGTTGGAAGAGTTGGAGCAGGAAAAAAACCGTCGAACAAAGAAAAAGCGGTCATAGCTCTARCTCTTAAAGGTAAGTACCCATTGAAGCATTTACTGCACACTCTACAGTTGGCTAAAAGTGTCTTTTATTATCAGGCTCAAACGAGCAAGCGCCCAAATAGCTACGAACGTGAACTGCGGTTGATAAAGTCAATTTATCATGAACATAAAGGTCGATACGGCTACCGCCGTATTCACTTGGAACTAAAAAATCAGGGGTTCGCGCTTAATCACAAAACGGTTCAAAGGCTGATGGCTCAGCTCAACCTTAAATCGACGGTCAGGATTAAAAAGTATCGTTCATACCGAGGAGAGTCGGGAAAGCCTGCTCCCAATGTGCTTGAAAGAGATTTTAGTGCGACTCAACCCGACGAAAAGTGGGTAACGGATGTCACGGAGTTCAAAGTCAAAGAGCAGAAAGTTTACTTGTCTCCTCTGGTCGACTTATTTACTCAAGAGGTGGTTGCTTATAGAGTGGCTAAAAATGCGTGCTTGCCGCTTGTCACGGAGATGCTGACGGAAGCCATATCAAAGCTTAAACCCAACTCAAAGCCAATTATACATAGCGATCAAGGTTGGCAATATCGCCATAGACAGTATCAAAAAAAGGTAGCGGAGAGTGGTTTAACGCAAAGCATGTCGAGAAAAGGTAACTGCTTGGATAATGCTGTTGCTGAAAACTTTTTTGCTTTGCTCAAAACCGAGATGTATCACAACCAAAGCTTTGAAGATGCTCTGATAGAGCAAATCAAAGAGTACATCGAGTACTACAATACCAAGCGTATAAAAGTGAAACTGAAAGGCCTGACTCCGATAGAATATCGAACTCAGGCCTTAAAAGCCGCTTAACAGAAATGTCCAACTTTACGGGGTCACTT